>DAHUYE010000038.1 GCA_027315345.1 Actinomycetota bacterium
AGCCAGTCCGCCTCCCACTCGTCCAGCCGGCGCTCCCCGGCCGGGCCGTACATGATCTGGATCTTGGCCACATCCCCGGCCACCGCCCGCAGCAGCCAGTCCCGCCAGCAGCGGGCTTCCTCGTGGAAGCCGGCGCCCAGCAGGGACATGAGGGTCAGGGTGGCGTCGCGCAGCCAGCAGTAGCGGTAGTCCCAGTTCCGGCTGCCCCCCAGGGACTCGGGCAGGGAGGTGGTGGGGGCGGCCACGATGCCCCCGGTGGGGGCGTAGGTCAGGGCCTTGAGGGTGATGAGGGAACGCAGGACCTCCTCCCGGTAGGGCCCCTCGTAGGTGCAGGCCGCGCTCCACCCCTGCCAGTAGCGCTCGGTGTCCTCGATGATCCAGCGGGCGGCCAGGGGCCGGGGCGGCTCGGCGTGGGAGGGATACCAGGCCAGCTCGAAGGGCTGTTCCTGGTCCTCGCCCATGGTCCACTCCGCCACCGTCGACATGTCGTGTCCACGGGTGTGGACGTGGGACCACAGGGACAGGGCGTCGGGACCGGCCACCGCCCGCAGGGACCCGTCGGCCCGGGTGACCCAGGGCAGGGTCGCTCCGTAGTCGAAGCGGATGACGAGCTCCATGCGCATGGGCACCCGGCCCTTGAGGCCCTGGACGGTGCGGACCAGGACCGGGTAATCCTCCCGGGGCGGCATGGCGTCGATGAGCCGGACCGTCCCGCTGGCCGTCTCCATCTCCGTCTCCAGCACCAGGGTCCCGGGCCGGTAGCGCCGGGTCACCCGGGTGACCGGCTCGGCCGGGGTGATCAGCCAGCGGCCGTGCTCGGGCCCCCCCAGGATGGCGGCGAAGCACGCGCTCGAATCGAACCTCGGCACGCACAGCCAGTCGATGGACCCGTCCTTGCCCACCAGGGCGGCGGTGTGGGTGTCCCCGATGATGGCGTAGTCCTCGATGGGTGTGCTCATCCCGGCATCACCCGCTCATCCTTGCCCATCCGGGCATCCCGATACGATCCGGCGGTGGAGATCGAAGCGGTCATCGAGATCCCCAAGGGCTCGCGGAACAAATACGAGATCGATCACGACACCGGGGCCATCTGGCTGGACCGGATGCTCTTCACCGCTACTCAATACCCCGCCGACTACGGATTCGTGTTCGGGACCCACGCCGATGACGGGGACCCCCTCGACGTCCTGGTCCTGCTGGACGATCCGACCTTTCCGGGCTGCCACATCCACGTCCGACCCGTCGGGGTCTTCCGCATGACCGATGAGGCCGGGGGCGACGACAAGATCCTGGCCGTTCCTTCCACCGACCCCCGCTGGGAGAAGGTCCAGGACCTGGACGACCTGCCCGGGCACCTGACCGCCGAGATCAGCCACTTCTTCGCCGTCTACAAGGAGCTCGAGCCCGGCAAGGGCACCGACGTCATCGGCTGGCGGGGGGCAGCCGAGGCCGAGGAGATCGTCCGCCGGGCCCAGGCCCAGGTGCGGCCCCATTGACAGACCCCGCCGGCGTAACCGGCGCCGGTGACCCGGGCGGGCCGGTCCCCGACGGGGAGCGGCGCCGGGATCTCGGGGAGCTGCCCGGGCCCGACCCCGAAGTCGAGGCCCTGGCCTACGCCGCCACCCATGACGTCCTGACCGGCCTGCCCAACCGGGAGCTCCTCTACCGCCGCCTGTCGCGGGCCCTGGAGTTGCACTACCAGGAGGACGAGACCCTGGCCGTCATCTTCTTCGACCTCGACCGGTTCAAGAAGATCAACGACAGCCTGGGCCACCGGGCCGGGGATGAGCTGCTGGTGGCGGCCAGCCGCCGGATCGAGGCCGTGGTCCGCCCCACCGACCTGGTGGCCCGTTTCGGCGGGGACGAGTTCGTGGTGGTCTGTGCCCGAATCCGGGAGATCGAGGCCCTCGGAGTGGCCGACCGCATCCGGGAGGCGCTGGAGCGGGCCTTCACCATCGAGGGCCAGCCCGTCTACATCTCGGCCAGCCTCGGGGTGGCCTTCCCCCGGGGCGCCGATGCCGACCCCGACGGCCTGCTTTCCGACGCCGACGCCGCCATGTTCGAAGCCAAGCGCCGGGGCCGGAGCCGGACCGAGGTCTTCGCCCGCCGGCTGCGGGAGCGGGCCCTGGAGAGGCTGGAGACCGAGGCCGCCCTGCGGGTGGCCATCGAGACGGACAATCTGCGACTGGCCTTCCAGCCCATCGTGGAACTCGAGTCCGGAATGACCCGGGGCGTCGAGGCTCTCATCCGCTGGGACCACCCCCACCGGGGCGTGATGGACCCCCAGGCCTTCATCCTCCTGGCCGAGGAAACCGGTCTCATCTGCCAGGTCGGGGCCTGGGCGGCCCGGCGGGCCTGCAGCTGCCAGGCCGAGTGGGACCGCCTGGCCGCCCTGCACGGCACCACCCAGCTCACCACCGCCATCAACGTCTCGGCCCACCAGCTGGTCCGCCCCGACCTCATGGAGGCCCTGGAGTCCTGTCTGGGAGTCGCCGATTTCGTCCCCGGCCGCATCCGCCTGGAGATAACCGAGAGCGCCGTCATCGAGGAGCCGACCGCCGGACTCAGCGCCCTGCGGGCCCTCAAGCAACTGGGCGTGGGGCTCATCCTGGACGACTTCGGGACCGGTTACGCCTCCCTTAGCGCCCTGCGCCGCTTCCCCTTGGACGGCATCAAGATCGATAAGTCCTTCGTCTCGGGCATGGTCTCCCACCGACAGGACCGGGCCATCATCTCGGCCGTGGCCGGCCTGGCCGAGGACCTGGGCCTGGAGCTGGTGGCCGAGGGGGTCGAATCGGAACGCCAGCGGGAGATGCTGCTGGAGCTCGGCTGCCGCCTGGGCCAGGGCTTCCTCTTCTCCAAGGCCCTGGAGGAGGGCCAGGTCCGCCGCCTGCTCGGGGCCTGAGCGCTACTGGGCGCAGGAGCCGGTGCTGACCGGGGCCGTGTCCGAGGAGTTGGACTGCACCCGGGACAGCACCGAGGGTGAGGCCAGGGCGTAGCCGACGTTGGGGTCGGTGGCCGAGGTGGAGAACACCACCCCGATGACCAGACCGTTGGGCTCGACCAGCGGCCCGCCGGAGTTGCCCGGCCGGACGACGGCCTGAAGCTCGTAGACGTAGCGGTTGGTCAGGCCCGTCCCGTAGATGTTGCGGCCCTGGGCCAGGAACAGCTGGCGCACACCGGCGGGTTGGGCGTTGAAGTTCCCCCCGCCCGGGTAGCCGAGGACGGCGGCCACCTGGCCCCGGTTCACATCCGAGCTGTCCAGACTCAGGGGGGCGCCCAGCCCGGGCAGTTCGGGCGCCCGCAGGAGGGCCAGGTCGAAGTTGGGGTCGAAATACACGATCCGGGCCTTGACCGGTACGTCGTTCTGGAACTCGAGCTGGGTCGAGTAGGTGCCGGCCACCACGTGGGCGTTGGTGACATAGAGCCCGGGGGCGACCAGGAAGCCACTGCCCTCCAGGATCTCCCCGCAGCCCTGGGAGACGATCTTGACCGTGGAATGCCCGGCGTTGGCGACCGCCTCCTGCACCGAGGCGGGGCCGGCGGCCTGGACCGGGCCGGCCGAGGTCGGAGCCAGGCCGGCGAAGACCTGGGGAAAGCCGTGGGTGTTGAGGAGCTGCTCGATCCGGGAGAAGAACTGCGGACTGGGAGGCAGGGTGTCGTTGAGCCCCCGCAGCACGGTTGAGTCGCTGATCTGGCGGGCCAAGGTCGGCGAAGGGACGTCTCTGACCATCCCCGCCACCGCCCAGGCCACCAGGAGGGTGGCGGCCCCGGCCACCACCGCCCCGATGGCGGCGTCGGCAGGGCCGAGGTGGATGCGCCGGATGAACCCGTAGACCCGCAAGCCGAGCTGGCGTCCCACCGTGCCCACCAGGCCGGCACAGCCGAAGACCACCACCAGGACGGCCAAGAGCCGGGAGAACGGGTTGGAGAAGAAGCCGGCCACGCTGGGGGCGATCAGGGCGCCGATTATCAGGCCGGCCCAGAAGCCCCCGAAGGAAAGCACCTGCATGGCCGCACCCAGCCTGATCCCCCGGACCAGGGACAGGACGAAAAGCACGAGGATGATGATGTCCAGCAGGTCCACGGCCACATATTGCCCGCCGCCGGCCGGAGTTGGTCGATGATGGGCCGGTGCAGGATGCCCCGCCGTCGCAGTGGGCCCAACCCGGGCCCACCCTCGCCCGCCCCGTCCGGAGGATGGGGGGATTCCTGGTGGACCAGGCCATTTTCGCTGTGGTGGGCGGCATCGTGTTGTACCGGGCCGGGGCCGGGGCCTCTCCCACGGTCGGCTCCCCCGTCTATGACCGCTCGGCTCTGATCGTCTTCGGCCTGGAGCTGGCCTATGAGCTGGTCCTGCTGGCCGTGCTGGGCCAGACGGTGGGCTGCCTGGCCGCCGGGGTCAAGGTGGTCCGCCAGGAGGACTCCGGCCTGCCCGGCTGGGGCCGGGCCGCCCGCCGGGTGGCCACGGCCAGCCTGCCGGCGGTGATCCCGGTGCTCGGCCTGGTCTTCCTGGTGGCCTGTTACGGCTGGATGTTCCGGGACCCCCGGCGCCAGGGCCTGCATGACAAGGCGGCCGGCACCCTGGTCATCGACGTACGACGGACGCGAACGTACGGCGCCCCGTGAGGTAGACGAAGGCGGCCGCCGTGACCAGGACCAGGACGAGCAGCTCCCCGACGTGATCGCTGATGGTGACGGCCACCGGCACCAGGCCGCCGATCACCCAGGCCATCTGGAAGCGGGTCTCGAAGGCGGCAAAGGCCCGGCCCCGGTCGGCCTCGGCCACATCCCTCTGCACCAGGGAGTCGAAGGCCAGTTTGGCCGAGGCCGCCCCCAGGCCCACCCCGGCGGTGAGCAGGCAGTCCCCCAGGCGGCGGTCGAGGGCGAAGGCCCCCCCGGATGTCACCATGACCACGGCCATGCCCAGGACCAGGATGCGCTCCTCGCTGAGGACCCGCCGCAGCCCCGGGGTGATCAGGGTGGCCACCAGGGACCCGGCCACGCTGGCCACCAGGACCACCCCGTACCACCAGGTGGCGGCGTGCTGGCGGCGCAGCTCGAAGGCCAGCAGGAAGGTGACCAGCCCCACCGTCCCCCGCAGGACGGCCATGCCGGTGGAGGCGACCACCACACTGGCCGGGCTGTGGGCCGGGCGCCGGCGCCCGGGCCGCCTCGGGGCCGGGCCGCCCCCCACCACGGCCGGGATCTGGTCGGTGTCCAGCTCGGCGGCCGGGCGGGCCTCCCCTGGCTCCGGACGGCGGGCGGCCCGGGGCAAGCGGGCCGCCGACAGGGCGGCGAAGAGGAACACCACCGCATCCGCCCGCAGCACCCACGGCGCCCCCAAGTGGGGGATCTTCAGGATGGCCACGGCCGGGGCCCCTCCGACCAGGCCGGCCAGGGCCGAGATGAGAGCCAGACGGGAGTTGGCCCGGACCAGACCGGGACCGGAGTCGGCCACGGCCGGCACCAGGGCGGCCTTCCCGATCAGGTAGAGCTTGGAGGCCACCAGGACCAGGAAGGCCTCGGGGAAGAACAGCAGGCTGTGCAGGTCCCGGGCCATGAAGAAGCACAGGACGACCCGCACCCCCCCGGCGGTCATGACCATGACCCGGCGGGCCTCCCGGCTGCGGTCCAGGAGCGGCCCCAGGGCCGGTGAAACCACGGCGAAGGGCGCCATCGTCAACAGCAGGTACAGCGCCACCTTGGACCTGGCCGCCGAGGGGCTGATGCTGAAGAACAGCGACCCGGCCAGGGCCACGGTCATGAAGGCGTCCCCGGTGACCATCAGCAGATGGGTCACGGCCAGGCGCCCGAAGGGCGTCAGCGGGGGCTTGAGCTCGGGGAAGGCCCTCCCGGCCAGGATCCGGGTGCGGGCCAGGCGCCGGCGGGGCGGCCGGGTGTCCACCGGAACGGAGCCGCCCTGGGGTTCTGAACCTGGCGGAAGGGCGCGGGCCCGCACGCTTCAATGGTACGGCCCGCCCCGCCTGGGGCCAACGGGCGCACGGCGCCCTGGCCCGGTTGGAAAGCGCGTCTACCAGCGGTACCAGCGAGCTTCGGTGCCGCGGGCGAAGAAACCTATGACCCACACCAGGGCCATGATCACGGCCACGATCCAGAGAAAGTGGATGGCAAAGCCCAACCCACCGAAGAGAAGAACCAGTAGCGCCAGAAGCAGGATGAGTCCCATCGAATGCCCTCCCATTTGTCAGCCCGGCTTTTGTGCCGGTGCTGCGTTAGCGCTTTCGTACCCAGCGAACTTCAGGATTCAAACGGCCCGAGGCGCCCCGGCCCTTCCGCCCCTGCGGACCATCCAGGAACGCATCGACCGCCTCGACCCGGCGTGGGAGGGCACCGACCAGCTGGTTGACGCCATCAACACCATTGCGGCCGTGCTGGCCGGCTCCTGACCCGGGGGACCAGGCGACTCCCGGAGCGGCCACACCGAAGCGGCGCCGGGTGGCTAGGGAGGAGCTCTCGACCGGCTTCATTCGGCGCCGACCAAACGCAGCCGGCGCTCCTCGGGCTGCCCCGGCTGACCAGCCGCCCCGGCCACGCCAGTGACACCGGCGGCCCCGGTGGCGCCAGCGGGCAGGTAGCACTGCAGCACCACCGGCGCAGCTCCAGGCCTGACCAGGGTGCCGCGCCCCGGTGACCACCGGCCGGCGGTGATCCCGGACAACAGGGGACCTTCATCCGCTGACCCGGACAGGACCAGTCCGATCGGTTCGGCCTCGCGCAGTCGTTGGGTGAAGGGCTCGAAGGCGCTACGGGCCGCCCCGCCCACCCGCCGGGCCAGAACCACATGGAACCCGATGTCGGCGGACCATCCGATCAGGTCCACCAGGGGACCGAACGGGCCCGAGCCGTTCTGAAGGAGCCGCTCGTAGTCATCGATGATCAGAAAGTGCTCCGGGCCGGCCCGGACCGACCCCGGCTCGTCCAACTCATCAGCGGGGAGGCGGAGGATGAGCGTGGCGGCCAGCTCCACCGCCAGCCGGCCGGCGGCGGCGGCCGAGACGGCGTAGGACTCCGGCCGGACGGCGCGGGCCAGTCCGGCCAGGCCCCGGGTGGGGTCGACCAGGTGGATCAGTGGCCGTTGGTCCTCTCCCGGCCGCTCAACCCGGGACAGGTGGCCAACCACCCGGGCCAGCACTCCGGAGCGACCGGAGCCGGAGTCCCCGTAGACGAGGAGGTGGGCTCCCGGCGCAGTCAGGTCCAGCTCCACCGGCTCGGCGCGGAACTCGGAGCGGCCCAGCCCGAAGGCGGAACCGGGCGCCGGCGATGCCGGCGCCGGCACCACCGGGGGCAGATGGCTCAGGGCCGGCGCCCGCACCTGCCCAGCGGCCGCCTTCGCCCGGCGGATGAATTCGGCCAACCCCTCGGTTCGGGCGGCTTGGAAGACATGACCCTCCCGGGTCAGACCCCGGCCGGGTACGTCGGCGGGAAGTTCCAGGGCCCGGCGGCGGCCCACCATGGAGTCGGAAGCATCCCCCAGGCGCAGCTCGAGACGGGTCCCGAACGCATCCAGGAGTTGGGGCCGCACATCCATCCACCGGTTGGCGGTGATGACCACATGGACGCCGTGGCGCAGGCCACCATTGGCGATGGCGGTCATGCGGACCTCGAGCTCCGGCATCGTCTGGCGCAGCTGCCCGACGTCGTCAACCAGAAGAAACACCTCGGGCTCTCCGCCATCGGAAGCGCTCGGATGACGGCCGGCCCGGGCCTCGATCACACCCTCGAGATGGCGGAGGAGCCGGGAGGCGCCGGCCGGGTCCCCGCTCCCGACCACCGCGCCGACATGAGGCAACTCGGCCAGGGCGGTCAGCCCGCCGGCGCCCGGATCCAGTCCGTAGATGTGGACCTGGTCCACCGACCGCCCCGCCGTCAGGGCCACCGCCAGGGTCTGCAGCAAGTGGGACTTTCCGCTTCGCGGCGCCCCGGCGATGGCCAGGTTGCCTCCGGCGCCGCGCCAGTCATAGATGAGGGGAACCTGGGACTGCCGCCGGGGCACATCCACCAGGCCCAGCGGAATCTCTCCGAGCTTCGGGGCGGGCGCCGGCCGGCGTCCCGGGCCTATCCCGAGGAGGTCCTCGAGCACCAGCGACTCGGGTAACGGGTCGAGCCACACCGGCCGGGCCCGGTCCGCACCCGCGGCGGCGGACTGCACCAGGGCGGGGAGTTCCGGGCCCACCACCGCCGCCCGGAACCGCACCGAGCGGTCGTCCACGCGAAACCAGCCTCCACCCGGCGTGGATGGCAACTCGAAGGCGGCTGGGCTGTCCAGGACGGACCGGGACTCCTGGGCGGTGTTGGTCCGCAGGGCGATGCGGTAGCGCAGGTGCGGCTCCAGCCGGCGGATCCGCCCCTCATCCAGTCGCTGCGTCGCCAGCAGCAGGTGGATTCCGAGGGAGCGGCCCACGCTGGCGATGGTGGTGAAGGTGTCGATGAACTCCGGACAGGACGCCAGCAACTCACCGAACTCGTCCACCACCACCACCAGGTACGGAAGCGACCCGGCCGCCCGGTCGTGGAGGTCCCGGATCGACTCCGCCCCGGCGGCCCGCAGCACCTCCTGGCGTCTCTCGATCTCGGCCCGGAGAGCATCCCGGGCCCGTTCGATCCGGCCCCCGTCCTCGGCCAGGTTGGTGACCAGCCCGGCCACGTGGGGCAGCTCCGCCAACCCACTGAAGGCGGCCCCGCCCTTGAAGTCCATCAGCACCAGGTTGAGCAGCCCCGGACTGTGGACCTTCGCCAAGGACAGCGTCACCGTCCTCAGCAGTTCGCTCTTGCCCGACCCGGTGGCCCCCACCAGGATGCCGTGAGGACCGCTCCCCCCGGCGGCCGCCTCCGCCAGCGAAAACGTCAGCCGGTGGCCGTTCGCTTCGGTGCCGATGACCGCCTGCAACAGCCGAGGATGGCTTCCGGCCTCCAGGTCTCCGCAGTCCAGGGGCCGAGCTCCCCCCAGCAGGCTCGACAGCCGCACTGCTACCGGAGCGCGCTCGGCTTGATGGAGCCGCCGCGGCGCCAACCCCTGGGCCAGGGCCCGGGCCGAAGTCAGGCTCAGGCCGTCGGCCCGCACCCCGGTTTCGAGGCGCCCGCCCGGCCCGGACTCGAGATAGGTGGCGGTGCCGTCGGAGTGCACCTCGACCACGGCCTCGCAGTCCTCCGGAATGCCGGTGGCCGGGCCGATCAGGCTGATCACGGTGGCGGCGCTCCCGGTGCGGGGCCCGCCGTCGTCCACCTGGACCCGGTGACCGCGGACCGCTTCTTCCGCCACGGGCCGGGCGTGGGGCAGTTGGGCCACCCAGGCCCAGTCGGCGCCGGAAGGGCCGGCGTCGACATGGAGATCTCCGGGCGCATGGAAAACAGCCAGGGCCGCCACCCAGCCCCGCACCAGGGCCCGGGTCTGTTCGGCCGGCCCCACCACCGCGACCCGGCGGAAGCCGGTCAGAGGGATGACCACCGGGGCGGCCGGCAGGCCGGCGGTACGGGCCACCAGAGAATCGGCCAGCTCCGACAGACCCGGGTCGGGATCCGACTCGGGGGATTGATCCACAGCCGGCCGCACCGGCCGGAGTGCGGGGACGACCCCCAACCCGAGGCGCACCGTCCCGAAGTCGGAGTCCCCGGGCCGGCGCTCCCACAGCCCCGACTCCGGCGTGAGGAAGTCGGAAAGGGCTTCGGGATGGGGGAAGATGCCGTTCAAGCCGGCCCGTTGCAGGGCGGCGGCGGAGGCGGCCTCCGCCTCCAGGCGGGCCAGGTGTTCCCGGTAGCGCTGCCGGACGGCCTCGTGCCGAGCCCGCCCCCGCCGGGCCGCCGCTCGCTGAGAGCCCAGCCCGGCCCCGACGCTGAGCAGCGCAACGCCTCCCGCCACGGCCAGATAGGCCACGGACCGGCCCATCACGGCTAGTCCCACCATGGAGAGCAGGCCGATGGCCGGGAACAGCAGCCCGATCATGGGCGAGCCACCGGCGGCGGCCCCGCGGCTGGGGACGGCCGGCAGCCTGAGCTCCCCGCCCTCGGGGAGTCGGGGCCACATCCTCACCGGCCGCCGCACGGAACTGGTGGCCCTGGCCTTCCTCACCGTGCCGGTTTAGCATTAAACATAATGAAAGACCATGATTTTTGCTGGACGGACTCCGGCCGGGTGCCGGCCGACAGGGGCAGTGGAACCCCGCCCTTCCGCCGCTAACCTGTGGCGGTGGCGACCATCGAGGCATCCCCGCTCAGCACCGGCCAGGGGCGGCCTCGGGACCTGACCCTCACCCGGGCTGATGCGGTGGCCCGGCGCCTCCTGTTCATCCCGCCCGAGTCGGGGGCCTCGGATTCCGACGCCCAGCGCCTCTTCAGCACCTCCATCCTCATTTCGGCCCTGCGCTGCCTCTTGACCTATGTGGCCTTTCCGGTCATCACCCCCCTGGTGGGGGCTCTGACCGGCGTGGCGCCCATCATCGGGATCCCGATAGCCGTGGTGGCCCTGGTCTTCGATGGGCTGGGAATCCGGCGCTTCTTCCAGGCCCGCCACCGGCTCCGCTGGCCGATCACGGCCATCTACCTGGCGGTGATGGGGTTGGTGTCCTATCTCCTGGCCGGGGACATCGCCCACTTCATCTGATCCGTTGACGGCCGCGTCCACCCCGGTCACCGGCGTGCCGGGCCGGGCCTGGTCGGCGCTGTCCCCCGGGGCCGCCATCACCCCGTGGCTGGTCTTCCTTCTTACCGCCGCCGTTCATCTGGGCCTGAGCGTCCACATGCGGACCCCGATCATCCACGCCGATGAGTACGGCTACCTCATGGGGGCCCATTTCCTGGCCCGGGGCGGCGTCCCGACCGGTAAGCCCTTCTCCCCGGGCTACAGCCTTCTGATCGTGCCGTTCTGGTGGCTGTCGGATTCCACCGCCACCGTCTACCGCTGGACGCTCGACCTCAACGCCGTGCTGGCCGGACTGTCCTCGGTGCTCCTACTCCGGCTGGCCCGGCGGGTGGCCCCCTCGGCCGGACCGGCCCGGTGGGCGGCCGCCGCTCTGGTGGTGGCCGCCTACCCGGCCACGCTCCTCTACTCCGACCTGGCCGAATCGGAAAACCTGCTCCTGCCCGGCTTCCTCCTCGTCTGCCTGCTCCTGATCCGGGCGTGGGAGAACCCCCGACCCCGGCGCTGGCTGGCCGCGGCGGTAGCCACCGGCCTGCTCTTTTGGGTCCACGAGCGCAGCGTGGTGGTGGCCGGGGCCCTGGCCCTGGTCGCCCTGGACAGTCTGCGGCCCTGGCGCCGGCACGGCCCATCCCTGGCCGTCACCGCCGGGGGGCTGGCTGTGACCATGACCGCCGGCGGTCTCCTCACGCACTGGGTGACCCGGCCGGTCCCGGGCCGTGAATTGCCCGCTACCGGTTCGACGGCCGGGCACATCCTGGCTCAGGTCGCCAGCGCCGGCGGCCTGGCCCATTTCGGAGCCGAGCTGGCCGGCCAGGCCCTCTACCTCATGGTCGGGGCCGGCGCCGTGATGGTGCTCGGCGTCCTGGGGCTGATGCGCAGACGGGGCCGGCCCGACGGCTGGGTGGGCCTCCCGGGCGGTCCCCTGCCCCTGTTCCTGGGTTTGGTGGTGCTGGCCGAAGCGGCTCTGGCCGCCGTCTATCTGGCCACCGGCAACCGGGTGGACATCGCCATCTACGGCCGGTACCTGGAGGTGTTCACCCCGCCGGTGATGCTGTTGGGGGTGCTGGCCGGGATGCGCCTGGCCGGGGCCCGCCCGTGGTGGCGCGGGGTGGTCCCCGCCCTGGTCGCCACCGGGACCCTGGCGGTCACCGCTGCCGGCGTGGCCCTGGAGTGGGGCCGGGTCCTCTCCGGCCTGGTCGTCACCGCCAACATCCTGGCCGTGGCCGACGTGGTCCGGGGCAGCCCGGCCCGGGTGGCCCTGGGCTCACTGGCCGGAGCCGGCCTGGTCGCCACGCTGGCGGTGCTGGCCGGCTTCCGCCTGTCCGCCTGGGGCGGGGCCGCCATCGCCCTGGCCGTCATGGTCCCGGCCTCGGCCTACGGCTACTCCTACCTGATCAGCCAGACCAACGGGAGGCTGGCCGAGAGGGCCCTGCCGGAGGCCATTGTCGCCATAGAGCACGCCGACCATGTCAGCTGCGTCTCGTGGGACTCCGACGTCGGGGACGAGTGGTCCTTCTACAACACCCGGCTCTTCGCCCCCGAGGAGGCCTTCGACGTCTTCAACTCGGACCGGGAGACGACCCTGCCCTGCCAGTCCGGGCTGGTGGTGGCGGGCCGGTCCTTCTCGAAGACGGCGGCCTTCGCCGGGGCCAGGTTGCTCCTGAACGAACCGTCCCCGGCCAGCCTGTGGGTGATGCCCGGCCCCCTGGCCCGGGAGCTGGCCGCCCGACCCTGACGCGGCCGCCCCGGGCGTCGGCGCCCGGCGGCGCTGCGGTCGGCGCCCGGTCAGTCCTCGTCCAGGCCGGCGGTCGGGGGCCGCCACAGATCAGCGGCGGCGGCCAGGGCGATGGCGATGCCGGCGGCCCGCTCGATGACGGCGGCCATGTAGTGCTCGGCGGTGGTGGAGTGTCCGCCCAAGGGAGGGGGGCCGAGCGAGCGCAGCAGGGAGGTGGGATCGCCCGCCCCGGTGATGGGCTCGGGCGCCGGCAGGGCCGGCGGCAGGGCCCAGATGTCCACCCGGCGGGGGCGGCGGCCGGCCCGCCGGCGGCGCTGCGGCGGGCGGACGTTGTGCGGATCGCTCATCACTGGTCGGCCTCGGTCAGTAGGGTGTCGCGGCGTAGGCCCAGAGCGGTGCGCAACTGGGCGGCGTCGAGGTCGGACAACGAGCTCGACTTGGGCAGGACCATGTCGGCCACGTGGCGCTTGCCTGCCACGATCTCCTCCACCCGCTCGTCCACGGTGCCGGGGCAGACCAGGCGGTGGGAGACGACCGTGCGGGTCTGGCCGATGCGCCAGGCCCGGTCCCGGGCCTGGTCCTCCACGGCCGGGTTCCACCAGCGGTCGTAGAGCACGACGTGGGAGGCGGCGGTCAGGTTGAGGCCGGTCCCGCCCGCCTTGAGCGAGAGCACCAGGGCCCCGGCCCCGGGCCGGGACTGGAAGTCGGCCACGATCTGGTCCCGGGCCATCCGCCCCAGTCCGCCGTGGTAACAGGTGACCGGGGCGCCGGTGGTCTCGGTGAGATGGTCGGCCATCTTCTTGCCCCACTCGGCGAAGTGGGTGAACACCAGCACCTTCTCCTCCGCCGCAAAGACCGCTTCCACGATTTCCTCCAGGCGGGAGAGCTTGCCCGAGCGGCCCGTGAGCGGCCGGTCATCGGCTTCGTAGGCGGCCGGGTGGTTGCAGATCTGCTTTAGAGCGGTGATGGCGGCCAGGATGGCGCCCTGGGCCGGCTTGTCCGGGCCGTTGAGCAGGTTGTCCAGCACCGCCTGGTACAGGCCGATCTGCTCGGGCGTCATGGTGCAGTGGTCGAGCTCATCGATGCGATCCGGGAGCTCCCGGGCCACGATCGGTTCGCTCTTGGTGCGGCGGAAGACCAGGATGCCGTTGAGGGCCCGGAGGGCGGCCTCGCCCTCCCCGGACAGCTTGGCGATGAAGGCGGGGCGGGACCCGACCAGACCCGGATTGGTGAAGTCCAGGATCGACCACAGGTCGCCCAAGCCGTTCTCCACCGGCGTGCCGGTCAGGGCGAGGCGAACCCGGGCTTTCAGCCGGCGCAGCTGGGAGGCCGTCTCGCTGGAGGGGTTCTTGATGGCCTGGGCCTCGTCCAGCACCAGGCGGTCCCACTCCACTCCCGACAGGGCGTCGACATCTCGCACGGCCGTGCCGTAGGTGGTGATGACAACGTCGGCGCCGGCTGCCTCGGCGGCCAGGTCATCTTCGGACGCCCGGGTGGCGCCGTGGTGGACGACCACCTTGAGGCCGGGGGTGAAGCGGGCCGCCTCTGCCGCCCAGTTCCCCACCACGGCCGGGGGGGCCACCACCAGAGCCGGACCCCCGCCCTGGGAGCGGGCCAGGTGGGCCAGGATGGTCGGGGTCTTGCCCAGGCCCATGTCCAGGGCCAGACAGCCGCCCAGTCCGACCCGGTCCAGAAAGCCCAGCCAGGCCAGGGCCTCGGCCTGGTAGCTCCGCATCCTTCCCACGAAGCCCTCCGGCTCGGTGACCGGGTCGGTGGGCACACTGCGGGCCGCCTCCAACAACTCGGCCGCCCACCCGCCGCCTTCGACCTCCAGGCCCCCGGCCAGGGGGGACGCCTCCAGCCCCACGGCGTGGCGGAGGATCTCGGCCCCGGACAGCCGGGTGGTGTGGGCCCGCTCGGCCAGGGCGGCGGCGGCCTCCTTCAGATCGGCATGGTCGAGCTCGACCCAGCGGCCCCGGGAGCGGACCAGCGGCTTGGCCTCGGCGGCCAGACGGGCCACTTCGGCGGCGGTCAGCTCCACGTCGTCGAAAACCACCGACCAGCGCACGTCGGAGAGCTGGCTGGCTCCCACCATGCTCGGCCCGGTGGGCATGGAGAACAACCGGAGGCGCCCGGCCGGCTTGTGCCGGGACAGGGCGGGGACCCGCACTTCGAAGCCGGCCGCCTCCAGGGAGGCGCCGGTGGAGGTCATGAGGTCCCAGGCCTCGGTCTGGTCGAGATAGACCTCGCCCCGGCGCAGCCCGCCCGGGCGGAGCAGAGCGGGGAAGAGGCGCTCGAGACGGTCAAGCTCCTCGCCCATGGCGGCGGCGCTCTTGGTCCCGGCCAGGGCCTGTTCCACCGGGGCCAGGCGGCCCTCGGCCCCGATGGCCAGGACGGAGAGGAACCAGGCGTTGCCCTTATCGGGCGGATCCAGGTTGACGATCAGGCGGGGCCGGTTGGGGTCGGCCACCCGGCCCACCCAGCGCTCCAGGCGCCCGCCGACATCGGCGGCGGCGTGGCCCGGGGCCCGGAAGGCCGACCCGTCCAGTCGGGTGACGACGGCCTCGGCCACCTGGGAGGTGCTGTTGGTCACGGGAGGAGGAGCCGGCAGTTCGATGCGAGAGGCGGCGTCGCTGACCACGGTGGCCACCACCGCCGCCAGCACGGACAGGACGATGGAACGGGCGTCGGCCTGGCCCAGGATGCGGACGGGGCCGGGCATGGCCGCCGCCAGCTGACTGACCCGGGCCGAATCGATCAGGGCCGGGGACCAGTGGACGGAGAGTTCCTGGCCCCCGCTGCCCGGGCGCTTCTTGCGGTCCAGGGTGGGCACCACCCGGCCTTCGGCCACCAGGCGGACGCCCTCCACCGCCACCCGGCCCAGCCAGGTGACGCTGGGGCCGACCAACTCGGAAGCCGGCGCCGGCTGCTCCTCCTCGGCGCCGGCGTCCTCGTTGCCGGCGTCCTCGTCGGGCTCGGCCTGACCGTTGGACCCGGCGTGACCGTTGGACTCGGCGTGACCGTTGGACCCGGCGTGACCGTCGCGCTTGGCCTGAGCGCCGGACTCGGCCTGAGCGCCGGACTCGGCGTGACCGTTGGACTCAGCCGGAGCGGGCGCCACCGAGGCGCCGGCGGCTGCCCCGGCCGCCACCAGCCAGCCCAGGGCGGCGGACAGAGGAATGGCCAGAGCGGCGGCGGTCTGGCCGCCGGGGATGGTCACGTCGGGATGGGGCGCCCAGCCGTGGGGGGGGCCGCCCGCCTCCTCCAGGAGATCAGCCAACCCGTCGTTGTCCTCGGGCTCGGCCCCGGGACCGCCGGCCCAGACCACCACCGAGTCCCCGGACCAGGAGGCCTGGAGGAGAGCGTCGGCGTATTCGGCATCTGGGCCGGCCTCCGGGTCGGCGTCGTCCCCGAAGCGGAGGCGGCGAAGGGCCCGCTCCAGCAGATCCAGAGTCGAATCGAAGTCGGCCAGGGCCTGGGCCCGCTCCGGGCCGGTCAGGCGGGTGACGGCCCCCCGGCGGTTGCGGGTGTCCCGCACCAGCACCTCCAGGGCGTACTGCCAGGCGCGGGGATCGGCCTCCAGGCGTTCGAGCTGGTCCGGAGTGGCGACGCCCTCGGCCGCGGCCAGCGCGGCAGTTTCGAGGACCTCGGTGTCTAGGTGCATATATGGGCCGCTGTTCCTGTGCGAGTCATCTCTTCGGCTCGGCTGGACCGTTACCCGAACTCGCACCCCTCGGGCCGGCCCTCTGGTGATCCGCTCTACCGCTACCGCGGGCGGAACGCTGGAACCGTCCCCGATAGTACAGCACCGCTCAGCCCAGCTGATCCTCCAGGGGCCGGCGGATGATGGCCTGGCCGTAACGGGCGGCTCCGTTGCCGTATGGATCGAGGTGGATGGCGTCGTGACCGCCCATGCGGACCTGGACGGTGGCCGAGGGCAGGCGGCAGTTGTGAACGTCCCAGGGCATGCAGGTCTCGTCCAGCTGCCAACTGAGGGAAAGGTTGGACACGGCCGCGGCGGCGGCCGGGTCGTAACTCCAGCCGTCCCGCACCCCCTCGGGGGAAGCGGCCATCTGCTGGTACAGCCGATTGAAGGCCGGGTCCCCGTTGAAGCCGTAGCCGGGCACGCCCCCGTTGGCCACGTAGGTCCCGGGCGGTGTGGCCGGGTTCCGGGGCGGAGCGGCGGCCAGGTAGACCCGGGCCCCGTGGGCGGAGGCGTAGGCGGCCATGGCGGTGAGATCGACCCGGTAGGTGGCCAGCAGGGCGGCCAGGGAGTAATGGGTGCCGGCGTCCACGCAGCCGGCCTGGGGTCCGGACAGGCCCGGGTTACCGCTGAAGGCCAGGACCACCGCCCCGGGGCGGAGTTCGTCCACCAGGGCCCGGAAGTTGTCATCGATCCCGCTGTGAGGATTGGCCTGGCCGTCCCACCAGTCGCACGGAGCGGTGCCGGGACCGCCCGCCGGCCAGGCCGTGGTCTCCGGAGGCGTCCACCACCGGATGGCGGCGGCGGCCTGGGCGACCACACTGTCGCCCACCACCAGGACCGACCTCGGCGACGGCGAAGCTGCCGCCGGCGCGGCCAGCGCCGCCACGGTCATTACCCCGGTGATGGCGGCCACTCGGCCGATCCGTCCGGCCACCCGGGAGGTTTTCCCCACCGGGACTCATTCGATGCGAGGAGGGCCCGGACCTGCTGTGTAGGAGTGTTGAGGCGGCTACTCGGGCGTGCCCCTGGACGGGGCCTTCTTGGCCGCCGTCACCTTCTTGGCCGCCGTCGCCTTCTTGGCCGGGCGGGTACTGCGGCGATCTTTGGTGAGCTCCCCGGCCCCGAGCGCCTCCAGCAATGAGCGGCGGTCAGCGGCCCGGCCCGGAGCGCTCTCCTCCACCACCACGCCCTTCTGCATGAGCAGCAGCCGTTGGGCCAGGGCCATGGCGAAGCCCACGTTCTGCTCGACCAGGAGCATGGTCATACCCTCGGCCTGCAGGTCCTTGAGCACCGCCAGCAGGGTGGCGATGGCGGAGGGAGCCAGGCCGGCGGTCGGTTCATCCAGAATGAGCAGGCGCGGCCTGGCCAGCAGGGCCCGGGCCACGGCCAGGATGGCCTGCTGGCCTCCGGACAGATTCCCGGCCCGCTCCGCCCCCCTGGCCCCCAGCATCTCGAAACGCTCCACCACCGCCGCCCGGGCCGTCCTGTACTCGGAGTTGCCGAGCAGATAGCCGCCCACCCGGAGGTTCTGCTCGATGTTCAGGTCGCTGAAGATGCCCCGGCCCTGGGGCACGGCCACCATTCCCAACCGGGTGCGCTCCTCGACACCCAAATGGGTCACGTCGGTGCCGCGGAAGTGGACGGTCCCGGCCCTCACCGGCAGGATGCCGGTCAGGGTGCGCAGGGTCACCGACTTACCGGCCCCGTTGAGACCGAGAAGGGCGACCACCTCTCCCTCGGCTATGGACAGGTCGACCCCGTGCAGCACGGTGTGGCTGCCGTAGCCGGCCACCACCCCTTCAGCCTTCAGTAGGCTCACGGGCGCGTCTCTCCCAGGTAGGCAGCCGCCACCTCGGACCGGCGCAGCACCTCGGCCGTCGGTCCGTGGGCGAGGACCGCTCCCGAATCGAGCACGTAACACTCATCGCAGACCGCGGTGACCAACGGCAGGTGGTGCTCGATGAGCAGGATGCTGGTCGAGTACGACTCGCTCACCGCCGCCAGCTGTTCGGCCAGGTGCTCGGCCGCAGCCGGGGACAGGCCGGCCGACGGCTCGTCCAACAGGAGCAGCCGCGGGTTGGGAGCGATGGCGCAGGCCAGTTCAACCAGTCGCTGCTGGCCGCCGGACAGGGAGCCCACCCTCACCTCGGCGTAGGAGGCCAGTCCGATGTCGGTCAGCAGTTCGTGGGCCAGTTCCAACGCCTCCTTCTCCCGCCGGCGGGCCGGCCCGGATCCGAACAACGCCCCCGGTCCGCCCGGCAGCCCGCAGTGCTGGGCCAGCAGGAGGTTCTCCACCAGGGAGGCGTCCTTCACCAGGCCGATCTGCTGGAAGGTCCGGGACATGCCCCGGGCGGCCCGCTCGTACGGGGGCAGGTTGGTCAGATCGACGCCGTCGAGCAGAACTCGGCCGGCGGTGGGGCGAACCAGACCGCTGATGACGTTGAAGAGGGTGGATTTGCCGGCGCCGTTGGGCCCGACCAGGCCCACCCGGACGCCGGGGGCGACCTCCAGGCCGGCGGCGTCGACGGCCGTCACCCCGCCGAAGCGGACGGTGACGTCCTCGACCTGCAGCCGGGCCCCCCGGGCCGATCCCCCCACCGCCGACCCGTCTCGCTCATCCTCCTTCGGCGGCCGGCGTCGTCCCATGGATGGCAGGACGGCGTCGAGATCGTCTTGACCCTTCTGCAGGGCCCGCCGGTCGCGGGCCTCAGCCCACATCGACGGCAGGCCGCCGGGGTGGCGGGCCAGGGTTACGACCAGCAGAAGCGAGGCAACGATGAAGTTCCACTCCTGCAGGAATGACAGCCACCGGGGCAGGGCGGTGAAGAGCATCCCGGCCACCAGCACCCCACCCCGGGAGCCCAGACCACCCACCACCACGATGATCAGGTAGAAGAGTGACTGGTCGAAGGTGAAGCTGCTGTGGTTCACCACCGTCACCTGATAGGCGAACAGGGCGCCGGTGAATCCGGCCACCGCCCCGCTGGCCATGAAGGCGGCCAGCTTCGACCAGGCCACCCGGACACCGAAGGACGCCGCCACGTCCTCGTTCTCCCGGAGGGCGACCAGGGCCCGGCCCAGCCGGCCGTGGCGAAGCCTCACGTCGAACATCCACACCAGGGCCAGTCCGATCAGCGGCACCACCACGTACCGGCTGGCCTCGTGCAGGCTGACGCCGAGGAGGTGTGGGCGGGGCACGGTGATGCCCGAACCGAGCCCCGTGAGCTGCTGGACGTTGAAGAAGTAGTGATCGACGGCGTCGGCGAAGGCGAACGTGCTCAGGGCCAGATATATGCCCCGCAGGCGCAGGGCCGGCAGTCCGACCACCAGGGCGGCCAGGGCACCGACCGCTGTGCTGCCGACCACCGCCACCAGGAACGCCAGCGTGAGCGGTAGGTGCAGCTTGGTGGCCACCAGGCCGGTGGTGAACGCCCCCATCCCGAGGAAGGCCACCTGGCCCAACGACACCGGTCCGGCGTAGCCGGTGATGATGTTGAGCGACAGGGCGAGCATCCCGGCCAGGACCCCGTAGCTGAACACGTCGATGTCGGGCTGGTTGATGACCCCGGCCGCCCCGGCCAGAGGCAGGACGACGGCCAGGGCCACGCAGGCCAGTGGGACGCCCCACAACCGCGGGGTCATGCCGCTCCCCGGGCCAGGATGCCGCGGGGCCGGACCAGGAGCACCCCCAGCACCAGGGCCATGAGGATCACCTCGGGCAGGCCCGGATAGTGGACGAAGGCCTCGATGGAGTAGGCCTCCACCAGGCCCACGATCAAGCCGCCGTAGACCGCCCCGGGCAGGTCACCGAAGCCCCCGACCAGGGCCGCCACCAGACCCCGGAACAACAAGGTCCCGGACATGAAGAAGGGATAGATGACCCCCTGGGTCGGCCCGGCCAGCAGGCCGGCCACCCCAGCCAGCACGGCGGCGCCGACCCAGGTGAAAGCGGAAACCTTGGCGGCCGGGACGCCGAGCAGGCGGGCCGTGTCGGAGTCCTGGGCGCTGGCCAGCACCCCCAGACCGAAGCGGGTGCGGCGCAGCACCACCCCGAGGGTGGCCGAGGCGATGACGGCGGCGGCAATGGCGTATATGTAGACCGGGGTCAGTAGGTACCCGGCCACGCTCACGCCCTGGAAGCCGAGGCTGGGCGGGGGCAGCACTTCCGGGCTGGACCCGAAGACCTTGGCCTCCAAGCCGTAGAGGGTGAAGGCCACCCCGAGGGTGGCGATGGTGAGTGACACCCGGGACGCCTCCCGCATCGGGGTGGCCACAAATCGATGCATGACGTAGCCCACGACCGCCGCCGCCGCCAGGCCGGCCAACGCCCCGACCACCCAGTTCTGGTGGTGGCGGCCGATCAGCTCCCAGGCGATGAAGGCCGCCAGGGTGCCCACCTCGCCCTGGGCGAAGTTGATGGCCCGGGTCGCCTTGTACACCAGGGACAGCCCCAGGGCGATGAGGGCGTAGATGGTCCCGTTGGCCAGGCCGAGGACGGTGAACTGGAGGATGTGGCCCACTTCAGGCGGGGCCTGAGTGGGAACGCCGCCCCATCAGAAGGAACTCTGGCAGGTGGCCTGCTGTCGCCACACCGTGGAGCCGTTCTCCCGGTAGGCGGAGAAGAGATTGATCATGCTGCCCCCGAAGTTCGGGTTGGAGGAGAAGTTGACCGGGCACAGCGGCCCGGTGGTGACCTGCCAGCCGGAATGGAAGATGCCCACGATGTCGTCCCGGGTGCAGTTGTTGCCGCAGGTCTTGAACAGGTCGGTGATCTGCTCGAAGGCCAGCCACGTCATCCAATCGATGTCATCGGGGCTGTGACCGGCGTCGTACTGCTTGTAGACGTTGATCATCTGCTGCTCTTCCGGCCACCAGGCCACGTTCGGGTTGTTGGGATCGAAGGCCGGCGTGATCCAGGCAGCCAGAGTGGGCTTGGGCGCCGGGCTCTGGTTATCGATGTCCTTGCCCACCGTCTGGGTCACCAGGTTGAAACCGTCGGGGGTCACGTAGGCGGGGTAGTAGCCCTGGTTGGCAGCCTGCTCCACGAAGGCATCCATGGCCAGGGCATTCATCCACAGATAGACCGTCTTGACCCCGGCCACCTTGAGCTCGGTGATGTAGGCCTGGAAGCCGCTGGTGTCCCCGCCGGAGTTGGTGGTGTAGGAGTTCTGATCCACCGAACTTCCGCCGTGGGCGTCCATCCAGGCCTTGTAGGTGGTGTAGCCCCCGACCCAGGCGGCGTCGTTCACGTACACCGCTCCATAGGGGCCGGGGTAGTGGCGGTCGAGTTCGGCCTGGGCCACCCACTTTCCGACCTGCTGGATGGTGGGTGAGGAGGTGAAGCTGTAGGTGTAGTGGCCGGTCCCGGCATCGGCCATGGTGTAGATGTAGATGAAGTGGTCCTGCTCGGCCAGCTGGCGGACCACGGGATCCTGGTCGAAACCGATTCCCCCCAGCACGAGGAACGGGTTCAGGGACTCGCACTCCTGGGCGGCCACCTGGGCGCCCTGGGCGGTGTACTCGTCGTCCTCGATGGTCATGTTCACCTTGCGGCCGATGACGCCGCCGTTGGCGTTCAGCCAGGTCCAGTAGACGCCGAGATCCTGGGGCCTCTCGTTGAAGGCGTCCCCGAGCACGGTGGCGGCGTGCATGCACAGGGTGATGGTGGAGGCGGTGATCCCCTGGGTCTCCGCCGCCCCACTCCAGAGGTGCGCCGGCGTGTAGTGGAAGCCGGACACCGTCCCGCCCCCCGTCCCCCCGGCTACCTGACCGCCGCCGGAGGAAGCGCTGTTCGATCCCGACTGGCCGCCGCCCAAGCCTCCGCTTGAACCACCAGAGGCCAGGGAGTTGCCGGCGGCACCGGCCGCCTGGGTCGTGGGAGAGCCCGCCACGGTGGTAGTGGTGGCCTGCCCGCTCACCGTTCCCGATGGCCCGGAAGCGGTCTCCTGATGGGTCTTGGACCCCGCCGTGGGCGATGAGCTGCCACAGGCGGCCATCAGCATTCCGAGACACACCACCGCTATCACGCCTCGGCGCCCGGCCCTGGGAACGATCGACTCAAACATGCTGGCCTCCTGATTGAACTGAGGGTGCGGCTAGGGATGAACTGACCTCATGCGTGCCGAAGGCGAGCCGGGCGATCTCGGCCGCGCCCCGGGCTCCGAACATGAGGCTGTAGTGGTTGGTGTCGGGGATGACTTCGTCCACCAGCTGGGGCAGGGTCCTACGCCACTGGTCGACGACCGCCTCGGGCAAGAGGGGCTCGGGCTGGTTCAACAGGCCACGCTCGGCTCGGAGCAGCACGATGGGGCACCGCAGCGACTCGAGGGCCTCGGAGATGACCTGCGGGTCCTGGAGAGTCTGGGCGCTGTCCTCTCTGACGGCCGCCTCGGATACCCGGGACCGGAACCCGCCCTCCACCGCCTCGAGGTCGTAAAGCAGGTAGGCCTCTGTGTCCTCGCTGAGCCCGTCGGTGAAGGACGGATGGGCCCGCCAGAAGTCGAGGTAGTCCTCCTCCGACCCGAAGACGGTCCCCAACCGGGCCAGAGCCGGCCCGAGGACGGCCTCCAGGACGGCGCCCGGGTCCAGGCCGGGGGGCAGGGGCGGGGGGAGACCTCCATCGACCAGAACCAGTCGGTCGACCAACTCGGGGAACTCGGCCGCCAGGACCACGGCCACATAGCCGCCCATCGACTCCCCCACCACCACGGCCGGGCCGGAGCCGAGCGCGTCGATGACCCGGGCGCAGTCGCGGGCGTGGGCCTGCATGCCGTAGGGGCCGGGCAGTCGTCCACTGGCCCCACGGCCCCGAAGGTCCGGAGCCAGAAGTTGGTGGGCGGCGTCCAGGTGGCGGGCCACCGGGGCCAGCGACACCGACGACGCCGTCACCCCGTGGATGCCGATGACGGTCCGGCTGCCCGCACCCCACCGAGCCGTGCGCAGCGAGCCCCCGGGCACGTCCACATCCACGAACTCCGGCGCCACGCCGCCACCCGGATCGGCCACGATTCCCCCCACGCTCCCGTTCCTAACGATCGTTCGTTGGCTGGGGCAGTGAACCACGGCCGTCACAATGGTGTCAAATAGGCCTAAATCCTGACCAATTGACCGCACCGGGTCCGGCCGCGCAGACTAACGGTCGTTCGGTCTATCCCGGAGGGGGAGCAATGCCCGAGGCCCAGGCCCCATCCAACGCCCAGGCCCCCGATGAAGAGCTGTTGCCACCGCGGGCGGCCGCCGATGGCACCCACCGGCGCATCCTGGAGGAGGCCCTGGTCCGTTTCGGGGCCCGAGGCTTCCACGGCGTGTCCGTACGGGAGATCGCCCAAGCGGCCGGGATCCGGGCCAGCTCGGTCTACGCCCACCTCGAGTCGAAAGAACAGCTCCTCTTCGAGCTGATGCTGATCGGTCATGAGGAACACCACGCCCGGTTGCGCCAGGCCGGTCTGGAGGCCGGACCGGACCCGCTCGACCAGCTCGGCCGGGTGGTGGAGGCCCACGTACGCATGCACGCCACCTACCCCCTCCTCTGCCAGGTGGCCAATCGGGAGCTGGCCGCCCTGACCCCGTCCAGCGCCGATCGGGTCATCTCCGTCCGGCGCCAGTCCGAGCAGGTCTTCACCGACGTGATCAGCCGGGGGGTCCGCCTGGGCGTGTGTCAGGTGCCCGACCCGTGGTTGGCCACCGCCGCCATCGGCGCCATGGGCATCCGGGTGGCGGAGTGGTGGGACCAGGCCCGGGGCTTCGATGTCGAAGCGGTGGTGTCGGCTTACGTGGAATTCGCCGTTCGGCTGGTGAGGCCGACCAGCTGAGGATGGCCTGAGAGCCGGTCCCGGGTAGGGCGCGACCGCCCATAGGATCACGCCCTGGATTCCCCGGACCGAGGACGGCCCCAGAAAATTGTCACAACCAACCGCTCAGACTGGAACCGCCGGTCTGCCCAGGGGGAACCGACGCCGGCTGCGGCCGACTGTGGCCATCCTGGTGGTCATCGCCCTGCTGCTGGCCGTGGCGGTCGGGTACGCCTACCACCTGACCCACGGGTTCAAGCGCACCGATGTGCACGGGCTGGCCGGAGCCCTCACCAGCGGCCAGGAGGGCGGAACCGAGAACATCCTCATGGCCGGTTCCACATCCCGCTGCGCCTTGACCGTGCAGAACCCCGCCTACGGGCTGTGTTCCCAGGGGGTCAACGGCGTCAACAGCGACGTGATCATGATCCTGCACGTCGATCCAACCCGCCACCGGCTGGCCCTCCTTTCGATCCCGCGGGACCTGTTCATCCCCAACGCCCGCAGCGACGGTGCCAACAAGATCGACGCCGGCCTCTACCAAGGTCTGTCCCAGTTGGTCTCGGCCATCGAGGATGACTTCGGCATTCCCATCCAACACGCCGTATCGCTCAACTTCGACCAGTTCGCCAACGTGGTGGATGCCCTGGGCGGGATCAACATGTCCTTTCCCATGTCCGTCTTCGACGCCGAGTCCGGACTCAACGTCCGGGCCGCCACCTGTGTCCACCTCAACGGAACCCAGGCCCTCCAGGTCGTCCGGGCCCGTCACCTGCAGTACAAGTCCAGCACGTCGGGCCCCTACGCCGCCTACTGGCCCCAGGAGGTCCAGAGCGACCTGGCCCGCATCCGGAGGGACCACGAATTCCTCCGGGTCCTGGCTTCGGCGGCTACCAAGAAGGGGCTCGGAAACCCGATCACCGACATCAATCTGGTCGGATCGCTCAAGTCGGACTTCACCTTCGACCAGTCCTGGTCGGTGACGGACATGGCCAGGCTGCTGGTGGATTTTCACGCCGTCAACATCAACTCAGTGCCCCAGTTGACCCTGCCGGTGGCAGTGGTGACCGACCCGAACGGAGCCGGTGGCAGCCTCATCTACCGCGGCTCCGCCTATGGCCAGGTCGAGTTCCCAACCCTGCCCGCTGACCGGGCCGTCATCGACCAGGTCCTCGGGATCTCCCCCACCACCGATGCACTCACCGGCCAGGCCCTGCCCGCCCCCTCCGCCGTCAATGTCTCGGTCATGAACGGCACCGGCGTGGCCGATCAGGCCGGCTCCACCGCCACGGCGCTGGCTGCCCTCGGGTTCCACACCGTGGGCACCGGTGACGTTCCGGCGGTGGGGGACGTGGCCGAGACAAGGGTGTACTACGGCTCGCACGCCCCCGCCGCCGAGGCCGCCGCCGAGGCCGTGGCCGGCTCCATGAGTGGATCGGTCGTCATCGGCTACAACCCGAGCCAGATGACCGATGGGGCCCAGGTGACCGTCGTGACCGGGACCCAGTTCAGCGTGGATCAGCCGGCCGCTCCGGCCGGCACCGCCGGCTCACCCCCCTCCTCGCCACCCACCACTTCGGCGCCGCCGTCTTCTTCGAGCATCGCCCCCCCTACAGCGCCCAACTCCAACCTGGCTCCCTGGGATCCGCGGGCCTGCCCGGCCGGCGCAACCCCCACTGCACCGGTGGCCAACCCGGTCGGCTAGAGCCTGGCCGAACCAGCAGACTGAGTGATGCCCGCCATCGAAGTCGTGCTGCTGGGGACCGGCAGTCCCATCCCCGATCCGAACCGGGCCGGCCCGGCCACCTTGGTGCGAGCGGCCGGCCGCAGCCTGCTGATCGACTGCGGGCGGGGTGTATTGATGAGGACGGCCGCCATCGGCTTGGGCCCCAACCAGCTCCGGGCCACACTGCTCACCCACCTGCACAGTGACCACCTCACCGACCTGACCGATGTCATCACGACCCGGTGGGTGACCTCCTTTGCCCCGCTCCCCCTTGAGGTGTTCGGCCCTCCGGGCACCCAGCAGGTGGTAGACGGGATCCTGGCCTCACTGGCACCGGACATCTCCTACCGGCTCGCCCACCACGCCGACCTCAACTGGGAGCCCTCGGTCACCGTCACCGAACTGACCGCCGGCACGGTGATGGATGAGGACGGCCTGGTGGTGACGGCGGCCCCGACCGACCACCGCCCCGTCGCTCCGACGGTCGGCTTCCGCTTCGACGCCGGCGGCCACTCCGTAGTGGTGTCCGGTGACACCGTTCCGTGCGAAGGCCTGGATCAGCTGTGCCGCGGGGCCGACGTCCTCGTATGCACCGTGATCCGGAAGGACATGTTACGGGCCATTGGCCTGCCCCGCCTGGTCGATGTGTGCGACTACCACTCCAGTGTCGAACAGGCCGCCGACACGGCCCAGCGGGCCGGGGTGGGACGACTGGTGCTCACCCATTGCGTGCCACCAGTGGCCGAGGGGGCAGAGGAAGAGTGGACCGCTCTGGCAGCAGGGATCTTCAGCGGTGAGGTGGTGGTGGCCTCCGATCTCGAGCGGGTCGAGGTGGGCTGAACACCCAGGTTCTGGGGTCTGGTGGCCGTCGGGCCAGTATCAGCCGGTCAAGGCCAGCGATTAAGGGGACTCTGCTCTCCCTGGGTGACACCCAGTATCTCTCTTCAGGTCGTCCTGGTAGTCGGTCAAAGTCACGTCATAGCTAGGGCTACATCCCCGGTAGCCGGACCGAATGAGCCGCAAGTGGTCCAAGCCAAGCCAAGCGCGCTCGGAGGGACTCGAACCCCCAACCTTCTGATCCGTAGTCAGATGCTCTATCCGTTGAGCTACGAGCGCAGTGTCATCAGGCAGGTGACCTGGGGGTTTACCGCCCTCAGGCCGGTTTGAGACGCTAACACACCGCTCTTTCAGCAGATTGCTCGACGTAGCAGGAGCTTGGCGCTCGGCGTATTTCTCCCCTTTACGGACGGTTTACATAGGGGCGCCGAGCCGGGCCGGCCTCACATCAAAGACTGCCGCGGACTCGGCCGGAGCGGGGCGGCCGAGCAGGTAGCCCTGCCCGACGCAGAAGCCCGTATCCCGGGCCAGCTCCAGCTGCTCGGGCGTCTCGATCCCCTCGGCCACCGCCTCGGCGCCCACGGCTCGGCACAGGTTGCTGATGGTCTCGAGCAGGGCGGCCCCAGAGGGCTCCAGGAACTCGCGGGCCACTTTGATCTTGTCCACCGGCAGCTGCCGAAGCCGGTCCAGTATGGAGTACCCCGTACCGAAATCGTCGATGCAGAGCCGGACGCCCCGGTCCCGCAACTCCTTGAGGACCTCCAGGACGCTCTCGCTGGACACGAGGTTCACCGTCTCGATGATCTCGAGTTCGAGCAGCTCCGGAGCCAGGCCGGCGTTGCCGAGGGCCGACAGGATGAGGTCGACCAGGGCCCCCGGGTCGGAGAAGTGGAATTCCGAGAGGTTGACCGCCACCGGCACCGGACGGCCGGCCAAAGCTCTGGCCGCGGCGTCAGCACAGGCGCGATGGACCACGAAGCGGTCTACGTCCCGGATGAGGCCGCGGTCGGCCGCCATCCCCAGGAAGGCACCGGGCAGGATCATGCCCATGCGCGGATGGGGCCAGCGCACCAGCGCCTCCAAGGCACTCACCCGGCCCGACTCGAGGTCAACCTCGGGCTGATAGTGCACGGCCAGGCTGTCGGACTCGAGGGCGCGGACCAAGTCTGACTCGAGACTCAGGTCGGAGCGGCCTCGCTCGGTGCGGTAGGAGGAGAAATGGCGGAAGGCATTGCGACCCTCCCGCTTGGCCGAGTACATGGCCTCGTCCGCCGCCCCCAGGAGGCTGTCGAGGTCGTCACCGTCACGGGGGTAGACGGCCACTCCGACGCTGACCCGGGCGTAGACATCGGCCCCGTCCAATACGAAGGGGCTTTGTAGCGCTTCGATCAGGGAGGCCGCCGCGCCAGCCGCGGCCTCGTCATCGGCGCCGTCGAGCACCACAACGAACTCATCCCCGCCGAGACGGGCGACGCAGTCGTTGGCTCGGGTGACCGAGACCAGGCGCTGGGAGACCAGGCGCAACAGCTGGTCTCCGGCGGCATGGCCGAGGGCGTCGTTGACGGCCTTGAACCCGTCAAGATCACAGAAGAGCAGGGCCATGCTGGTCCCGCTGCGCCGGCAACGCTGGATATCCCGCCGGACGTGCTCCTCCAGAAGAGCCTGGTTGGCCAGGCCGGTGAGACGGTCATGAAGAGCCTGATGCCTGGTCTGCTCGATGAGAGTGGCCGTAACCAGTGAACTGGCCACCTGGTCGGCCAAGCCGGCCATGCGCTCGGCAATGTGGTGGTCGAAGTGATCCTGGGGCGCCTCCCTCCACCCCGCCGCCAGGATCCCGGCAAACTCCCCCCGAACCATGACCGGAACCAGGGCGTAGGCGGCCACGCCGAACAGGTCGAAGGCCCGCTCCACGACCGGGTCATCATGGCCGAGCCGGTAGAGGCGGGGCCCGGGATCGGCGACCATGGTGGCCAGCTCGGGGGTGTCGTTACGACTCACGACGTACTCGACCAGCCCCTTCGGGGGCTCGGGGCCGAAGCCGGCCAGGGCCCGGGTGGTCAGGCGGTCGGAATCGTGGTCGTAGAGGAACACGGCGCCCTTGTCACAACCCACCACGGCCGGTACCAGATCAGCCGCCTGGCGGCACAGCTGGTCGACCTCAGCGGTGTTGGCCAGGTCCCGAGCCATGTTCAACAACAACGCCGTAGTGTCGGCCCGCTGCCGGGCGTCCTCCAGGGCGGTGGCGCCGTCGAGGGCGGCGGCAGCCATCTCGGCGTAGGCGGCGAAGAGCTTCTTCTCCGCCTCGAAAAACCCGATGCCCGACGGACCGACGGCCAGGAGGCGGCCGTAGTGCCGTCGCGAGGAGACCACGTCGACCATCAGCTGCGACGTGGCCGTGCTCGGGGCAGTCCCCAGCAGCAGGGGCACCAGGGCCTCGACCTGCTCGGCGCCAAGTCCATGGTGATGCACCAACACCGGACCACCCTCTACAGCCCGCACGGCCAGGAGGTAGCCCTGGGCCCGCACCGCGTAGGCGGCACGGGTGGCGATCGAGGACAGGACCGAATCGATGTCGTCGGCCGATACGAGGGAGGTGGCGATCGACTGCAGGGCCTCCATCTGAGTGGAGAGGTCCTTGAGTTGGCCTTCGAGCAGGCGGGTCCGAGCCTCAGTACCCGCCTCGCCCCAACGGACGTAGTAGAGGCAGCGGTCAGCGCCCCGGGTCTGGCATTCCTCCTCCACCACGATGCCCTGCTCGAGGCCGAAGAGCAGCGGGATCTGCGACAGTTGCCCCGCCACGTAATCGCAGAAGATGGGGTGGCGAGTGAAGCCGGGAAGGCAGCGGGCCGAGACCCGGGCCCGATCCTCACCGACCTCCACGGCTTCCATGGTCGATATGGCCGCGAATTTCGAGGTCGCCCCGGCGATGTTGCGCAGGACCTCTCCGGGCGATCCCAGGCTGCGTAGCAGCGCCTCGACCGGGGTACCCGAGTGCTGGCGCAGCGTCTCCTCACCGATGGCCCAGCCCGCCGATGGGTCCCCCGAAACCTCCACCGCCGCCTCGAAAAGGGCCACGGCCCGGTCGTAGGAGACCCAACCGGCCGGGTCCGAGAGCTCGCCCGCGCTCAGACCGCCGCCGGCCAGTTCCAGCAGCCGCTCGACGCCCTGGGGGCCGCAGCGGTCCCGGACGAAGCGCACGATGAGGCCGGTGGTGGCGCCGGAGATGTGGCTTCCCTGGGGATCAGGGGACCATCTGATGCCGCCGCTCGTCGTGTTCACCCGATCTCCCCGCCTGCGATGCCTGACCCGTCTTTATCGGCGCAAAAGCCCGATTACTGAACCAACTACCTGAGTCTTACCTGAGTTGGCCCCGGATCCGGATCGACCCACCGCAAGCGAGAGCCAAGCGGCGTCGGTCGGTCGGGTCCTTTCAAGGGGGGGTCACCCTCGAAGAGCCCTGCGCTCCTCGGCGGTGGCGTGCTGATAGGAGCGGTACCGGTGATAGATGGCGAAGGCGATGACCAGGACGGCAGCCAGGCCCAGGATGTAGCCCGCGTCCTGGAAACCGTGCATGATCGACTGCCAGTGACGGCCTACGCCGTAACCGATGGCGGCCATGCCACCGTCCCAGATCAGCGAGCCGGCGCCGGTGAGGAGGCCGAAACGCATGAGGGGCACCTCGGCCACGCCCGCCGGCACAGCCACGAAGTTACGGATCACAGGCATCAGGCGGCTGCCGAACACGCCCCAGCGCTCGTGGCGGTCGTACCAGGCCTCGGCCCGGTCCAGGTCCCGGTGGCTCATGAGGATGTACTTGCCGAAGCGGTCGACAAAGGCTCGGCCCCCGCTGCGACCGATCGCCCAGCCGATGTAGGCGCCGATGATCTCCCCGGCCACACCAACCGCTACCACCCCGACCAGGTTGAGCTTGCCTTCGGCGGCCAGGACCCCTCCGAAGCCGAGGGTGAGCTCCGAGGAGGTGGGCACGCAGCAGGACTGAAGGATCGACAGCACGAAGATGGCGGCGTAGCCCCACGTGGTGACGACATGGGTGGGATCGAGGAAACCGAGCATCCGCCCAGGCTAAGGCCGAGCGGCCAGGTAGGGGCGGAGGGGTGATCCCCGGGTGCGGGGCACCGGGAGTGGAAAGTGGGGTGATGGGCTCCGCCTGTGTGATGACCAGACTGGATGAGAGGATTCTCATGGGAGTCTCATCTGAGGGTCACGGATGTGGCCGAAAATGATCCGCCGGGAACTTGATCGACTCGCCAACCGGTGGGCAGGCAGGCGGGTACCCCCGACGACCTGAAGGGGGAAGATGTTGGTCCGGGAGCCATGGATGGGATACATCGGGCGGTTCGGCTGGGCGGCGGCGGCCCGGGTGCTCGCCTTGGCCGGGGTGCTAGGGGGTCTGGTGATGGCGGGGATGCTCCTGGCCCCGGCCAGTCCGATGGCGCCCCGGGTCCCAGCCGCGGTGTTCCTCTCACCGACGTCCACGGGACCGGGCTTCGCACCCTCGGCGGCGGACACGCCGGGAGTGACCGAGGTCCCGGCCCTTCGTCCGGTGGAGATCTTCGACGACAGCGGCGGGGGATCGGCGGCCAACACTCCTGTCCAGGTGTCCGCCGGAACCGGAGCGGTGCCGAGCGAGGACAGCACCAGCCCGGCCCCTGCCCGTCCAGTGGCCCCTTCGGAGCCGGCCACCACCGAACCCGGGGCCGCTCCGAGCTCGAGCGAGTCACCGGCCACTAGTCCCACCTCCACCAGCACGCCGACCTCGACGGTGCCATCCACCGGGTCTGACTCATCCCCCACCACGGGCGCAGCCGACGCGCCCAGCCGGGACGGCTGAGTTGGATCGCATCCCCAAGGGGGCGGCGGCGCGCGCCGGGCGGCGCTCCGGTCGGTCCCGGTTGGCAGGGATCCTTCGGCTTCCGGGCACAGCCGGACGCCTGATGGTGATCCATGGGCTGATAGTGACCACCGTTCTGGGGGTGGTGTTGTTCCGGGTGGTGGCCGACTTCGGTGTGCACTATCGCCAGAGCGTGGCCCGGGACCTGAGCGACGAGCTGCTCGAGTTCGGTAATGCCGCCAACAGCAGGCACGCCGCCCCCCTCGCCAGCTTCACCACGTCCTACCTGCGCAGCCATGTTCTCTCGAGTGGCCGACTGCTTCTCATCCGGACCGAACTCCAGCCCGCGGAGGGCAGCCCGGGTTCCTCCCAGCTGGTCCGCATTGCTCAGGTCAAGGCCTGGTTGGTCCACCCCCCGTCGGCCACCACCACCATCACCACTAAAGCCGAGGGGCCGATGCCCGCCTTCTTGATTCTGGCCAGCCCGCTGCGCCAGGGGTCGACCATCCAAGGGGTGTTCCTGGCTGCCGCCAACCTTTCACCCCTGGCCGAACAGCAGCGCCAGGTTCTGGTCCTGGCCGGCTCCGAGGCCGCAGTGGCCCTGATGGTGACCCTACTCAGCACCTACTTCCTGCTGAGGCGGGTGTTGCGCACGGTCGGGCGCGTCACCGAGGCGGCTGACGAGATTGCCAGGGGGGATCTGGAGCACCGGCTGGGCGATCAGGGCTCGCGAGACGAGGTGGGCAAGCTGGTCGCCACTTTCGACACCATGATCGGACGCATATCCAGCGCCATGGGAGCGCAACGCCAGTTGCTGTCCGACGTCTCTCACCAGCTCCGAACCCCTTTGACCGTGGCTCGAGGGCACCTCGAAGTGCTCGATCGTGGCGATTGCGTTGACCCCCAAGAGGTCCACGAAACACTAGGAGTGGTGGTCCATGAGCTCGACCACATGCGTTCTCTGGTGGACCGCTTGCTTCTGCTCGGGCGGGCTCTGGAACCTGACTTCATCGACGCTGAGCCCGTCGACCTGCGGTCGTTCCTGGCCGACCTGTTCGAGGGGGCCCGGGTGCTGGCCGACCGGGATTGGTCCTTGGGCCCCGCTCCCGACGTCGTGGTTACGATCGACGCCCAGAAGATGCGCGGCGCGCTGCTCAATCTGGTCGACAACGCCGTGGGAGCTACCCGTCCGGGTGACCACATCTCCCTGGACGCCTACGACCGGGGGGCCGAGCTAGAGCTGGTGGTGAGCGACAGCGGACGGGGCATGACCGAAGACCAAGTCTCGATGGCCTTCGTCCGCTTCGCCAGGCCGGGGGCCGTCGAGGCCAGCGGGTCGGGGCTAGGTCTGACCATCGTCAAGGCGGTCACCGAGGGCCACGGCGGCCGGGTGGTGATCGACAGCGAGGTGGGCGTGGGATGCCGGGTAGCCATGGTGCTGCCGGCATCCCGGATAGAGCGGGAGGCCCAGATGGCAGGCGAGGGGCCATGAATGTTCTGGTGGTGGAGGATGATGCGGGTATCGCCGCTTTCCTGGCCAAGGGCCTGCGGGCGGAGGGGTACGCGGTGACCGTGGCGCCCGACGGGGACCAGGCTCTGAGCGTGGTAGCCGGGCTGGGGGAGGATCTCGACCTGGTCCTCTTGGATCTGAACCTTCCTGGCTTGAGCGGGTACGAGCTGTTGACCCGCTGGCGGGGCTCGGGCGTGGCCGCGCCGATCATCGTCCTGACGGCCAGGGATGCGGTGGTCGACAAGGTTCGAGGACTTGATACCGGGGCCACGGACTACGTGACCAAGCCCTTCGCCTTCGATGAGCTGCTGGCCCGCATCCGGGCGGCGCTACGGACCGCCGAACAGGTCAGCGTCACGCAGTTGGCGGTGGCGGATCTGCGTCTCGACCTCCTGGCCAAGGTGGCGTGGCGGGACGGACGCCGCATAGACCTGGCCCCTCGTGAATGGGCCCTGCTGGAGCTCTTCATGCGCAGCCCCACCCAGGTTCTGTCCCGGACTCAGATCCTCAATCACGTCTGGGACTACAGCTTCGAGCCGGGCAGCAACGTCGTCGACGTTTATGTCAGCTACCTCCGTCGCAAGCTCAACCGCGCCGGCCTGCGGACATTGCTTCAAACCGTGCGGGGTGCCGGCTACCGCCTGTTGCCCCCTGGGTTCGAAGGGGACGGACCTGTCTGATGCCGGCCGGCTCTGGGCCGGACGTGAGAGGACTCTCATTTACACCTAATGCTGGCCTCATTAGCTACGGACATAGTCGGTTCGGACCGAAGACAACTCTGGGAGGTCGTCGAACATGACACCGAAGCGACAGTTGATGATCGGAGCGCTGGCCGCCGGAACCATCGTCGGGGGCACCATGGCTCTCATCGATGCCCCCGGGCCGCCGGCGGTGGCGGTGCCGGTGGCAGCCAAGATCCCGGCCGCCGGGACCACCGGAGTGGGCAGCGAGCTGGCCAGCCTGCGGTCCGAGGAGGCTTCGCTCCAAGCCGCCATCCTGGCTGCACGCCAGAAGCTGGCCGACCTGGTGGCCCAGGGAACCCAGGATCAATCGTCCCTGGCCCAGGAGGCCGCGGGGCTCGCCTCCCGCCAGACCCAGCTGGCCCAGGAGGCCAGCCAGCTCGACTCCGAGCGATCGGCCCTCGAGCAAGAAGCGGCTCAGCTGTCGGCCCGCCAGAGCGTCGCCCCACCGGCGCACGCCACCACTGGGGCCAGCGCGGCCGGGTCCTCCGACGATGGGGGTGACGGCGGGGATGGTTGATGCGGTGGCCCGGGCTCGGCGCCAGCTGGCCCGGCGGCGGTGGTTGCGCCGGTGGCTGCCGAGCGCCATCGTCACCACGGCGGTGCCCCTGGGGGCGCTCGGTTCCATCGCCTGGGTCTGGCCCCGGGCCACGACCCCGGTGGTCTCGGGCCGCCCGGTCACCCCCCGGGTCCCGCCGGCCCAGGCGAGCGGGCTGGCCGGCCAAGCCGCCGCCCTGCGGGCGCTGAGCGCCGCCCTGTCAGCCTCGGAAGCCCAGATCGCCGCCCTTCCCCGCCCGTCCGGGACCACCGGGTCGGTCTCACTGCCGCCTTTGCCCGCCCTACCGCCCGCCCAGAGCTTCAGCGCCCCGCCGGCCAGCCACGCCACCACCGGAGCATCAGGTGCCCCCTGAGGTCGGCTTTTCCCGACCGGTCCTCGAAGCCATGGAAGACGAGACGATCGGGCGGAGCCGGGCCATGGCCAGCGACGTGATGGTGAGGGCGGTGGCCGCTCCGGGGGCCGAGGACCTGGGAGCCGCGGTCCGAGGGGCCCTGGATGTCTTTGCCGCCGTCGAGTCGGCCTGCACCCGCTTCGACCCGGCCAGCCCCCTGATGCAGGCCAACCAGGGTGCAGATCGTTTCTGTCCGGTGGGCCCCACCTGCTTCGAGGCGGTGGTGGAAGCCCATCGCGCCTATAGCCGCACCCGGGGTCGCTTCGACCCCCGGGTGCTGGCCGACCTGGTCGGCATTGGGTATGACCGCTCCCTTCCCTTCTCCACCGGTGGGCTCACCACCCGGCCGGCACCACCCCGCCGAGCGGCCCTCCCACCGTGGCGGCCGGGCTTTCGCGGCTCCTCCTTCGCCGTCCGGATAGGTCCACATCCTGTGGACCTGGGCGGCATAGGCAAGGGCCTGGCCGTGCGCTGGGCCAGCCAGGCCCTGAGGCGGGCCACGGCTGACCATCTCATCGAAGCCGGGGGGGACTGCTATTGCGCAGGGTCCGCTCCGGGGGGAGGACTCTGGCAGGTGGCGGTGGAGGATCCGGCCGGAGGGGCCGATCCGCTGGCCGTGCTGGGCGTGCGGGACCGGGCCTGTGCCACCTCATCCATCCGGCTGCGACGGTGGCGGGCCGGCCAGGAGGAGGTCCATCATCTGATCGATCCCCGAAGCGGGCGACCGGGAGGCGGCCGCCTGGCGTCGGTCACTGTCGTGGGTTCCGATCCCGCCGAGGCCGAGGTCTGGAGCAAGGTGCTCTTCTTGGCGGGGAGCCGCCAGATAGCCGCCTTGGCCCACCGAAAGGCTCTGGCCGCCCTATGGGTAGGGATGGACGGCGCCGTCGCCACCAGCCCGGCGCTGGCCAGATACCTGGTCTGGGGTCCGGTGTGAGTGCCACCCCTGATCGGGCCCCCGGGGGGCTGGGCTGGCCGGCGGCGGTGGCCGTCGCCTCGGTGGGCCTGGGCTACGGGCTTACCCGCTGGTCCGCCGCTGACCCACATAACCGGATGCTGCCGTGGATCCTGGGTCGGTCGCTGGGCATAGCCGCCTACCTCTGCCTGGTGGCCCTGGTCGGCCTGGGCCTGTGGTTCGGGCACCCAGTCCGTCGGTCGGGGCGCAGGCGGTTACATCCGGCCAGCGTCCTGCGCCTGCATGCCGCCCTGGCCGTGGCCACCCTGGTCTTGGCGTTGGGACACGTGAGCGCCTTGGTCATGGACCACTACGCGCGGCTGGGGGTATGGGGGGCGATCTTGCCCGGCCGGGCCGGCTACCGAGCGTGGCCGGTGGCAGCGGGCACTCTGGGTGTGTACGCCGGCCTGGTAGCCGGGCTCAGCGCCGCCCTGGCCGGTGGGATGGCCCGGCGCATCTGGCTTCCCATCCACCGCTTGGCCGCGATAACCGTCGGACTCATCTGGTTCCACGCCGTGCTGGCGGGCACCGACACCCCCGCCCTGCGGTGGATGTACATCCTCACCGGCGGCCTGATCCTGCTCCTAGGCGTCAGTCGCCATCTGATCCCTCGGCCCGTCCCGTCATGACCCTGGCTCCGAGCACCGGGTCGGCCGTCGACCAAGGCAGTGTCGACATCGCATTCGGCGGTGTTGGCGAGCCTGGGACGCGGCTGCTGGCCGGGCCGGAGCCGGGGAGCGGAGCCGAATCACTGATCGCTCACCAGGCTCGGCTGGGCGCCTGGCCAGATTTTGAGGCAGACCGGAGGGCCCTGCTGGACGTTCTCGATCTCAGTGGGCTGCGGGGGCGGGGCGGAGGGAGCTTTCCGGCGGCGGCCAAGATGGCAGCCGCCGCCGGCCGGGGCCGGCCACTTCTGGTGGTCAATGCGTCCGAGAGCGAGCCGGCCAGCGCCAAGGATGCAACCCTGGTTGGTCTCCGGCCCCATCTGGTCCTCGACGGCGCCCGGATCCTTGCCCGGGCGGCCGGCGCTGAGGAGGTCAGCGTGGTCCTGCACCGCGGCAACCGGCCCGGCCTGCGGGCATTGAGCCACGCCCTCTCCGAACGGGCTCGTGCCGGCCTGGACGATCCGGAGATGACCGTGACCCTGGGGCCGGACCGCTATGTGTCCGGGGAGGCCAGCGCCGTGGTCTCCCTCCTGGAAGGAGGCGAGGCCAAGCCCCGCTTCACCCGCCGGCGTCCCGCCGCCCTCTATGGCGTGCACGGTCGCCCGACTCTCATCTACAACGCCGAGACCACGGCCCACGCCGGCCTGCTGGCCCGCTTCGGTGCGCAGTGGTTCCGCCGGGCGGGTACCGCCGAACGGCCGGGGTCGACCCTCGTTACCCTGGCCGGGGCGGCGGCAAGGCCCGGTCGGGTCCTGGAGGTGATGGCTCCCGTGAGCATGGGCCTCCTGCTTGGGGCCGCCGGACTCGATCAACCTCCAGCCGCCCTGCTCGTCGGAGGCTACGCCGGCGCCTGGCTGGATGGCGCCACGACCTGGGATCTCCCCTTCAGTCACGAGGCATTGGGCCATGCCGGCGCCTCCATCGGCTGTGGCCTCCTCGGGATCCTTCCGCCCGGTGCCTGTGGCCTGGGTGAGACGGCCCGTCTGGTCACCTACCTGGCGGGGGAGAGTGCGGGCCAGTGTGGTCCGTGCGTCTTCGGACTGGCCGAGCTGGCCGCCATCTTCGAGGCCCTGGCCCTCGGCCAGGCCAGCCGGGCCGACCTGCGCCGTCTTCACCGCCGGGCCCTGGGGATCGAGGGACGGGGTGCCTGTCGTCACCCCGACGGCGTGGTCGGCCTGATCCAAAGCGCCCTGCGAGTCTTCGCCCCCGACGTCCGCCGGCATCTGAAGGGCCGCTCCTGCGGGGCAACGGGTGGCCCGATCTTCCCGGTTCCGCCAACGACCGGGGGTTGGAGATGACCTCCATGAGAGTCACGGTGGATCCCGTCCGCTGCGAGGGCCACGGCATCTGTTGTCTTTTCTTCGGGGAACGCATCGACCTGGACGACTGGGGCTACGCGGCGGTGGACCCGGCCCCCTTCGACGACATCCGCCTGGCCCGGAAAGCCCGCCGGGCGGTGGCGGCGTGCCCGGAGGGCGCACTGGCTATAGAGATAACCGCTGCTTCAGCGGCGCCACGCCGGCACTGAGAGCTGAGAAAAGTCTCACGCCAAGCTAACCGGCCCTTCATGGGCGCCCTGGATGCTGAGGACGGGCCGAACCCGGCCAAGGACAGAGTCTTGGTGGCCAACGGGGTCCCCACCCACCTGGTCGATGCACTCTCGGCCGGCCCCTATGCCGCTGAGATCCAGGCCCCAGTGCTGCTCACCGCCGGCGGTGTGGTGGGCGCCGAAGGGTCGCACTACCTGGCTTCTCTGCCCCCCTCGGTCAGCTTCACCGACTTGGGCGGCACGGACTCCATTCCGTCCCAGAACAGCAGTTGAGGGTCCGCGGGGATCTGGACGGGCTGCGGTCGACATCTATGCGCCGGTTCACGGGAAACCCCCAACCAATCCTCAGCCGAGTCGGGAAGTCTGGGGCCTAAAGGCGCTTCTTCTGGAAGCGAGAACCGAGGTCTACCAATGAACGACGACCGCTGGTCAGCCGACCGGATCGAGACAGGAACGGCCGGGGAGTCTCCGACCGGCCGGCTGGACTGGCAGAGCTTTCCCGCCCCCGCCGCTCCCGCCGGTCGTTCCCCTGGGCGGTCCCGGCGACGAAGGGCCCTTGCCCTCCTGGGAGTGCTGGCCGCCGGCGGGGCCGGCTCCCTGGCCACCCTGGCCATGACCGGCGGGTCGGGCTCGACCGCCCTGCCCGCCGTGCCCGCCACCTCGGTCTCGGTGAGCGGCAGCACCCCGCTGAACGTGGGGGAAGTGGCGGCGCGGGTTACCCCGGCGGTGGTGGACATCACCGCCAACTCAGCCAACCTGCACGCCGCGGGCACGGGCATGATTCTCACCTCATCGGGTCTGGTCCTCACCAACAACCATGTGGTGGCCGGGGCCACCCAGCTCAGCGCTCAGATCGACGGCACCGGGCCCAGTTACCCGCTGAGGGTGTTGGGGGTGGACCCCGCGATCGACGTCGCCCTGGTCCAGATGCAGGGGGCGACGGGACTCAAGACCGTCACCCTCGGACAATCCGCCAACGTCCGGGTCGGCGACCAGGTGGTCGCCATCGGAAATGCCCTCAACCTGTCCGGCCCGCCCACCGTTACCAACGGGATCGTCTCGGCCCTGGGCCGTTCCATCACCGCCACCGACCCCTATTCGGGCTCGGAGCAGCTGAGCGGCCTGATCCAGACCGACGCGCCCATCAACCCGGGTAACTCGGGCGGCCCTCTGGTCGATGCGGCCGGTCAGGTGATCGGCATGAACACGGCGGGCGCCTCCGGCGGCGCCACCCAGACTGCTTCCAACATCGCCTTCGCCATCCCCATCGACACGGCCATGGCCGTCGCTCGCCAGATCGAGTCCGGCCATGCCTCCTCCACGGTGCTGATCGGCCAACCGGGGATCATGGGCGTGGAGGTGTCCACTGTCGCCACGGTGGAGTCCGGTGCCGGCGGGTTCGGCTCCTACACACCCCCGGTCAACTCCGGGGCCGTGGTCGTCGGCGTACAACCGGCCGGCCCGGCGGCCGGAGCCGGACTGAGCCCGGGCGACGTGATCGTGTCCATCGACGGCCGTTCCGTCTCCTCCCCCGCCTCGCTGGCCGCCCTCATGGGTACCCACGGCCCCGGTAGCTCGGTGACGGTGGGCTGGGTGACGTCGTCGGGTCAGAATCAATCGGCCAGCCTCACCCTGGTGGCGGGGCCGGTCCGGTAGGGGGGCGGCTCCAGGTTCTAGTGGTGGACGCGGAACGGCAGAACCTGGGCTTTGGCGGCCCGGGCCGTGGCGGCGGTGATGTAGTGGTTGGTCACCAGTTGATCGAGAACGTGGTCCTGGCGAGCCTTGGCCGCGGCGGGGTGGTGCAATGGGTCGTAGGCCGAGGGTGCCTGGGGCAGGCCGGCCAGCATGGCCGCCTCGCCCCAGCTCAGGTGGCCGGGGGTCACGCCGAAGTAACCCTCGGCCGCCGCCCGCTCTCCCCAGTAGCCGTTGCCGTAATAGACGGCGTTCAGATACATGACCAGGATCTGGTGCTTCGAATAGCGCAGGGACAGCTTCACGGCCAGACCGATGTCGTGCAACGTCCCCTCCAGGCCCCCTGACTCGGGATAGAGCTGCTTGGCCAGCTGCTGGGCGATGGTGCTTCCCCCCGGGTCCCCGCTGGTGTGGAGGGTGGCCAGTGCCGCCCGCCCCGCCCCGTCGAAGATGTTGACCAGGAAGTTGGAGTAAAAGTGCTCGTCCTCTACCGCCACCACCGCCTCACCCAGGCGGAGCGGAGGTGGCGGGCCCTGGTCCGGGGCCCCGTGGGCGGCCAGCACGGCTGCCACCCTGGCTTCGGCGTCACCGACCGGCGGCAGAGTCAGCACGTACAGGACCCCCAGTACGGCCAGCAGGACCATCGCGCCGATGAGGACCAGTACGCCACCGATCAGCCGGCGTCGCAGGCGGGGGCCCGGCATCAGCCGCCGATGACCTCGCTCCGCGGTCCGGGACCTCGTCTTGGCCATGGGCCCGCTCGAAGACGACGGCGCTGGCATGACCGCGCCAATCCGGGCCCAACCTGGCCGTCGATCATCGTCCGACACCGTACCGACCGGAGTCGGACCGGTGCCGGACGGTCTATCTCAGCCGTTGGCCCCGTTGGTTCCGTCGGCCCCCGGGCCGCTGTTGGTGCCCGGGCTCCCGTCCGTGCCGGGCATGCCAGGACCCTGTCCCGTGCCGTTGCCACCGTTACCCCCGTTGCCGCCCTTGGCGTTGGCCACATTGCCACCCGCCCCGCCATCCCCGCCGGCGCCTCCGGCATTTCCCCCGCCGGCTTTGCCTCCGTTGCCGCCGTTGCCGCCGTCCGCTCCACTGGCGGCACACGGCGTGCTGCCATGCTCGATCTGGGCTGCCGTCAGGGGCTGGCAGCCGCCCGGACCGCCGGCACCACCGGCGCCTCCGGCTGCCCCGTTGGCTCCGCTTGAGCCATTGCCACCGTTGCCACCGTTGCCGCCGTTGGTGCCGCAGCCCGGGGCCCCGCCGGCGCCGCCGGCGCCCCCCACACCGGCCCCGGGGCCCTTTCCGGGCTCTCCGGCCTGACCGGGCACGCCGACCTGGCCGAGTGACACTCCGGCCGGGCAGTACTCATCCGGGCCGACCTGGTGGTACTTGGAGAGATCCACCGGGGCCTGGAGTTGGTAGACACACGAGGCCGACCGGGTATCGGCCGTGAGGGTCGCGCCCCCGGTGGCGCTCGTGCCCACGTAGCGCTGGGCGTCGATCGACATACCGGTCAGCACCTGACCGTCGGCCAGTGGGGTGCCGCCCACGGCGGTGAGGTCGATGGCCGGCAGTTGGATGGTGACGGTGCTGGTGGCGGCGTCGAAGCTACCCGTCTCCGGATGGGAGGCTCCGCCGATGCTGTTGGCATCGACGGTGTACTGCTGGCCGGTTGGGTCGTTGGCCGCCTGGAGGTCGTAAGCGTTGCCGTTGACGGTGAAGTAGTAACGGAAGAACTGATTGGTCGGCAGGCCGGTGGGCGGGGTGGCGTTGAGGTTCTGCACCACGATGGTGGCCGTCAGGACCGAGGCGGTGTCGTTCCAGGACAGGTTGCCCGAGATGATGTCGAGATCCTGCTGGGACAGGGCCGGGCCCGCCACCGTGCTGGTGTCGGCCAGACCGGCTAGGGAGGTGGCCTGACCGGGCTGGCCGGATATCTGGTTGGTACCGGCCGTGCAGTACTGGACGGTTCCGCCGCCGGAACCTCCACCGGTTCCGGTGTTGCTGGGAACGTTGCAGTTGGTGGTACAGGTGACGGTGGTGGACCCGTCCAGGGTCTCCATGAGGTCGGTGACGTTGGGGGAGCCCCAGCCGCTGACCTGGTCGAATCCGGTGGTGGCCGGGTAGGGCCCGTTGTCGCCCTCGGTGATGTCGAAGAAGTCGTTCTGATATTGGGACGCGTTGGCACCAACGCCGTAGATGAGCGGAGCCGCGAAGCCCCGGCCGATGGCGTCGCCCTGCGGGGCGGCCGCCTGGATCCGGGCCCACATACCCTGCCAGAGGGGGGCTGAGAGGCTGGTCCCGAGGACTCCCGTGGAGGCGCCGTTGTCGATGATGTTGTAGCCACTGGTGAGATCACCGGACTGGGCGGCCACGTCGGGGACCGAACGGCAACTGGTCGAGGCCGGAGCGGGGCTCGGAGGCGGGGCAGTTGAAGTCGGGGGGACGTTGGTGTTCCCGACCCAGTACGCAAAGGCAGCGTTGCTGACACAAGGCGCCAGGGCCGCCGGGCCGTAGGTGGTACCGACCGAGGAGACCTGCCACGGGGCCGCCGGCTCGATGTTGCTGTTGCCCCCACCGGTGGACTCCCAGGCGTACTCGGCGAAGGAGCTGGTGTGGGTCGTGTCGGTGATCACGGTGCCGCCCACCGCCACCACATAGGGGCTGCTGGCCGGGTACTCGACCTGGATCAAAGGAGAGTTGACCCCGTTGCTGGCACTCTCACAGCCGGCGCCGGTGTCTCCGGCCGAGACGAACACCGTCCTGCCTTCGGTGTCGGCCTGCTGGAAGGCGGAGTCCATGACCGGATCGGCGAAGAGGCTCTCGCATCCGCCGAAGGAGGCGCTCATCTGCAGGGCGCCGGAGGCGTCGTTGACCCACTTGTCGAGGGCATCGGTCAGGTCGGGGATGTCGCCCTGGTCGGCGTAATACATGGTGAGAGCGCTCACGTCGGGGGCCATGCCGGTCGAGGCCTGGGCATCCAGGTCGCTCTCGGCCAGGCCGGAGCCGCCGGTGTCGGAACCCGGTCCCGGATCTACGTAGTTGTCCTGCCAGACGAAGCTCTGGGCCACGTGGGGCAGGGACGGCGTGAAGCTCTCCTCGAACTTCAACAGGTCATTGGCCACGGTCGGGACCAGCTCGGCCTTCGAGCCCCACAGCAGAGTGGCCACCTGCTGGCCCTGCCCTTCATTGGCAGCGGGCTGGTTGTAGAACTTCCACAAGGATGAAGGGCTGCTGGTGACACCCAGCGGCACGTTGGTCGGCGGCGTCGGGGCGCCGGGCGCCTGGATGAGCGGGGTGAAGGCGAACTCGGTATCGAGGCCGGCTATGTCGGTGATGCCGAGGCTGGCCGGCACCTTGGGCGCGGCCGTGTTGGCGATGAAGACCTTGCCGTCGGCGGCCCGATATGAGTCGAAGCCCGTTCCCAGCAGCGCCGCGAACTGGCTGACGGTGCCGACCGCGAAGACGGTACGTGACTCGATGGGCTGATCGCCCGGTACCGAGGCGCTGCCTCCGGTGAGCCACTGGCGGATGCCGGTTCCTTGAGCGTCGGTCACGCCGAAGTCGGCGTTGAACTGAGCGGGGCTGAGCGGCGCCGCCTCGCCCTTGGCCTGCTCGGCCAGCAACTGGTTCAGGCCGGCCGGATCCTGACCCTGCATCAGGAACATGACGTCCAACGGACTCGAGCCGGGAGCGGGGCCGAGGTCGGTGGCGCCGGTGACGGCGGGAGCGTCGATGCTCAACACCGCGGTGGTGTCGGCCCGGGCCGGACTCCACACCGCCGGCGCTACCACGGCCAAAAGGGCGACTCCGGCGGCGGTGACGCCCCAGGCCCGTACGGACGGCAGTTTCATGTCGGCCTTTCAGTTAACGTCCTCTAAATGCAAGGCACTTCCCCAGCGGGCTGAAAGGAATAATTCGCCTCCGCCGCGGCCCTTCCCTGCTCCGGCCGACATAGATACAGGCCGTTAACAAACACGGCTCAAAACAGCCGGAAAAGCACCCCGCCGATCAGGGCCGCTTCCCCGGCCCGGGACCGGTCGGAAGCGGTGAGGTCGATCCTGACCAGGCCGTCGCCCCGGTCGTCTTCGGGAAGGTGGAAGCGCACCACGGCGTCGTCCAACCCGATAGCGGGCGCTCCGGCGGCGTCCGCCACCGGGTCGATACCGAGGACCCCGCCCCACCGGGCCGCCATGGCGGCGGGTGATCGGGCCTGGAGGTGGGCGGCGGCGAAGCCCGAAACAACTTCGGTGCGGACCTTCTCTCGCCACGACGCACCGGCCCAGGGCCAGCCGTCCGCCGGGTCGGCCTCGTCCAACGACACGATGGCCCCACCGATGTCGGCGGGGTGCAGGTGCATCCCCCGGATGCCCGGCACCGAGCCCTCCCACACCACCTTGATGCCGGCCGCGTCCACCCGGCGGCGGGCCGCTTCGAAGTCGGGCACCTGGAAGATGACCATGTACCCGGCGTCCCCGCCCTTGCGCTCCAGGAAGCGGCCGGCGGTGGTCCCGTCCCGAACCGGTGACACCACCTCCAGGAATTGGTCCCCGACCGCCATCAAGGCGTTGTGCAGGCCGAAGTTGGCCACACCCGGATCCCGGTAGCAGACCTCGACCCCCAGAAACCCGCACAACTCCTCGACCACCGGATCGAGATCGGCAGCGGCCAGCACCAGCTGGCGCAGCCTCATGCCCGCCACCCCGTCGAAAGCTCCCAAACAGCGGAGAGGGAGGGATTTGAACCCTCGGACCCAGTTTCCCAGGTCAACTCATTAGCAGTGAGTCCGATTCGGCCACTCTCGCACCTCTCCAGGACCGCCAGTGTAGGAGATCGGACTGCCGGGGCGGCCCGGGCCGACCGACGGGTCGGGGCCGCCGCCTGGGCCCCTAACGTTGCCCGGCCCCCCATCGCACCGCCCCGGGCAGAGGCCGGACGACTTGAGACTGACGCCGCTCACCAATCACGACCTGGCCGTCCTCTTCGTCCAACTGGCCGCCCTTCTGGCTGCCGCCCGGCTGCTGGGTGGGCTGGCCCGCCGGGTGGGCCAGCCCTCGGTGGTGGGGGAGCTGCTGGCCGGCCTGATCCTGGGCCCGTCCGTGTTCGGAAAGGTGTGGACCGGCGGGTTCAACTGGTTCCTGCCCGCCCACCAGCCGGTGGAGAACGGAGGCCTGCTCACCATCTCCCAGGTCAGCCTGGTCGTCCTCCTGGTGGTCATCGGCGCCGAGACCGACCTTCCTCTCATCCGCCGCCTGGGCCGGGCCGCCACTTCCGTGTCCGCCTTCAGCCTGGCCGTTCCTTTCGGGGCCGGTCTCGCCCTGGCCGCCGTCCTGCCTCACGAGCTGATGGGGACCAAGGGGACCCACACCGCCTTCCTGCTGCTGATAGCCGGGGCGGTGTCGGTGTCCTCGCTGCCGGTCATCGCCAAGATCGTGACCGACCTCGGATTGGCCCGGCGCAATGTGGGCCAGCTGATCCTGGCCGCCGGAGCGGCCAACGACACCTTCGGATTCCTGGTCGTGGCGGCTGCCACCGCCCTGGTCGGGGCCAGCGGGTCCTCTTCGACCTTCCACCTGTTGCGGGTGGCGGGGACCCTCATCGCCCTGGGGCTGGGAATCATCATCATCGGACAGCGGCTGCTGGACGGGCGTTTCCGCCAGCTTCTCTCCGCCGAAAGCGCGGCTCCGGGCGAAGGGGCGACCGGCCAGAACCTGGCCACCGGGCTTTCCCTCTGCCTGCTCGGAGCCTTCACCGTCACCGCCCTGTTCCAGGCGGCGGGCATCGAAGGAGCCCTGGGAGCCTTTCTCCTCGGCATCCTGGTGGGCCGCTCCCGCTACCGCCCCGAGGGCACCATGCGGGCCATCACGGCCATGAGTTCGGCCGTGTTCGCCCCGCTGTACTTCGCCACCGCCGGCCTTCGGGTCGACGTATCCACCCTGGGCCATGCCTCCGCCCTGTGGGCCTTCGGTGCCCTGGTGGTGGTGGCCACGCTGGCCAAGGTGGCCGGGACCGTCATAGGCGGGGCCATAGGCAAGCTCCCGGGCCGGGAGTGGCTGGCCCTCAGCGCCGGGCTCAACGGGCGGGGCGCGCTGCAGGTCATCATCGGATCAACCGGGCTTACCATCGGCGCCCTGAGCAGCGTGGGCTTCACCGAGATCATCCTCATGTCCATCGTGACCTCCGTGCTCACCGCCCCCGCTCTGCGGGCCGCCGCCCACGACTGGGAGGGGACGAAAGACGAACAGGAACGCCTCGATTTCGAAGGGGAGATGGCCCGCAACGTGGTCGTCCGGGGCCAGCGCCTCCTATTGCCCAGCCGGGGCAGCGTCAATTCCATCCTGGCCGCCGAGGTGCTGGCGGCGGCCTGGCCGGAGGCCTCCGAGGTCACCCTCATATCCATCGGGGAGGACGAGGAGGGCAACCCGCCCGACCTCAGCGCCGCCGCCGCCGTGCTGGCCCCCCGGGAGGTGGAGATCCGCCATGTGGCCTCCGACGAGGTCCTGGAGGAAATCCTGGCCGAGGCCAAGCTGGGCTACGGGGTCATCGGCCTGGGGGCGGCCGAGTCCCCGGTGTCGGGCCGGCTCATCTCCCCCGTGGTCGATGACCTGCTGGCCCGCAGCAACATCCCGATGGTGGTGGTCCGCCGGGCCCGTCAGGTCGAGGGCCGCCTGCCGCCGGCCTTCTCCCGCCTGCTGGCGCCGGTGACCGGATCGGCCTCCTCCCGGGCCGGACTGGAGGTGGCCTTCAACATCAGCCGCCAGCTGGGCACCGACGTCACCCTGGCCCACGTCGTCACCCGTTCCTCCCGGGCCCGGGTGGCCCCGGCAGCCCGGTCGGCGGCCGGGGCGGGCAGCGGCATCCTGGAGGGGGCCGAGGCCGAGGGACAGGCCCTGGGGCTGTCCCGGGTGCGTTCGGTCACCAGGAAGGGTCCCTCGGCGGCAGAGGAGATCCTGGCCGCCGCCGAGGAGGCTCAGGCCGACCTGGTGGTGATGGGCTCGACCGTCCGTCTGGTCGACCAGCGGCCATTCCTGGGCCACACCGTCGAACACATCCTCGAACACGCCGCGGCCACGGTGGTGGTGGTGGTCCTGCCCGTGCCGCCGGCTCCCTCGGAAGTGGTCGGCACTGACCAGGCCTGACCCGGCCGTGACCGCGTCCCCCGTCCGGTCTCTGCCCGAGCGCCTGCCCGGCCGGGCCGGCGACGCCGCCGCCGACGCCGTGCTGGAGGCGTTCCTCGACTGGGTGGGCGATGTCGGTCTGACCCTCTACCCGGCCCAGGAGGAGGCCATCCTGGAGGTGGTCGGAGGAGCCAACGTGATCGTGGCCACCCCGACCGGATCGGGCAAGAGCATGGTGGCGGTGGGGGCCCACTTCGCCGCTCTGGCCACCGGCCGGCGCAGCTTCTACACCGCCCCCATCAAGGCTCTCGTGTCGGAGAAGTTCTTCGACCTGTGCCGCATCTTCGGCGCCGATCGGGTCGGGATGATGACGGGGGACAGCTCCATCAACGCCCGGGCGCCGATCGTCTGCGCCACCGCCGAGATACTCGCCAACATCGCCCTGCGCCAGGGCCGGGAGGCCGACGTCGGCCTGGTGGTGGCCGATGAGTTCCACTTCTACGCCGACCCCGACCGGGGCTGGGCCTGGCAGGTCCCGCTGCTGGAGCTGACCGCCGCCCAGCACGTCCTCATGTCGGCCACCCTGGGCGACGTCCGCCGCTTCGAGACCGACCTGACCCAGCGGACGGGCCGGCCCACGGTGACCATCACCTCGGCCACCCGGCCCGTGCCGCTGCATTACTCGTACCGCAACACGCCCCTGCACCGGACCATCGACGACATTTTGGCCGCAGGTGGGGCTCCTCTCTACGTGGTGTCCTTCACCCAGGCCTCGGCCGTGGAACTGGCCCAGGCCCTCATGTCCACCAACGTGGCCACCAAGGAGGAAAAGGCGGGCATAGCCGAGGCCATCGGTGAGTTCCGCTTCGAGGCCGGCTTCGGCCGGGTGCTGTCCCGGTTTCTGCGCCACGGGGTCGGCGTCCACCACGCCGGCATGCTTCCCAAGTACCGCCGGCTGGTGGAGAAGCTCACCCAGGACGGACTGCTCAAGGTGATCTGCGGCACCGACACCCTGGGGGTGGGGATCAACGTCCCCATCCGCACGGTGGTCTTCACTGCCCTGTCCAAGTACGACGGCACCTCGTCCCGGCTGCTCTCGGCCCGGGAGTTCCACCAGATAGCCGGGCGGGCCGGTCGGGCCGGTTACGACGTCGAAGGCAACGTGGTGGCCCAGGCCCCCGAGTACGTGATCGACAACGAGTTGGCCCTGGCCAAGGCCGGGGAGGATCCCAAGAAGCGCCGTAAGGTCGTCCGCTCCCAGCCCCCCAAGGGTTTCGTGGGCTGGTCGGAGGAGACCTTCGAGCGCCTCATCGCCTCCCCGCCCGAACGGCTGAGCTCCAGCTTTGCCGTCAGTCACTCCATGCTTCTCAACGTCCTGGACCGACCCGGAGATGGCTGTGCCGCTCTGCGCCGCCTGCTCACCGACAACCATGAGGCCCGCCCGGCCCAGCGCCGCCACATCCGCCGGGCCATCTCCATCTACCGCTCCCTGGCCGGGGCCGGGGTGGTGGAACGGCTGGCGGAACCGGACGACCTGGGCCGCACCACCCGGGTCACGGTGGACCTCCAGGCCGACTTCGCCCTCAACCAGCCTCTCTCCCCCTTCGTGCTGGAGGCCCTCGGTCACCTCGACCGGGACGGCACCACCTACCCCTTCGATGTGCTGAGCCTGGTGGAGGCCACCCTGGAGGATCCCGGCACCGTCCTGGCCGCCCAGCTGTCCAAGATCAAGACCGAGACCATCAACCGGCTCAAAGCCGAAGGCGTCGAGTACGAGGAGCGCATGGAGGCCCTCGACCAGCTCGAGTACCCCAAGCCCCTGGCCGATTTCCTCTACGCGACCTTCGATGCCTACCGGTTGGCCCACCCCTGGGCCGCCGATCACAACATCCGCCCCAAGTCGGTGGTTCTCGACATGCTGGAGCGGGCCATGGGTTTCACCGATTACGTCGCCTTCTACGGCCTCAACCGCTCCGAGGGTCTGGTGCTGCGGTACCTGACCGACGCCTACAAGGCCCTGGTCCAGTCGGTGCCCGAGGACGCCAAGACCGAGGAGCTGGAGGACATCACCTCCTGGCTGGGCGAGACGGTGCGCCAGACGGACTCGTCCCTCCTGGACGAATGGGAGGCGCTCCGCCATCCCGAGGAGCTGCCCGCCGATAAACCCGCCCTCCCCCCGGTTCCGCCCCGCCTCACCGCCAATACCCGGGCCTTCCGGGTCATGGTCCGCAACCAGGCCTTCCGCCGGGTCGGCCTGGCCGCCCTCCGGGACTGGGACGGGCTGGCTTCTCTCGATGCCGGCACCGGATGGGACCGGGAGCGGTGGCGGGAGGCATTCGAGGATTACTTCGCCGTCCACGACCGCATCCTCGACGGTGCGGATGCCCGCTCCCCCGACCTGTTCCAGGTCAGCGAGGGGACCGGGGCCTGGACCGTGCGCCAGGTCCTGGACGACCCGGACGGGGATCACGACTGGGCCCTGCTCGGCCGGGTGGACCTGGCCGCCTCGGACGATGCCGGTCAGGCCGTGTGGGAGCCGTTGGGGGTCGAACTGCTCTAAATGCCGGGGAAGGCGGCCGCTTGACGCGACAAGTGGAGACGCGCTCCCACGGAGTTCTGGTGGCCGCCAACCCGCCCCACATCTCCAGCGGCTTCAAGCCCGGTCAGCTGCGGCTGTTCCAGACCCTGGCCAACCACATCACCCTGACCCTGGAGAACGGCCAGCTACAGGGCCTTCCACGATCCGCTGACGTCGTTGGGCCTCAAGCGGCTGGGCATCCGCCTGGCCATGGACGACTTCGGCACGGGCTATTCATCCCTGGCCCAGATCCGCCGTCTGCCCATCGACATCCTGAAAATCCCCAAGCCGTTCGTGGACCACATCGCCGAGAGCCCCGACAGCCTGGAGACGGTGCGGGCCATCACCGCCCTGAGCGAAAGCCTGGGCCTGGTGGTGGTGGTCGAGGGAATCGAGAACGAGGAACAGCACCGCTGCCTGGCCGGCCTGCCCTGCACCCTGGGTCAGGGTTACCTATTCGGCCGCCCCCTGGCCGCCCATGAGATGACCCGGTCCCTGGCCACCGAGGCATCCCGGACACCCGGGCCCGGACCGGCCCCCACGCCCGGGACGGGGCAGACCGCACCGGCATCATCGGCGCTCTCCCAGCCCCCGGCGGGCCGGCCCCGTACCGTCGGCGTCCAATAGTCCCACCGAATTCCAAGGATTTCTTCACCCTTCCTCAAGCTTGGCGGCCGATGATGACGGTCGAAGCAGAGAGGTGAACCCCATGAGACAGAGCACGAAGCTTTCGATCCAGTCCAGTTCGACCTGGAAGGTGGCCGAGGCCATCCACCGCCGCTGTTGCGCCCACACCGGTTGTTCCGGTCCCTACCAGCATCTGCAGGAAGCGGCCGCCGCCGTCGAAGCACTGGCCGGCCGGGTCCCGCCGGCCCACACCCCCTTGAGGTCCGCCGCCTGAGGTCCGCCACCTGAGGGTCCCGCCGGGTTGCGCCCGGTCCGGCCGCCGAGGCTCAGTGCAGGTCGGCCGACGGGACGGGGGCGGCCAGCGTCACGTCCAGAGCGAGGGTCAGGCACCGGCACCCCCCGCCCGCCTTCAGGAACTCCCCCACCGGGCAGACGGCCACCTCGAAGCCCCACGCCTCCAGCTGCCGGCCGACCCGGACCGGACAGGTCGGCATCACCACCCGCCGGCCGACCACCACCGAGTTGGCGCAGAAGGCCAGAGCGTCGTCATCGTCCAGCACCAGGGGTTCGGGTACCAGCGCCTCCACCACCCTCCGGCCGTAACGGTCCCAGCCCAGCGGGGCGACTATCGCCCGGCGTTCGTCCAGGGGGCAGAAGGTGAGGTCGAGGTGGTACAGCCGCTCATCGGCCAGCTCGACCGAACGCACCGCCGCCCCGGTGAGGGCGGACAGGTAGGCGTGGCTGGCGGCGTCGGAACGGAAGCGGTAGCCGGCCAGGAGAACGTTGCCGAAGGGAAGGGCGTCACCGGCGCCTTCCTGACACACGTCCTCGGGCAGTTCGCTGATCTGGAAGCCCCGGGACCGGAACCAGGCGGCGTCGTGGCCGGTCTCCCCCTGACGCTCGGGATGGCGGAACCGGCTGGGCACGAACTGGTTGGCGTTGACCACTCCGGCGTTGGCGGTGAAGACCAGGTCGGGCACCTCGGCGGCCGGGGCCAGGATCTCTACTTCGGCCCCGGCCTCGACCAGGGCCGTCCGCAGGCCCTCCCACTGGGCTTGAGCGGCGTCGCGATCCACGGTGACCTCCCGGTGCATCCACGGGTTGATCTCGTAGAGCACTCCGAAGTAGCTGGGCGGGCACATGAGGTAGCGCCGGCCCCAACCCAGCGCCTCGTTCACGGTTCGACCCGGTAGCTTCGGCCAACGGAGCTCAGCCGCACAACTCGCCCACCAGGTCGCGCAGGAACAGTCCGACATCGGTGACGATGCCGAGGGCCTGATGGCTGCCCCGATCGGCCAACTTGGTCACCACCGCCTGGTTGATGTCCACGCAGTAGGTCTCCACCCCGGCCGGCAGCAGGTTCCCGGTGGCGATGGCGTGCAGGGTGGACGCCAGCATCAGGGCCACACTCACCCCGCCCAGGTGCGACCGCATGGCGTCGGCCGCCTCGACCATGTCGGTGACCACGTCGGGCAGCGGCCCGTCATCGCGCACCGACCCGGCCAGCACGAAGGGAACCTGGCGCCGGATGCACTCGTACATGACCCCGGAGGGGATGAAACCGTCCTCCACGGCGGCGGCTATCGAGCCCCGCCGACGCACCTCGTTGATCACCCGCAAGTGGTTGGCGTGGCCGTGCTCGGTCGGAATGCCCTGTTGGACCGACACCCCCAGGGACGTGCCCAGCACGTTGGACTCGATGTCGTGGGTGGCAAATCCGTTCCCGGCGAAGAGCACGTCGACCCACCCTTCCCTCACCAGCCGGGCCACGTCCGGGGCCGCCCCGGTGTGGACCACGGCCGGACCGCACACGGCCAGGATGCGCCCGCCCCGGGCCCGGGCCGCCCCGATGCGCCGGGCCACCTCGGCCACCAGTAGGGCCTTGGGCTTTTCCGAACTGACCTCGGATGCCATGAACTCGAAGGGATTGGTGCCCCGGGGCCGGGATGGGGCCGCCACCTCGACGCCCTCCATGCCGATGACCACGGCGTCACCGACCCGGACCCGGTGCATGGGCACGGTCCGGGCCCGATGGTCGGAGAGGACGATGGCGCAGTCCATCTCCGGATTGTCCACCGGCACCCACCCGTCATCGGTCAGGACCCGGGTGTCGAGGTTGGTGCTGGAGTAGAAGCCGGCCGGGAGGACACCATCCTGGTCGCAGGCGGCCACCATGGCCGGCCGCAAGGCCACCCGGTTGGCGCCGTGGACCTGGAGTTGCTCGAGCAGCCGATCCAGGGAGGCCCGGTCCGGGGAGGAGATCTCCACCCGGGCCCGGCTGGGGTCCCGGTTGGCCCGGCCTATCTCCACATCCACCACCCGGTAGTCCGCCCCGGCCTCGAGGATCAGGTCCAGGACCTTGGCCAGGATCAGGGAGTCGATGATGTGGCCCGACACTTCCACTATCTCTGTCTCCACCCGGCCTCCTCAGCGCTCGTAGACGACGTTGCCGTAACGGTGCAGGCTCCGGCTGATGGACTGCTCCCGGAGCCAGCGGGGCAACTCGATGCGCCCATGCGAGCACATGGGCTCGTCCAGCGTGGTCAGACCGGCCCCGGCCGCGGCTGCCACCACCTCGGGTTCGGGGCGGCCCAGCAGCCGGAGCCGGGGTCGGGGGGTGGCGGGGTCCGCTCCCAGGGGCCGGATCCGCTCGGCCAGCGCCGCCCCGCTCTCCTCCACCACCTCGACCGGCCCGCTCCGCCGCCCGAAGCGGGATTGCCGCGATGCCGGTGTCGGCGCCGGCCCGCCCGGGGCCAGAGACAGCCGCAGCTCGGTGCCCGCCATGGCCGCCGCCGCCAGGGCCTTGGCCACCTCCTCCTCGGCCACGCCGGCGCCGGCCCGGACCCAGATTCCGGGCTGGAAAGGCCGGTAGCGCAGGAGATTGGCCTCGCCCCGCAGGCCGGCCAGCTCCTGAGTCGTACCGAAGTGGCAGTCCCACCAGTGCCGGTAGGAGGCCTCGGCGTCAGCGACACCGACCGGGGCGGCATCCCACCAGCGGCGCAGCCCCAACAGGTAGTTGGGCCCGCCGGCCTTGGCGGTCGGGCCCAGGCTGGACGCCTTCCAGCCCCCGAAGGGCTGGCGGCCGACCAGGGCGCCGGTGGTGGTCCGGTTCACGTAGAGGTTCCCCGCCTCGACGGCTTCCATCCACCGCTGGTGCTCGGTGGGATCGAGGGACTGGAGACCGGCCGTCAGCCCGAAGGCGACCCCGTTCTGCCAGGCGATGGCCTCGTCCAGATCCCGGGCCCGCATGACCCCGAGCACCGGTCCGAACCACTCGGTCAGATGCGCCCACGATCCCGGCCGGACCCCGATCCGGACCCCGGGGGCCCACAGCCGGCGTCCGGCGTCGAGCAGCTGGGGCTCCACCAGCCAGGACTCCCCCGGATCCAGCCGGGTCAGGGCCCGCTCCAGGGCGGGGGTGAACGGCCCCACCAGAGGGCCGACCTCACTGGCCGGATCCGCGGCCGGACCGACCCTCAGGCTGCGGGTGGCGTCGGCCAGCTGGCGCAGGAAGGGGCTGTGATCGTGGACCGACGCCTCGACTATGGCCAGGCTGGCCGCCGAACACTTCTGGCCGGCATGGCCGAAGCCGGAGCGAACCAGATCCCGCACGGCCTGATCGACGTCGGCGGTGGCCGTGACCACCATGGCGTTCTTGCCACTGGTCTCGGCCAGCAGCCGGCGGCCCGGGTCCCACTCCAGGAAACGGCGGGCCGTGTCGGCCGAGCCGGTGAGGATCACGCCATCCACCTCGGGGTGGGAGACCAGGCGGCGGCTGGCCTCCCCGTCCTCCAGGGCCAGCACCTGGAGGCAGTCCGGTCCGAGCCCGGCTCGGGAGAGCTGGGCCCCCAGCAGAACCGAGCACTCGGGGGCCTCCGGACTGGGCTTGAGGATGACGGCATTACCGGCGGCCAGGGCGGCCAGCACCCCGCCCGCCGGGATGGCGTAGGGGAAGTTCCAGGGTGGGGAGACGACCACCACGCCCAACGGGCGGCTGCCGACCTCCGCCTCCAGGGCCTGGAGCTCCTCGACACCCGCCGCATACCAGCGGGCGTAGTCGATGGCCTCGGAAACCTCCGGATCGGCCTCGGGGAAGGTCTTCCCGGCCTCCCGGGCCATCACGGTCACCGCCTCGCTCCGGCCGTCGACCATCTCCTCGGCCGCCGCCATCAGGACCCGGTGCCGCTCGGGAGCCGGGCGGCACTCCCAGACCGGGGCCGCCTCCCGGGCCCGGGCCACCGCCGCCTCAACGACTTCCAGTCCGGCGCCGCCGCCGGGGCCGGTGGGTGGGGCGCCGGCGGTCGTGCGCACCACCCCGCCCTCGGCCCGGCCGAGTGCGGCTCGAGCCCAGTCCCGGTGGGCCGGAAGGGTGAGGTCGGTGTCCGGCTGGTTGGTCCAGGACCCCGCGGGTCCGGGGGCAGCCGGCCCGGCGGCTACGTGGCGCTCCCGGACGGCGGCGGCGTGGCGCTGCCTGACGGCGTCCGTGAAGCGCCCGGCCTGCTCCTCCCACTCCGGCCCGCCCGGGCGCAGGTCCAGGGCATGGCGCAGGAATCCATCCGGGGTGGCGTTCTCGTCCAGGCGCCGGGCCAGGTAGGCCAGGGCATTGCGAAAGTCGGCCCGGGTGGTGGCCGGCACGTAGAGCAGCAGCCGGCCGGTGCGTTCGATGACGGCGGCAGCCTGGGCATCGGCCATGCCGGCCAGCATCTCGATGTCGATATCGACCCCGGCCACTTCGGCCAAAACCAGGGCGAAGGCCACGTCGAAGAGATTGTGCGAAGCCACCCCGACCTTGACGGTGCCCTCGGCGGCAGCGCCCACCAGCCTCTCCAACAACGCCTTGTAGGAGGCGTCGGTGGCGGGCTTGTCCGCGTAGGTGGGGGGCGGCCAGCCGTGTAGCTCGGCCTCGACCGTCTCCATGGCCAGGTTGGCCCCCTTGACCAACCGGATTCGCACCGGGGCGCCCCCGGCCGCCAGACGCTGACGGGCCCAGACCAGGATTCGGTCCAGGGCGGCATGGCTGTCAGGGAGGTAGGCCTGGAGGGCGACGCCGGCGGCCAGCCCGACGAATTCGCTCTCGCCCAGCACGCCGGTGAAGACGGCCACGGTGAGGTCGAGGTCCCGGTGCTCCTCCATGTCGAGGTTGACCAGCTTGGGCGGGTCGGAGGCCAGCGCCCGGCGGTAGAGCCGGCGCATCGGGACCGCAGCCCGTTCCACCGACCCGTCGAAATCGACCAGGGAGATGCCGGCCGCCACCGAGGAAACCTTGACCGACACGCAGTCGACGTCATCACGCTCCAGCAGCGCCTCCACCGCCGCCACCCGCCGGCGGGCTTCCTCGTGACCCAGGATGGCCTCGCCCAAGAGGTTGAGATTGGGCCGCTTCCCGGCGGCGGCCAGCCGGGCCAGGCTCCGCCCGAGAGGCCGGGGCTCAGCCGGGTAGACCAGACCGGCCGTCTCCCGGCGCAACCGCCCCGACACCAGGGCGTCCACCGGGCCCGGGGCGATGCGGGCGGTGAGGCCGGCCAGTCGGAGCAGGGCCCGGTCCGGCCCGGAAACCCCCGGCAGTTCCGAGCCGGCCAGGTCGGCCAGGGCCCGGCCCGCCACCGGGGCGGATACGGGCCGGAGGACCCGATCGGCCAGCGAGAAGACCAGACGGGTGCCGCCCGGGCTGCCGAGAAGGCGCTGCAGCCGGGCCAGCCGGCGATGCTGGCGGGGGCTGGTCAGGGACCGGGCCCGCTCCGTCAACTGGGCGGCCAGTTCCAGGGACCGGTCGAGGAGTTCCTGGTCGGAGCAGCTCCAGGGCGGCGGCACTGGACCTATTACAGCGCCGCCCGGCCGCCTAACGGCGGGGGGTGAGGAGGAACAGGGGTGGGTCGGCCCGGCGGACCTGGCAGCGCCAGACCTCGCCCCCCAGGCGGATGTCGTAGTCCCGGCCCGGTACGCGCACGGCCACCACCTCGGGAACGATGGGAGTCCCGGGCTTGGCCCGGGGTTCGGTGGCGGCCATGGGGCCAGTGTGCAGCAGGGCTGTGACAGCGGGGTGGATACCGGTCGGGCGCCGGCTTACCCAGCCTGATCAGGGGCCGCCGGGCGCTCCCGGGTGACGATGGGGCTGATCCGGCCGCTTTCGACGTCGAAAACCAGACCGCTGACGGCGTTGATCAGGGAAAGATAGGGCTGGGCCAGGAGGTGGTCGACATCTTCCCGCAGGGCCGCCTCGTGATCATCGATGGGCAGGAAGCCCAGGTCGGCGCCGGTGCGGTTCCGCAGTTCCTGGTCGGTGACCCCGGTCAGACCGCACTTGGTGTGCTGCATGACCACCACCGTCCTGACCCCCAGGACGTGGGTGGACAGGGCCAGGCTGCGCAGGACGTCCTCGGTGACCCGGCCCCCGGCGTTGCGCAGGACATGGGCCTCCCCCAGCTTCAGACCCAGCACCGCGAAGACATCTATCCGTGCGTCCATACACGTGACCACGGCCAGCCGGCGGCGGGGCCGGGGGCTGGCGGTCGCCCCGTCGTCCGGGCGGGCGGCGGCGTAAGCGGCGTTGGCCTCCAAGAGGCGGTCCAACTCGCTGACCTGCTGAGGGGGTGATGTCACTAGGAGGAGGCCTTGGCGGCCCGGCGTTGGCCCCGGCGGCGCCGGCGCCTGCTCTTGGGCTGCATGGCCGCCATCAACAGGCCGCCCAGGATGGCCGCGTTCTTGAGGAAGTGGGTGCGCTGCTGCATCGCCTTCTGGGGCTCCTCTTCCTCCCAGAAGCGGTGGCCGGCCGCGGTGGTGGGCACGATCGACCCGGCCAGGACCAGGGCCGACAGACGGGGCAGGCGGCCCAGGACCATCATCGACCCGGCCGCCAGCTGGACGCCGGCGTTGAGCTGGACCATCTGGACCCGCTCCAGGGGCAGGGTTTCACCCAGCTTGTCCAGTACCGGCCCGGCCGCCTTGGCCTTGGGCTCCGGGTTACGAAGGGCGTCAACCCCGCTGTAGACGAAGATCGAGGCCAGTAGCGGCCGGCTGAGGGTTCGAACCGGGTTCATAGGGGGAACGTACCCGCCTGGCGGCTCCCTGTAACGAGCCGGCCACCACTGACAGTCACCGGCGGGGAAAGACCCAGGCGTAAGATGGAGGATCGTCGATGACCGCCCCCCAGGTGGCCGGAGTCACAGCGGCACGGGCGCCAAACCGGGTAGAACTGGCGTGGTGAGCCTCCGACCCAGCCCGAGCCGGCGCCCCCGCCGTCGCCTGGCGATGGCGGCCCTCGGCATCCTGGACGAGATAGCCGACGGTGCCCCCCTCCTCTGCGGCTGCGAGGAGCCCGGCTGCCCGGCCTGCGACTAGGCCGGCTGCTCCGCCGCCAGTAGGCGCACCATCCTGGGCCCGACCAGAGCCACCACCCCCAGCTGGAGGCCGCCGGCCACGAAAAAGGGAAC
>DAHUYE010000054.1 GCA_027315345.1 Actinomycetota bacterium
CGAGCCGGTAGCGGTACTTCAAGAACATGAGCCGCAGGTAGGTCTCGATCGGGACCGACGGGCGACCCAACACAGCGTGGAAGTGGGCCCGGAAGGGCTCGAAGAAGCCCGGGTCGTCCAGGAGCCGGTCGACCGCCTCCAACTCAGCGGGCAGGCCCAGACAGGCGGCCGGGAGGATCGTTTCCCACAAGGTGGGCTGAGCGTTTAGCGTTCTTGACAAGGTGGCCCCGATCCGTACTAGTCCTACGGTTCGGGGCCATCATCGTTTGTCCAGGCTTGGACCAGGGGGATCCACGCCTGACTTTTTCAGGGGCAAGTAACTAGCGCATGGTGGACGGAATCCAGCTGCTACTGCCACCAGGTCAAAAGTCACCAAGTATCCATGAGCCGGCGTTCTGGGCGCTCTCGACGCCGGAAGGTGCCCGCGGATAGGGGGCAGGTGCGCTACTGGTGCAGGACGAGTCCAGGAGTGTCGTCGAAAACGCCGTTTGTGGTCAGCAATCGGGCACCAGTGTGGGTAGCTGACGCGGCGATCCACAAGTCGCTGGAGTGGGGTTGCGCGTGCAGAGGGCCGGTGTCGACGAGGACTCTCACCGAGTGAGAGCAGCGGCGAACCCGTCATCCTCGGCCCCGGAAAGCTCCTCGATGAGAAGGGAGTCGATGGACACGAGCACAGGCGCGGTGCGGAGTTGCTCCTCGCTGAGGTCACTCGCCAGCGACGCGGTGCCCTGGGGGCCCTCGTCCTGGCGGTGGATGGCGTCGCTCACATCTTCCAGTCTACGCAACCCCGCGAAGAGCAAAAAGGGGCATCCTGGCCGAAGCTCACTTGGTGACAGGTCTTGTAGAGCATCCCGGCCGCCTTCTGGACCTCGTACAGCTCACGACCGTCCAGAGCCAGCCAGGCACGCCGAGGTGGTCTCCTCATCGCCCAGGGCTTAAATCAAAGAACCGAGACCGATTTGGGAGGCGAAAAGGGGGTCTTCTGACGTTTCCGGGGGTCGTGTTCGCCGTTTGATGGCGTTCATCTCGCGCAAAAGACCCTCTACCAGGGAGAATCCCTTGGTCTCGGGCCTTTTCGGCCCCAGTCGTCGCTGGCAGAGCCGACGCTCCGGCGTCTGCCAGACGCCGGGCCAGCATCCCCTCGACATCCCCTCGACAGGCATCCCCTCGACGCCGCTGCCCGGCCGGTACCGTCGCCGGGATGGAGAACACTGGGTCCCCCTACTCCCCGCTCGCTCCCCTTACCGACTGCCCGATGTGCGGATCGTCGCTCCGGCCCGAGCACGCTCACCAGCGCTGCCCAGAGTGCGGCTGGCGAGACTCCTGCTGCGACTGACATTCGCGAACCATCCGACCCGGTGACGGAAGAGACCTGCCGGTCCGTGAAGCAGAGGCGGACATCAGAGCACCGCAAATGTCGAGCCCACGAAACGTAGCCCTAGGCGATCGGTCACCCGCTGTGAGGACCGGTTCTCCCGGCCCGTGCTGTAGAAGAGTGTCAGCCCTTTGAGATCGTCGTGACTCGACCATCCCATAGTCGTCGCGGCGGCAAGCCCACGGCCTCGGAAGTCCTTGGCGGTGTCCACCCCCACTTCGGCCCCGCCGGGGCCCCTTCGCACCGTCTCGGCGATGGACGCGATCTGGTCACCGATGAGGGCGACGCACCACGGCTCCCAGAGGTCACTGGACTGCCGGAAGCCGATGTCCACGAGGGAAGCTGGCATGGCATCGCCGAACCGGTCGAGGAGGCTCTTTCCTTCGCTGGTGCCGGACCAGACGAGCTGGAACTCCTCGATTAGCGGGAGAGGCTCAGCGAAGGTCCACAGAAGACCGAGACGGTGATCAGGTGGTGATCCGGTAGCTCGGAGCGCGCCGAGATAATCCTCAATGTGCCAAGGCAACGCGTGAGGCGAGAAGAAGGGCGGCTCCTCGCTGACGAGCCGCTCCAGTCTCCGAGCGGCGCGAGCCGTCACGTCGTTTCGTATCACCGCCACGTTCCCCTCCCGACTGCCAGTGAATGAGAACCTCCTGCCTCGTGAGCGGTCGGGGGCGCTTTCGTGTGTCATGCGGCCACGCCGGTCGAACACGAAGGCCGTCTGGCGGTGCAGTCGCAGGAGCTCCAGGTCGCTGGTCGCAGGTGCCACGGGCCTGCCAGTGTCTCACACCAGCTGGGAGGCCCTCCCTGTAGCGATAAGGGATAGCCGTTCTCCAGAACTCCGTGGCGGCCGCCCGGTCTCTCTATCCGCCGCGAGGGCGGCCGCGCTGGCACTGGCACTGGCACTGGCACTGGCCAGAACAGTCAGACTTGGACCATGCTCACAGCTTTCGGAGTCGCGTCCTTGGTCTTCATGATGGCGATGTATGCCCTTGAGGCGAGAGGTCCGGGGTTCACCTTGGGCTTCGTCGCTGGCTGTGCCCTGGCGAGCAGCTACGGGTTCCTCTCTGGCGCTTGGCCCTTTGGCACCGTCGAGGCTGTCTGGTCGGTGGTGGCCCTAAATCGATATCGAAGCGGACGTGTGGGATTCGATTCGGAGTTTGATTCTCCCCTGTAACGTCGAGCACCCCGGGCAACAACCTCGGCCTGTTGGCCCATCCGGCCAGGCCGTCACCTTCCTGGGGGCGCTGAGCAGAATAAGCCACCACGGGTCCAACCTGGTCGGGACCATCCTGGATCCCTATGACATCGAGGAACCCCTGCACCTCGCCTACCACGAGGCCAACGGCCGGGCCGGCCGGCTGGCCGGCGAGGTCCGTATCCGGGTCTCGATGAGGCCCCGCCATCACCGGGTCGGCCCGGATGCAGGGTCCTTCAGCTTGGCGGCAGCTTCGACGGCCAGCCAGAACAGGTCCGTCCTGATGGAGGAGCTGGTCCAGCCCCGGTGGTCCCAGGCCTCCCCGCTGACGTCATCGCCGGCATATAGGTACTGGGCGAAGCTCACGGATCGGAATCGGGCCACCGCCGCCAGGGCTGCGGTCTCCATCTCGACGGTGAGGCAACCTTCCGCCCGCCGCCTGGCTATGCGCTCGACAGTCTCCCGGTAGGGGGCGTCGGTGCTCCAGGTCTTACCGGTCAGATGCGGAACATCGTGGCCGGCCAGAACGTCGGTCAGCGTCCCGACCGCCCCGGGCTCCAGTTCGATCTCACGGCCGGGAGCCAGATAGTGATACGAGGTTCCCTCGTCCCGGATGGCGGAGGTGGGGACCACCACGTGGCCCAGGGCCAAGCCGGGAATCACCGCTCCGGCTCCACCACAGGCCACGAAGCGGCGGCCCCCGGCGGCTACGGCCTCCTCCAGCATGCCGGCGGCCATAGGTGCGCCGACCCCGGGGTGATAGACCCCGACCGTCCCCCACTCGGTCTCCAGGGCGTAGAGGGAGTGGGTCCCGTGCTCCCAGGAAAAGGCCGTCACCTCCTCGGCCCGGTCCTCTCCACAGACGGCTTCGATGACCTCGAGGAAGAAGCAGAGGACCACGGCCTCGGGAGCCAGCTTCCGACCCCGGCGCCGCCGAGGCTCGATGATGGCGGTCCGGGAGGGGTCGAACTCCAGGATCGGGAACTCGGCGTCGCTATATGGCACCGGCAGATGATCGCACCGGCAGGGCGACAGGCCTGGAACTGCCCTTAATGTCCCCGTAAGGTGGGCCTCCTACGGTACCTCGTAGCCGAGACCGGCGGCCTTGACGTTCGACGTCTCCCCGGCCAGATAGCAGGATCGGGCCGTGAGGATTCTGATAGCCGAAGACGACGCCGGCCTGCGCTCGGTCCTTGAACGCGGCCTCCGGGAGAACGGTTATGCGGTGGACGCGGTGGCGGACGGGAATATGGCCCTGGCCCACCTGCGCACTTACGACTACGGCGCGGTGGTGCTCGACTGGCGCATGCCTGGGGCATCTGGACTGGAGGTGGTTCAACAGGCGCGGGCCCGGGGCCTGGCCACGCCCATCCTTATGCTCACAGCCCGGGACACGACCTCGGATCGGGTATCAGGTTTGGATACGGGAGCGGACGACTACCTGATCAAGCCGTTCGACTTCTCCGAACTCCTGGCCCGCTTGCGGGCCCTCCTCCGCCGGCCGACCGAGACGCGGGGGCCGGTGCTGACTTGCGGAGATGTGAGCCTCGATCCGGCCACCCACGAGGCCCGGATCGGATCCGACCTGGTCGTTCTGACCTCCACGGAGTTCGCCATCCTCGAGCTGCTCCTGCGGCGAGCTCCGGCCGTGGCCGACCGGAGGATGATAGCCGTGCAGGTCTGGGACGAGGAGGCGGCGGCGGTGGGATCCAACACCATCGACGTGCACCTGGCCCGGCTGCGTTCCAAGCTGTCCGGTGGCGGCACCCGGATCGAAACGGTCAGAGGCGTTGGGTATCGGATCGTCCCGGCATGAGGACCTCGGCCGGTAACAACCTCGCTCACTCCGCCCGGGTGGCCGCCATCGCCACCGTGGTGATAGCTGCGGTATACCTCCTGGCCGTCAGCGCCCTGGATGTCGTGGTCAACGAGAGGCTGTCGGCTCAGGTCCGGACCCGGGTGGCCGCGGCCCTGGACCCCGACGTCTCCGTGGCCTCGGTCATTTCCCACGCCCAGAGCCTGCACCGGAGCGAGGACCCCGACGACGTTCCGGTGCTTCTCTGGGAGGTGGACTCCCAGGGTCGGTCTCGGGCGGTTACGGCCGGAGCGCCCGCCCTGCCGAGGCGGACTTGGTCCACCGGTGCCATCACCCTGGGGATGGGTCCGAGCCCCTTCCACCTTCAGGCTCGTAAAGCTCCGGGAGGGGGCTGGCTGGTGGCCGGAGAAAGCCTGGCCGACGTCGGCCATGTCCGGTCGATCCTCCTCAGTTTCGAGGCGGTGGTTGGACCGATCATGCTGCTGGCGATCTTTCTCGGCTCCTGGGTCATAGGGCTGAGCGCCTCCGCTCCGGTCGAACGGACTCGGCGACGCCAGCTCGAGTTTGCCGCTGACGCCTCTCACGAATTGCGCACCCCGCTCAGCGTGATCGAGGCCGAGGTTGGGCTGTCTCTCTCCATGCCTCGTCCCGCTCCTGACTACCGGGCTTCTCTCGAGCGGGTCTCGGCGGAAGGCCGGCGGTTGCGCAGGATCGTGGAGGACCTGCTGTGGCTGGCCCGCTTCGATTCGGAGCCTCCCCCCCCGGGTGAGGAGCCGGTGGATGTTGCGGTCATCGCGTCCAGCTGCTCCGAACGCTTCGCCCCGGTGGCCGAGGCCCGCCTGATCCACCTGGCGGTCGACTGCGCCGCGGATCCGCCCCCCCTGATCAAGGCCCCCCCCGAGTGGATCGACCGCCTGACCGGTGTCCTGGTCGACAACGCCTGCCGCTACACCCCCAAAGGCGGGTCGGTGAAGGTGTCGGTGGCCTCGGGCGCCAGCCGGGTCGGCCTGATCGTGGAGGACAGTGGTCCGGGTATCCCACCCGCCGAACGCGGCCAGCTGTTCGACCGATTCCACCGGCTCAGCGACGAGCCCGGGGGGGCCGGGCTCGGTCTGGCCATCGCTGACTCGGTCGTCAGGTCCACCGGGGGCCATTGGCGGGTTGGGGATTCAGCACTCGGGGGGGCCCGGATGGAGATCAACTGGCATAGAGCCGGGCCTTCGGAATGGACACCCCACCGGCGGAACCGCCATGGCTCGGGCCGGGCCGACACAAACATTGAGTCGCCCGCGCCGGCCCACGGGGTCTCCCGCTAGCAGCTAGCTACCCCCGTTAGTCATTGGGCGTACAGGTCCCCGTCCGAGCCCTCGGCGATGGCGATGCGGGTCAGGCCGCTCGAAGCGGGCCCAACGATCACCTCACCGGTCCGGGCGTCGAACTCCGATCCGTGGCAGGGGCATATGAACATCCGGTTGGACGAGGAGTACTCCACCGTGCAACCGGCGTGGGGACAGACGGCGTCGAAGGCCAGAAAGGTTCCGCTGCTGGGCTGGATGACCAGGGCCGGGTCCCCGGTGCCGGGGTCCTGGAACGAGGCCGCACCTCCCACAGGGACGTTGGCGGCCGGTCCCAGCTTATGCCCGGCGGGATGACTGGGGGCAGAGGTACTGGCGGTGGTCCCGGCCGGGCCGGCGGGGGAAGTGGTGGTGGAGGTGCTACCGGTCCCGCCCGCCTCGAGGCTGGAGGATGACGCCACCGGGGTGGAGGCGCCGATCAGGCGGGCCAGCCCGGCAATGAGCCCGGACCCGACCAAGCCCGCCGCGCCCAGACCGGCGGCGGTCGTCCCCTTGAGGACCAGGGTGCGACGATCCAGGAAGGCACCCGCCCGCCGGCTCGGAACCGGAGGGGTGCGGCTGGCCAGGTAGGGGCAGGGTCCGGGTTCGCACGGAGCCCGGCGCCGGGCCGCGCACTCCCCCCCCTCGTAGGAACCGCATACGCGCTGGATATCCGAGAACAGGACAGGCACGGTCTGCTCGCCACCCAAGCCCTCCGACTGGCGAACCGCGTTGGCCAAAACGGCATCCATCGACAGCGCTCCTGGTTCGGCCACCAGGAAGGGGAGCCAGGCGAAGACGAAGACGATGTCAGAACCGGTGTAGTAGGGATTGGTGTGGAAGCTGACAGCCAGGAACAGACTGAGAGAGATCAGAGCCCCGCCGGCCGCGGCCAGCCGGCTGAACAGACCGGCCAGGGTGCCGAGGCCGACGGCCAGCTCCCCGAGCGCAATGAGGATGCCGAGAGGTACGGCCAGATGGACCAGCGGATGGATGAAGGCGTGGATGGGGCTGCGATGGCTGGCCGCCAGCAGCTGGGCCTGGATCGAGGCTGGATTGCTCGAGTGGAAGAAGGCGGGATTGGCCAGCTTCTGAAGTCCGGCGAAGCAGAAGGTCAGGCCCAGGAAGACCCGGAGGGGTAGGAGGGCCCACGAGGCCAGGTGCCGAGATCGGGGCGGAGGAGCCAGCCAGAGCCAGGACGTTCCATCGGCGCCAGCGACGGACCGAGTGGGCCGGGGCTGAGGGCCCGGGCGAGGAGGGGCGATGCGGCGCTGGTTCATTCGGGCTCCGTTTTCGGGCTCAGTGAAAGAAGTGCGGAGATCCCGCCAGATAATGGTTGGCCCGCCCGACCAGGATGAGTCCCAGACCAAGACCACCACCCAGGCTGAGCAACTGGAGAAGACCGCGGCCCCCGCGGCCGGAGAGCCGCTGGCGGGTCGGGCCGGCCCAATCCCGGATGGCGAGCCGGGCCGTCTCGCTCAGATGGCCGAGGACGTGGATGGTCATGGCGCCGAACCAGAGGACGAAACTGGCCTTATGAACAAACAGCACGTTCGAGCGCAGCGACCCGCTCACGAAGAGAAGGAGCACGCCACTGGCCAGGAGTAGAACGGTCAGACCGACCACGACCGGGCCCAGAAACCGCAGTACCCAAGGCGGAGGGCCCTTCAATCGGTAGGCGGGGTCCCCCAGGTAATAACGGACGAAGCGCCAGCCCGTACTGCCCATCTTGAGCAGCACCGGTGGGATCAGCAGCGCCCCGATGAAGACATGAGCGCTGAGCAACGATCTCACCCTCAGGACGGTGACCCCCTCGGCGGCCAGAAGGAAGAGCAGCACCGCGGCGGTGGTGGCGGTTAGGCTGGCGTTGCGTTCCACTCCTCCACGCCTGGGGGCGCGGCGCGTCTGCGATGTCGACACTCCCATCGCCCCCCAGCGTAGAGTCACATCCTTAAGGTCCGATGAAGGCCGGTTTTCTTCATCCTGGCTTCAGGCGGGTCCTTTACCTTTCATCCCATGGTTGCCATCCACCGGCCCCCGCCGGCCCCTCCCACCGATGGGCCCCGCCGGTCGTCTCCGCTCCCGGTACGACGCCGACGCCGTCGGATCCGGCGGACCCTGGCCGGCCTGATGGCGGTGGTGCTGGTAGTCGTGGGAACTTCCTTCGTCACCTCGGTCTATGGCCAGCCCGGGTCTCTCGGAGCTCGAGCGGCGGAGTGGGTCCGCGATCACGGGGGGTCCCAGCTGGTGGCGGCAGCCGAGAACCTCTGGTACTCCCATCACCAGCCCCCGGTCGGAGGCACGCCCAAAGCCGGGCTCATCCCGAATCCGTCGTCAGCGGCGGCGTCATCCTCGACCCGAACGGGTCCGGCCCACCTCCCGGAGCCGGCCCCGATAGTCCCAATCGCCTCCCCGCCACTGCCCGGTGAGGGCCTGTGGCACCCGGCCGGCCGGACGGTGGGTGGGATTCCCACCATGTATGAGGCCTTCCTGCGGCCCGATCCGGTCCACACCAGTCTGGTGGCCGGGGTGGCCTGGATGGACACCAAGCTGCTGCGGGCCTCGCTCTATTCCGGCAGTTACATTCCCGGTGGCGGGCCTTGGGCTCTGTCGGCGCCGATCGGCGCCGGAGCGGCTACCACGGTCACGGCCGCATTCAACTCCGGCTTCCGTCTGAAGGACTCCCAAGGGGGCTACTACACCCAGGGACGGGTGGTGGCGCCCCTGCGGACTGGGGGTGCTTCGGTGGTCGTCTACAGGAACGGCTCCATTACGGTGGGACAGTGGGGACGAGATGTCTCCATGACGCCGGAGGTGGTAGCCGTTCGCCAGAACCTGCGCCTCATCGTGGACGGGGGTGCTCCGGCTCCGGGGCTCTCGTACAACGGCGCCTGGGGCGGCACGATCGGTAATCAGGTCTACGTGTGGCGCTCGGGCCTGGGCGTCACCGCCGATGGGGCCCTGGTCTACGTCGGAGGCCCGGGACTCGACGTCCCCTCACTGGCGGGCCTGCTGGTCCGGGCCGGAGCGGTGCGAGCCATGGAACTGGACATCAACACGGACTGGGTAAACTTCACCGCCTACTCCCCCGCCACCCCCGGGACAGCCGCCAGCCCGAACAACGGGACGGAACTGTTGTCCGCCATGTCGGGCGGGCCGGGGCGATACTTCCTGCCCAATTGGAACCGTGACTTCTTCACCATGTCCGTGGCCCCGTCCACAAGCACTGCGCGCCGGCCGTCCTGACCGACCCGGCCGGGCCTGGCTGGGCCTCGTCGCGCTTCTGGCGACACTGGCCGCCTGCGCGGCCCCGGCCCGAATCTCTAAGCCGGGAGCTGCTTCGGCTCCCTCGACGAGGGATCCGACCACGTCAACCTCGGCCGGGCCGCCCCGCATCAACCAGGTTCAGCTGGACCTGGTTGAGCCGGTTACGGGGTCAAGTCCCCGGAACATACCGGTGTACGTCTTCTACCCAGACCCGGCTACGGCCGGCGCCGCCAAGCCGATGCCCCTGGTCGTCTTCTCCCCCGGCTACGACATCGACCCTCTCAGGTACAGCCCGTTGCTGGTGGCCTGGGCCCAGGCCGGTTACGCGGTGGCCGAGCCGGAGTATCCCCACACCTCGCCCGGGACTCCTGACGGCCTGGACGAGTCGGACATCCTGAACCACCCCAAGGATCTGGCCTTCGTCATTTCCCAACTGACGGCTCCCCGCCCGTCCCTGCTACCGCCCGGACTGAGGCTGATCGGGCCCGGAGACGTGGCCGTAGCCGGCCACTCGGACGGAGGCGACGTGGCTCTGGCTCTGGCCGCCAACCCGTGCTGTCGCTTCTTCACACCTCGCGCCGCCGTGATCCTGTCCGGAGCCGAGCTGGCCAGTTTCGGGCCCGGCTATTTCACTGACAGTCCTGTCCCGATGCTGGTGGTGCAGGGAACGACGGACAGCATCAACCCGCCCGGGTGCAGCACGGAACTGTACGATCAGGATCAAGGGCCCAGGTACTACCTCAGCCTGGCCGGTGAAGACCACCTCGGGCCCTATACCGCCGGCGGGCCGGTCGACTCGGCGGTGGACATGGTGACCATCGCTTTCTTCGATCGCTACCTGCGTGGTCAGTCCTCGGCCCTGGCCCGGGCTCCAGCCGGGGTGGCGGGCGTAGGCACCCTGGTGGCGGGAGGAACCGTTCCTCAAGCGCCCGGGGGCTGCCCCGGAGCGCCGGCGCCCTAAGGGTTGGGAGGGGGGTACCCGGGGCCGGGCGTGAGACAGCCGGGGGTCGGGGTGATCGGCAGGTGGGGCAACTGGGGCGCAGCCGGGAGGCCCAGGAGGGTCGTGGGGACCGAGTCAGCCAGGACGGTGTCCCCCGCCGCGTTGGGATGGAGGTGGTCTCCAGAGTCAAAGTCGGGGTACAGCGCATCCGGCTGACAGGCTCCGTTATAGACATCGGCCACGCTGGCGGCCAGGTCCATCACTCCGTCAAAGCCGCCCGCTTCCAGTATCCACTGGTCAACCTGGGTCAGAGCGGCCTGCTGAGCCGGAGTCCAGAGCTCCTCTCCGGTGCGCCGGGGCAGCAGGGTGGCCAAGATGATCCGCTTACCGGCGGCATGGACGGCCGAAGCCAGTTGGTTGTAGCCGGCTATCAGCTGGGAGGCGGGTGCACCGAACCACAGGTCGTTGGTGCCCAACAGCACGATTACGTCAGAGATGCCCGCCAAGTCGATGACATCCGGCCCCAACCGGGTCACGCCGGGGGCGCCACCGCCGGTCGTCTCGTAGTCCCGCGGAACAGCAGTGAGTGTGTTGGCCGTGATCGCCTCGTTCACCACCGCCACCCGATCGGCAGGTGGGAGGAGATCGATGCGCTGCTGGAGCAGCTCCGGCCAGCGTGCCGTGCTGTTGTAGCCGTCGCTGATGGAGTCGCCCAGGACCACCACCCCTGGCGGGGCAAAACTGAGGACGTCGACAGCATCGACCAGACGGGACCAGGGACTGGCATAAGGCAGCGCCGCGGAAGAAGCGTCGCTGGTCAGGTCCCCGGCGCCGTTTCCGGCGAAGTACGACACCGGAGCCAAGCAACAGGGATGGACCGTCATCAGGTCAGGACCCCGAACGAAGACGCTGACCGCCAGTATCTGGCCGGCCGTCAGCGGCATGGCCAGGGGGTCGGAGTACAGCTCTGCCCCGACCGGAATCACCACCGATGGCGATCCGGCGAAGGCCAGGGGCTGGGCCGGGCCGGCCAGCGAGCCGTGCAACCCGGCCGGGGCCACCGTGACGGCCCCTACCATAAGAGGCCGGTTGCCATACAGGTTGGACAGCCTGACCCTGAGGGCCGATCCACTCACCGACACGGTGAGCACCTGACGGACGGTCGTGTCCACCGCCTCCCCGTAGCCCCAGGCCATGGCGGAACCCCAGGCGGTGCGCCACTGGGGGGCGGGGGCGGTGGTGGGGGGGCTGGTGGTGCTGGCGTGGGCGGCAGACCCGGCCGGGGTGCCGCGCCGGGCGGCGGGGTCGACGGTACCGCAGGCGGCCAGAACAGCCGCCATGCCGACCACGGCCAAGAGCGGAGCGACCCGAAAACGTACCCTCCGTGCCCATGGGCCCGGAGGGGGGCGGCCCATCAATCCCGGGCTACCCCCGAGTTGACCGCCCAGCCGCCCGGCCGGACCCCGCGGACAATGGATGCTTCGGCCAATACCGGAGCCGCGGTCACCTCGACCAGGCCGGCCTCCTCCAGCAGCCGGACCCAGCGAGCCGCCGGAAGAGGCATCTCCTGCACCCGCAGGAGGAACCGGGCAGCGTTCTTGGCGATCCGCCACCAACCCCCGGGGCCTTTGCGGGCCAGGGCTCTCACCTTGTCGGCGATGATTCGTCGGTCCTGTTGGGTTGCGCCTCGTCCGAACATCATGTCTCCCACCAGCAGCACACCGCCCGGCTTAAGCCATCGGGCTGCCGACCGGATCAGCTCCTGCTTGTCACTGTCGCGCAGGTGGTGAAGAGCGTAGTTGGAGATGACGGCATCGAGGCTCTGGTCCGGGAAGCGCATCAGCTCCGCCGATGCCGTCACCACCGTAAGGTTGTTGAGCCCCGCCTCCTCGGCCAGGGCCCGGACACCCCGGGTCATGGCCGGGCTGACGTCGACGGCTGTCACCGTAGTGCCCTGCAGGGCCAGGGGAAGAGCCAGGGTCCCCGTACCGCACCCGATATCCAGGACATGGGCCCCTGGGCCGCGGGGCGTCTGGCGCAGGATCTCGTCGACCACGGGCTGGACGGAAACCCCCCCGTGATGGCCCCAGGAGGAAGCCCGGCGGGTCCATACCAGCCGCTGGACAGCCGCGGCGGCCCGGCTCAGCACTGACCGCCCGGAGCGGCCAGAAGGGGCCAGCAACCCGGGCGGGGCGTCACCTATGTGGGCGGTTCCAACGACAGGATTCTTACCAACTGCATCCGACGGCACACCTGCACACAATGACGCCCCAGGCTTACGGGAGCATTACGACCGATATCAACCCGTCAGTGCGCCTACCGTGAGGTCATGGACGGCCAAGTTAGGGTGGCGAAGATGCTGCCGCCCGATGCGACCCGGGCCGCAGCCATTCACCACGATGTGCTGGGGGCCGAGTTCATAACCCGGGCCGGACCCCGATTCCTGCGGCGCTACTACCTGGCCTGGATGCGCAGCGACGGGGGGATGGCCCTGGCGGCCCGAGTCGACGGCCAGGTCGTCGGCGCCCTGCTCGGCTCCATCCGCCCGGCCCAGCACTACCGGAGCATGCTCCGGCGGGACGGTTGGCGCCTGGGGGCCTTGATGCTGGGCCGGAGCCTGGCCCATCCTGGCTTCGGCGCCGAACTCTTCCTCACCCGGGGTATGCGCTACAGCCGGGCCCTGCTCCGGATGGCGCGCACCCGCCTGTCGACCCACCCGCCCACGGGCGGGCCAGTAGTTCCTCCGGTCCCCGCCCTAAACCGTTCCGCCATCGGGGAGGTGACCCACGTACTGGTGGATGCCGCCTACCAGGGCCGGGGAGTGGCCCGGGCCCTTCTGGCCGAAGCCGAGGAACAGGCCGGCCGGGCCGGCCTCCATCGCCTGGTCCTGGTGACCACGCCGGAACTGGCCCGCAGCGGTCTCTACGAGCGGCTGGGTTGGACGCCCCAGGGTCAATTGGCCAGTGGCAGCGGGGAAGAGTTCTGGCGCTACGAGCGGGACGTTTCCGGCCGGACCTGAACCTTTCCCTGCGGCTCAGCCGGTCTGGGGGTGGGTCGGGGTAGAGCCATTCGGCCAGAGGAGATCGAAACCATCCGGGGTGTTGAGTTGGTCGGGACCGGTGCCGGCCAGTCCCGTCTGGCCGTACTGCCAGACGATGCGGTCGTTGACCGGGTCGATGAGCAGCACGCGGTCCCGGTAATCGTCATTGACGCCGATCAGCCCGTTCGGCAGGCGTTCGGCCAGACTGGGGTGATCCAGCATCCCATCCCCGCTGATGACGTGATAGCTCCAGAGGATGTCGCCTGCCCGGTTGAACTCGTAGATACCCCCTGGGTTGGAATAGTCCGCGATCAAGTAGAGGTCCGGACCGATCTGCTGGGGGTCAGAGGGATAACCGATGGGAAGTTGGACGGTCCAGACCAGATTCCCTGTCCGGGTGTACTCGGACACCCAAGAGCCGTGGATCTCCGAGATCAGAAAGTCTCCGTTGGCCAGTGGGGTGTCACCGTTGGGATATCCCAAGCTGGCCGGGGGGTTGTGGACACAGTTACCGGTCGCACCGATCTGGCCCGACGGAACCCCCGAGGGGTCGATGAAGAGGATCCGGCAGTTCAAGGCATCGGCCACAGTGATGGTGCCGTCCTTGAGCAGATAGGCGTCATCGGGTTGGTCCAGGTAGCCGGCGGCAGAGCCGGGTAGACGGGGGTGTCCGTAGCTCCAGAGGATCTTTCCGGACGGATAGGCGATCTGGACGATGGTGTTGTTTTCCTCTTCGTTGGAGATGATCTCCGTCCCCTTGCGGGCGAAGAAGGCGTCGTCAGGGAAGTAGAAGCCGCCGGGCGGGGCCGGGGCCGAGGCCGAGGGATACGTCCAGAGAATGGCTTTGGCTGGGTTGACCAGGATGAGGCGGTTGTTGCCTCGATCGGCAATCAGCAAGTGCCCGGTAAAGGGAGCGCCCTGGGCGGCCGAGGAGGACACCTGGGCGGCACCACCCGCCGGACGAACCGAGGTCACGCCCGTGACCGGATTGCCAGAGAGTTCGCCACCCACCAGAAAAGTGGCCTCTCCGACCTGGGTCACCGAGGCATCGGAAACCGGATAAGGCAAGACGTCAGGGGTCAGGGTGGCCCGGTTAGCTCCCGGTGCGTAGCGCCAGATCGAAGTCAAGGTGGTGGTGCCACTGACACCGCCGAGCAGGTAGATCTGACCACCGACAGTGGCAGCCATACCGTGAGCCCACGGCTCAGGCAGATGGCCGACGATCCGGGTCCGCCCCGAGCGAGGATCGAATTCCTGGATCAGGGTCGTCTGGCTCGATCCGGAGGGGGTTGTCCCCCCGAACAGATAGATGAGACCCCCCGCTGCCGCCACGGCGGCATAGCGGACAGGCTGGGCCAGCTGGCCGACCGTGGCGAAGGATCGTCCATCTGAAGTGGCCAGGATGCTGGGATCGCCCGTGCTGCCGTCGTAGCCGCCCAGTATGTAGGCCCGGCCCCCCAGGACCACGGCCGAGAGGTCGGAGCGTGGCTTGGGCAGAGTCCCGATGACCTGGCCGCCGGCCGTTCCGAAGCTCTGGGCGGTCGCTACCGTGTTCGGGGAGCCTCCGCCGAACACCAGAGCGGAGCCGCCCAGGGACACGGCGGCGGCGTCATGGACGCCCACGGCCAGCTGGCCGGCCGGGCTGAGGTGCCCGGTCCTCGGGTCCAGATCGAACACCCCCGATACGGTCGATTGGCCCGCCGTGAGGCCGCCCATGATGCGAATGGCGCCGCCGGCGGAAACGGCCACGGCCCGGGACAGGGGAGCCGGCAGTTGGTAGGGCTCCGAGAAGGCGACTATGCGCGGCGGGGAGGCCGGGCGGCGGGGCGCCGACACCGGTCGGGAACTCGAGCAGGCCGCCACCAGGGCCAGAAGAACGATGAGGGCCGGCCCCGCCCTCCGACCGCTCATGGACATCCCTCCGACGCGCTCACGGACGTCGACGGCCGGGCCCCATGAACATGACGCCCGAGGATAGGCCGCCGCACCTTACGGGCTGATTACGAGACATGGTTGTGGGTTCCTTCATGCTCGCGTAAGGTTCGGAGGAAAAGATGCAGGCGGTCATGGTGTACGGGCGAGGGCGGACGTGGGTGGCGGCCCTCTTACTGGTTGTCGTGGTGAGCGCATGCGGCACCGCCTCCCACCCGCCCCCGCCGCATGCGTCTGCCGCCGTTCGGCCCACCGCTCCTTCTGTTCCAGACGCTTTCGCCCACCCACTGAGCGCAGCCGAGCTCCAGCCCGGCTCGGACCCCTCCGTTCTGCCCGGGCCGGTTCTCATAGCCGACCGCTCGAACAACCGGCTGATCGTGGTTGATCCGAAGGGCCAGGTCACCTGGACCTTTCCGCGACCCGGAGATCTTGCTCCGGGCCAAACTTTCCTGATCCCCGACGACGCCTTCTTCACGCCGGATGGCAAGGAGATCGTGGTGACCGAAGAGGATGACTTCGTCATCAGTGTCATCGATGTGGCCACCCATCGGATTGTCTACCGGTACGGAACGCCTGGGTCCGAGGGCATGGGACCCAATCAGCTCTGGAACCCCGACGACGCCATGATGCTGCCCGACGGGTACATCATCAGCCCCGACATAAAGAATTGCCGGATCCTGCTCATCGCTCCGGGTTCACACGCTCCCGCATCGGTCATCGGCACCTCGACCAACTACTGCTATCACGCCCCGCCGGTTCGTTGGGGAAGTCCGAATGGAGCCTTCCCGATGACCAATGGTCATTACCTCGTAACCGAGATCAACGGGGACTGGGTCGACGAAATCGACTTGAGTGGCCATGTCTACAGTTCCTTCCACCCACCGGGCGTGACCTATCCCTCCGATAGCAACGAAGTCAGCCCCGGGGTCTACGTGACGGTCAGTTACACCGATCCGGGCGTCTTGGAGACGTTCAACTCCAGCGGCCAGCTGTTATGGCGTTACGCCCCCTTGGCGGGACAACCCCAGCTGAATCAACCGTCCCTGGCCGAGCCCCTGCCCAACGGTGATTTCCTCCTGAACGATGACAAGAACAATCGTGTGATCGTCATCGACCCCCGGACGGACCAGGTCGTTTGGCAGTACGGGGTCACCGGCCAGCCTGGCTCATCCCCGGGCTACCTGGACCAGCCCGACGGCGTCGACCTGGTGCCCCCGTATTCGCTGGACATGCGCCACGCCTCCACCATGGGACAGCCCTAGCCTCGACCGGCGGAGACAGGCTCGACAAGCTTGCGGAGGGCCAGAGTCGGTGCTACCAACCAGGCTCGTGGCTACACCTCCGGTCATCGATCTTCTCTCCCCGGTCTCCTTCGCCGACGGCCAACCCCATGAACAGTTCCGCTGGCTGAGGGAGAACGACCCCGTCCACTGGCATGAGGAACCAGGCGGCGGACCGGGCTTCTGGGCCGTCACCCGCCACGAGGACGTCCGTCGGGTCGGCCGCGACCCGGTCAGCTTCTCCTCGGAGCCGACCATCTTGATCCCCGATGACAGCGGCATCGACATGGGCGGCCACCGGATGATGCTGATGATGGATCCACCGACCCACACCGGCTACCGCCACCTGGTCATCCCCGACTTCCTACCCCGGGCGGTCAAAGAGATGATTCCCAGGATCGACGCCCTGGCCACGGCCATCATCGACGACGTCATCACCAGAGGAGAGTGCGACCTGGTCGAGGAGGTGGCCGGCCTGATGCCCTCCTACGTGATAGCCGAGATGCTCGGCATCCCCCGCTCCGACGGGGTGGAGCTCTACCGGCTGACCGAGACCATCCACGCCGCACCGGAGAGCCAGCCCCCCGGAGCGGGCATTCAGGCCGTGGCCTCCATGTTCAGTTACGCCCACCAGGTCTGGGAGGAGAAGCGCAGCCGGCCCGCTGATGATCTGGCCTCGCGCCTCGCCCACGGAGAGGTCGAGGGGCGCCCCTTGGACGAGATCGACTTCAACCTCTTCTTCCTGCTCCTGGTCGACGCCGGGGGCGACACGACCCGGAACCTGGTGGCGGCCGGGACGCTTGCTCTCCTGGAACATCCGGCCCAGTTGGAGTCCCTGCGTTCCGATCTGGACGGCTCGCTCGACTCGGCCGTCGAGGAGCTGCTTCGTTGGGTGAGCCCGGTGATCTACATGCGCCGGACGGCCACCGCCGACCTCACCATCGGCCACACCGAGGTGTCGGCCGGGGACAAGGTCGTCATGTACTACGGCTCGGCCAACCGGGACGAGTCTGCCTTCACCAATCCGGACCGCCTGGATATCCACCGACGCCCCAACGACCACGTGGCCTTCGGCGGGGGCGGGCCCCATTTCTGCCTCGGGGCCCGGATCGGGCGGGCCGAGATCCGATCGGTGATGACCGAGGTGCTGACCCGTCTGGTCGACCTGGAGCCGGCTGGGCCGGTGGAGTGGCTCCCGTCCAATTTCATCTCCGGACCCAAGCACCTTCCGGTCCGGTTCCGGCCCGGCGCGCCGTCCCTGGGCTGACGGTCTACGGTCGGGTCGCTTGGGCAATCGCCCCCGACCGGGCCGCCGGGCTGGTCAACTCGAGGACCGCCCGCCCAGGTGGCGAGCCAGGAAAGTCTCCATCGCCCGGTAGAGGTCAAGACGGTTCTCCGGGTTCTGGAAGCCGTGGCCCTCATCGTCCTTGCAGATGTAGTCGACTTCGACGCCCCGCTCCCTAAGAGCGGCCACGATGTTGTCCGACTCCAGCTTGGTGACCCGGGGATCGTTGGCTCCCTGGACCACCAGGAGAGGGGTCCGGATACGGTCAACCAGGGAAATGGGCGAACGGGCCAGCAGGTCGGCCACCACGTCCTCGTTGGGCTCCTCCTCGGTACCCGGATCCCCGCAGTAGCGGAACCAGGAGCCGGCCAGCATCGGTCGCCAGTAGTCGGGGAAGGAGCGGATCAGGGTCACCAGGCTGGACGGACCGACATAGTCGACGGCGGCGGCAAAGACATCCGGGGTGAAGGTGACCCCCACCAAGGTGGCGTAGCCCCCGTAGGAGCCACCGTAGATCCCCACCCGGCTGCGATCGGCATAGCCCTGCCCGATGGCCCATTCCACCGCATCGATCAGATCATCGTGCATGCGTCCGGAGAACTCATGCTCGGCGGCGTGCTCAAACGCCTTGCCGAATCCGTGGGATCCCCGGTAGTTCACCTGCAGGACGGCGTAGCCCCGGTTGGCCAGGAACTGCGCTTCCGGGTCATAACCCCACTGGTCGCGAGCCCAGGGCCCGCCGTGGACCAGGAGGACCATGGGCAGCCCGACCGGCTCGATGCCGATGGGCAAGGTGAGGTAGGACCACAGGCGTAGGCCGTCACGGGAGGTGACGGTGACAGGGGTCATCGGGGCCAACTGGGCCGGATCGAGCTTGGGGCGGGGCCGGAACAGGAACTGGCTCTCCCCGGTGGCGTGGTCGATGAAGTAGGTGACGCCCGGCTCCCGGTCATCATCGAAGGTGACCACCCATCGTTCTTCGGACAGATCCATGGAGACCGAGGCCAGATCCCCGGAATGGAGAGCCTCGGCCCGCTTCCACCGCTGTTCAAGCTCGGGGTCGAAAAAGTGCATGACCCGGCGGTCCCGCAGGTAGGCGGCGGCCTGGAGCTCACCGGTGCGGTCACTGGCGACCAGATCGGCCAGATCGGCCAGCTCATCGTGGTCGACCAGCGTCTGGTCCCCCGAGTCGACGTCAACCGTCACCACGCCCATGGTGTCCAGGCCTTCGGCCGTGCCCACCCACACCGAGGCTCCGTCCGGTGTGAAGCCCACCACCACCCCGCTGTCCTCGTTGCTGTATACCCGCAGGGTCCGGAAGGGACCTTCGGCGGTGTCGCGGACCAGGATCTCGGAGTCGCCCTCCGGGGTCTGGGCGGTGGCGGCCCGGACGGCACCGTGAAAGTCGGCCGTCCAGCCGGCCACGTTGCCCGGGTTCTTGGCCACCAGCTCGAGTTCGCCCGAGTCCAGGTCCAGCCGGTACGCATCGAAGAGCTGAGGATTCTCCCGGTTGAGGGCGATGGTGGCCTGGCCCGGCTCAGAGCGGGGCAGGTCGACCATCATCACCCGGACGTTTTCGAACGGAGTCAGATCCCGGGACGGGGCTGTCGGGTCGGCCACCTCGGCCGCCCACAGGTGGAAGTTCTCGTCTCCGCCGTTGTCCTGCAGGTAGAGAATCCACCTCGAGTCCCGGCTCCACCAGTACTGGAGGATGCCCCGGGTGTGGTCGTGGGTGACACAGACGTCGTCATCCCGGCCCAGGGTCCTGACCCAGACGTTGAGGCGATTCGACTCTGGAGCCAGGTAGGAGATCCGGGTGCCGTCGGGGGAGATCTGAGCCCCGGCCCGCTCCGGGTTCTCGAAGAAGTCCTCGACCGGGATGAGGGGGGGCAGAGCTCTGTTGATATCGGTCATTTCACTCAGCTCGGATGAAGAAACGAGAGCTTGGCGGGAACAGCCCCGGAAGGAATCGCGATCGAGGTGCCGCGGGGCAACGGCTCGACCACCAACGTCTCCTGTCTGACCAGGAAGGGCAAGGTGCCCGTCTGAATGCTCAGGCGTTGAATGGCTGTTTGGGCGAATGCCTCTTGTCCCTCCCGAGAGAGGTTCTTGGGAAGGGATAGGTGGTAATTGTTCACCAACTGTTGCAGCTGATCGATGGGGTCCGTGGTTAGCCGTATCTCGACAACCATCCCGTTCTTCACGTAGATGGCGATTTTGGTGAAGTTGGATATGGTTGGCGGAGCCGGAACGGCGCCGGGGCTGGCCGTCTGCACCACGGGCAGGGGTTGTTCGTATACGTCGTAGCGGGTGATCCCCGATCCCTTGAGCGGCGCTGGAAAGGGGTCGTCAGTAGGCTTGTAAACAGGAGTGACATCGTCGGCCCGGTATTGGCGGACCTCGGGGGGAGGGGCCAGGCTGATCAGATTGTTGACGTCCGAGAGGAACAGCAGGGCCTGATCGAACGGGTCGTCCTTGTACTCCTGGACCTCCTGGCCGACGGTCGGAACACTGGGCGCCCCCGTCGTATCCACCACCCAGTGATGCGCCAGGAGGGCGGCCCCGGCCAGTTGGGCGGAAGGGATAGTCACGTTTGCGCGCTGAGTCGACCAATAGCGCGCCACCGCAGCTGGATCGAGAATCCGGTCGGCAACGGCATCGTCCTTGACTACCTCCTCCCACGCCGGCACGCCGTTAGCGACATAGAGAAGGTGGTAGCGGTAAGCGTCGGCATACTGTCCGCTTACCGTCTGAGTAAGGCTCAGTTCCTGATCCGTCCAGACAAACTGCATGGACGTAGCCATGGTCCGGGTTATATCTGCATGCAACTCCGTCGCCAGCGTATCCGGGGATTGGCATGATGAGATGAAGACGGCAGCCAGGACGAGGGCAACGAACTGGTGGAGCCGGGACCGGCGCAGGGCATCGGACCAGGGGCCGAGAACGGTGAACATCCTCACGATAGATGCACCCCGAGCGTCGCCTCCAAGAGAGCTCTGGGGGTCGAGTATTGCGACCGCGTCGTCAGAATGAACAGAACTCGACCGTCAAACCAGGTCGACGTGGCCGAGCCGATGCCACTGGCGAGGTAGACAGAGTGACCGGACAATCTGACCTCGCTGGGAATGCCACCCGTGACCTGGTTGACAAGACTTAACCGGAACCCAGCCGTGTTAGGTGTAGATGGCACAAGCTCAATCACTTCCAGCGTCGCCTCCACCAGCTGCGACTGGCGAAGGCTGTAGAACCCCACGGCCCGGGCGTAGCTACCATCGGCGTGGGAAACGGCTGCTTTGTCGCTCTCCGGCTGGACGCGCAATCCGTTCAAGGTGGCTGGCAGCGCCGAGGCCGGGATGTCCCCGATGCGGACCGCGGCCGTCGTCTTGATGGGCACAGAGGTATGTCCGCACGAGGCGATCGCCAGACCCCCGAGTCCCACTAGGACCGCCCTGAAGCACTTCAACGGGCAGCTACTTCCAAAGTTCCGGTCGCATAAGGCCGAGTCCCGTCGGCATAATCGTGCCGTCCCGCAGTGTTAGCCACCCAGGTCCAGCTTCCACCGGGTGGAATGGAGGGCGACGTGAAGGCGCCATCGGTGGCCACTACCGAATGCGGCTTCGAATCCGAGTTGATCCACTCCACACTCGTTCCCTGGTAAACGGCGACGTCGGTGGGAGCAAAGGCTGGCTGACCGGAGGTGTCACCGTTGATGTGGATCACATAAACGCTGGCGACAGTGGTAACAGTGCGCGCTGCCGTGGTGGGGGGTGATGTTGTAGTGACGGCTCGAGCTGGGGAGGTCGTGGTGGGAGGCGCTGAGGTTGGCGTGATGGCCGTAGTGCTGGTGGTCGAGCCCAGGCTCAAATTCCCCGCCCCACCGCTACCATGGAGGTTCACTCCCGATCCGACGGAGTTCGAACCTCCGCATGCGGCTAAGCCGATGGCCAGTAGGACCGTGGTCAGGACTTTGATAGCAGCTCTGCCCTTAGTTGTGATCACACGAGACTCCCAGAACGACGGGTGGCGGCGGTTGAAGTACCCAAATAGGCGGCCACGACGCGACTATCGGCCAGCACCACATCGGGTCGGTCCTGAAGCAGGATCCGTCCCTGATCCATAGCTATCAGTTGATCAGACACCGCTGATATCAGAGGCATGTCGTGCTCAATGATCATCATCGAACAGCCCGTGTCCCGGCGCACCTGCAGGAGAACCGGCCCCAGGGCTTCCGCTTCAGCCTGGGCGATTCCAGCCGACGGCTCGTCCAGTAACACGACATGGGGCTCAGCGGCCATCACGCAGCCGAGGTCAAGAATCCGCCGGAGGCCCGTCGACAGCTCACCGACCAGCTTGTACTGATGACGGCCCAGGCCAAGGCTCTCCAGAAGCGTCGCGGCCCTCTGGCGAGCCCGAGTCTCGCTGCGCCGGGCGCTGGGCCACGACAGCCCATGCAGAACGGCGGATTTGACCGCCACCTGCTGCTCCAGCGCCACCAGCAACGTCTCCTCGACCGTCAGCGACGGATAGAGGCGGGCATCTTGGAACCGACGCAGCAGGCCGAGACGAGCCCGGGCATCGGCGGGCAGTTCGGTGACGTCCGTTCCCTCCAGCCAGACCTGACCGGAATCGGCTGAAACGAGACCGGACAGGAGGTCGAAGAGTGTTGTCTTCCCGGAACCGTTCGGACCGATAATACCCAGGACGGCTCCGTCTCGGAGCTCGAAGCTGACATCCTCCAGCGCTCGCACACCTCCGAATGCCTTAGCGATCCCCCGCGCCTCCAGGACCACACGAGCCTCAGCCATCGCCGCCGTCCGCCGGGCCTCCTCGGTTGCCACCAGAGCGCCGACGGCTGCTTTCGGCGCCGTCGCGGGCCTGCCCCGGCCCCCCGCTCCCTGGACGAACACCGAGCGTAGGACGTCCGGACGATTGAGCAAATCGGTAGACGGTCCCTCAAACTGAACTTCGCCCTTCTCCAGGAATACCGCGCGGTGAGCCAACTGAAGGGCCACGTTGATGGACTGTTCCACGACGATGATGGTTACTCCCTGAGCGCGGATGGCCTCGATGGCCTCGATGAGCATCCCGACCACGGCCGGAGCCAGACCCAGTGAGAGCTCGTCGATCAGGAGCAGCTTGGGCCGTAGCACCATGGCCTGGGCCAGCGAAAGCATTTGCTGCTCACCTCCGGACAGGGTACCGGCGGCCACATCGACTCGATCTCTCAGCACAGGAAAGAGATCCAGCGAGCGATTCATTACCTCTAGGGCCTCGTCCGGAGGGAGCAGCCAAGTTGACAGCCTCAGATTGTCCCGAACTGACATGGCTGGAAACACGCCTCGACCACCTGGCATGTGGACGACTCCTCGAGCGGCGATCTCGTGGGGTGGCATATGGGTTATGTCCCGGCCTTCGAAGACGATCGACCCGCCCGAGGCTTCCGTAATTCCACTGATCGCCCTCAGGAGAGTCGACTTGCCTGCCCCGTTCGTGCCCAGGAGTGCGACCACTTCCCCCTGCTCGACATCGAAGTCGAGGTTGAAGATCACCTGGTTGGACTCGTAGCCCACGTCGACACCCCGGCAGACGAGCATCTTGGCCCGCCCGGAGTCCCGAGCCTGTCGGTACTCCTCCGCCGCCACACCGCCAGCCATAATGGTCCGGCGGTCCAACTCGAAGAGAGAACCAGAGCTCGCGTAGAGGATGCCTCCGATTATCGCCGCGGCCGCCGCCGGCCAGAACGCGCCCGGATATCCGAACTTGAAGAACAGAACTGTGGAGAACCCGAAGCCAACCACGCTGGCCGGCACGTCGGATAGGCCCAGTACCTGCAGGCCCTGGGTGCGGTTGGCGGAAGGGATGACCTGAGTGGCAATGGCGTTGACCCCCGGGCCGGTCAAGCCGGAGCCGAACCCGAACACGAAGAGCAGCACTCCGATAACCCAGAGGGGCGGGGAGAGGGCGTAGGCGGCCCAGGAGAGGGACGTAAGGGCCAGGAAGGCCCCATACACGTACATGACTCGGCCCGGCTCGCGGGCACTGAGCCGGTCGACCAGCCCGCCTCCGTAGAGGGAGCCGAGAACCGTGCCCAGCCCGGCGATAGAGAAGTAACCCCCCTCGGCCAGGATGCTGATCCCGTAGTGATCGGGAAGGAACAACAGCAGGTACAGGCCGGCGGCGGGCGCCACCAGCCCTCCTGCCACTCGGGCCACAAAGATGCGGCGCAGGGTCCGCACCGCGAAAAAGGTTCTGAAGGCCTCACCGAAGGACTGCGGTGCATCCGGGATCTTGGCCGACTCGTCATCGGCACCGGCATACTTGCGATCAAAGTAGCCCCGGATCGGTTCCCGAAGCAGGGCTAGTACCAGGGCTCCAGAAAGGGAGATGGCGACCCCGTCGGCCAGGAACGAACGAAACAGCCCCACATACTTGAACAGCGCCCCAGCAACCAGTGGGGCAAACACGATGCCGCCCGAGTCCAGGGCGTTGAGGGCGGCAAACGCGCGGCCCCGGTCCAGAACGGGGTAATAGTCCGCCACCAGGGAGTAGAGCGGCACCCCTCCGAATCCGGCCGAAGCCGTCTGCGCCCCCGCCCGAGGCGCACCCACGGTGGCCGAGGTGCGGCCACGCCCGGTGATCGACCCGATTGCGCCCCCGAGGATGGTTCCCCATCCGACCATGGGGACACGCCGCACCCGGTCTGCCGCCCAGCCCACCCCCAGGTTGGTGAAGATGAGCAGAAGGCGGAGCCCGACCAGAACGGAGATGATGGATGACAGGTTGATGTTGCCTCGGCGGAGGAACTCCGGGCCGGCCAGGTTGAACATCCCCGCATCGAACGAGCCGATGAGGATAAGGACGCCCAGCACGAGGACGGGCCGCACCCCATAGGGTGTGCTACGCAACTCACCCATCGCTCGAAGATCCTGAAGAAGGCGGACTCGGTACCGCCCCGCCTCACTCACGCTTGGCCTCCGCCGGGCAGGAGGCGCGAACGTAACCGGAATCGCTGGTCAGGAGGAACGGCTCCCAGGCCACCTGACGTGAACGGCTCGGAAAGGGGGATCCGGTCGGTGTGATCCTCCTCCAGGAGAGACTCGATTCCGGAACGTACGGCGACGATGTGCAGGAGAGAGTCCCGGACACTGGAAAGAGTCGACATCAGTCCACTGGGCAGGAGGTAGACCAGGGTCAGTGTGCCAACTCCGGATATGTACTGAAGGATGGGACTTCCGGTCAAGAAGTAAGTGAACAACTCGTACAGGCCGGCGCCGAGCAGTCCACCCGAGACCGAGGTGACACCACCGAAGAGGGTGTAGATCAGAATAGGAAAACTGGCGTCGATAGAGAAGGCGCTCCCCGGGACCGCCCGCAACTGGAAGGCTTCCAAAGCGCCGGCCAGACCGGCGACTGTCCCGGAAAGAGCGAATCCAGCCAGCTTCAACCGGGTGGCATTGACCCCCACAGCCCTGACGTCGGCTTCATTGTCCCGGGTCGCCACCAGCAGTCTCCCGAAGCGGCTTCGCCGTAGGTTGACGACCACGGCAATGACTGCCGCCAGCACGATAAGGCAGAGGAAATACATGCTTCGTTCGTCATCGAAGTTCAGCAAGAAGAGGGTCGGACGAGGTATTGACTCCGGAAGGAGCCAGCCGAACAGCTTCGGATCGAACAGCGCCTGAGCCGCCGCAGCCCCGAAGGCGAATGTGATGGCTGCCAGATAGAGACCCGGGACGCGCAGGGCCGGGAAGCCGATAATGACTGCGAGGAGGCCCGACACCAGCGCCGCAATCGGCACGGAGAACCAGAAGGGGATGCCGGCGTGCACAGTCAGACCGCCGGACAGCACGGCGCCAATAGCTACGAAGGCGCCCTGGCCCAGGCTGACCTGGCCGGCCCATCCGGTCAGCACTACCAAGGAAAGCGCCACCAGTCCGAACACGGCGATGTCCGTGCCTATGGCGATCAGCCTGACATTTACCACGATCGGGTACAGAACGGCGGCGCCGAGGATTAACAGGGACAGCGCCCACCGGGTGGTACGAACCACGGGCAGCCGAGCCAGAACGGGAGGCACCGGACGAGGCTCGCCTACCAGCCGCCAGGAGACAGTAGATCGCTCCACCCTCAAGTTGTCAGCCCTGAGGCTGGCCAGACCCACTACGGCTAGGACCAACAAGCCGATGGCCACGATGGTGGTGGAGTCATTGAAGGCATAACCGACCGCGTCGCTCAGGACGCCAATACCAAGAGCGAAAGCGATGGCGAGAGGCAGGCTGCGGAACCGAGCCAAGACAGCCGCCACCAGGGCAGGCAGGAGAGATAGGGGGGCATAGGCATACGCGGCCTCGGGGCTGCCGGTTATCCCCTGGGACAGAGATGCCACCCCGCCGAGTACTCCGGCCACGGCCCAGACGACCGTGGCCACTCCAGCCACCGAAATTCCGAGTAGAGCGGCCCGCTCCGGGTTCGATGCCATGGCTCGAATGGCGGCTCCGAAACGGGTGAAGCGCAAGAATCCCCCAACCAGAACCAGGGCGAGAAGGCAGAGCTCCAGCGCCGCCAACTGGGCAAACCCGAAGGTCACCGGCAGGCTCCCGACGTGATACCTCAGGCCGGAGTAGGGCAGGTATGGGGCCAGGCTATTGATACCGAAGATCTGCGAAAGCGGCCTCTCCCCGGCGGGGGGGAGGAAGGGCAGGTTGAACAGAGCTGGTGTGAGCACACCGCTGATGGTCGAGGCCACCACAATCGTAAACACCGTGGCCAGAAGACGGGGAGCGCGGCTGAAGCGCCGGAGCAGCAGATCGGTGCCTGCCCCCATGGCTCCGGAGAGAACGAGGGTCAGCATCAGGGATACCGCGAAAGGGATCGCTCGCTCGTAGCGGATGAGCTGGAAGGCAACCTGGGCTCCCACTCCTCCTATCGCCAGCTGGGCAAAGTTGATGATCCGGCTGGCTTGATAGACAAGCACGAGAGCCACTGCGGTTAGCGCCGTCCCGAGTCCGTCAATCAGGCCCGAGTAGAGGATGGCGGTTGGAGTGCCATGAGGCAGTGCAAACTGGGTCACCAGTAACACTGCTCCTAGCCCAGCCGGGATGGAGGCTAGGCGAAGGGCCCTCTTCACGGTCGTCCCGGAGGTAGAGGTCCAGGCTTGAGCTGGCCGATCTCATCGGTCTCGGTCTGACTCGAGCCGGTCGGGGTGGAAGCCGAGGAGATAATGATGCCTCCATACTGGGTGGCTACGGCGTAGTCGACTGTGCTGGTGTCAGTACTGCCGTTCTGGGAGAAGCTCTGGGTGGAGGTGACGGACCAGCCGTCCACCAGCTGGCCGCACGCGTTCACCCGGGTGGTCTGGCCCGAGGCGGTGGCCTGGTTGGTGAAGCTAGCCCCGTTGCTCGGATCGACTCCTGCGGCATTGAAGGACTGCGGACTGGCCACATCGAGAGGAAACAGGAGTACAGGCGTGGAAGGGTGGAACGAGGCTGTCATCGCCCCAGAACCGTTCCGATCCACAACCGAAACCAAGGACAAGCCCCGGTCGGGGCTACCAACATGCTGGGTCTGGCCCACGTTACCGGCACTGCCGGAGACTTCAGGGGCGTTCTGCTTCACCTCATAGGTGGTGGTGACGGTTCCTCCCTCACTACCAGGGGTGATGACGTCGTAGTCGAATACCGTGGTAGCCGAATCGCCTGGAACCGGATTAGGCGTCGTAGTGGTTTTGGTCACGTTGTCAATCACGTAGGTGACGTAGTGATAGGTCTTGAGAGTGAAGTTCGTCCCCGAGACGGGCTGGGAATCAATGATCTGCCATTTGTAGCTCCCCTGGGTCGGCGGTTGGGCGACGCTGAGCGCCACCGATCGGTCGGGCGACGCTCCATAAGGCGGTTCGGGGCACTGTCCCTGGTCGGCGGTGGAAGTGACGGAGGTCGACCCGTAGGCAGGAGAACTGAAGTTGTAGGTGGTCGTAGTGGCAAAGTCGAAGGCAGGTACCTGACCGGGCAACGTGAGGTTGGCCGGTGCGACACTCTGCGGAGCGGCCGCCCCAAGAGGACTGGAGGTGGTGGTGGTCGAAACGCCAAACTCGATATTGGAACTGATCCGGCGTACGGCCACGCCAGGAGCCCCAGTTCCACACCCGGCCAGAGCTAAAGCAGAGACGACTACCACCAGCCGCTGGTTCATGGACGTGACTCCGCCAACTTTGCCAGAAGGTCAGGGGCCCAAGGTTGTCTCTCAGAGCGTCGCGATAGAGCCGCCAACAGTCGGGTGCTAATGGGCTGTGCTCCCGACAACCGCCTTCGCAGGGCACGGGACAGTTCCTCGGCCACCGCAGCAGTGTCCTCGGTAACTTCCCCGCGCATATCTCCCCATACGACTCTGGTTACCAACCAGGCCAGCTCGCTGTGCTCTTCGTCAGGCACTACCAGCTCAAGGTAGGCGAGGGGTGTCTCGGACGGGTAGGAGTGGCCGTAGTCCGTGGCCAGATCACGCCACTCGGCGTAGGCCAGAGCCACTCGCGCCGCCGGTCCCGCCGCTGCCGCGGCCCGCCGTCGGCGCCCGCGAGCCCGCGCCTTCCGGAATCCGGGCCAGAGGAACCAGATCAGCAGCGCCATCAGAAAGGCACCGAGTGCCAAACCGGCACCGGCCGCGATCTGCTCAGGCAGCCGACTGGGGGGCGCCGTCGCGAACGGCATATACAGGTTCGCTCCGAAGGTATTGGCGGCCTGAGCGCTGCTCGGCTGTTGGAGACTGGAGCGTGATTCGGTGGCCTTGGCATGCACCGGCGTGCCGATGACAGGGAGCCACTCGAAGCCGGAAAAGTAGACCTCAACGAAGGAGGCCGCATCCGCAGGGGTGACCTGGCGAGTCCCGTTCACCTGGCGACCCCCGTCAAACCCATAGCCGATGCGGCTGGGCACGCCGACCCAACGGGCGAGCATGGCTTGAGCAGCCACAATCTCGAAGGGTGAGCCCTGTCGAGACCCGCTGATCATGTCCACCACCTCCGACGGCGGGACAGCTGTGGGGACTCCCTGACCGGCTACGGTCACATGCTGAAGGATCCACTGTCGTAAGGCATCAAAGGTCTGCCAGCGACTTGCGCCTCGCAACTCATTGATCAGCGATCGGACGGCCGGGGGTGCGGGCGGGATACTGAGGAACTGTTTGATACCGGCGGGGAGAGGCCGGGTGTCTGACTCCAGCTGGGTCACCTTGGGCAAGGGGGCCGCCGCCACCGTATAGGTGAAGCCCTTGTTGACTTCGCCTTGGATGAGCCGGATATTTCCACTGCGGGAGTCGTAAGCCAGCTCGGGGCCGGAGGCAACGATCCCCACGGTGTCGGGCAGAGTTGGCAGCACAGCGCCGGAGAGTCCCTGGACAATGAAGGTGGCTGTCTCTCCGGTCGGTCGGGAGGTGTCCACCACGCCGTTCTTGGGAACGGCTCGGATCTTCGCCTCAGCGTAGGGGGGCAGCCGCCAATATCGACCGTCGTATACATCCAGGCTGCCGATCCGCCACGGCCCAGAGACTGATGAGCGAACATCGAACAGGACCCGGTTCACGGCTGTGGTCAGTGGCTCCGTCTTGGGAAGCTGAGCCTGCTCCACCGGATTGATGGTCGGTGCCGGAAACAGGATGTGGGTACGCGACAGACCGACCAACGCCCCACTGATCACAGCCAGGAGGACCAGAGATCGGACCGCTCTCCTGAGCTCGAAGCCGGCCGACGGGCGGTCATCCGGGCCATCCCCGGAGGGTGCAAACAACAAGCCCAGCCCAGCGCAGAACAAGACCACGACCACGATTCCGCTCGCGACCTGAGCGTCCTTGGGCACGGAGATGCCCGCGATGGCCGCCAGGGGCAGCGGCACCAGCAGGCCGAGCGGCGGACGGTCAAGCACCAGAGCGGTCCACACGGCCACCAGACCGGTAGTCGCCAGCAACCAGCCAACGATGGCGTGCCATCCCGGGAGAAAGTCGACAGGCGGCCGCAACAGACTGCCCTCGTGACTGGCCAGAGCCACCGCCTGCCGGAGGTGGATCAAGTTGTGGAAGCCGGACGGGAGGATGGCCAGGAGGCCGGCGGCGAAGACTCCGATGAGCACCACTGCCAACGTGGACCCCGCCCTCCGGAGACGGGAGGCTCCCCAACCCACCCCAACGCCGAAGGCGGCGAAGACGCATGCGTAGATGCGACCCCCTGCGCCTTGGAAGATCCCGCCTACCATGACGGCGGCGCCCAGACTAGAAAGCAGGCAGGCCAATGCCGCTCGACCGGGCCTCAGACCTGACCCACCGTCGTCTTCGACGGGATCGTCGGCCGGCCGGCTCGGCAGCGATCCGGAACCGGTTACGCCCTCGGGGCTTCCTCCATCCGGGGTTGGAGTGTCCTCCGGGACCTTCTCGACCTCTGAAGACGCGTCGGTGATGCTCAAAGCCTGTTCCCAGCCCCGATGTCATGGGCCATGGCTGTGGCCAGGTCGTCCCCTGGCCGTATGCCTGTTACTTGGCAACCGAGGGCGGCGGCGGTGGCGAGGACATTGGACGAGTCCTCGTGCCACAGGAGAGCCACCACCAAAACCGAGACCCCCGTGTCCAGCAGAAGGCGCAGCCGGGCGGCCTCGTTGGGACCCAGGTGCGGCGTGACCAGGATGTTGTGGGCGTCACGCTGGCCGTTGGCCAGCACCCGCATGAGGAGTTTGGCCAAGGGCTCCCGGTCAGGTTCCACCCGGGCCAGCGCATCAAGGAGCAGGGTCTGGGTACCTTGCCCGCGGAGGGTCCGGGTCAGAGGTCCTGCATTGCACTCTGTGCGAACTTCGTAGCCCTCCCGCAGGTGGCGGACTCCGAGCGAAGCGATCGTTCTGACACCCATCTCAAAGCTGTCCGAATGCTCACCCTCCCACGAGTGATTGCTTCGGTCCGTATCCAGCATCAGGGTGATCCGATCGGTTATCCCCTGCTCCGCCTCCCGGACCATTACCCTTCCCACCCGTGCCGATGCCCGCCAGACGACCCGGCGGAGATCATCACCCGGCACGTATTCGCGCATCCCGTAGAACTCAAGGCCCGAGGGCCACGGCTTGGAGACGGGCGGCCGGATCGGAGGATCCTCGAATTGCCTGGTCAACGGACGATCCGATACCAGGTCTACCCGGGGGTGGACCAGAAGTTCGAAGGGTTGGGCCACGAGCGTTTCCCGCTGGGCCAGGCCCAGAGGATCGCTGGCCACCGCCACCAGAGGACCCACCTGGTACACGCCGCGACGGGAGCAGCGCAGTCCGTATCGGTGGGTGACGTCTGTGCCCGAAGAGAGCTTCTCCACCGGGACCCGAACCGGCTGTCCCAGCCTCTCGGGGACCCGCTCTTCGAGGACGAACGTGGCCACCCGACGGCGGGCTGAGAGCCTTACCTCCACATCCAGTCGGTCCCCCTCCCTGGCCCGAGGGAATAGACCGGATCGATCACCTTGGAGCGGAAGCTTGCGAGGCGCCAGCAACAGGGCGGCTACGACCGTCAGGAACGCCCCGTAGGCGAACAGGTAGACGGCCGTTCCGGCCACGATCCTGGCCAGGATCCACATCCCGATGGCCGCAACCAGAGCAGCCGCTCCCGTGGCCGTCAGGCCGGATCGCCTCGAGGCGGCCAGAACAGCAGAACGAAGAGCGCCTCGCGACACCGCGTCCCGGACTGAGTCCAGACGCGCCAGGATGTGGCGGCCCAGGCGGCGCATCGGCCTCTAGCGCCGGGCCGTGACAGGTGCTTTGACCGTGTTCACGACCCGCTCGAGCACGGCCGAGGTGCTCTCCCCCCGCAGGAGCGCGTCCGGATGAAGAACCACCCGGTGGGCGAGCACCGGTCCCACCACGGAACGAACGTCATCGGGATATACCTGAGATCTTCCGTCGGAGGCGGCCACCACCCTGCTCGCCTTGAGCAGGGCGATACAGGCCCGGGGCGAACCTCCCATGACAATGGAGGGATCGGTCCGGGTGGCCTGAACCAGGTCCACGATGTAAAGACCCACCTCATCGCTCAACTCGATGGAGGTAGCCGCCCAGCGGATCATCCGCTGAACTGACTCGGTGTCGATCACCGGCCCCAGGTCATCAATCGCCAGCGATAGGGAGTTATCGAGCATGACCTCCAACTCGTGCTGGCGGGACAGATAACCCATGGAGAGTTTGAACAGAAACCGGTCCAGCTGGGCCTCGGGGAGAGGAAAGGTCCCGGCCGTCTCGACCGGATTCTGGGTGGCAAGTACCAGGAATGGCCGGGGTAGCGAGTGGGTCACCCCATCCGATGAGACCTGACGCTCGGCCATGGCCTCCAGGAGGGCGGACTGGGTCTTGGGCGTGGCCCGGTTCACCTCGTCGGCCAGGAGCACGTTGGCGAAGACGGGGCCTGGCCTGAACTCCAGGGTGCCCGTTCGCTGGTCGAGCATGGCCGACCCGGTGATGTCCCCGGGGAGCATGTCCGGGGTGCATTGGACCCGCTGCGATATGGCCTGCATGGATTGGGCCAGGGCACGAGCCAGCATCGACTTGCCCGTCCCGGGCAGATCCTCGAAGAGGACATGGCCCTCACACAGAACGGCAGTCAGAGCCAACCGGACTATCTCGGTCTTTCCCTTGATGACCTTCTCGACGTTGTCCACGACCCCGTCGAAGGCGGCCTGGAACTTGGCTGCGTCGATGTCGCCTGTCCCGGGTTTGGAGCTGGTGCCCCGTGACGCCGGGCGCGTCGGGGTCCGGGTCCGGCCGGGTGAAGGGGTGGCTCTTGGCATCAGCTTCTCCTGTTCGAAGCGGGCACGGTAGCGCGAGGAGGTCCCGCATATGTTTCCAGTCTGTTATCTCTCGGTCCATTCGCCCGAAAGAGGCCCCTCAGGGCGTTCCGCGATGGAATGAGACGTCGGGACCCGCTTATCATCCGGTCGCATGGAGGTCACCGCTGCCAGACTTTCCCAACGCCGGACGGGAGGATCCTCCCTCCGCCGTTTCGGGCCACTGGTAGGGCTCCTCCCAGTTGTTCTCATTGCCGTCCTGGTACTGCCCTCCTCGCTCAGCCTGCCGCAAGCCAACCCCGACACCACCCCCGAGCTAGCCCCGATACCTCCGAGTAGCCACGCAGAGCTCAACGCCCCTTCTAACTTTTCCTCCCTCTCCTTGGCAGGGTCTTCCACCTTGGGAGCCGGGAGCGGAACCGCTCCCGGGGCAGGAACAGCCGGCGGCCTCCCCCCACTTCCGACCTTGGGCGTTCCCTCCGGCCAGGGCGGCAGCCCCCCGGAGCTGTACCAGTGTGTCGGAGGCCGGCAGACCTTCGACACCCTGTCACCGCCCTGCTCGGCCTATCAGTACCAGGGCAGCAATGGCGGCTCGACCTACCAGGGGGTGAGCGGCGGACTGGTCAAGATCCTCATCTACTACGACGGTAATCCCACTCTCAATACCCCACGAGGGGAGGATGCCCCCGATCCGAACACCATCATCAACATGGATGACCCGCCCAAGCAGAACGAGATCGGCCAGACTTTCGTGAACCGGGCCTGGGAGCATTACTTCGACCTGCACTACCAGACCTACAACCGCCACGTTCAGTTTTGGGTCCAGTATGGCTCGGAGTCCAGCCAGGGTACGGCCGACGCCAGCACCAGAGAGGCCGATGCCGCCTTCGGTTACCAGACCGTTCATCCTTTCGCCGTCATCGACTATGGGGATCTGGGTGGGTTCCAGGATGTCTACAACAACTACATGGTCAGTCACGGGGTCCTTCTGTTCGGCTCCGCTTTCGGCCGTACGAGCGCCTTCTACGACAAGTACCCCGGGCTGCAATGGGGATACGATCCAACCACGGAGGAAGACGCCCAGTACTACGCCAAGCTGGTCTGCACCAAATTGAACGGTCTGCCCACCGATGACGCCGGAGGGTCCCTCAATGGCCATCCGCGAAAGTTCGGGTTTATCGAGGACGGAGACCCTTCTGCCACCAACTACGCGGCTGAAGACAGTTTGGTCCTACAGGACCTTAAGTCGGAGTGCGGGCTAGTCCCTTCCGTGACCGTCAGCTTCCCTCACGATGGCTACGCCGTGGACACCCAGACCGTTCCAAGTTATGCGGTCGAGAATATGACCAAGTTCGATCAAGCCGGGGTAACCACCGTGCTCTGGCCGGCGGGCTATGAGGTGAAACAGACCCAGGAGGCCGATCAACTCAATTACGTGCCCGAGTGGATCCTTGGCGATGATCCGGTTCAGTTCTCCAGCTTCGGTGCGGACTTCCAAGACACCAAGGAATGGGCTCACGCCTGGATCGAGTCCAGCGTTACCTACACCCCGGCGGCTCACCAGGAAATCTGTTACCTGGCTTACCGTTCCGTGGACGAATCGGCTGCCGACGCTGACGTTTCTGACATAGCCTGCGCGGAGTACAACGACCTGCGGCAGCTCTTTGACGGCATTCAGGTGGCCGGACCCAAGCTGACTCCTCACTCCATCGATGAGGGATTCCATGCCATCCCAGCCGTACCCAGCACTAATCCTCAGGTTCCGGCCTGCTTCTATAACGCGGGCGACTACACCTGCGTCAAGGACGCAGTGTTGGAGTGGTGGGACGGATCCGGAACGGACCCAAACAACAGCCAACCTGGCTGTTGGCGCATGATTGAGAATGGAACGCGGTTCCTCAACAACTTCCCGACGGGAAACTTGACGGCTCAGCAGGCGGCGTCAGACGTCTGCAATGGATACGACACCACTGTCGGCCTCGACTACAACCCCCCCTCGCCATGACCGCTGCGGGCGTGCGCCGAATTACGGTCCCGTTGCTGGCCTGCGTCTTGGGTCTGGGCTTTCTCTTGACGCTGGCCCGGCCGGCCGGGGCGAACACGGAAGCGACCGTGACCGTAAAGGTCGGCCAGACAGTCAAGCTGACCCTGAACGACCTGAGCGGGGACGATGCCACCGGCACGGCCGAAAACGAGGCCGGGTCAGATACCTCCGGTGTCACCCCTCCCGGCCAGGATGCGGCCGGCTGCGAGGGACCCCCGCCCAATCCGAGTTGCGACGACGTGCCCATCACTTTGGCCGTACCGCAGAGTGAGTTGAAGCCCAATAACGAACTCTTCCTTCAGACCGTTATCAGCTACAACCCTGGATCGAGGACCAGCACCCCGACGGGCGTCTACCAGAATCAGAATCAGATAACCGGTTGGCTGTGGGAGAACCCCGTGCCCTCCACGGGTCCAAACGCCGGCACCTACGACGCTACCTGCGCCAACGAGCCGTGTGAGGAAGGAGCCGCCAGCCCCCAGGTGGCGCACTTCGATCTGGTCATCGACCAGGAGGTCGGATCAACTGACCCCGTATCGGTGGTGATTTCCCTCTTGGATGTGGCCTCCGGCGCCAGTAGCTCGGGCAGCGGGAGCTCCGGAGGGACATCGGCCGGCGGCGGATCATTCCCCGGCGGGGGGTCAGGAGGTGGCGCCAACGCCTCCGCGGGATCCGGCTCAGGTGCGTCAAGTGGCAGCTCGGGAGCACCTACCGGGTCCGGTCCGGCACCAGCAGCCGAGCCGAGCGCGCCTATCCCGTCCGCGACTCCCTCAACTCTGCCGACGTTCTCCAGCGATAGCCAAGGTCCGAGTTCGGTCTTGGCTTCTCTCGCCAATACCGACTTCGGCAGCGAGTTAGGTATTGGCGGTGCCCAATCACTTCGGACGGGACAATTCTTCGGGACCCCGCCGGCCCGCCCCGCCAGCGGGGTTGCGGTCGCCCTCTCCCTCTTAGTTGGTCCCTTGATGCTGGTCGCCCTCTTGGCCAGCTTGGCCTACCGAAGGCGCGGGCAGCTGGTCTGACCTACGGTCCAGGGCGAGCCGAGGGGCCGGAGCGATGGGGGAACTAAGTTTAGGCAAACGGCTTCGGGCATCAAGGCTTGGCCCGGCGGCTGCCCTGGTCGCCCAGCTGCCGGGAGCCAGTCCCGCCCTGACGGGCCTCTGGGTCGCAGCCCTGCTGATCAGCATGCTGGTGCCGCTCGGCTTCGCCCTGGCCAGCGGGGCCCTGGTGGGAAGCGTTCCCCCCGCCTTGCGTTCGGGCATGGACTCCGCCGCCGGTCACCGTCTCCTGTGGGCGCTGGGCGCCACCGCCCTGCTCTTCGCCCTCCTCCAGTCCACCTCCCCGCTGCTCGGGGCCCTGGGCGAGGTTCTGGGCCGCCGGCTCAACGGCTCACTGCGCCGGCGGGTCATGGCGGCCGCCCTCACCCCGGCCGGGATCGGTCATCTCGAGGACCCGGCACTGCTCGACCTGGTGTCCCAGGCTCAGGGCGTCGGCACCGGCCAGTTCACCCCCGGACAGGCCACCACCGCCCTGACCGGGATGCTCAGCAACCGCCTGGGCGGAGCGCTGGCGGGCTGCCTGCTCTTCACCTACCGGTGGTGGCTGGCCGTATTAGTCATCGGAGCCGACCTGGCCATCGTCCGGATCCAGAGCTGGGAGCTCAAGCGGAGTCTGGCCGGGCTCACCGATGAAGCCGAGACCTTCCGCCGAGCCGGATACATCCGGGATCTCGCCCTGACCCCGGAGGCGGCCAAGGAGAGCCGGATCTTCGGCCTGGATGCCTGGCTGGTGAAGCGATTCGGAGAGGAGTGGACCTCTGCCATGACGGCGGTGTGGCAGGCCCGCCAGCGCGGCCGCTGGGCCGTCTTCGCCTCCATAGGCGCCGCTGGCCTGGTCGAGGGCGTCGCCTACTGGTTGGTCGGTGACGCCGCCGTGCGCCACCAAATCACCCTCGGCCACCTGACCGTCCTGATCGGCGCCGTCCAGGGCGCCTCGGGCATTCTGGCCATCAACTCCAACTGGCTACAGATCAACTACGGAGCCTCCGCCGTTCCCCGGGCCCTGGAACTCGAGAAGCGGGCCGCCGCCATCACGACCTCCGGCCGGTTACCGGCCTCGGGCCTGCCCGCCCGCTCGGTCCGATTCGAGCAGGTCCGGTTCGCCTATCCGGGCTCGGCTCACGAGGTCTACACCGGCCTCGACCTGGAGATCGAAGCCGGCACTTCCCTGGCCATCGTGGGCCAGAACGGCGCCGGAAAGACCAGGCTAATGAAGTTGCTGGCCCGGCTCTACGACCCCACCGGCGGCACCATCACCGTGGACGGCATCCCCCTGACCGAGATCGACCCTGGCCAGTGGCAGCGGCGCATAGCCGCCATCTTCCAGGACTTCGTCCGCTTCGACCTCGAGGCCGGGGACAACATCGTCTTCTCGGACAGTCCCGGACAACGAGACGCGCAGCTCCTCGACCACGCCGCTGGCCGGGCCGGTGCGGCCGAGTTGGTGGCTGGCCTGCCCTGAGTGAATTTCTGGCGTCGCCACCCTGGCGGCTGCCCGCAGGCCGGGCCGGTGAGCCAGGATGGCACCGTGAAGCCCTCCACCCCGGTCAGGCCGAACCTGAGCCGGCGATCGTTCCTGACCGGCGGGGCCGCCATGGCGGCGGCCGCTCTAGGCGAGCCGGTCATCCAGAGCGTCTTCAGCGGCCCGGCCCGGGCCGCCCCACCCGCCGCCCTGCGGGCCCCGGGCAGCCTCCGCTATCCCAACCTGGCGGCGGGGACCGACACCATGCCCGGGGTCGAACAGATCGTCATCCTCATGATGGAGAACCACTCCTACGACAACTTCTTCGGCATGCTGGGCCGGGGACCCGGCCAGTCCCCCCGGGGCGATGGCTTCACCATCGGGGCTGACGGGCTGCCCACCGCCACCAACCCGTATCCCGATGGCCGGATCCAGAGGGCCTTCAGGATGCCGACCACCTGCCAGCTCCCCAGCCGACCCAGTCAGGAGTGGAGCGCCTCCCACAACGCCTACAACGGCGGGCGCAACGACGGCTTTGTCAGCACCCCCATCAGCCCGGCCAGCACCGAGACCGTCGGCGGGGTGGCCATGGGTTACTGGACGGGCGAGGATCTGCCCTTCACCTACGGCTTGGCCGGCACCTTTCCCATCGGGGACCGCTGGTTCTGCTCGGTGCTCGGCCAGACCGACCCCAACCGGCGCTACCTCATTGCCGCCACCTCGGCCGGAATGGTGGACGACATCGGGACCTCCCCCGGCAACGCCGAACAGGACTCCCTACTCACCATTCCGGCGCCGGCCGGGACCATCTTCAACCAGCTCGACCGCCACGGCATCAGCTGGGCCGACTACGTGTACTCCTACCCGACCGGGGCCACCCCGGAGCTGTTCGTCACCAACGACGCCGCCACCGAGGCCAACAACCACAAGCCCTTCGACCAGTTCTTCATCGACGCCGCGGCCGGAAAACTCCCCTCGGTTGCGCTGCTGGACGAGAACTTCTCCACCCAGTCCCAGGAGAACCCCCAGAACATCGTGGAGGGCGAGGCGATGATGGCCCAGGTGGTCCGGGCCATCGGTGCCTCTCCCCAGTGGGCGACCACCCTCCTGGTCATCATCTGGGACGAACACGGCGGCTACTACGACCACGTCCCTCCCCCGGTGGCCGTCGCTCCCGATGCCATCCCGCCCGTGGTCGAGCCCACCGAGTCGCTCTATGACGGTTTTGCCCGTTACGGCTTCCGGGTTCCGTCGGTGGTGGTCTCTCCTTACGCCAAGACGGACTACGTCAGTCACCTCGTCTACGACCACACGTCGATCCTGGCCATGATCGAGCGCAAATGGAACCTGCCGGCTCTGACTTACCGGGACGCCAACGCCAACGACCTGACCGACTTCCTGGACATGGCCGCCCTGGCCCGCCGCCGGCCGACCTTCCCCACCCTGCCCGAGCTGCCCGCGGCCGGTGACACCCCCGCCGCCCTCCTCTGCTCCAAGGACGGTCCGGGGGTCATACCTCCGGCGGACTCCATCCTGGCCGCACCCGGCCCCGTTGCCACCGGCCCGGCCGCGGGGCCCAACGCCGGGCCGGCGGCCACCGGCCATCCGACGGGTCCCTCGCTGCCGAAGACGGGGGGCTCGGACGGTCCCGCCGAGGTGGTGGCGGCCGGGTTGGTCGGAGCCGGAGCCGCCCTGGGGTGGTGGTCGAGACGACGGCGGGCCGGCCATCAGCCCGGAGCCGGGATTGCCCCGACTCCGGCGGGGGAATGAGATGGCCATGCTCACACTCATCATCCTGATTGCCCTGATCGTTGTTCTGGCCGGAGGCTTCGGCGGGCGTCGCTACTACGCCGGTCGCCGCACCGTGGTGGTACGCGATCGGGAGATCCTCTGATCCAGCCCGGCTCCCGGTGAGCTTTCCGCCCGGGTTCTTTGATCGCAGCGATCCGGAACCGGACGAGGAGTTCTACGCCTCGCCCCGCTTCGTCACCCATATAGACGACCGGGCCATAGCCGCCGTGAGCAGCCTTTATGAGGAACTGGGCGTGCCGGAGGGGGACGTTCTGGATCTCATGAGTTCCTGGGTGTCGCATCTTCCCCGGCCGCCTCGCAGCCTCTGTGCGCTGGGCATGAACGCCGAAGAGCTGGCGGCCAACCCCATGGCCACGTCCCGGGTCCGCCAGGACCTGAACCAGACCCAGCATCTCCCCTTCCCCGATGGCAGCTTCGATGCCGTGCTCTGCTGCGTCTCGGTCGACTACCTCACGGCCCCGGTCGAGGTCTTCGGGGAGGCCCGGCGGGTCCTACGCGCCTCTGGAGTGATGGTCTGCACCTTCTCCAACCGTCTCTTCCCGACCAAGGCCATCCGGGGTTGGCTTTACGCCACCGATGCCGAGCGGGTGCGGATCGTGGAGGATTACTTCCGCCACAGCGGTCCATGGGAAGGACCGGCCAGCCGGACGTGTCTCCGTCCCGACGGGCTGGGCGATCCTCTCTACGCCGTCTGGGCCCGCCGTCCCGGACGCGGCCTGGTCGACCCGGCCCTGGCTCCTCTGACCCGGTCCGTGCCGACCTAATGGCCACCCCGGATCAGCGCAGGGCGGTCTTGACCGCCGCCGCGATCACCCCGGCCATCCGGGTGTAACCGAACGGGGTGGGGTGGACTCCGTCCGGACCGATCAGATCCGGCTGGTCGGAGGGCTGAGCCAGGAAGGACGCCTCCACGTCGGCCAGGGTGATCCGCATGCCGACCATCCGTCCCTCCGGCACCACCCGGGTCCGGATGGAGTCGTCATAGGCGTGGGCGGTGGGATCGCGGGATGTCAGGCCGATGGGAGGGATGGTGCACAGAACAATGCTCTGGCCGGGGTCCAACCAATCCAACTCCCCCAGGAGGTGCCACAGGCGAGCCGTCATGTCGCTGACGAACTGCGTCCGCTCGCCCGGCTCGGCGGAGTTGTAGCCCCCGGGGAAGTCGTGCTGGGGGTCGAAGGACTGGGTGACGTCATTGGTCCCGATAAGGAGCACGGTCACCTGCGGTCGGAAGGGTGAATGCTGGGCGTTACCGGTCATCCAGTCCCCGCCGTCGGCCCCCGAGCTGGAGTCGGCGTGGTCCAGATCGGTGCTCACCTGGTCGATCCGGTACCCGGGGTGCCCGTCGTGGCGGTAGGCAAAAGGATCCGCGCCCACCGGTGGGTTGGCGGTGGAGGTGCCGGCGTAGACAACCCCGATGCCCTCGGCTTTGAGGTCCCCGATCAAGGGGCCACGGTAGCCACCCGGGGTTGCGGCGTCGGGCCCGGACTCCCCGAAGGTGATGGAGTCACCCAGGGGATAGAGCATCACCGCGGTGCCAGAAGCGGCCGCCGCCGGGCGGTCCGAAGGACCCTGGGTCGTCCCCTGCGCTGAGGCCCCGGGCGCCAATAGCAGCGCCAGCAGCGCCAGCGATGTCCCGATCGGTCCAGCCGACCACCAGGGGGCCACTCCCGCTCCCACGTTCTGACATTCGACCTCCGCGCCGCCCTATCCTCCTGGAGCGGGTGGAGGGCCTCAGCCTTCGGCCACCGCCTCTTCCAGGATCTGATCGATCCGGTCCAGGTCGGCCTGACTGAGGCTCCAACCGGCGGCGGAGGAGTTGGCCTCGACCTGTTCCACCCTGGTGGCTCCGGCAATGACCGAGGTCATCCCGGGCAGGGCCAGCAGCCAGGCGAAGGCCAGGTCCAGGAGGCTGTGGCCACTTTCCCGGGCAAAGCTCGTCAGGGCCTCCAGCCGGGAGAAGTTGCGGTCGGTCAGGACCTGGGAACGGCGCTCCTCGGGCATGGAGGCCAGACGGGTGCCTTCGGGCGTGCCCTCGCCCCTCACGTACTTACCGGTCAACAGGCCGCTGGCCAGGGGGAAGAAGGGCAGGAAGCCCAGACCGTCCTCGACACAGGCCGGCAGGACCTCGTCCCGAGCCCGGCGCCGGAGGAGGTTGAGCTCGTTCTGGGCCGAGACGAACCGGGCCCAGCCCTTCTGACGCGAAATCGCTTCGCTCTGGTGAATCTGTTCGGCGGAGAAGTTGGAGTTACCGATCTCGAGCACCTTGCCCGCCTGCACCAGCTTGTCCAGCGCCTCCAGAGTCTCCTCCAGCGGCACGTCGGGATCAGGCCGATGCTGCTGGTAGAGGTCGATCCGGTCGGTACCGAGCCGGCGCAGGCTGTCCTCGACCGCCTGGGCGATCCAGCGGGCGCTCGCACCCCGGTGCTCGGGATCGCTGTCCACCGGGCTGGCGAACTTGGAGGCGATGACGACCTCGTCCCGCCGGCCCTCCAGGGCCTTGCCCAGGAAGACCTCGGACTGGGTGGCGCCGTAGACGTCGGCAGTGTCAAAGAAGTTGATGCCGGCCTCCAGAGCGGCGTTCACGACCCGGGAGGACTGCTCCTGGTCACAGCGCATGCCGAAGTTGTTGCACCCCAGGCCGATGACGCTCACGTCCAGGCTTCCCAGCTTCCGGGTCTCCACTCGACTCCCCCTTAGACGGCCCGCCCGCCCACCGGATGGGACCGCTCGGCCAGGTTATCGGCCGGGGTGAACAGGCCGGGCGGCCGGCACCGGTGATAATCACCGGGCCATGCATCGACACCAGCGGCTGATCCTCGGCATTGTGGCGGCGGTGCTGATCGGCGCCGGCATCGGCGTCCCCCTGGGCCGGTCTCTGGCCCGAACGCCCATAGACGGGGGCCCGGCCCGGCCCTTCGCGTATCAGATTCTCTACCGGACATCGGCTTCCCCCACCGGCTCCAATCCGACGGCGGGCTGGGAGCTGTTGACGGTCCAGCGGCCCTTTGTGGCCAGTGATCTGGACTACTCGGCCCGGCCGTCACCCGGGTCGAAGCCGGACGGAGGCTCGGCTTTCACCAAGGATCGCTTGTACGCCTTCGCTTCGGGAGGATTCCGGCTGATATCCGATCGCCAACCCGGGCCTCCGGGCTACGACCAGGACCTGCTGACCCAGATGCCTGAGCTTCTGTCGCGCCACCTGGCCTCGGACCTCGGCCGCTCCGATGCCGTGGCCGGCCGGACCTGCCGTGTGTACCGGTTCCTGGAGCCTCCGACCGGAGCGGTGGCGCCTCTCTCCCCCTCTCAACACGATGACATCTGCCTTGACAGCCAGGGTCTGGAGCTGGCCGAGACCTGGTATCTCAAGGGGAGAGTCGTGGAGACGCGTCGCGCCGTCTCCGTCCGGGTGGGGTCGGTGAAGCCGCCCTTGGCTCCGGCGGCTTCAGCCAGCCTCCCCGGCAACGCCGTGGCCGACGCCCGGCTGGATCCGAACCCGCACAGCTTCCTCCCCTCCCCGGTGGCTCCGACGGGCTTCCGGTCGGGCGAACCCGAGGAGGTCCTGGAGGCCAATCCCCAACAGGCCGGCCAGCTCGAGGCCGCCGAGGTGGTCTGGTACTTCGTCAAGGGTCCCGACGTCATAACCGTCGAGGCGGGAGAGAACGCTCCCGGCCGGCTTCCGTGGGACGCCGAGCCAACCGTGACACGGTCGGTCCGGCTCACCCGCCTGGGCGCCGCCACCTCGGCCATCCGCTCCGATGGGGCCGAACTGCGGATAGACCTGGGGGACGGCCAGTGGGTCCGCATCCGGGGGACCGTGCCCCTGGCCGGGCTGATCGTCTACGCCGACTCCCTGGCCCCACCGGCCTGAACGGCCGGGTCCCGCCGGGCCGACCGGAGTCAGCCCCGGGGTCCGCTCCGGGAGCGAACCGCCCGGCTGGAGAGCGAGCGGATCCTCCCGCCCAGGACTCCGAATCCCTCGGAGTACAGGACCAGGGCGATCAGCAGGGCGGCCAGCCCGAAGATCCGGGCCCAGGGGCTGTGGTGGGCGACCGGGACGGCGGAGGCGGTGACGGGCGCAGAAGGGGCCGAGCTGATCACCGTCGTCGTGGTCGTGGCCGGAGACGATGTGGTGGTGGTCGTGGCCCGGGGGGCCGCCGTGGTGGCCGTGGCGGAAGGGTACGAAGCGGCCGCCGCCGGCCGGGGGGGAAGTGCCATCACCCCGGCTGTCGCCCCGAAACTCACCGCGGCCGTCACGGCCAGAACGGCCGCTCGGGGTCGACCCTGGACTCGGCGTCCGATCCATGGCCCGAGGCGTCTCATCGGCCGTTCACGGCGGCCGGTCATGACCGCGCTCCGGCCGACGCCGTCCGGCGGCCCGTGGCCGGCGCCGGACCGGCGCCTTCCCCGCCTAGGTGCAGCTTGTCAGCGGCCGTTCCCAGGTAGGACTCGACCACGTGGGGGTCGTTCAGAACATCGTGAGGGGTGCCGAAGGCCACCACCGTGCCCAGATCGAGACCGACCATGTGGTCGGCCAGGTCGTTGATCAGAGGGATGTCGTGTTCGATGATGAGCACGCTGCAGGACAGCTGTTCCCGGATTCGGCGGATGAGCGGTCCCAGGGCCTCGGTCTCCCGCTGGGCGATCCCCGAGGACGGCTCGTCCAGCAGGAGCACGCTCGGGCGGTGAGCCAGCATGCAGGCCAGCTCCACGATGCGGCGAGAGCCGGTGGACAACTCGGCGATGAACTTGTTGCGGAAGGCCACCAACCCCATGAGTTCCACCAGATCATCGACCTTCTCGGCCAGCGCGTCCTCGGATTCCGCCACCCGAGGCAGGCCCATCAGGGCCGGAATGGCGGATTCGATCTCCGCCTCCTGATGCAGAGCCACCGCAATGGACTCGGCCACCGTCAACGACGGCCACAGCCGGGCGTCCTGGAAGGACCGGCCCATTCCATGCGCAGCCCGCTCGTGGGCGCTCAACCCGGTGACGTCCTGCCCGTGGAGGATGACCCGGCCTCCGTTGGACGCGGTGAAGCCACTGATCAGGTCGAACAGCGTGGTCTTACCGGCGCCGTTGGGCCCGATCAACCCGAGGATCTGTCCCTGGCGGAGCTGGAGATCGACTCCGTTCACCGCCGTGACACCCCCGTACCGTTTGGTCAGACCATGGGTCTCCAGCACCACCGGCGCCCGCAGGAGGCCAGCCCGCTCCGCTTCCCGGGTGCGCAGGGCGGCGGCCAGAGAGCGGGCCGAGGGCGGGGCGCCGTTGGCACCGTTGGTGCCGTTGGTGCCGCTGGTGCCGATCCCGGCCAGCTCCTGGCCCACCGCCGCCCCCTGGAGGTAGACGGCCCGGAGAATGTCGGGACGCTCGAGCAACTCGGCGGTGGGACCCGAGAAGCGGACCTCACCCTTCTCCATGAAGATGGCCCGCTCGGCCAGCTCCAGGGCGGTGTTGACGGACTGTTCAACCAGGATAATGGTGGTTCCCTTGGCGTGAATCTCGCGCACGATCTCCAACAGACGACCGACCACCGCCGGGGCCAGGCCCAGGGAGAGCTCATCGATGAGCAGCAGCTCGGGCTCGGCTATGAAGGCCTGGGCGAGGCTCAGCATCTGCTGTTCGCCTCCGGAGAGATCACCGGCCAGGGCCGAGGACCGCTCCTGCAGGATGGGGAAGTAGCCGATGACTTTTTTGGTCTGCTCGGCCACGTAGCGGCGGTCCTTGCGGAACATCCAACCCGCCACTCTGAGGTTGTCGGCCACCGACAGAGTGGGAAATACCCCCCGGCCGCCGGGGACCTGCATGATTCCCAGCTTGGCGGTGGCCATCGGATCGGCGTGGGTGATATCGGTGCCGTTCATGTACATAACGCCGCCGACCGGGTCCAGCAGCCCGCTGATCGCTTTGAGGAAGGTGGACTTACCGGCCCCGTTCGTTCCCAGCAGCGCCACCATCTCACCCTTGTGGAGCTCGAAGTCCACTCCGAAGAGCACCTGAACTCCGCCATAGGCGACATCGACGCCGGAGCAGGTGAGAAGGGCGTCGGACTGGCTGGCCACCTCCTGGCGGCGCGCCTGGTCGATGTCGCCCTCCACGAAGCGGGCTGAAGATGCCCCGAACAGGCCGCCCAGCGCCACCAGGCAGGCCAGCACCAGCATGGCCACGCGCTGGCCGTCTGAGTTGACGATGGGGCTGATGACGAAGGCCTGGATGACGATGGCGCCGAGCCCGTAGAACAGCAGGGTCCAGCCGTAGGTCTGGGTCCGCAGCGTGGGCGGAGCGATGATGGCCACCAGCGTGGTGTAGATGGGCAGGAAGCCGATGGCGCCGATGGACAGCACGAAGGCGCCGAAGATGGCCACGATCACGTTGTGGACGCTGACCATGATCAGGATCCCGAAGGCGAACTCCAGGATGAAGGCGGCGTTGGCCAGGGCCATGCGCCGGAACTCGAAGCGGTTGAGCAGCCGCTGGGTGACCCATCCGCCCAGGGCGACCCCGGCCAGGCCCCCCAGTCCGTAGAGCAGCCCGATGTCCCCCCGGGCGGTATCACCGTAGTGGTAGACGTTCTTGAAGTAGGTGGACAGCAGGGTGGCGAAGGGGAGGGTGCCGCCACCGAAGAGGAAGGCGGCCAACCAGGTCCGCCTGGCGGTGCGGATGGCCCGGACGCGCCTGTATCCCTCCGCCACCGTCAGCTTGGTCGGGCTCTGGGGCATCAGCCCGAGCGATACGCCGCGCTCGGGCTCCTTGAGCAGTCGCAGCAGGGCGACGAAAACGAAGGTGGGCAGGGCCAGCACCACGAAGGCGAAACGCCAGCCGAAGACGGACCCGAGGATCCCGGCCAGCGGCCCGGCGGCAATGCCCAGGCCCTGGCCCCAGAACCGGTAGGAGCCGAAGATGACCCCGAGGCCCTCCGGCGGATAGAAGTCGGCCAGCAGGCTGAGATTGACCGTCTCCCCGGTCAGCAGGCCCACCCCGCCTACCAGGCGGGCGAAGATGAGGATCAGCAGCGTCGGCGCCAGGCCGGTGAAGATGGCCGTGATTCCCCAGAGAATGCCGGCAATGGTGACCAGCCACAGCCGGTTCATCCGGTCGCCCAGGTAGCCCAGGTAGACCGAGAACATGATGGGGACCGCACCGGTCAGCGAGGCGATGGTGAGCACTGCGCCGGTGCTGATGTGGAAGGTGTTGCGGATGTCCGGGGCCAGGATCCCGAAGGCGGTGGAGTCGAACCCGGTGACGCTGGCCAGCCCGACCAGGAGGGCGATGGGCAGGAGGCCGGTCGCCCCCGCCGCCCCGGTCAGCCGGGCCATCCTCCGGGTCAGCCTGCCCTGGGGACCGGGGACCGTCGGGACCGGGGCGGTGTCGGTGCTGCTCATCGCTGCTGGCCCGCCCCCACCACCGACCGGGTGTCCACGGCCAGGATGGTCTCCCCGCTGACCGAGATGCCGGCCAGGGCGGCGTCCTCCGCCTCGTCCTCGTTGTCCTCCGCCGCCGTCGGCCGGGCCGGTGGGGGGGCCTGGGCGACGCGGACGTCGGCCACCAGGCTGGGGACGTAGAGGTTGTTCCGGGCGGCGTAGGCACGCAGCAGGTAGTCACGGATGTTGAAGAACACCTCGCCCAGCCCGCCGGGGATGAACATGAGGATGAACACCACACCGCCGCCGGTCACGAGGGTTCCATAACCGCTAGGCAGCAGGTATTGCGCTCCGTACACGAATACGGCCCCCAGCACCGCTCCGGGCAGCGACCCGAGGCCGCCGATGACCACCATCAGGAAGAAGTAGATGCCGTTCTCGGGGCCGTAGTCACCCGAGTTGAACCCCTGTTCCAGGATTACGTACAGGCCACCGGCCAGACCGGCCAGGGCGCCCGAGACCGCAAAGGCCATGAGCTGAACCCTGGTGGTGCTGATGGCGAAAGACTGGGTGGCCTGACGGTTGTCGTTGCTGGAGATCATGGCCCGACCGGCGTGGCTGTTGCGCAGGCCCCGCACCGCCACCAGGGTCAGGACCAGCACGATCAGGCAGAAGTAGTACATCTCCGAGTCGTTGGCGATGGACAGCCGGCCGAACAACGGATTCTTCGGGACTTCATTCGCCGGGATGAGCCAGGGGAAGTACTGAGGCAGGAAGAAGTACCCGTTGGCCACCACGGCCAGGCCCAGGGTCACCACGGCCAGGTAGGGCCCGCTGCCGAAGCGAAGGGCGGGTATGCCGAGCAGCAGGGCCAGCACGGCAGTCACGGCCATCCCGGTGGCCAGGGCCAGGAAGACGTTCAGGCCGTGATTGGCCACCAATATTCCGGTCACGGCCGAGCCGAAGCCCATGAAGGCGATGTGTCCCAGGGAGATGTGCCCGGCCCAGGCCGTGAGGATGACCAGCGAGGCGGCCACGATCGAGTAGAGGAGGATGATCGACGCCAGCTGGGTGTGCGCCGGGGTTTCGAACAGGGGGATACACAGAGCGAAAGCCAGAAGGGCCAGGCGAAGGCCGGAGCTCGCCAGGCGCACCGGACGCCGGCTGGCCAGCTCGGGCGGGATCGGGCGGACCTGGCGAATGGCCTGCCAAGTGGTGATGCCGGCGTCCACCGCCCGGGTCAGGCGCTCCCGGCGGAGGAGAAGAGCCACCAGTACCACCACCAGCTGGGTCAGGTAGACATAAGCGGAGTTCTGGAAGGTCCAGGCCCCGAGCTGGTCGACGATGCCGAGGCCGATGGCGGCGGCCACCGCCGTCGGCATGGACGTCAGGCCGGCTATGACTGCCGCGGTCAGGGTCTCGAAGAGCAACGGGGCGCTGTTGCCCGAGACACTGCCGAAGGAGACGAAGCCCAGAATGGGCACCCGAAGCAGGGCGGCCAAGGCTGACATCACCCCGGCCAGAATCCACACGACGGTCGAGAGGCGCTTGACCGGGACCCCCAGCAGGCGGGCCCGATCACCGTTGTCGGCCGCGGCGCGGATGGCCACGCCGTAGTTGGTGTAGCGCAGGAACCAGGTGAGGCCGACCATGACCAGCGGCACGACGACCAGGGCGGCTATGTAATTCCCATTGAAGAGCACGGGGAAGACCCGGAATGTCATGGTGAAAGGCGTGTTGAAGGTCCCCGAGTTGGAGCCTTTGCTCCAGACGACGGGGATGATGATGCTGAGGGCGTTGAGGATCTGGCCCACGCCCAGGGTGATCACGGCCACGATCAGGCGGGGGGCGTTGGAGAACCTACGCAGAACCAGGGTCTCGACCAGGCCGCCGATCAGGGCGGCAGCCACCAGGCCGGCGCCGACGGCCAGGAAGTAGTTGAGGTGGTACTTGATGTGCAGCTCGATGGCCAGGATGGCCGCCACCGCTCCGAGGTCGGCGGCGGCGAAGTTGAGCACCCGGTTGGCCCGGTAGACCAGGACGATGGACAGGGCGATGAGGGCGTTGATGGCCCCGAGCACCACCCCGGAGAGCATGATCCCGGTGGGCGCCCCGTGCTTGAGCACCGCGGCCAACCCGGCCCAGACCGCCAGGGCGGCCACCACCCAGACCGCAGCCCGACCGGCGGGCCGGCGGCCCAGCGCCGCCCGGGCGCCCCGCAGCCGTTGGGCCGCCTCCGAGACGGGCGAGGTCATGGCCGGCCCCCAGCCGATCGGCGCCGCCTCACGGGTAGTAGGGCGGTTCGCTGGTGGGGAACTGCCCCAGCTCGAAGCGCTGCCCGTTGTAGATCTGGACGTAGGTACCCGTTTTCCCATCCGCCGGGGACTGGGCCGAAGCGTCCCAGTAGATCTCCCGGGAGTCGACGATGGCCGTGTGGGTGTTGCCGTCGAAGCCGAACTGCCACGTCCCGAACTCGCCCGTGCCCGGCGGGATGTGAGGGGTGCCCGCGGCGATGTTGGCCGCCGTCAGGTCGGGCCCGGCCGCCTGGAGCTGGTTGAACATCGAGAGCAGCTCGAAGTAGTCGGTGGCCGAGGAGATGTTGAGCGGCACCCCGGCCGCCTTGAGGGCCGTGCCCGCCTCACCGTTCGGGTTCAGGATGGCCGAAGTGGCGGCCAGCTGGGACAGGCCGAAGAGGTGCCCGGTGATGGCCTTCGAGTCCCAGAGCTGGCCGTAGCTGTCGGTATCGGTCTCGGCCACGCCGATGAGCGCCCACTCCGGGTAGTAGTTCTGCTGCACGGCGTCCTGGGTCAGGAAGATGGGCGAGATGGGGTCGCAGGCCAGGACCACCGTGGTGTCATCGTTGGCGGCAAACTGGATGATCGCCTTCTGGGCGTCCTGGGGGAAGGTGGCGATGTCCAGGGCGTAGTTGTATTGGTCCTCCCGGGCCTTGGAGATGTGGTACTGGTTCTCCTCGACGTTGAGGGAGGCTTGGACGCATTCCTGGTAACCCTGGTTGTTGGGCACGTAGACGGCGAATTTGCGCTGCTTGCCATTGAGCGGCACCACGCCGTCAGACGCCGCCCACTTGGTCGGGTACGGCGCCAGCTGCTTGCCCACCCACTCGCCCACCTCATCGGAGATGAGGGTGCAGTTCATGGTGATGCCCCACACGTAGGGGTTCCACTGCTGGTAGAAGGACTCCGGGTAGTAGGCCGCCCCTTCGGGGACGTAGAGCTGGTACCGAGCCGCGCAGGCGGAGAAGGGCTCGGACTCGAAGATGCCGGACCAGTTGAAGCCCCCGAAGACATGAAGGCTGTTGGCCTCGGTGTCGGCATCGGCGCAGGCCTGGGCCTGGCCCTGCCCCAGGGCCTCGTTGGTGCTGTTGCCTTGTCCCTGGAAGAGATCGAGCTTGACCTGGCGGCCGTAGAGCTCGAAATGGGAGTTCATCCACTTGACGATCGACTGGATGTAGCCGTAGCTGGTGGAGTAGCTCACGCCGCCGGCCGCCTCGATCTCGGCCTGGGTGGCCAGCGAGTTGGCCCCGGTGGCGTCGGTGTACTGACGCACGGCGATGTTGATGGTGCTGGCCGTCACGCCCCGGGCCGTGGCCCCGCCGTTGTTGCCCGAGAACTTGGCCACGCAGTTGTCGGCGTAGGCCGAGAAGGTGATCTGGCGCACCCCGGGCCCACACGTGGAGCCGCCCCGGGTGATGCCCGTGCCGGCCTGCACGACTCCGACCGGACCTGAACCGGTCGATCCCCCGGCCCCGCCGCCACCCGATCCGCCCCCGCCTACGGACGGGCCCCCGCCAGAGGCCGCCGACCCGTTCGAGACCCCACCGGCGGATGCCCCCACCGATGCGCCACCCGAAGACAGCGTGGAACCACCCGGACCAGCCGAGCCCGTCGAGCCGGACCCCGACCCGGCCGCCACCGAGCTACTGCCGGGCAGACCGGGGACGCCACTGCCCCCACTTCCGTTCACGGCCGGGAAGATGCCCAGGGCCAGGGCCCCGAGGACCCCGCACACATACAACAGGGCGTACTTGCGGAAGTGGTACGCCGTCCGCAGCGAGGCCCGCGCGTACGGATCGCTCAGCGCACTGATCTGTTCCTTCTGCTCACGAGCAGAGGTGGGCACGAAAAACACTCCCCCTTCAGAAGCCGGGCCCCGGACCGGGCTTACCGGTCCGGTCCTGGCCAGGACGTCATGTGACCTTCGACACGCCCGGGCCCCGGTCCTGCCTGGGGCCCGCACTTCATTCACCTTCACCACGCCCGGCCCGGGAGCCCGGCCACCCCACTGCTGGATAACGTCCTCCCGGTGGACGAGCAGGAACGTACCCCGCTCCAGCGCCTGGCGGTAATCGCCTCCCAGGAGGTGGAGGTGGCCCCGGGGCTCGCCCACATCGAGGCCTACACCCGTCACGGGCTTCTGACCATCCTCTGGCACGGTCCGGCCGAGGCGGAGACGGCGGTGGTGGCCGGAGGCGGAGCCATGGGCGGCCTCCTCGGTCCGGCCGACGGCTTCTACCACTGGCTGGGCTGCCATCTGGCCGAGCAGGGGATCGCCACCCTCCGGGTGGGCTGGCGGGTCCCCAACGACCTGGACGCCTGCACCCTCGACCTGGCCGCCGCCACCGAGATGGTCTGCCGCCGGGGCGCCCAGCGGGTCGTGACGCTGGGCCACTCCTTCGGGGGGGCCATAGCCGTCCGGGTAGGAGTGGCCATCCCCGCCGTGGTGGCCGGGGTGGTCACCTTCGCCACTCAATCGGCGGGTTGCGAGATGGCCGAGGGCCTGGAGGGAAGGCCGTTCCTGCTCTTCCACGGGGACGCCGATGAGCTCCTGCCCCCCGCCTCCAGCGAGATGGTCCGCTACCTGGCCGGGTCGGGCGATCTGGTCATCCTGCCCGGCACGGGACACCTGCTCAGCCAGGC
>DAHUYE010000033.1 GCA_027315345.1 Actinomycetota bacterium
GTGGGCGAGTCCGGATAGCCGGCGGCTATGGAGCTGCGCTGGACGAAGACACTCGGAGGAGGCAGGGCCACCGGGGGCTGGGCGAAGTCGGTGGGAGGCACGCCCTTGAGCGCCGCGCCCATGTAGTCGGCCCAGGTCTCCGCCGGCAGGGTCCCGCCGTAGACGCAGGGCACGTAGCTGCCCCGGGAGTAGATGTTCTGCAGCGGGGCGTTGGTCGAGTTGAGGTGGCCCATCCACACCGCCGTGGACAGCTGCGGCGTGTAGCCCACGAACCAGCCGTTGGTGCAGTAGTCCGTCGTCCCCGTCTTGCCGGCCTCCGGGCGATTGAGCACGGCGGTGGGATAGGCGGTGCCGTGGGAGATGACCCCTTCGAGGATCTGGGTCTCGGTGGAGGCGATGGCCGCCGGCAGCACCCGGGTGCCCACCGGCTTGGTGTTATCGATCAGCGTCTTACCGGCGCCGTCGATCACCTTGATGACCGGGCTGGGGGCCACCCTCGTGCCCTGATCGGCCAGGATCCCGTAGGCCGAGGCCATGTCCAGGGGGGAGACACCCTCCACCCCCAGGGTCAGGGACAGGCCCTGGACCTGGGGGCTGTACCAGGCCGACTCGATCCCCATGGACTGGGCCATCTGGATGAGGTTCTTGAGGCCGACCTGGTCGGCCACCTGCACGTAGACGGTGTTGATGGAGTTCCAGGTGGCCGTGCGCAGGGTGTAGTCGCCCCCGCCCTCGAACTCGGCGTTGTGGAAGGTGGAGCCGCCGATGGTGATCGTCCGGGGCCCCGAGTACACCTTGTCCGGGGAGATGCCCTGTTCCAGGGCGGCGGCCAGGGTGAAGATCTTGAAGGAGGAACCGGCCGGCATCCCGCCGCCGCCGCCGCTGATCATCCCCTTGGTCCAGCACGGGGCGGCCAGCACGATGTGGATGGTGGGGCTGGTCGGCTCCGGTGGGCAGCCCCCCAGAGCCAGGTCCACCTGGGAGGCGGAGTAGTCACGGCCCCCGACCAGGGCCTTGACGTAGCCGGTGGCCGGCTCCAGGGAGACCAGGGCCATGTCCACCGGCGGGGAGGTGCCGTTGAGGGTGCGGCCCACGGCCGCTTCGGCCTCGGCCTCGTCGGTGGGATCCAGGGTGCTTTGGATCTGCAGCCCGCCGCCGTAGAGCTCCTGGTCCCCGATGGCTGCGCCCAGGTACTCCTTCAGGTAGTCGATGAAGTACGGGTACTTGGACGTCTGCTGGGACTGGGGCCCGTAGACGGCGGTGACCGGCACGCCCGGCTTGACGTCCGGCGCCAGGGTCAGGGTCTCGGCCATGGCCTGGGTGTACTGGGCGTGGTTCAGGTACCCGTACTGCTGCATCAGACCCAGCACCGTCTCCCGGCGGCCCTCGGCCAGGGACAGGTTGGTGAGCGGGTCGTAGAGAGACGGGGCGGGCAGCACCCCGGCCAGGGTGGCGGCCTGGGAGGCGTCGAGATCCTGGACGGGAGTGCGGAAGTAGGTCTCCGCCGCCGCCCCCACCCCGTAGGAGCCCTCCCCGAAGTAGGAGTCGGACAGGTACTGATAGAGGATGTCGGCCTTGGACAGCCGGCGGGACACCTCTCCGGCCAGGATGGCCTCGTGGATCTTGCGCAGCAGGGTCCGCTGGCCGCTCGTGTAGGCCCCCTTGACGTACTGCTGGGTGATGGTCGAGCCCCCCTGGAGGACCTGGCCGTGCACCACGTCGTCGTAGAGGGCCCGCAGGGTCCCCCGGATGGATATGGCCCCCTCGGAGTAGAAGCGGTGGTCCTCGGAGGCGACCACGGCGTGGTTGAGGATGGCGGGGACGTCCTTGGGTGGCACCGGCGTATCCCGGCCGTACTGCTGGAAGGTGGCGATGACGTTGCCCTGGTCGTCATAGACCACGCTGGGGGCGCTCAACTGGGAAACCTTGGGCTGGGGCAGGGTGGCGGGCAGGGGAAGGAAGACGAAGGAGGCCAGGACCACCCCGCCGCTCATGAGCGGCGCTCCCACGGCCAGAAGCACCGCCGCCACCACCACCTTGAAGGTCCGGCTCAGGATGCGCAGGGGCCGGCCCCGGGTCGCCATGGTGGTGAAGGATCGCGCACCCTACGGTGGGGCGGTGCGCACCGGGCGTTCCGCCGTGGCCGTCTCGGGCCTGGTGGCCCTTCTGGGCCTGGCCGGGGCCGGCTGCGGGGTGCCGGTGCAGACCCGGCCGGTGGCCCTATCCGCCAGCCAGCTTCCGGCCGGCCTGACCGGGGCGTCGACCACCACCACCCTGGCCGGCTCGTCCACCCCGGTGTCGCTGATCCAGGTCTATTTCGTCGCTGGTGACCGCCTGGTGGCCCGCAGCCGTCTGGTGCCCAGTCCCGGCGGTCTGCCCGAGGCCCTGGCCGACCTGTTGGCCGGGCCCACCCCGGCCGAGTCCGCCGCCGGCATCCGAACCAGCATCGATCCGTCCACCGAGCTGCTCTCCGAGCGGGTCATCAGGAACCGGGTGGTGCTGGACCTCTCCCAGACCTTTACCGACACCGGTGGGCCCGACCAGATCCTGGCCATCGCCCAGTTCGTCTACACCGTCACCGGAATCCAGGCCGGCGTCACCGCCGTCAGCTTCGAGCTGGGGGACAGCCCGGTAGCCGTGCCCACCGCCAACGGCACACTGGTGTCGGCCCCGGTCAGCCGGGCCAACTACGCCAGCCTGCTCACCCCCGCCTCCCAGCCCGGGCTCAACGGCCCCTTCTGAGGAAAGCTGTTGCGACGGTCGAGTCCCGATCGGTATACCTACTCATGATCCGTCGGGGCGCCGCGTCGCTGGCGGAGCTGTCTGCAGTGATCACCGCCGATCTGACCAGAGGCGATGAGGAGTCGGCCGTCCGAATGCTGTTCGGGTTCGCCGACGACTTCCGGGGGTCTTCACGGGCGGGCCGACTCTCACTCATCACGGAACGGCCACCGCTCACCGGTACAGCGCGCTTCGACGCCGCCATGGCCGGAGTGGCCGAGTTCTTCGCCGCCGAGAGTGGCTTGATGGCGCCGGCATGGGTGGATGACCCGGAGCGCTTCGTGCAGCCCTGGTGGTTCGTGACCAGCAGGACGGCGTTTCACGCCTATGTACTGGCCCACACGCCGGCTGTGATCGCCCGCCACGGCGTGTTCATGGCCCGCGAGGTCTTCGACCGTGCCTGACAGGGTTTTCTCCCGAGCCAAGATCGTGACCGCCCTTCAGGCTCTGGGCCGTGAACTCACCGCCGAGGGGCGCCCCTCAAGACCCGCTTCTTCCTGGAGGAGCTGTTCGGGCCCGCGGGTGAGAGCGCGGCGCCGGGCTGATCCGGCGTCACAGTTGTTGAGCGGCCTGGCGCAGGGCGGCCGGCGCCCAGGCCGGCCAGTCCGGTTCGCCCACCCGCCGGCCGCGCTCATACCTGGCCACCAACCGGAAGGGGCGACGGGCTGAGCTGTTGTCGTACACCCACGCCGCGTCGGCGATGTCAATGGCCGAGGCCACCAGGGGCCAGATGCGCTGGTAGCGCTGTCGGATCTTGTCCTCGGGAACGGCGTGTCCACCTGTGCGGACCCGGCTGCCCACCCGAGCGACGGCCAGGTGCTCCGGGACCGTTACGACATGGAGGCTGACGAGGTACCCGACATCGAGGGCGGCCCGAAGCAGGTCGATCTTGGACGGGTGGGAGAAGACCGTCTCGGGCGGCCAACTCGGCGCTCAGGTCCAGACCCTGGCGACGGGCGGCCATACGGGCCGCCCACTCGGCACGAACCACCGCCTGTTCCTTGGCGCTCAGAGCGTCATAGCGCCCGCTTCCATCCAGCACGGCGGCTATCTCCCTGTGGGAGATGCCGGCCGCGGCCTCGATCTCCCGTCCGATCCGTGCCCAGTGCGCCACCTGCTGGGCGGCGCTCCGGCTCTGCACCTTACCGACCAGTTTGGCCGAGGCATAACCGGCTTAGGTGCCGGGGTGCCCGCAGTCGGGACAGGGGCCGCCGGTGTGGATGTCCGAGCGGAGGAGCTGGGTGCCGGCCGAGTCCAGGGCGACCTCCACCGTCCCGGCCTCCCGGTCCACGTGCATGGAGGCGTAGGGCCGCCAGTCGGCGCTGGAGTTGGACAGGGCCAGGCCCCGGGGCAGGCGGGTGAAGCGGCCCCGGTCGGTGTCGAAGGCCCAGGTGGTGGTGCAGGAATCAACCACGACCAGTCCGTCACCGGTCTGGGGGGGCGGGGGTTGGATCGGCTCGGGCACGGTCCCGCGATGTTGGCAGAGTCCGGGCCGGCCGTGCCGGGCGGGCGTCCGACACGCCGGGGCGGTTTGGGCCACCATCTGGGGATGGCCGGGCGCATCCTCATGGTCGAGGACGACCAACGCATCCGCTCCTCCACCGCCCTGGCCCTGGAGGACGAGGGCTACGAGGTGGAAGGGGCCGAGACGGCCGAGGACGGCCTGGCCGCCTTCCTCGCCCGGCCGGCCGACCTGGTCATCGTGGACCTCATGCTCCCGGACATGGACGGCTTCGAGTTCTGCCGGGCGCTGCGGGCCCAGGCCGACGTGCCCATCATCGTGGTCACCGCCCGCACCGACACCCACGACGTGGTGGCCGGGCTGGAGGCCGGGGCCGATGACTATGTCACCAAGCCCTTCGTGGTCAAGGAGCTGGCCGCCCGCATCCGGGCCCATCTGCGCCGGACCGGGCGCAGCTCCGCCCCGGCCGAGGACGGTTGGGAGTTCGGTGACCTGGTCGTCTCCCCCGACGCCGGCGAAGTTCGCCTCCGCGGCCAGCCCCTCCACCTCACCCGGACCGAGTTCCGCCTCCTATGCGAGCTGGCCGCCCACGCCGGCAAGGTCCTGGCCCGCGAGGCCCTTCTGGAGTCGGTCTGGGGCTACGACTACTTCGGGGACAGCCGGCTGGTCGATGTCCACATGCGCCGGCTGCGGACCAAGGTGGAGGACGACCCGGCCAATCCCACCTTGATCGTGACGGTGCGGGGGCTGGGCTACAAGCTGGTCCCATGAGGCGACGGCGGGGGCGGGCCAGCCTCGGGGCCCGGGTGACGGCCGGCTTCGCCCTCAGCGCCCTGGGCGTGTCCATCGCCTTGTCCCTGACCGCTTATTTCCTCACCCGGCGCTCGGTGCTGGAGGCCCGCCAGAGCCAGGACGTGCGCCAGACCGCCTCCAACGCCTTGGTGGTGGGCGACGCCCTGCGCTTCAGCGTCCCCGACCTGCCCGACGTGCTGTCCTCCTTGGAGACCCCGTCGGGATCGGACTCCATGCTATACCAGCACGGGCAGTGGAACGTGTCGAACCTGGCCTTCAACAACGGTTCCCTGCCCCGGGCCCTCAAGACCATGGTCATCAGGGGCGACACCTCGGCCAGCCTCCAGTACCGCCTGGACGGCCACGCCGAGCTGGCCGTCGGTATCGCCCTGCCCACCGTGTCGGCGGCCTACTTCGAGGTCTTCGACATGGAGGACGTCTCCCGCACCCTGGTGGACCTGGCCCTGTCCCTGGCCGGGGCCTCGGTGGCCACCACGGCCGTAGCCGCCCTCATCGGCAGCCGGGCCAGCCGGCGCATCGTGGCCCCGTTGCGCCAGACGGCCACCGCCGCCGCCGCCATTGCCGGGGGCCGGCTCGACACCCGGCTGGGCCCGGGCCGGACCAGCGAGCTGGCCGACCTGGCCGAGTCCTTCAACGCCATGGTCACTGCTCTGGAGGGGAGGATCCAAAGGGACGCTCGATTCGCCAGCGATGTCAGCCACGAGTTGCGTTCCCCACTCACCACCCTCTCCGCCAGCCTGGAGGTGATGGAGCACCGGCGGTCCGAACTGCCGGAGCGGGCGGCCCAAGCTCTGGACCTGCTGTCCGATGAGGTGTCCCGCTTCCAGCATCTGGTCGAGGACCTCCTGGAGGTGTCCCGCTTCGACGCCGGCGCCGCCGACCTGTCACTCGAGGAGGTCGACCTGGCCGATCTGGTCGGCCATGCCCTGATCACCCTCAACCACCCCGGGGTGCCGGTGTCGGCGCCGGCCGAGCCGGTGGTGATCCGGGCCGATAAGCGCCGCCTGGAACGGGTGCTCGCCAATCTCTTGGCCAACGCCGACGCCCACGGGGGCGGCGTCACCGGGGTGGAGGTGGGCCGGCGGGGCCCCCTCGCCTACCTGGCCGTCGATGACGCCGGCCCGGGTGTGCCCCCCGAGGCCCGCCAGGTGATCTTCGAGCGCTTCGCCCGGGGCAAGGCCGCCGGCCGGCGGGCCCGAGGTGACGGGGTCGGCCTGGGCCTGGCCCTGGTGGAAGAACACGTCCGCCTCCACGGAGGCTCGGTGTCGGTCACCACCAGCCCCGGCGGCGGGGCCCGCTTCCTGGTGGAGCTGCCCGTGGACGTCGAGGCGCCCGTGGACGGCGTCGCACCGCCCGGTGGGAGGTGACCGGGGGCGCTCCTTCCGGCCCCAGCCGAAGCGGGCCGACGGACCTGGGTCCGTGCATCGGGCGAGTCCTGCCCCGGGGACTCGGCGAAAGATCCCCGGGGCAGTACCCCTGACGGGAGCGACGGCTCACGGCAGGGCTCGACCCGATGAACCCCCGACCGCCAGGGGGACGGCGGGGGAGCCTCTAGGAGGTGTCCCTACTCTTCCCGATGCCCGATGTAGGTCCTGCGCCGGATACGTTCCGGTTTGATGACAATTCCCCGGCCGGGCCCGCCAGGCTGACATTCAGGTGAACAGCCGGCGGCCTCCGGTCGGCCGGTCCGACCCGGGCCCTAGTTGAAGCTGCGCTTCTCCAGGCTCTTGCGCTCCAACTCGTTGAGCCCGCCCCAGATGCCGTGGGGCTCCCGGATGGCCAGGGCGTAGTCCAGACACGGCTTCTTTACGGGGCAGGTGGCGCAGATGGCCTTGGCCATGGCCTCCCGCTCGGCCTTTTCGTCCTTGCGCTCGAAGTGCGACGGAGGGAAGAAGGCCTCCGCCTGCGGGCCCCGACAGGCCGCCTTCAGCTGCCAGACCTCCTCGGAGCGCTGTTCCTGCAGTTTGGGTGCTGCCATTCCCCCAACCCCCTGTCCAACTCGACGGCGAACCTACCTCCGCCCATGGGGCTGCACAAGGGCAAAATTGGCCTCAGGCGGGTGGGCCGGGGTCGGGTGGGTAGCCTCCGGGACCCATGGAGCCGGCTGCATTCCTGGGGGCTGCCCGGGTCCTGATCGTGGCCGGCAAAGGCGGTGTGGGCAAGACCACCGTCAGCGCGGCGGTGGCCCGCCTGGCCTCCTCGGTGGGGATGCGCACCCTGGTGGTCGAGATCGAGGGCAAAAGCGGCCTTTCCCCCCTCTTCGGGCGGCCCGGCTCGCTCTCCTACTCCGAGGTGGAGCTGCTCGCCCCCTCCGAGACCGAGGGTGGCATCCGGGCCCGGACCCTGACTCCCGACGATGCCCTTCTCGACTACCTCATCGACCACGGCCTCAAGCGGGTCTCCAGGCGGCTGGTCTCCTCCGGGGCCCTGGACGTGGTGGCCACGGCCGTGCCCGGCCTACGGGACATCCTGGTCCTGGGCAAGGTCAAGTCCCTGGAAAAGGCCGGCGAAGCCGATCTCATCGTGGTCGACGCCCCCGCCGCCGGCCACGCCGTCACCTTCCTCACCAGCGCCAAGGGCCTCCTGGACGCCTTCCGGGTCGGGCCCATCCGCACCCAGGCCGCCGAGGTCATCGGACTGCTGTCCGATCCGGCCCGCTGCCAGGTGATGCTGGTCACCCTGCCGGAGGAGACCCCGGTCAACGAGATGGTCGAGACGGCCTTCAAGATCGAGGACCGGGTCGGGGTCAGCCTGGCCCCGGTGGTGGTCAACAGCATCTACCCCGTCCTGGAGGACCTGGTGGCCGGCGCCGGCGGCGCGGGCGACGACGATGGCGCCGGCAGCCCGGGCGCCGGCGCAGTCTCGGGGGATGACCCCGGGCTGGCCGAGGCCGGCCGCTTCCGCCACGCCCGCCAGGAGCTGCAGGCGGCCCAGATGGCCCGGCTGGCCGAGGCCCTGCCCCTGCCCCAGCTCCGCCTGCCCTACCTCTTCTCCACCGACCTGGGCCCGGCCGAGGTCGACCAGCTGGCCGCCGCCCTGGCCGATGGCATCCACGCCCTGCCCGAGCATCAGGGGGCCCGGCCCTGACCCCGGCCGAGCTGGCCCGGACCCGGTCCGTTCTCATCTGCTGCGGATCGGGGGGCGTGGGCAAGACCACGGTGGCGGCCGCCTTCGCCCTGGAGGCGGCCCGGATGGGCCGGCGGGCCTGCGTGGTCACCATCGATCCGGCCAAGCGCCTGGCCGACGCCCTCGGCCTGGGCAGCCTGTCCAACACCCCTGCCCAGGTGGAACTGCCGGGATCGGTCCCGGCCGGACCCGGCGGCGCCGGGGGCGCCGCCAACGGGCACGGCGAGCTGTGGGCCCTGATGCTCGACACCAAGACGACCTTCGACGAGTTGGTCCGCCGCTATGCCGGCTCCGAGCAGCAGGCCGAGGGGATCCTCGAGAACCGCCTGTACAAGAACCTGTCCCAGGCCCTCTCCGGCACCCAGGAGTACATGGCCATGGAGAAGCTCTACGAGCTGCACTCCGATCCCCGCTTCGACCTGGTGGTGGTGGACACCCCGCCCACCCGCAACGCCCTGGACTTCCTCGACGCCCCCCGCCGCCTGACCCGCTTCCTGGACAACCGCATCTTCCGCCTGCTGGTCATGCCGACCCGGGCCTACCTCCGGGCCGTCAGCGTGGCCACCCAGGCCTTCCTGCGCACCGTGTCCAAGGTGGTCGGCGCCGAGGTGGTCGACGACGCGGTGGCCTTCTTCCAGGCCTTCGAGGGGATGGAGGCCGGCTTCCGGGAGCGGGCGGCCCGGGTCGAGGCCCTGCTGTCCGATCCGGGTACGTCCTTCGTGGTGGTCGCCTCCGCCCGCAAGGACACAGTGGAGGAGGCCGCCTACTTCATCGACCGTCTCTCCACCTCCGGCTTCGAGACGGCCAACCTGGTCGTCAACCGGCTGCACCCCCGCTTCGGGGAGCCGGGGACGGCCGCCCGGCTACGGGCCGCCGGCCGGGACGATTCTCTGGTCGCCAACCTGGCCCAGCTGGAGGCGGTGGGTGAACGGGAGGAGGGTCATTTCGCCGAGTTGGCCGAGGCGGTGGCGCCGGCGCCGGTCACCCGCATCCCCTTCCTGGCCGATGACGTGCACGACCTGGGCGGCCTGAAGAAGGTGGCCGCCCACCTCTTCTCCGACTGAGTCTTCCGGCAGGGCAATCCCCCAGTAGTGCAGTATTACTGCACTACTGCTAGGCTGTGAAGGTGGAGCGTCAGAGGAACTTCGTGGCCGTGCAGGCCCGAGGAGTGATTGCCATCCCGCCGGCCATCCGGCGGCACCTCGGCTTGGACCAACCCGGGGCGCAGGTCGAGGTCCTCGAACGGGATGGCGAGATCGTGTTGCGGCCCCATGTCCCGGTCCCGTCGGACCAGACGTGGTTCTGGACCGAGCGCTGGCAGAAGATGGAGCGCCAAGCCGACCGTGATATCGCCGCCCACAAGGTCGGATCATTCGAGAACGTCGACGACTTTCTGGCCGACCTGGATTCGTGAGGTTCGAACGAACCGACGTCTTCAAGGCCGACTACCGACGACTGTCCAGCGCCGATAGGGATCTCTTTCGAGCCGCCGCCCGAGAGTTCAACCAGGCCTGCGATGACTTCACCGTCGCCAAGGACCCATCCACATGGCCGTCAAAACTGCGGGTCAAGTCCGTCGCCAACGCTCCCGGGGTGTTCGAGATGACCTGGAGCTGCAGTGGGCCCGATGGTCGAGCGACCTGGGAATGGACGACCTTCGTCGATCCGAAGGGTCGGCGCCACCCGGCTGTGCTCTGGCGCCGGCTGGGGGATCACAAGATCTTCCGCCGCCCCTGATCCGCCTGGGTTGGGGCCCCCGGCTCAGCTGGTGACGCCGTGGTCGGTCTTGACCAGAGCGGCGGCCGCCTCATCCACGGTGTCGGCCACCGTGACGATGCGGTCGAAGCCGGTGGTGCGCAGCAGCCGGATGAGAGTGGAGCGGTTGCAGGCCACCGACACATCCCCACCCTGCTCCCGGGTCCGGCGGATGCCTCCGATGAGGGCGCCCAGGCCGGCGGAGTCGATGAACGGGACCTCGGACAGGTCGATGACCAGCCGGGCCGAAGTGGCCAACTCGGCCAGGGACTCGCGGAACTGGCTGACGGTGAAGGCGTCGAGCTCGCCTTTGGGCCGGCAGACGGTGTAGTCCGCCGTCTGATCGATCTGGATGTCGAGCACTGGGTCTCCTTCCGGGGGCCGGCGTCGCTTCGCCCGGCAGGCGCAGCGGTGGGTACGCCGGTGCTCCGGTCGCGGGGTGATGGTACCCACCTGCCCGGCGGACTACCGTCGGGAAATGCCTCAAATCGTGGTGGCCGCCGACGCGCGCTGGGTGGTCGATGAGGTGACCGCCGCCCTGGCCGGCCCGGAATGTGAGGTCGTCCCCATCGACCGGGGTCTGGCCGTGCTCCCCTACGTCCAGGACAACCCCGTTGACCTGGTCATTCTCGACCTCCAGGTCGGGAACATGGGGGGAATGGCCATCTGCCAGGAGCTGCGCCTGGAGGAGCGGGCCGATCGCCTGGACCGGGTTCCGGTGCTGATGCTGCTGGACCGCCGGGCCGATGTTTTCCTGGCCCGCCGGGTCGACGCCGAGGGCTGGCTGGTCAAGCCGCTGGACCCCATCCGCCTGCGCCGGGCCATCAACGCCCTGACCGAAGGCGGCACCTACTTCGACGCCTCCTACGAGCCGGTCCCGGTCAAAGTCCCCATACCGGTGGCTCCCGGACCGGGCACGGCCACCGAGGGCCGGCCCGCCCTGGCCGCCGATCCCCCGGCGGCGCTGAGTGGCTCCGGGGTCCCCCGCTCCTGAGTGCGCCTGCGCCGAAGACGTTCCGGGTCTGACCGGCCTCTGGGCAACGGCCACGGGCCCGAGTCACCCGACCAGCACCAGGAGGAGGAATCCATCCTCGACGCCCTGGTCGCCCTGCGGGACACCCGGGCCCGGGAGGTCATGACCCCGAGGGTGGATGTGGTCGCCCTCCAGGCGCCGGTGACGGTTGGCGATGTGGCCCGGGCCGTGCGGGAGTCAGGCCACAGTCGTTTCCCCGTCTACCAGGGCAATCTGGATGACCTGGCCGGCGTTCTGTTCGTCAAGGATCTCTTCCGGGCCGACGGCCGGGATATGCGGGCCGACGCCCCGGTCCAGCGGCTGCGCAAGCCCTTCCTGGTCCTGGAGGGCCGTCACGTCCTGGATGTGTTGGGGGCGATGCGGCAGAGTCGGAACGCCTTCGCGGTGGTGGTGGACGAATACGGCGGGGTGGAAGGTGTCCTCACCATCAAGGATCTGGTGGGCGAACTGGTCGGGGAGCTCCCCGATGAGTTCGACCCGGCCGAGGAGGCCCCCGTGGTCCGGGTCGACCCCCACCGCTGGCAGGTGGCCGGGGACTGCCCGGTGGCGGATCTGAACGAGGCCCTACCGGTCGATCTGCCCGAAGGCGAGTACGTGACGCTGGGCGGTTTCCTCTTCGACCGCTTCGGCCACATCCCGACCGAGGGCGAGTCCCTCCTGCACCGGGGCTGGGAGTTCCGGGTCATCGAGATGGACCACCGCCGCATCGCCAAGGTGGTGGTCAGGGCCCCTTCGGGTAGCATCCCGGGGGCCGGTTAGCCGGCCGACGGGAAGTAGCGCAGCTTGGTTAGCGCGCAGCGTTCGGGACGCTGAGGCCGCGGGTTCGAATCCCGCCTTCCCGACCAGTGAAAGTCCTGGTCAGGGCCTATTTCGCCAGGATCTGGCAGTGTCCTTCAGACCCGCCATCCCGCGTCTAGCCCGCGTCCGCCTCGGGCCGCGCCGGTTCGTCGGCGTCCGACATGAGCCTCTCGGCCAGGGCGTCGGCGGCGGCGCGATCAGCCGCCGTGGTCGCCTGGGCGTAGATCCCGAGGGTCAGACGGGGATCGGAGTGACCCAGGCGGACCTGCGCAGTCTTCATGTCGACCCCGGCTTGGACCATCGCTGTGGCATTGGTCCGGCGCAGGTCGTGGAACTCCAGATCGTCCTTCCCCACCGCCGCCCGGGCCTTGAGCCACTGGTGCTCCCGGAAGCCGCTGTACTCCAGCGGTCCCCCCTGGGGTCCGACGAAGAGATAGGCATCCTCATCGGCGCCGGTGATCTCCCGGCGGGCCATGTGGGCGGCCAGGCGACCCATCAGGGCCTCGGGCAGGGCCAGGGTGCGACGGCCGGCCTCGGACTTGGGAGCCTGTTCGACCATGCGACCACCCAGGCCCCGGGTGCGCTGGGTGGAGATGGTGACCGTGCGCTCCAGGGAGTTGAAGTGCTTGACCCGAAGGCCGGCGCACTCCCCCCAGCGAAGGCCCAGGACCGCCCCCATGTAGACCATCAGGCCGGACCCGCCGAGGCTCTCCAGGGCTTGGGCCAGGGCACTGAGCTCGCTGGCGCTGAGCACCGGGCGGGGCCGGGCGGTGACGGTGGGCAGGCGAACGCCCCGAGCCGGGGAGCGCACGATCACGTCGCTGGCCACCGCGAAGTTGAGAATCGCCGTCAGCACCCCGTACTGGCGCTTGACCGACCGGGGCGACAACTTCTCCGACCAGACCCGCACCAGGTCCTGGACGTCGGCCGGGGTCAGCGAGCCCAGCGGCCGTGTCTCCAGCCTGGGATAGATGTGGTTGCGCAGGATCGACTCCTCCCGGGCCAGTCCGGACTGGCGCTTGGCCGGGTTTCTCTGGAGCCACGTCCTGGCCAGCTCACCGAAGGACACCTCAGCCCGACGCGGGTCGATCCAGGTCCCGCTATAGCGCGCCGAGCGCTCGTTGGTCTCGAAGGCGGTCGCCTCCTTCCGGGTGAGGAACGTGCGGCTGTACTCGTGTCCGGACGCGTCCCGGAGGCGAACCTCATAGACCATACGTCCGTCCCGTCGCTTCTTGGCAGTGACGCTCACCCAGGCACCTCCGGTGGTCGCTTGCGGGGCCGGCCGGGACGGCGCTCAGGATTGGCGGCCAGCCAGGCCTGCACCGCCTCGGTCGCCCACACCCGGCCCGCGGCCAGCTGGGCCACCGGCTCGGGGAAGTCGGTGCGGTCCCGGACGATCTGAAGGGCTCTCTGTCGGCTGACGCCGAGCAGGGTGGCGATCTCCTTCAGCCCGATGAGGTCCTCCACGAAGGCCAGCATATCCTATACCCTTAATGCAGTCAAGGCTTTATCTGGCCGCGGAGGATCGCGTCGAGATCGCCTGACCACCCCGGCTCACGGGCCCTCGGAGGCGGCCAGCAGCTCGCGCACCAACGACTCGAGGGCCGCGGCCGGCACCCGTCGGCAGTTCCCGATCCGAACCGACGGCAGGGTCCCGTCGGCCAGGAGCTCGAAGAGCTTCGTCCGCCCGATGGACAGCAGGGCGGCTGCCTCCCCGGGGGTGTACAGCAACTTGTCCGGCCGTGCCGTCAGCTCCGAACCGCCCGACTCGGCTCGGGCCCCCATGTGGACGTCAGTCATCGGTCTTCCTCCGCGGTGGGGACGGCGCGACCACCCCTCACCCCCTATCCGGACCACTTGACCCCCGTCTGTCAAAAAATTGGGTCAGATTTCTTCCCGTGGCCTGACCGGGACGCTGCCGGACGAGACACTCAAGTAGGCCGACGCCCTGACGCCTGAGCCGCTACCAGACCCCGGCCGCCGGGCCGGGGCTGGCTCCACAGTGGCCGCGCCCAGGCAGTCGCGAGCGGGGCCGTCAAGGTCGCCTGCGGCGTCCCTGCGGGACCGGCTGACGCCGGACCTTGACTGCCCCTGATGCCCTGCTCAGCGGGTCTTCTGGAGGCGGGCGTTGGCCAGGGCCAGGTCGAACGCGCCCGGGTCGAACGAGCCACCGGCCCAGGTCAGGAGGCGCTCGTGGTCCTCGTGATCGGGATCGGTGACGGCCTCGAGGAACTCTTCGTAGCCCGGATAGCCCCCGACGTCCTCGGGAGGACAGGCCCTCTGGCCGTCGATGCACACGGCGAACTTGAGCCCGAGGGCTGCCCGCCAGAAGTCCTCCACCACCACCTCGTGCTCCCAGGAGTCACCGAAGTCGTACTCGTAGTCGAAACGGCCCACTCCCTCCAGGGCGGCGGCCACGGTGACGGCCGTCTCGTCCAGCTCCTCCTCCGGGTAATCGTCGAGCTGCATGCCGAAGGAGGCTCCGCCGATCCGGAAGGCGTGGAGGTGGTAGTCCTCCCAACCGAAGGCGGCCTGGATCATCCGGTGCAGCCGGTCGAGGCGGACACTGCCCGGTACCAGCAGGCGTCGCCAGATCGGTGGGTGGATGTTCTGGAGCGTGATCCGCAGCTGGAAGACGGGTTGGCCAGGGGGCTTGGGCACGAGGCTGGAGCGTAGGGGCCTCGAGGTCCGGCCCGGGTGGTCGGCTGCGCGGCGGGTGGGCTCGACGGATGCGAGGGGTTCGCCTCCTGCCGCGCTCGGCGCAGAGCTCCTGCCGGGCCGATTCCCGGGCGCGGCGGAAGGCCCGAAAGTCAAAGGCCCGATCCCACACACCTCTGCATCTCCTGATGATGAAGGTGGCCGCCCGGGCCTGGGCCGGAGCAACACCGGAAGCAAATTCTCCAGAAAGTTTTTTGACGATCGGCCCTCTGGAGGTCCGGATAGAGCCATGAATGCTCTCTGTGGGAAAGATCTTCGCCGGGGGTGGGTGGCGCTACCTCATCGACGCCGTGGCCGGTGGCGGCGAGGACTACTACCTGGCTGACGTCGCCCGGGGCGAGGCCCCCGGACGCTGGGGAGGCCGTGCCGCTTCGCCCGAGCTGGGCCTGGCCGGCGAGGTGACCCCGGAACAGATGGAGCGGGTCTATGGCCTGCTGGTTCATCCCACCGAGCCGGTCGAGCTCGGTCGGTCGGCGTCGGTCTTCCGCCCCTTGGCCGAGCGCATCGAGGCGGCACTCGCCGCCCATGTGGCCAAGGTCCGCCGGGACTGGGTCACCCGGGAGGCGGGCCTGGTCGCCGACGGTCTGGGCCCGGTGGAACTCGAAGCCGAGGAGGTTGTCTACCGGGCCCAGGCAGAGACTGACTGGGCCGAACGGGAAGCCCTGCTGCGCCGGCGGGGTGAGCGCCGATCGGTGGCCGGCTTTGATTTGACCTTCAGTCCGCCGTTATTCCGAATTCGGGATAAGGGGGCTTATGCCGAGTAGCGGATTATGCCGAGTAGGCCGGCGTCTGCCGGGTTGGCCCTGGCCAGCGAGGTGAGGCCTCATTCGGACTCGGCATAATCAACGGCGCTGGGCGGATGCTTCCTCCTGCGGGATCGCAGATCCCTGAAGGAGGAGGACATGAAGCACCAGTTCCTGACGCCACCCGGGCCGCTCGGTCCCTTCGCTGAGGGCTATCGAGTCCACTTGGAGGGCCTGGGATATTGCTTTGGGGTCGTCCAGCAGCGAATGACCCAGTTCTCTCAGCTTTCGCGCTGGATGGAATCCAACGACGTGGGCCTCGCCCAGCTGGATGAGGCGCAGATCGCTCGGTTCTGCGCCGCCCGCCTGGATCGGTGTCAACGGCCACGGCGATCTCCCCACAGGCGGCCATAGGAATTCCCCGCGGACGGCCACGAGAAGTCCCCACGGACGGCCATTTGGCCTCCCCAGGGACGGCCACGGGAACTCCCCGCGGACGGCCACGATTGCTCCCCAGCCGTTAGGCCAGAGGCACCACCCCCTTGCCGGCCAGGGCGTCTTCGAGGCGCACCGATTGCCCGTCGGTCAGGACGACGTGGGCGTGGTGCATGAGACGGTCCACCAGAGCCGAGGCGATGGTTTTGTCCATCAGCTGGTCGAAGCCCGACGGATGGAGATTGGTCGAAAGCGCCAGGGAGCGACGCTCGTAGGCGGCGTCCACCAGTCGATACAGCCCCTCGGCGGCATCGGATGAGATGGGCAACAGGCCTATGTCATCGATGACCGTCAGCGATGTCGACGCCAAGGCGGCGAAGGCCTTGGAGACGGTGTCGTCCACCCGGTGGCGGCGGATGATGGTGCCCAGGTCTTCGACGGAGAACCAGGCCACCGACAGGCCCTGGTCCACCCCGTGATGGCCGATGGCCTCCAACAGATGGGACTTTCCCGTGCCCTGGGGACCGGCCACGACAAGATTCTCGGACCGGGTCACCCACTCCAGACTCTTGAGCGCCCTCTGGGTCGCCGATGAGATGGAGGAGCGGGACTCGATCCAGGACTCGAAGGTCTTGCCGGCCGGGAAATGCGCCCGACGTCTCTTGTTCTCGATGCCCGAGCGGTCCCGGCCCTCGACTTCGGCCACCAACAGGACCCGCAGCGCCTCGGCCGGGTCCCAGCGCTGGGCCCGGGCGGTGAGCACGACATCGGGACTCTGCTCTCGCACGTACTTGAGCCGCAGGCGCCGACACAGGGCCACCACCTCATCGATCACGGCGACATCGGCGGGCATCGGGCGGGCCGGGGTCATGAGGGCTCTCCGGAGCGGACCAGGTCGGGGTCCATGGTGGAGTCCGGATAGCCCAGGGCCCGGGCCAGGTAGTCAGCGCCTTGGAGGATCTCGTCGCGCATGTCGGTGGCGTCATACAGACCGGCCACGCCCAGGAACCGGTCCAGAGCTCGGTTGAGCGCCCTGGCCTCGGATCGGCACAGGTCGGCCACGAACACCAGGCAGTCGATGATGCCCACCAGCTCGTCATCGGGGATCGAGACGTTCATCCCTCGTCCTCCTCGTCCTCGCTCGATGCACCCAGTGCCGACCAGGCGGCCGTGCCCGCCGAGAGCGAGTGCTCCGGGGGCGGAGGAAGGACGTCCCGAGTGGCCCCATGCACGATGATCGAGCCCAAGTCGCCCTCGGCGAAGCGCCCGACCATGGCCGCCACCCCCAGGGCCTGGTCCACCACGCTCGGCCCGTGCAGGACGCCCAGAGCCACGGCTTCGGCCATCCGGGCTTCTATGCGACGAACCCCAGCGGCGCCGGCTTCGACCAGGTAGAGCTTGGCTCCCTCGCCCAACCCCAAGAAGGCCGCCTCGGAGGGTTTGGTCGCCCGGGGTGTCCGATGGAGGGGATCACGACCCACCCGGTTGGGGTAGTGCTCGTCACAGATCGAGGCCTGACCCGGCCCGAGGAGGCGGTGGCGGGCCACCTCGGTCGCTCCGCTGCCCTCCCCGGCGGTGATCACCACCTCCTCCCCGGCGAGGCGGACCCAGACCCCGGCGTCACAGAGACGGTCCGGGACTGAGTAGCGCGCTCCCCGGAAGGACACGGTGGCCGACCAGCTCACGGCCCGGGAGACCCCGAAGGCGGCCGTGTAGGGGGCGTCGGGGATGGAATGCAGGGCCTCGGCCTCAGTGAGGAGCAACTCGGCGGGCGCCGCCTTGGTCACCGAGTGGATCCGGGCATTGAACCCGGCCGCCACCTGCCCACAGGCCTCCTCCAGCTCGGCGAAGGAGGAGTAGTCGGATCGCAGGTTGTACTCGGTGGGCACCAGATCGGCCTTGGCCAGCTTGACGCTCGACTCCGAACCTCCTTTCGACTCTGGGTCATATGGGACACAGGTGGCGATGGAGATTCCGTAGTAGCGGGAAACGTCCACGGCCGTCTGGTTCCTCACCGCGATGCCGGCAATGTGGCGATCGGTGACCGTCTTTTCGTTGTCGGTCAGCACGTAGGTGGGAGCCCGGCCACCGAGGATCCGGAAGGTCCGGTCCAAGGCGGCGATGACCGAGGGCAGGGAGCGATCGGCCAGGGGGATGATGACCCGGAAGCGGCTCCAGGCCAGCCAGGCGCAGAACAGGATCACCGCGCTGCCGTTGATTACCGGCCCGTCCCCGAAGTCGTATTGCAGCCAGGCCCCGGGCTCGGTGATCCAGGGCTTGTAGACCCGGTGGCGGTCATGGTTATAGACACCCTTGAGGGCGGCCACCACCCGCCGGGTGGTGCGCTCCGAGCCCCGATAGCCCATGGAGACCAACTTGTCGTGGACCACATCGGCTCGGACCCGCCCCGAGGAGCGATCGATCCACTCGGTGATCTTGTCGGCGAAGGCCTCGGCCACTTTGGAACGAACCACCGGCTCGCCGGTGAGCTCGGCTCCCAGGGCCCGGGCGGTGACCAGGCGGGCCACGGTGTGGTGATCGACGCCGGTCAGCTGGCCGGCGGCTCGGAACGATTTGGTGAGGTCAAAGGCCTCGAGTACTTCCATCTCTTTCTCCTTGGGCAACATCAGGGGTGTTCCTCCTTGGTTCGGTGGTTGCTTGCCAGCGCCCATCGATGCCAAGGAGGGACCCGCAGGTGGTGGATCCCTCTGGGGAGATCCGTGTCCGTCCGCGGGGAGATCTGATGGCCGTCCGCGGGGACTTTCCCTGTCCGTCCGCGGGGAGATTCAGTGGCCGTCTATGGGGAGTTTCGCGTGGCCGCCGTCAATCGGGGCCGCAAGACCCTGACCAAGCCGGCGCGGTTCGGGCTCCCACTGTCATTCCTGCGCTCGGTCTCGGCTATTCCCCCGCCGGCGCGGAGTGGGGAACCCTTTGATGTGCTGCTGGAGGACTACGCGCGTTACCTGGTTGAGGAAAGGGGACTGTCGGCCAAGACCGTTGAGATACACCTGGGAACGGCCCGCCGGTTCTGCTCGACGATGGGCAGCCCTGATGACCTCGACGCCCTCAGCGCCGCCTCGGTCATCTCCTATGTCCTCGGCGCCAGGGAGGCCCTCCGTCACGGTGCCCTCGGTCATGTAGTCGGTGGCCTGAGGGCCTTTTTGCGCTACTTGTACCTGGCCGGGATAACGGGGTCCGACCTGGTCCCGGCCGTGCCCAAGCTGGCCTCCCGGCGTTCAGCGCCCCAGGCCCCGGCGCTGGGTGACGCCGAAGTCGCCCGACTCTTGGCCCGCTGCGACCGCCGCCGGGGGCAAGGAAGGCGGGACTACGCCATGTTGATCCTCATGGCCAGGCTGGGCCTGCGCGCCGGTGAGGTCGCCGCCCTGGAGCTGGATGACATCGACTGGCACCACGGCGAGATCCTCATCCGAGGCAAGGGAAACCGCCATGAGCGCCTGCCTCTGCCCGAGGAGGTGGGGGCGGCCCTGGCCGCCTATCTCTGTCGCGGACGACCTTTGCCGACCGAGGACAGCCGAGTCGCCTCCTCCGGGCCCGAGCGCCCTGGCGCCCGCTCCAGCTGAGCGGGGTACAGGCAGTGGTCAACCGGGCTTCGCTCAAGGCGGGACTGGGTCGCTTCGGTCCCCGCCGTCTGCGTCACACCGCGGCCAGCCGGATGCGCCGGGCCGGCCTGTCCTTGACCACCGTGGCCCAGGTGATGCGCCACCACGACATCCGGGTCACCACTCTGTATGTCGATGTCGATGCCGGCGCCGTGGCGAGCCTGGCTCGGCCCTGGCCGGGGAGTCTGGCATGAGCGCCCTATCCGGCCAACTGGCCGACTACATCTGCCTGCGTCGCTCCATGGGCTTCGTGATGAAGGAGGCCACGCTGTTGGCCAGCTTCGTTCGCTACCTCGACGAGCTCGGAGCCACCCACGCCAGCACCGAGCTGGCCCTGAGATGGGCCACCTCCACCACCGGGGCGTTGGCCGTCACCCGGTCTCAGCGTCTCGGGGTGGTCCGGGGCTTCTGTGTCTACCTGGCGGCGCTGGACCCGGCCCACGAGGTGCCCCCGGTCGGGCTCCTCCCCCGGCGCTACACCCGGATCACGCCCTACATCTACTCCGAGGCCGATGTCGCCGCCCTCATGGCTGCGACCGACGGTCTGGTCTTGCCCTGGAGGAGGTTGACCTATCGCGTCCTCATCGGCCTGTTGGCCGCCACCGGTGTCCGCCTGGGTGAAGCCCTGGGACTCGACGACACCGATGTCGACCACGCTGGGCTGGTCATGACCGTGCGCCATACCAAGCGCGAGATCGCCCGGGAGCTGCCGGTGCACGCCACGGTGAGCAACGCCCTGCTCGAATACGCCGCGGCGCGGGACCGGGCCTTTCCGGTCCGGGACTCGTCGGCCCTGCTGGTCTCGACTCTGGGCAGTCGACTGGGGCCCTGCACGGTGGAGCACACCTTCGTCAGGCTGGTCGGCGCCGCCGGCCTGGTCGCTCCCGAAGGTCGGCGTCGACCCCGCGTCCATGATCTGCGGCACACCTTCGCCGTTCGGACCCTCATGGACTGGCACCGCCAGGGTGTCGATGTCGATGTGGCCATGCCCGCCCTCTCCAAGGTCCTCGGCCATGTCAACCCCGCCTCCACGTACTGGTATTTGCAGGCCGTTCCTGAGCTGTTCGAGGCGGTGACCACTCGGGTCCGTCCGGCCTTCGAGGCCCTGGCATGAGCGCCCTGGCCCCCACGCTGCAAGCCTTCTTCACCCAACGGCTCATGACCGAGCGCGCCGCCAGCCCGGCCACCGTGACCGCCTATCGGGACGGCCTGCGACTCTTTGTGCGCTTCGCCTCTCAGTCGGCTGGCTGCCGACCGAGCGAGTTGGACTTCACCCAGCTGGACGCAGCGGTGGTCGGGGCCTTCCTGGACCACATCGAACGCGTCCGGGGCGACGGGGTGCGCACCCGCAACGCCCGCCTGGCGGCCATCCACTCCCTGTTCCGATATGCCGCCCTATGCCATCCCGAACACGCCGGGTCCATCCAGCGGGTGCTGGCCATCCCCCAGAAGCGCTGCGAGCGGGCGCTGGTGTCCTTCCTCACCCGCGATGAGACCAGTGCCATCCTGGCCGCCCCTGACCGCTCGGACTGGGTAGGAAGGCGTGACCATGCCCTGCTGGTCGTCATGGTCCAGACCGGTCTGCGGGTCAGCGAGGCCACCGCCCTGTCCTGTGCCGATCTGGTCCTCGGAAGGGGAGCGCACGTGCGCTGTATGGGCAAGGGTCGCAAGCAGCGTTGCACGCCCTTGACCCCTGAGGCGGTGTCCATGCTGCGGGTCTGGCTGTCCGAGCGGAGAGGTGATCCGGCCCAGCCGGCCTTTCCCAGCCGGCGGGGGACTCCGTTGAGCACCGACGCGGTGGAGTACCTGGTGGCCAAGTACGCCTCGGTCGCATCCGCTCGCTGTCCGAGCATCGGGGCCAAGAAGGTGACCCCTCACGTGTTGCGCCACACCTGCGCCATGTTCATGCGCGAACAGGGCATTGACCTGTCCACCATCGCCCTCTGGCTCGGCCACGAGAGCCTGGCAACGGTCCAGGTCTACCTACATGCCGACCTGGCCATCAAAGAGAAGGCACTCGCGATGGCGTCACCACCGGGAAGCAGTCCCGGGCGCTATCGACCCTCCGACGCGCTCATGGCCTTCCTGGAGACGCTGTGATTATGCCGAACCGCCTCAAATAGATTTGCCTTCAGCACAGCCGCTGTTCTCGCCTACTCGGCATAATCGCCTACTCGGCATAATCTCAGAAGTCGGTGGCCGAGCTCGGCGTCATCGGCCGGGTGGACGACATGGCCGCCATCCTCGACGCCGAGACCGACGCCACCTTGTCCTACCTGGACGCCCTGACCCGGCACTCCGGGGGACGCCGAGGCCGGGCCGCGCTGCCCACTCCCACTGACGGGCTGGTCTACGTGCGCACCCGCCACGCCACCTCCCGGGCCGGTGACCCCTCGCCTCATGACCACGTGCTGGTCGCCAACGTGGTGCGCATGGCCGATGACCGGGGTGGGTTCAAGGCCCCCAACACGGCCCTCTGGCGGGACCACCTGCACGCCGCCACCATGGTCGGGCGCATGGCCTCGGCGGCCAAGGCGGTGGAGCTGGGCTACGCCATCGCCCCCGATCCCGGACCCTCCGGTCGTCTAGGGCACTGGCGGATAGTGGGCATCCCCGACGTCGTACGGGAGGTCCACTCCAAACGGGCCGCGGAGATCACCGCTGAGATGGAACGCCGGGGCTTCGACTCCCCCCGGGCTTCGGAGGTGGCTGGGCGGGCCACCCGGTCCCCAAAGGCCCGCACCCCCCTCACCGATCTGATGGGGCGCTGGCACGCCGAGCTGGCCGACGTGGGCTATCCCGTCGCGGCCTTGTCTCAATTGGTGGACGAGGCCTCCCGGGGCTTCCGGCTGGAGCCCGTCGGCGTCAAGCGGATGCGAGAACTGATCGCCGAGGCGCTGGGTCCCCAGGGCAACCTGGGCCGGCGCAAGGTGTTCTCCCGGGCCGATGTCATCGTGGCTGTCGCTCCCTCCCTCTACGGCCAGCCGTCCCACCTGCTGGACGCGGCCGTGGGCCGGCTCATCGCCGATCCCGAGGTCATCCCCCTCGTTGGGGTGGCCGGGACCCGGGAGCGGGCCTACACCACGGCATCGACCCTGGCCGTGGAGGCCGCCATCGCCGATGCGGTGGCCGAGGCGATGGACCGGGCCGACGGTCCGACCGTCCCGGTCCCGGCGCTGGCCGCCGCCGTCTCAGAAGTGGAACGGGGCCTCGAGCATCCCCTCACACCCGGCCAGCGGTCCCTGGCACTGGCCGCCACCGGCTCGGGACGGGGGGCGGAGCTGGGTATCGGGGTGGCAGGATCGGGCAAGACCACGGCCCTCCGGGTGGTGCGGGCCGCCTTCGAGGCTTCGGGCTACACCGTGATCGGGGCGGCCACCTCCGGCCAGGCGGCGCGCACCCTGGGAGTCGAGACCGGGATCGACCTGTCCCGCACCCTGGCCTCGATCAGCTGGCGGATCGACCACGGCCAGCTCCAACTCACGAACCGCCACGTGGTGATCCTCGACGAGGTCGGCGCCACCGACGATCCCGCCCTGTTGCGCCTGGTGTGCGCCACCGGAGCTGCCGGGGCCAAGCTGGTCATGACCGGGGACTGGCGCCAGCTCGGCCCGGTCGGCCCGGGCGGCGCCTTCGAGGCCCTCCTGCGCCGGCACAAGGAGGCCGTGGTGGTGCTGGCCGACAACGTGCGCCAGCTCGATCCCTCCGAGCGCCAAGCCCTGTTGGCCCTGCGCTCGGGCTCGGTGGCCGAGGCGGTGGAGTGGTATGGGGGAGCCGGCCGGCTGCGCCCGGCCGGCACTCGGGCCCTGGCCATCGAGGCTGCCGTTCAGGCGTGGTCAGCCGACATCGCCGGCGGGAAGGACGCCCTCCTCCTGGCCTGGCGGCGGGCGAATGTGGCCGAGCTCAACCGGGGCGCCCGGGTCTGGATGGAAGGCTCTGGTCGGCTGTCAGGTCCCGAGCTCGTCGCGCCGGGCGGGCGGGGCTACCGAGCCGGGGACCGAGTGGTCACCCTGGCCCCGACGGCCGGTGGGGAATTGGTCACCTCCGAGCGGGCGGTGGTGGCCGGCGTCGACGTCGAGGGCCGGAGCCTGGCCCTTCGCACCGAGGACGGCCGGGTGATGAGCCTGGCCGGGGCCGACCTGGGCGCCGACCGGCTGGACTACGGCTACGCGACCACGGTCCATCGCAGTCAGGGGGCCACCTCGACCACCGCCCACCTGCTGGCTGACGGCGGAGGACGGGAGCTCGCCTATGTGGCCATGAGCCGGGCGCGGGGGGCCTCCTACGCCTACGTGGTGGCCGACGACGCCGACCAGGCCAAGGAGGACCTGGCCGCAGAGTGGTCCCGCCAACGCCGACCCCGGTGGGCCATCGACACCGGCATCCCGGCCCAACGAGACGAAGGCCCGGTTCCCGATGGGCCGGCGGCCAACAACCTGGCCCTACGCCGGGCTCGGCTGGCCTGGGAGATAGAGCGCCTGGCCGCGGCCATGCCCACCGACGTCAGCGCCGAGCTGGACGCCAACCGCAAGACCCTGGCGGGAATGGAGCGCTCCCGGGATGACCTCGCGACCGGCGTCGGGCGATGGGCGGGCACCGAAGTCGGCCAAGCCCACGAGGAGCTCTCCCGGGCCGGGGCCGTCCGCCGTCAGATCGAAGACACCCTCGCTTCTGGCCCGGGAATCTTCGAGCGCCGACGGCTCCGGGCCGAGCTGGGCCCGGCCCGGGCGGCCGAGGAGGTAGCCCAGCGGCACTACGACGCACTGGCCCATCCTCACCGGGTTCGCCTGGAGGATGAGATGGCCACGTTGGCTCCGAGTCTCAGGGCCCTGGAGGCGACCCGGTGGCAGAGCCGGCTGTGGGTTCAGGCCCATCCCGAGGCGGGGCCGCGCCTGGCCCACCTACGCCGGGAGTTGACCGACATCGAGCGCTGGATCGACAACCGCCGCCGGATGCTGGAGGGCCGGGAGCCGCAACTCAGCGCCACGGAGCGAATTCTGGCTGCACCGGCACCGCTCCGGACCAGCTCCCAGCCCCCTGTTCCCACTCCGCGAAGGGGAGTCGGCCGGCACCGGTAGAGCGGACTTGGTCGATAGCGCGACCGCGAACGCTGGTGAGCATTCGGTGCGTCGAATAGGGGACGGCCGCAGCCCTCGCCGACCAGCGCAGAACGCCGAGTAGGAGCTAGCGGCCTGACTCCGCCACAAACACCGTCGCCACATCCCCCCAGGGCTTATTGCGTGTTGTTCGGAGTGCCCCTGAGGTCCAGTGTCCCCACACCAGCGAGCAGGGCCCGGAGTTCGCCCTCAGGGCTGCCCTGACTCTTGTACAGCGGACCGCAGGGCACCGCGGCCAGCCGTATCGACAGGGCCCGGAGATCAGGCTGCGCACCTTGGCTGAAGACCTCGCCGAGGTAGGTGAACTCGTTCATGATGCGGTGGAGGTCTCCGAGGTCGCGGGCAGGGCGCCCTTCAGCCGGTCGCGGAGCTTCTTGGTGGCATGGACGACGAGCATGGGCCCGGACTACGCGACGGACGTGTCCCGGAGCCGCCGACAGAGTTCGGCCACCGGGATTCCTCGAGCGGCTGAGACCGCCCGGATCCAGGCGACGGCGGCCAGCCCGGCGTAGCTCCAGAAGTCATCGGTGCCCCAGTAGGCAACTTCCTCGAGCAGGTCCACCTCCACCCCGGCATGGGTGGCCGCCGCGACCAGCACGGCGTAGCGGATCTTGTGGTTCTGCCGTCCCCGGAAGGCGGCCTCGGGCAGGTGCCGCTCGACCAGGCCGTCCTCGGAGATCGGATCGGAGGGGCTGACACCCCCCTCTGCCAGAGCCTTGGCGGCCAGACGCACGAAGACCTCGCCGGGGAAGGTGTTGTCCTTGGGGTGCAGGGGTCGAATCCGGTCGAAGGCGTCAAAGATGTCCGCGTCCGACTCCAGGGCATTCAAGAGCAGCTCGACGGCTTGGGCCGCCTCCTCGGGGGTGGGTCGGTGCCTCGGGGCCACGGCCGGCCACCGTAGCCAGAACCGGGCGACACCTGCGCGCCCCTGGACTTTGCCTAGTACGCCCAGCGGAGCGGTCGCCTCTGGTCGGCCGGCAAGGCCGAGCTGAACGGCTGACCGCTGGTGCACCCCGAAGCCGAGGCCGTGCGCTAACGGCACATCGGGGCGGTACCTCTCTAGCGTTTTGGCTGCTCGTAGCTCAGCGGTGGCCAGTAGGTCGAACGGGCATCCCGATAGCTGACCAAGATGCTCTCGTCCTCCAAGACCAGCGCAAATCGCCCTCCCGGCGAGGGATCGCCAACCACACCGGCGAGGAACGCTCCCCGTGCTCGGCCCGGTGCTCTCCAGGCAATCGTGGACGAGACGGCATTGTCCGGATCTCTCTCCACGACGATGGACACGCGCCAGTAGTTGCCCACCCGGGAGATGACTCCCACGGCCCTGTCTGGTACCACACCCTCGCGGATTCTTCGGACAACGGCAGCACCAGCCCGATGAAGGGCGACCCAGATTGCGGCCCCGACGACCCAGAAACAGAGGGCGCCGGCGATGACCGCTTCGCTGACACCTGTACGGAGACCGAGTAGGAAACCGAGACAACCGGACAGGAAGGAGAGCCAGACAAGCGTTCTCGTCCTAGGACCGCCATTCCGTATTCGTACCAGTTGCGTGCGAGTGAGTGGCCTCCTGGAAAACGTGACCGACGAGAGGTCGATCCCGACCTGGGCCGCCCGCTCCGGGAAGGACGCATGGGCCCGGCGATCGTCGAGCCCGTACTCCGCGCAAAACTCCTGATCTGCCTCGCTGGGTTGGGGTGCCCTGGCAAGGATTGCCATTGCCCGACGGAACGACAAGAGACGAGGTGCCGACTCGGCTTCTCGCTGGAGAAAGTCGGCCTGCTCGATCATCGGCTGCAAGAAGTGCGCACGCAGCTGGGCTGCGTCTGCCGGCGGCGGGGACAGCCTGCCGAGGTCATCCACGACGGTACGAAGGGAGTGGGCGAACCTCGTCAGATACTGCTTGCCCCCACCAGGTAGGAGGCCCCGGACTCCGAGGCGTGGGGAGTAGCGGCTGGGGATTCCTCGGGCCTCTCTGACATACTCCTCCTTCTCCACGGCCTACCAGGTTGACACGATGCGCGTTGGTCGGGATGACCCACCTTCATCGACAACCCGCTGGCGGGCGGAGCAGGGATGCCTCGGCTCAGAGAGCCCGTAGCCCACTCCGACGCTCGTCAACACGGCCACCAACCTCGGGAGGCGGCGTCGGTCCGGCGGGCTGGATACCAGGTCCGGCCATACGATCGGGCACCGTGGCGGACGCCGAGGGCTTCAGGCCGGTGGCTCAGATCGACGCCCCGGCCCTGCGCGACGCCATCGTGGCGGGCGGCGGTCCAGCTCTGGAGTTGGTGGAGCGCCTGATTGGCGGCGCCGTGGGGGCCTGGCTTGTGCGATGGCCCGACGGGCACGACGGAGTGTTGACCTGGGCCCCTCCCATCCCTCCCGGCCAGCCGGAAGGACAGCTCAATGAGGTGATGACCCTGATGGAGCTGGCCCGGAAGGTCGGGATCCCGGTACCCCGCTACGAGGCCGTCTTCGACGTGGGCGAGCTCGGGGCAGCGGTCATCCAGGAGCTGGCCGTCGGCGCGCGACCGGAGAGTGTCTCCGCAGATCTAGTCGAAGAGCTGATCGAGCTGGTCGACCTGCGGCGGGGGGTCCTGGCGGGCACCGCCTTCTCGGGCCGGCCGATGCCGATGTACCTGGCGTCCTCTGGCCCTGGCTGGTGCCTGCACGAGCCCCTGCGCGTCCACAGCACCGCCACGGCGTCGCTACTAGACCAGATCGAAGCTCTGGCCGCAGACGAGGACTTCGTTGTCGGCGACGACCTGGTGCATCTCGACTACCACCTGGGAAATGTCTTGGTTGATCCCGACCGGCCGGGGAAGGTGACGGCGGTGCTCGACTGGGACGGAGCGAGGGCGGGACTGGCCGGCGTTGATCTGGCGATCTTGGCCTTCGACCTGACCCGGATGGGGCCGAGGTCACTCAGGGAGCGGGTGGAGACCCATCTGCGGGCCATTACCCCGGACGACCTGGTCGCCCGCATGTGGGCTCATGCTGGCCTACGACTGGTCGATTGGACCATCCGACACCATGGTCCTGACGATGTCGACCACTGGGTCGCCGTCACGAAGGAATATCTTCGGGAATAGCGCCTATCACCACCCCAGCCAGCGCGTAACGCGTGCTTTGCGCTTTCCGACTCGTAGGGCTGAGGATCGGTCGGAGTCGAAAACCTAACGAGTCCTCTTTGTTTGTCAAGACGCTTTTCGGGAGGTTCGACGAACTGCGGCGGCCGTCGGTCGTGGTGCTGAGCCTGCCCTCCGGCGAGTCTGACTACTCGCCTGGCGGGCTGCCGTAGGGTGGCGACGGGTCCGGGAGTGCCTCGTCCGAAGAGCCGGCATCGCGGGGTGTGAGCCGGTCGCGCTGGATGCAGAGTCGTTCCCCGCTTGCCCTCCCGGGCCCTTCAGGACTCCTCGCCGACGGGCATCGGCGATGAGCTTGTCGTAGATGGCGTCGCTGATGCGGCGCTTGAGGCATCGGAGGGCCTCCTTGGGAGTCTTGCCCTCGGTCACCTTGCGGTCGAAGTAGGCGCGGCCCGGGCTGTGGGTGAAGCGGATCTGGGTGACGGCGGCCATGTGGATCGCGTTGTTCATCTGGCGGCTGCCCCGCATGGAGAGACGGTGGATCTTCTTGTCCCCGGACGACACATCGATGGGGGCGGTGCCGTTGAAGGAGGCGAAATGTCCCCTGGTGGGGAACCGCGTCACGTCCCCGGTCAGGCCGATGACGGTGGCGGCCACCACTGGGCCCACGCCGAAGACCTCGGTGACCGAGGAGCCGGACGCCTTCACCACCTTCTTGAGTCGGGCCTTGTTCTCGGCGATCTGCTCGTCGAGCCGATAAAGGTCCTCCAGGTGCTCCCGGCCGAGCTCCACCCGGGCGGCGGTGACACCGTCGGTGACCTGCACAGACCCCAGCAATTTGGCTGCTTTCGTGGTCGACAGGCGCTCGGGGACCCCGCCGGCAATGAGGTCGCACAACAGGGCGTGGAGGCGACAGACCGTCCGGGTCCGATGGGAGGTCAGCTCCCGCTCTCGCTTGGACCACAGCCGGGCCACGGCCGCGTGGTCCTCGGGGCCGACCTCCCGAGGCTTGGTCGAGCGCAGGGCGGCGATGGCCACCGAGCGGGCGTCATGGGGATCGTTCTTGTTGGTCGACTCCGTGTCCAGCAGCCGGACTCGAGCGGCCAGCTTGGGCTGGACGTCGAGCACCCGCTCGCCGGCAGCCACCAGCTGCTGGGCCAGGAGATGGCCGAGTCCGGTGGCGTTCTCGATGGCCCAGGTCCGCTCGGGGTAGGCGGAAGCCCATTCCAGCAGGACCTCGAGCTGGTTGGGCCCGGTGCGGACCCTGATCTCGTCGAGGGCGACCTCGGTGTCATCGACGGCCACGGCGGTGTGGGAGCCCTTGTGGGGGTCCACGCCCAGCGTCACTTCCATTGCTGCTCCTCGGTTGGGGGGGGAAGGTGGGAGCCGCGGCCGGCAAGTCTGATTACAGGAGGCACGCCTCTTTTCAGCCAGGCCACGGACAGGGATCCGATGGCCTGGCACCTCGTTCGCAAGCCAGGCCGCGAGGCGGTCGGCAGACGGTTCATGAGCCAGGCCATCGGAAGCCGTGACGGTAGGAAGGTGGACCTACCGAGATGGTGGATACTCAATCAGACGGGTAGCGCGTCGTGCGAGGGCCGTAGAGGCAGCGCAGAACACGGGGCGGCTCGCTCGTCTGGGAATTCCCGGCGTTGCAAAGACCCACCCGTTACCATCCTCAGCACTGGCTGGAGCTCCGGCCAGCCCATTCACTACGCGGTCGCGGCCGCCGGGAACGTCCAAACAACCTACGGATGAAGGAGTCCGATTGGACGCGCCCGCAAGCGACTCAGCAGGTTCCGGAAGCGACCCCAGCCCGACTGACGGGGATGGGGCTGCCCAGCGCCAGAAGATGCACGGCGACGAGGTGGACATCGACACCGACTTGGTTGTCCGACTCGTGGCCTCCCAGTTTCCAGCCTGGGCAGGTCTACCCGTCGAGGAGGTGCCTTCGGCCGGCACCGTGAACGGGATCTACCGGCTGGGCCCCGATCTCATAATTCGCCTGCCCCGATCCCATACCTACGCCACCGACGTGGAGGACGACCTGAAGGTCCTCGTTCCCCTGGCCGGGCGCCTACCTCTCGAGATCCCCACGATCCTGGCCATTGGACGCCCGGGAGAGGGTTATCCCTTCCGCTGGGGGGTCTACCGCTGGATCGACGGCACTTCCTGGTCAGCCCGGCCGCCCGAGGATCTGTACCAGGCGGCCGAGGACCTGGCCGGCTTCGTTAGGAGCCTCCAGGCACTCGACCCGAGCGGGGCACGGCGAGGGTACCGGGGTGGCCGCCTCGCAGCCATCGACGAGATCGTGAGGGGGGCCATCGCAGGCTCTTCCGAGCTGGTCCCGGCCGATGCCGTCACCCGAGCCTGGGAGGTCTCGCTTGCGGTCCCCGAGCGGTCAGGTCCACCGGTCTGGTTCCACGGAGACCTGCTTCCAACCAACCTCGTGGTGGCCGACGGGCGACTGCGGGGAGTCATCGACTTCGGCTGCTGCGGGATCGGCAACCCAGCCGTCGAATACTCGACGGCCTGGAGTCTCTTTCCTGCCGAGGTTCGCTTGATCTACCGCCAGGCCCTTGCGGTGGACGAAGACACCTGGATCCGTGCCCGCGGCTGGGCCATCCTGCGGGGTGTCATGGGATACGACTACTACCGGACCACGAACCCGGAGTTCGCCGCCAATGCCTGGCACAGCCTGCAGGAGGTTTTGGCCGAGATCGAGACCGAGGGGTGAAGGGCTCTTGCGCGACAGATCGGCGCATCACGCGAGCAAGCGGAGGCGGCAGACGGCTGTGCCGGTCCAGGCCAATCCCACTCGGCGCGGACAGGCCGGCCCTATGGCTCCGGCCGCCTCGAGCGGGATGACGATCCTCGTAATCCGCTGGATGCGACCTCATCGCTGTGGTGGACTCACACCGCCGCGAGACCAGGAGGAAGCCGAGTGCGCCATCAGTCCATGTCCATGCAACCCATCGACTCAAAGGACATGACATTTGGCCGAAAGACTCAACCTGGGCATCGTCGCCCACGTAGACGCCGGTAAGACCACCCTCACCGAGCGCTTCCTATTCGCCGCCGGGCTCATCCGCCATCTCGGCAGCGTCGACGCCGGCACCACCCAGACTGACTCCCTGGAGCTGGAGCGCCGCCGGGGCATCACCATCAAGGCGGCGGTGGCGACCTTCGAGGTGGGCGGCGTCGAGATCAACCTGATCGACACCCCCGGCCACCCCGACTTCATCGCAGAGGTGGAGCGGTCCCTGGCCGTCCTGGATGGGGTGGTACTGGTGGTCTCGGCGGTGGAGGGCGTCCAGCCCCAGACCAGGGTCCTCTACCGGGCCCTGGGGCGCCTGGGCATTCCCAGCTTGGTGTTCATCAACAAGATCGACCGCATGGGAGCGGACCCTGACCGGGTCCTGGCCGATCTCGAACACCGCCTGGGGATGACGGCGCTGGCTATGGGTGAGGCCATCCACCCCGGTCGACGGGAGGCCGTCTTCCGGCCCCATCGGCTCGACCCGTCCCACCTCGACTACCTGGCCGCCGGGCTGGACGTCGACGGTCATGAGGTGAGCCCCGAGGAGCTCCTCGCCCGGCTGCGGGCCCGAACGGCTGAACAGGCTGCTCATGCGGTCTATTTCGGCTCGGCCCTCACTGGGGCGGGCGTGGCGGAGCTGATGGGGGGCATCGTTGATCTACTGCCTCGTGGGCCGGCCGATGCTGAGGCGCCCCTCTCGGCCCGGGTGTTCAAGATCGAGCGGGGACGAAGTAGGGAGAAGATCGCCCTGGTCAGGGTGTTCTCCGGCGGCATCGCCACCAGGGACAGACTGGACATCGGCGAACACCGGGACCGGGTGACCGCCATCAGGGCTTTCAGAGGAGGAGCGACGGAGCTGGCCGGGCGGGTGGAGGCCGGCGGGATCGCCCAGCTCTTCGGTTTGGCCCACGCCCGGGTCGGGATTGACCTCGGTCTGCCATCGAGGCGACAGCTCACCAGCTTCGGGCCCCCGGCGCTGGAGGCGGCTGTCGTTCCCGACCACGGCGCCGAGCGCGCCGCCGTCCACGTCGCCCTCACCGAGCTGGCCGAGGCTGACCCGCTCATCTCACTGCGCTTGGCCGATGACGGCCAGATGCATGTCTCTCTCTTCGGGGAGGTCCAGAAGGAGGTGATCCGGGACACCCTGGCCCTGGACTACGGCCTCGCCATCGAGTTCGCATCGACGACCACGGTCTACGTCGAGCGCCCGGCCGGAACCGGCGAGCGGGTCGAGCTGGTGGGGGCCACCTCCAACCCGTTCAACGCCACAGTGGGTCTGCGGATCCGTCCGGGACCGACCGGCAGCGGAGTCGCCTACACCATTGAGGCCGAGGTCGGCCTAGTGCCTCCTTCCTTCCATGCCGTCATCGAAGAGGCTGTTCGCGAGACGCTTGGCCAGGGCCTCCACGGTTGGGCCGTGACCGACTGCGAGGTGAACCTCATCGCTTGCGCCTACCCCACCGGAAGCACGCCGTCCGACGCTCGCCACCTCACCCCCATGGTGCTGATGTCAGCGATGGCTGTCGCCGGGACGGTGGTATGCGAGCCCGTCGCCCGTCGCCCGTCTCCGCCTCGAGTTTCCCGTTGTTTCGCTGTCTTCGGTGGTCGTAGCTCTCGGAAGGGAAGGCGCCGCCCTGGACCAGCCTCAGGTGACCGGTGACCAGTGCGTCCTCAACGGGGAGGCCCCTGTGGCGGTTGTCCAGAGGATCCGAGCGACGCTCCCTGGCATCACCGCCGGAGAAGGCACCTTGGAAGTTGCGGGCGCTTCGTATCGGGCGGTCCGGGGTGAGCCTCCGAGTCGGCCCAGAATGGGTCCTGATCCGCTGAACCGGCGGGAGTACATGATGCATCTCCGGAGAGTGGTCTGACCACGCATAATCGCGGCGGTGCCACGCAATAAGTCCGTTGTTATCGCTCGTCGGACCTCGGCTGCACTTCGGATTGGCGCGGCCGCGATCGACGGATTGCGGGCGGATCCGAAGGGCGTTGGGCGAGCGCATAATAACGGACACGGATGCCAGCTCAGACGGCAGTTGGGGCCTGTCCCCGGACCGGCGGTCTGGGACACCTGCCCAGCCTGGGCCGGCTCGCGAATATGGGGCACCCCCGGTTCGGGCCAGATCGGTAGCGGACCCGAGCGAGAGCCGGCATTCTGCGTGGTCAGGCCGCGCTCGGGCCAGACTCTTTCCCCGTGCCAGGAATCGCGACCTATCGGACCTCCCCAAGGAGCTGAGGTCCGTGGTTCGAATCCACGGAGCCCCACTCTCGATTTCGGCGTAATCCCAGGTCAGCGGGGGTGTGCCCAGATGGCGCCCTGACCGCTGCTGGCCGGGAGTGGCCGCGAATTACATCCCTTACGGGCACGTAGCGGGCACGACCGGCAATGAGATGCCCGCGAGCCCACTGATTGGCCGGTGCTGTGAACGATGCGGTCCAGGGCCGAAATGGATGTCTGAAGTCGCTGAGAGTGGGCTACCTTGTTGGAGCCGTATCCGGATTGACCGGTCAGCGAGGAGTGGCCGTGGGCGATGCCGGCACCGAAAAGGGGCCGCTGTGGAAGCCGGGTGATGGACTTCGGTCATTCATCCGGGCGGAGCGCACGTGGACGGTGGATCACCCCACCTTCCGGCTGTTCTTGGTGTTGACCGCTACGGTCGGCACCGCGGTGAGCGCCCTGCTCAGCCGGCACATCCAGGGTCTTGACCGCTGGGCGGTCGTGGCTTTGATCCCGGCGACCTTAGGCGTGTTCATACAGCTGTGGCTTCGCGGTCAGCTCCAGCGACCGTACACGCTGAGCCCAGTGCGACAGCCGAGCAGGAGCTGGTGGTAAGTAACTGGCGCGTCAGTTCCACTTCGCCGGACCGTCCAAAAGACGCGACACGCCGCCTCCGCTGCCGCTTCGTCCCCCGGGCCCAATAGCCGAATCTCCACCGATCAAGACCCCCGCGACGGTCCTGGCGTCCCCAGGACGATCTATCCCCGCGGAACGCTCCACCGGCGTCGGCCCCGTCCCGTTGGACAGGACCGATCTCGTCCCTCACGTGAGAAAGATGTCGTGCCGTTGGCCTAGTACCGCATAGAGCCTTCACCGCGACAGACGAGTGCATTGGCCCGGCCGGGACCCCCTCCGGAGCCGTAGCTGATCGAGGTCAGGCGTCGGGACAACCCAAACGGCCGCGTCGGCGATAAGTGACAGTCCCTCGTGGGCGGTGTCTTTAACTTCGATTCTTCACCGAACCGCGGCCGAGGCCCCAGTTGAGGCGTAAGGCCGGCTGACCGGCCGCAGCGAAGACGACGAGTTCACGTTGGGCGTGTTCCAGACGGCGTCGGACGAGGGATTGGAGAGGTCGAGAGCTGATG
>DAHUYE010000034.1 GCA_027315345.1 Actinomycetota bacterium
CGGGGGCCAGACGGCCAGTGGCTCCTCCAGCCCCATCACCGTCACCGGGCTGACCAATGGTGACAGCTACACCTTCACCGTCACCGCCACCAACTCGAAAGGGACCGGCCCGGCTTCGGGCGCCTCCAACGCGGTGACGCCTCAGGCACCCGTCTCCTCCGGCGGGGGCAGTCCGCCAACTTCGCCCCCCACCCCGGCCCCCCCACCCCCAGGCGTCTCCGGGGCTGACGCCACGGCCTTGAGCACGACCACGACGCCGGCGTCGGCGCCCAGCACCCTGAGCGGGTCCAGCGGCGGCGCCTCGGCTTCGGTCGACGTTCCGGCTGGCGCCCTTCCCGCCGGCACCACCGTGACGGAATACGCCGTCAACACCTCGGGCTTCACCCCGCCGCCCGGGGCCAGCTTCGTGGTCGGCTTCGCCGTGTCATGGAGAGCGCCCAACGGTGCCACCTCGGCCTCTTCGCCGATCACGATGACCATCACCGACCCTTCCATCGTGGCCGGGGACGTCATCTACATGGTGGGCCCGAGTGGCTCGTTGGTTCCGGTCGGAGTGGCCAATGCCAACGGAACGGTGACGGTGAGTTTCACCCAGGACCCGGCGTTCCTGGTTGCCGCTCCCGCCTCCGGCTCCTCGCCCCCGCCCGTCGGCCCTCCGGCTCCGTTGGCCCCGCCGGGCTATCAGCTGGCCGGCGCCGACGGAGGCGTGTTCAGCTTCGGTGACGCCGCCTTCCACGGCTCGGCCGCGGTCACCCACCTGGCCGCTCCGATCGTGGGCATGGCCGCCACCCCTGACGGGGCCGGCTACTGGCTGGTGGGCGCCGACGGAGGCGTGTTCAGCTTCGGTGACGCCGCCTTCCACGGCTCGGCCGCGGCCACCCACCTGGCCGCTCCGATCGTGGGCATGGCCGCCCCGTCAGTCCGGGCCGCCAGACCCGCGGGAACGTCCGGGAGGCAGGCGGCCTGACGCTCGGGGAGGGCGCCTTCCTCAGTTCAGGTCGTGGGCGGAGATGCCTATGAAAAGGTCTATGTCGGGGCGCTTCTCCAAGAGGCCCTCGCAGGCCTTGGCCATGTCGACCATCTCGGCCGAGTCGAAATGCGCCGCCTGGGCCTCGGGGCTTTCCCACTTCTGAACGATCAGGTAGCGCCCGGGCCGGGTGGCCGAGGCGCACAGGTCCATGTTGCGACAGCCCGGATGTCCCCGGGAGACGACCACGTATTTGGACAGCACCGACAGGAGGCGGTCGGCGGCAGCCTCGTTGGCCTCCCGGGCGTCGAAGACCATGGTGACCATGGTCAAATCCACCTCCGGGGCCATGGGCGCATCGCTCATCGGGCGGACCTTATCGTTCAGATCCGGACGACTCAGGCCGATAAGGGGTCATGTCCGGACCAATAGACCGGATGAGCGGGGTGGGGCAGACTCACGCCGAGCTTGGAGGTCACGGTGGCGGCTAAGGGGCGGGAGCGGGACGACGAGGACCTGGTCCGGGTCTATCTGGGTGATATCGGGCGCTACGCCCTTCTGACCAAGGACGATGAGGCCGAACTGGCCCGGCAGATGGAGGAGGGCCTGGCCGCCCAGTCCCGTCTGGCCGAGGGAATCGATCTCGATCCGGCCACCGCCCGCCGGCTGCGCCGAGTGGTCCGTCGGGGGGAGGAGGCCAAGTACCGCTTCGTCCTGGCCAACCTCCGTCTGGTGGTCTCGGTGGCCAAGCGCTACCAGTCCTCCGGCCTGCCCCTGCTCGACCTGATCCAGGAGGGCAACATCGGCCTCATGCACGCCGTGGAGAAGTTCGACTGGCGGCGGGGCTTCAAGTTCTCCACCTACGCCACCTGGTGGATCCGCCAGGCCGTGACCCGGGGCATCGCCAACACCGGGCGGACCATCCGCCTCCCGGTCCATGCCGGGGACCTGCTGGTCCGCATCCACCGCTGCCAGGTCCGACTCGAATTGCGCCTGGGCCGGCCTCCCACGCCGGCGGAGCTGGCGGCCGAGGCCGAGGTCTCCGAGGAACGGCTCACCGAGGCCCTCCTGTTCCGGGCCGAGCCCGTGTCGCTGTCGGAGCGGCTGCGGGACGACGCCGAGGCCGAACTCGGCGATCTAGTGGAGGACGTCGGCGCCGAGACGCCCTTCGAGGCCGTGGCCTCGTCCATGCTGCCGGAGCAGATCACCCGTCTGTTGGCGTCCCTGGAGCCGAGGGAGCAGGAGATCCTGCGCATGCGCTTCGGTCTGGACCGGGGCGAGCCCCGCACCCTGGAGGAGGTCGGGGCGCATTTCAACCTGACCCGGGAGCGGATCCGCCAGATCGAGTCCCGGGCCATGTCCAAGCTGCGCCGGCCCGAGTTCGAAGCCGAGGCCCGGGAGCTGCTGGTCGTCTGAGCCGGCCCGGCCCCCGCCAGCCGTAGAGGCGCCACCACACGCCGGCCGCGGCCAGTCCGGCCACGGCCATGGCGGCGGCCACTCCCGGAACCCCGCCGGGCGGCCGGTGCCGGCTTTCCAGCCGGACGGTGCGCTCCCAGGTACGCACTTCCCATTCGCGCTCTTTGGCCAATTTGCCCAGGACCCGGTCCGGGTTTATGACCACCGGGTTGCCAACTGCTTCCAGCATGGGCAGGTCGGTATAGGAGTCGGAGTAGGCCCAGGAATTGGCCAGGTCGATGCCTTCCCTCTCGGCCAGCTCCACCATGGCTTCGACCTTGTAGGGGCCGTAGGCGTAGAAGGCCATTTCCCCCGTGTAGCGGCCTTCCTCATCGACCTTGGGCCGGCTGGAGATGGCCCCGTCCACGCCCAGGTGGGCGGCCAGGGGAGCGACTATCTCCTCGGGGGAAGCCGAGACCAGGTAGACCTTGCGCCCGGCCTGGCGGTGCAGCTCGATCTCCTCCAGGGCCTCGGCGTAGCTGATGGGCTCGACCACCGTCTCCAGGGTCTCCCTGACGATCTGGCGGATCTGGTCCCGGTCCCAGCCCCGGGTCAGGGCCAGCACCGAATCCCGGATCTTGGCCAGCTTCTCCTCGTTGGCCCCCAGGTGCATGTAGACGAGCTGGCCGTAGACGGCCCGCAGGACCGTGGTCCGGGAGATGAGGCCCTCCCGGTACAGCGAGGGCCCGAAGGCGACCATGGAGGCCCGGGCGATGACGGTCTTGTCGAGGTCGAAGAAGGCGGCCTCCACGACTCCCAGGTTATGGCCCCCGGCCCCATTCCGGGACCGGGACGGGTTGACCCGGCCAATGGCGCGTAACGGGACGGTGAATTTCCTTGGAGGAGTCCGCCCCGCCGGTGGCGAATATCCCCCCAACACAAACTAGGGGCCTCTAACCAATGCCCCACATCACACCTGATTCGGGGGCAAGGCATGAAAGAGGGTTCGCGGTTGAAGGTAAAGGTCCTGACCGCCGGAGCGGTCGGATTCCTGGGGGCGGCCCTGGCCGCCGGTCCGGCTCTGGCCACCACCACCGTGGTCGGCCCGGTCAGCATCTCCACCGGGGCGGCGGGGACCCCGGAGGTCTACGCCGGCTCCGCCTCGGGCACCGCCCTCAAGCTGTCGGTCCTGGGCCAGAGCCTGACCGCCGGCATCAGCAGTGCCCAGGTCGCCTCCGACCTCTCCGCCGTGGCCTCGGCCGTGGGCCAGCTGGCCCCGGTGGCTGCCACCGCCTCCCAGCAGGCCTCGGTCAAGGGCAACAACCAGACCCAGGCCCCGGCCCAGCAGTGCGGGACCCCGCCCCTGCCCACCCTGCCCTCCCCCTTCCCGGCCCTTTCCGCCGGCCCGGCCTGCTCCAACGTCATCGCCGGGGTGAAGGACGGCCAGCCCACGGCCATGGCCCAGGGCACGGTGGCCGACATCACCGCCAACGCCGCCGCCACCTTCACCACCGTGCTCCAGCCGGTGCTGGCCCCGGTCCAGCAGATCTTCGGTGATCTCAACCAGATCGCCCCCAGCCTGAACCCGGCCACCGCCACCGTGAGCCAGCTGCTCAACGTCCTGCAGAACAGCCAGACCCTGGGTCTGCACCTGGGTGAGAGCAGCTCCATGGTCCAGACCGTGGCGGGGAAGGTGACCGCTCTCAACATCGCTTCCGGCGGGGAAGTCGACATCCTCGGCATCGGCGGCTCCCCCGTGGCCAAGATCGTCATCGGCTCCTCCCAGGCCGAGGCGGTCTACGACCGGGCCACCGGTAAGGCCACGCCCAGCTACGACGCGGCCATCGTCACGGTCACCATCAACCCGCTTCCCGCCACCGGCCTGGCCGCCCAGACCCTCACCGTGGCCCCGGGCCAGAGCCTGACCATCCTGCAGGGCACGCCGCTGCAGTCCACCATCACCGTGGCCGACGGCACCTCGACGGTCAACAAGGACGGCTCGGTCACGGCCGTGGCCGACGGCGTCTCCCTCGACCTGCTCCAGGGCCTGGGCGCCTCCTCGCCCACCGCCACCGACGGCGGCATAGACCTGGCTCTGGCCGAGTCCACCGCCAGCGTCGGCGGTAAGCCGGCCATCCCCGCCGCCCCGGTGGTGGCCGCCACCTCCATCACCCCGCCGGCCATCAAGGCCCTGCCCTTCACCGGCAGCACGCCCACCCTGCCCCTGGCCGGGGCCGGCCTCCTGGCCGTCGGCATCATCGGCCGCCGCCTCCGTACCTGGATGCGCCGCCCGGCCGTCTGATCCGGCCGCTCCAATCCCTAACCACGGCGAAATCACCGCCGATACAGCCGACAGGAGACTGCCCGGTCCGGCTACTACCGTCAGGAGAGGGACGGTGGTGCCGGGCCGGCTCTCCAATCCGGTCCCATCGGAGCCGAGATAGATGACCATGCAGAAATCCCCCGACCGACTGGTCTCCTACCTGAGGAACCACAAGGCGGCCCGCTGGGCGATCTCCGGCCTGTCCGGGGCCCTCGTCCTGGCCGCCATCGGGCTCCTCGGCTACCCCTTCTTCACCAACATCTACCAGACCAACCTGCAGAGCCGGCTGGCCCACCAGCTGGCCACCGACCCCTCCTTGGCCCAGCAGTTCCGCAACGACGCCGTGCCGGTCGGGGACAGCCTGACCCGGATCCAGATCCCGGCCATCGGAGTCAACGTGGTGGTGGTGGAGGGGACCTCGGAGGCGGACCTGATGGCCGGGGCCGGGCACTACCCGGGCACGCCGCTGCCATGTGAGATCGGTGATGTCGCCATCGCCGGTCACCGCACCACCTACGGCCGGCCCTTCTCCAACGTCGACCGCCTGGTCCCGGGTGACCGGATCATCCTGACCACGCCGGTAGGCTCGTGCACCTACGAAGTCGACCGGGCCCCCTTCGTGGTCCTGCCCAGTGACACCTCGGTGGTGGCCAACACCCCGGGCCAGTACACCCTGACTCTCACCTCGTGCACTCCCAAGGGCTCAGCCAGTCACCGCATCGTCATCAAGGCGATGATGGTGGGCGTGCCCACCCAGGCGTGAGGCGCCTCAGTTTCCGGCTCCTGGGCGCCGCCGGCGCCGGGGCCGGTCTGCTGCTGGTGGCCGGGGCCACCCCGGCCCTGGCCGGGCCGCCCAACGTCAGCGTGGTGTCGCCCTCCAACGGCTCGACCGTGTCGACCTCGTCTCCCCAGGTGGCCGGCACCGTCAGCGCCACGTCGACCGGGGGAGTCATCAGCGGCGCCCTACAGGTGACCGTCACCTCCTCGGCCGGCCACCCCGGGTTCTCCTCCACCACCCCGTCGTGGTGCGGTCAGTCCTCCTGCGGCTTCACCATCAACGTCAGCCCCGGCCTGGCCTACAACGGGGTGTACCAGCTGAGCGTCAGCGCCCAGGAGAGCGACCCGCCTCTCAACTCGACCCGCAGCGCCTCCTATGACGGCAGCTTCAGCGTCAACGTCCCGCCGGTTGCTCCCCAGGGCGTCAGCGCCCAGCCGGCCGCCGACGGCTCCTCCATCACCGTCTCCTGGAACGCCAATCCCGAGCCCGACATCGTGGGCTACCAGGTCAGCCGCAGCCCGACCTCGGGGGCCTGGCCGGCGGCGGTGACCGGCACCAGCATCACCGACTCCGCCGTGACCCCCGGCACCAGCTACACCTACTCGGTGACCGCCGTCCGGCGGGGAGACACCTCCGGCTCGGTCCTGTACTCCTCCCCGTCCAGCGCCTCGGCCACCGATCCCACCGTCACCGACGCCAGCCCCGGCTCGGGGTCATCCAGCGGCTCGGGTTCGTCCTCGACCGGCTCGGGCAGCTCGTCCGGCTCCACGTCCGGCGCCGGCAAAGGGACGGGCTCCGGCTCGGGCACCGCCTCCGGCTCGTCCGGGTCGGCTTCGAGCTCCGGCGCCTCCGGTTCCGGGTCGGGTTCCGCCGGCTCCGCTTCCTCGGGGTCCCGGTCCGGTCAGCCCTCCTTCGGCACCTACGGGCGGGCCCCCGCCTCCTCGGGCGGCTCCTCCCAGAACCTGTCCAGCTTCGACCAGCTGGTGCAGAAGACCAAGGCCCAGTCGGCTTCCTCGTCCTCTGCCGCTGCGTCCAACGCAGCCGGGGATCAAGGCCTCAGCGGGGCGGCCCTGCCGCCCCTGACCGGGGACGGTGTGGCCCCCGGCAGCGATAACCCCACCGTGGCCCCCTTCAGCTCGGGTAGCAGTGGGACACAGGCCGAGGCCGGGGGCGCCACCACCGTCTCCTACGCCACCTCGGTGGAGAACCACAACGCCGTGGTGAGGGACTTCGCCGCCGTGGCTCTGGCCGCCCTGTTGCTGGCCGTGGTCACCCACCTGCTCTGGCTCCGCCACGCCGCCGTCCGCCTGGACGCCTGACGTAGCTCCCTCGCCCGCCGGGCCGGCGGGCCAGCCCCGCCCGCCCGCCCGGCCGGCCGGCCCGACCATCAACCCAGGATGGCTTCCAACAGGGCGATGGCGCCGGCCTTGTCCAGGGGCTCGTTGAGGTTCCCGCACTTGGGCGACTGCACACAGGACGGACAGCCCGAATCACAGGGGCAGTCGGAGATGGCCTTGAGCGTGGCCGACAGGTGGGTGCCGGCGGCGGCGTAGCCCAGCTCGGCCACCCCGGCCCCGCCCGGATAGCCGTCGTAGATCAACACGGTCGCCTCCCCGGAGTCCTGGTGCCAGTGGGTGGAGACCCCGCCGACATCCCAGCGGTCGCAGATGGCGAAGAGGGGCAGGATCCCGATGCCGGCGTGCTCGGCGGCATGGAGGGAGCCGGCCAGGGTCTCGAGGTCGGCCTGGTCCAGCCCGGCCCGGCCCAGCACCGGCTCGGCGAAGGTGTACCAGAACCCCCGCGTCACCAGGGTGGTGGCCGGCAGGTCCAGATCCTCGTCCCCCAGGACCTCCCCGCTGGCCAGGTCCCGGCGACGGTACCCGGTCACATGCTCGGTCACCTCCACCGCCCCGAGGTGCAGGCGGGCCCGGCCCACGCCGTCGGAGGCGTCCACCCCCAGGATGCGGAAGTCGGTCTGGCTGCGGGCCTGGGTCATCTCCCCCGGGTCCACGGCGTCGACCCAGGCGGCCCGGTCGTCCAGGTCCAGGCGGTCGACCCGGTAGTGCTGGCCGGCGTGGAGGTAGATGGCCCCGGGGTGCACAGCCGGGTAGGCCCGGTCCCGCTCGATGGTGCCGATCAGGCCGCCGTCCTGGCTGAGGATCCGGATCTGCTCGTTGGACCCGCTGCGCAGGCCGATCCCCGCCGCCGGGTTGCCCCGCCGGCCCGGCACGGCCCGGCCCCGGCGCAGGACCAGATCGTCTTTGACCACCATCTCCCGCACCGTGTCCTCGAAGACGCCCCCGGCCAGGCCGGGCGGGCCCCACCACTCCTCATCGGCCGGCTCCAGGGCCCGCTCGTAGGCGGCGCAGGCCAGGTGGGGCTGCATCACGAAGGCGTTGGCGGGGTTGATGACGGCCGGCTCCGGGGCCCGGGTGACCAGCTCATCGGGATGGGCCATGAGCCACTGGTCCAGGGCATCCTCCCCGGCCACCAGCACGGCCAGGGACTGCCCGGCGGAGCGGCCGGCCCGGCCCATCTGCTGCCACATGGAGGCGATGGTGCCGGGGAAGCCGTCCAGGACGCAGGCGTCCAGGCCCCCGATGTCGACGCCCAGCTCCAGGGCGTTGGTGGCGGCCACCCCCAGCAGGCGCCCCTCGAAGAGGTCCGCCTCCAGCGCCCGGCGCTCCGAGGCCAGGTAGCCGCCCCGGTAGGGGCGGACCCGGGCCGCCAGGTCCTCCGGCAGGCGGCGCTGGGCCCCGGCCGCCACCAGCTCGGCGGCCTTGCGGCTCCGGGTGAAAGCGATGCTGCGCCGCCCGGCGCCGACCAGGGCGGCCAGGAGCCGGGCCGTCTCGGCATGGGCCGACGCCCTCGAGCCCGAGGCCCGGTCCCACCACGGCGGGTTCCACAGGGCCAGCAGGCGCTCCCCGGCCGGGGAGCCGTCCTGTTCCACCTCGGCCACCGCCAGCCCGCACAGGGCCGAGGCCAGCTGGGCCGGGCGGCCGATGGTGGCCGAGGTGAACACGAAGGTCGGGTAGGAGCCGTAGCCGGCGGCCAGGCGCCGCAGCCGTCTGAGCACGTGGGCCACGTGGCTGCCGAAAATTCCCCTCAGAGTGTGCAACTCGTCCAGCACCACATACCGCAGCCGCATGAGGAAGGTCGACCAGCGCCGGTGGTTGGGCAGGATGCCGAAGTGCAGCATCTCCGGGTTGGTCAGGATCACGTTGGCGTGCCGGCGGGCCCAGGCCCGCTCCTCGCGGCTGGTGTCCCCGTCGTAGGTGGTGGCCACCACGCCCAGGGGTGCGTAGGCCCCCATGGAGCGCAACTGGTCCTGGGCCAGGGCCTTGGTGGGATAGATGAGCAATGCCGTGGCGGGACCGGCCTCGGCGTCCGGATCGGCCACCGCCTCGGCTATCGGCAGCTGGTAGCAGAGGGACTTGCCCGACGCCGTCCCGGTGGCCACCGCCACCGAGGTGCCGGCCCGGGCCAGGTCGATGGCCGCCGCCTGGTGCGACCACAGCCCGCCGCCCGGGATCAGCTCCTCTAGGGGACCGCCGAGCGGCCGGGCCAGCCGGCCGGGGACCGCCTCCCGGGCCGGGAGACGGTGGAGGTGGACCAGCTGGCCGTGCTCCGAGAGCCCGGTGAGCAGCTCCTCCAGATCCGAGCCCGGAGCCGCGGGCGGGCCCATGTGTGGAAACTACCTGGGAAGGGATAGGTTGACGGCGCCGGTGGGCCGTTTGGACCCGGCCGGCGGTCAGCGGATTACGAGGAGCGGCAATGGATCTGGGTCTGGACGTAACCGAGCGCAACGGATTCGCCGTCCTGGCCGTCCGCGGCGAAGTCGACGTCTACACCGCCCCCCGTCTGCGGGAGCGCCTGGTCGAGATGGTGAGCCAGGGCCACCACCAGGTGGTCGTGGACCTCGAGGGCGTGGACTTCTTGGACTCCACCGGGCTGGGCGTGCTGGTGGGCGGCCTCAAGCGCCTCCGCAGCCACGAGGGCGACCTGACCCTGGTCTGCACCCAGCGGCGCATCCTCAAGGTCTTCGAGATCACCGGCCTGACCAAGGTGTTCCAGATCTTCGATGACGTGGATGCCGCCACCGGCGGTGCCTCGTCGGACTGATCGAGCCCTATGGCCGGTAGCGGCGCCGCCATCGAACATGTCGAGCGCACCGGCGGTGTCCAGATCGACGTCCCCGCCGAGGCCGGCTACCTGTCCCTGGTCCGCATGCTGGTCCACACCCTGGCCCAGCGCCGGGATCTGGACGATGAGCGCATCGAGGACCTGGTCCTGGCCGTCTCCGAGGCCTGCGGCTGGGTGGTGGGCTCCCGCCGGACCGCCGACACCCCCCGCCCGGTCCAGGTCCGCTGGTCCGAGTCCGAGAACGCCTGCGTCATCGAGGTTACCGACACCACCTCCCAGGACGGTGACGCCCCCTCCGTCCCCTCCCCCGATGAAGTCGTGCTCCCCCCCGACCCGGGCCGGGCCGCCCTGGAGGGGGAACTGTCCCTGCCCCTGGTCCTGGCCCTGGTGGACGAGGTCACCAGCAGTGCCGGACCGAACGGTTCCAGCGTTCATATGACGGTTACCTGCGGCGCATGGCAGGGCCAGCCCGACCTCTGATCCCGCCGGGGCGGACGCCGTCAGGAGACGAGTAGGGCCCGGACCTCGTCCTGGGAGGCGGGGGTGACCAGGGCCATGACCTCGTCCCCGGCCAGAAGGAGGGTGTCGCCCTTGGGCACCACCACGTGGCCCTTGCGGATGACGGCCACGAAGGTCGCATCCCGGGGCAGGGACAGCTCGGCGATGCTGCGCCCGGCGGCGGGGGAGTCCTCGGCCAGGGTCACCTCGACCAGGTTGGCGTCCCCGTGCTCCAGCTGGAGCAGACGGACCAGGGAGCCGACCGTGACCGCCTCCTCCACCACCCCGGTCAGGAGCTGGGGGGTGGACACGGCCACGTCGACGCCCCAGGCCTCGTTGAAAAGCCAGTGATTCTTGGGGTGGTTGACCCGGGCCACGACGCGGGGGACGGCAAACTCCGTCTTGGCCAGCAGCGAGACCACCAGGTTGTCCTTATCGTCCCCGGTGGCCGCCACCACGACATCGGCCTCGGCCACCCCGGCGGCCTGCAGATTGGTCACCTCACAGGCGTCCCCGGCCAGCACCTGATAGGCAACCTCGCCCTTTAGCCGCTTGGCCAGGACGTAGTCCAGCTCCATCACCGTCACCTGGTGGCCGCCGGCGTGGAGGTCACTGGCGATGAAGGAGCCGACCTTGCCGGCGCCGACGATGACGACCTTCAACGGCCGGCCCCGGTGTCGTGGAGGCGCCGGGTCAGCTCGTCCAGGGCCTCGCGCTGGACGAGGATGTGGAGGATGTCGCCCTCCTGGCCGACCTCATCGGTGGTGAGGACGGAGCGGTCGGCCCGGGTCACCAGGGCCACCCGGATGCGGGTGTCCAGGTTGAGCCCGGAGATGCGCCGGCCGGCCCAGACCGGGGGCAGGGCCCGCTCGACCATGCACATGTCCCCGGAGGAGTCGGTCCATTCCAGGCTGGCGTCCTCCGGGAAGAGCCGGCGGCGGACCTGATCGGTGGTCCAGGTCACCGTGGCCACGGTGGGGATGCCCAGGCGGCGGTAGATGGAGGCCCGGCGCTGGTCGTAGACCCGGGCCACCACGTTCTCCACCTCGTAGGTCTCCCGGGCGATGCGGGCCGAGATGATGTTGGAGTTGTCCCCGCTGGTCACGGCGGCCAGGGCCCCGGCCCGGCGGATGCCGGCCTCCTCCAGGGAGTCGCGGTCGAAGCCGTATCCGGTCACCCGCTGGCCGGGCCAGTCCTCGGGCAGGAAGCGGCGGAAGGCGTTGGGCGCCTGGTCGATGATGGCCACGGTGTGGCCGTCGGCCACCAGAGAGATCCCGAGCCCGGACCCGACCCGTCCGCAGCCGACCACCACCACGTGCACGAGTCGTATTGCTACTACATCGATGGTGACGGGCCCCCGGGTGCTTCGCACCGCGCCCGCCACTGCCAGCGGGGGCCCCAGCCCCGCTGGCGCCAGTCCAGATTGCATCTTTCGGGGGGACGAAACTAGGTTCCGGGACTCGGAAACCATGGAACCGGTCCTTTCAAAGTCCGAGCGCGAGGCCCTCAAGGCCATGTACCGCCTAACCAAGGCCGGCACCGACGCGCACACCGGGGCGCTGGCCGATTCCCTGGGGGTGAGCCCGGGCACGGCCACCACCACCGTCAAGCGGCTGGCCGACCGGGGCCTGGTGGACCACCGCCCCTACCGGGGAGTGGAACTGACGCTGACGGGACGGCGGGCGGCGGTGGCGGCCATCCGCCGGCACCGCATCGTGGAGCGCTTCCTGTCCGACATGCTCGGCTACGCCTGGAACGAGGCCGATCGGCTGGCCGGTTCCTTCGAGGCCGACCTGCCCCAGGAGGTGGAGGACCGCCTGTACGTGGCCCTTCACCGGCCGGCCACCTGCCCGCACGGCTTTCCGATCCCGGAGCCCCAGGACCGCGACATCGCCGACCTGCCCGTGCTCTACGACCTCGAGCCCGGGGAGGTGGCCATCGTGGCCGTTCCCGGCTCGACCGACCCAGATGTGGTTGCCTTCCTCGACACGTTGGGCCTACGCCCGGGGGTGCGGGTCGAGATCAGGGAGAAACATCCCTTCGACGGACCGTTGGTCCTGAACGTCGAGGGAGAGGACCGCACGGTGGGCGAGAAGCTCGCCCGCCAGCTGTTCGTGACCAAGGACCAGTCCAACAGGAAGGAACACTCGGCATGAGATCGGTACTGGCCGCCCAAGGCGGATACCAGGCTTTCACCCTCCACTCCGGAGAGAAGGAGTGGCTGTACTTCGCCCTGCTCTGCGGCGTGGCGGCGCTGGTGGTCGCCTTCGCCCTCATCCGTGAGGTCATGGCCGCCGACACCGGCACGGACGCCATGCGGGAGATAGCCGCCGCCATCCAGGAGGGAGCCGAAGCCTTCCTCAAGCAGCAGTTCCGAACCATCGGCATCGTGGTGCTGCCGCTGGCCTTCCTGGTCTTCATCACCGCCGTCAAGGTGGGAGCGCCGGGCCAGCCCCATCACCTGTCCTTCATCGGCTCCGGCCTGTCCAGGGCCATCGCCTTCATGGTGGGCGCCCTCTTCTCCGGGCTCACCGGGACCATCGGCATGAGCATCGCCGTGCGGGGCAACGTGCGCACCGCTGCCGCCGCCCGGGACGGAAAGATGGCCCCGGCCCTGCGGGTGGCCTTCCGCACCGGTGGAGTGACCGGCATGTTCTGCGTCGGCCTGGGTCTGATCGGCGCCGTTCTGATCACCCTCATCTTCCAGAACGCCGTGACCAACGTGCTGGAGGGCTTCGCCTTCGGCGGTTCGCTGCTGGCCCTGTTCATGCGAGTCGGCGGCGGCATCTTCACCAAGGCCGCCGACGTCGGCGCCGACCTGGTGGGCAAGGTGGAGGTGGGGATCCCGGAGGACGACCCCCGGAATGCGGCCACCATCGCCGACAACGTCGGGGACAACGTGGGCGACTGCGCCGGCATGGCCGCCGACCTGTTCGAGTCCTACGCCGTGACCATCGTGGCCTCGCTGGTGCTGGGCTACGCCGCCTTCTCCTCCCTCGGCATCGCCGACACGGCCAAGGGCCTCATCTACCCGCTGGTGGTGGCCGCCTTCGGCATCCTGGCCTCCGCCATCGGCATCTACATGGTGCGGGCCAACGACCGGCACCGCACCGCCATGACCCCCATCAACCGGGCCTATCGCATATCGGGTGGGATAACCCTGGTGGCGGCTCTGCTGGTGGCGCACTTCTACATGCACAACTGGAAGGTCTTCTTCGCCGTGCTGACCGGGGTGGGACTGGGCCAGGTGGCCAGCCTCATCACCGAGTACTTCACCTCCACCGAGACCTCCCCGGTGCGCGAGATTGCCGAGTCGGCCCGCACCGGACCGGCCACCACCGTGCTGTCGGGGTTGGCTTCCGGCCTCGAATCCAGCGTGTGGGCCATCGTGGCCATCGCCATCGCCCTGTCCATCTCCATCGCCATGGGCAAGGGCAACATCGAATACACCCTCTACCTGGTGGCCCTCACCGGTATCGGTCTTCTCTCCACCACCGGCATGGTGGTGTCCGAGGACAGCTTCGGCCCGGTGTCGGACAACGCCGCCGGCGTGGCCGAGATGGCCGGTGAGTTCAGCGGGGAGGCCGAACGCATCATGGTCAGCCTCGACGCGGTGGGCAACACCACCAAGGCCATCACCAAGGGTGTGGCCATCGCCTCGGCCGTCATCGCCACCGTGGCCCTGTTCGCCTCCTTCGTGGAGACCATCGGCAACCAGCTCAACCTGGGTTCGGGCGGCAGCCTGTTCAAGGCGGCGGCGGCGCAGATCAACGTGGCCAACCCGACCACCTTCGTCGGGCTGCTCATCGGCGGCTCCATCGCCTTCCTTTTCTCCGGCCTGGCCATCCGGGCCGTGGGCCGCTCGGCCGGCACGGTGGTGCAGGAGGTGCGCCGCCAGTTCCGGGAGCACCCCGGGATCATGGACCGCACCGAGCGCCCCGAGTACGGCAACGTCATCGCCATCTGCACGGCGGCGGCTCAGCGGGAGCTGGTCACCCCGGCCCTGCTGGCCATCCTGTCCCCGGTCATCGTGGGCTTCGGCATCAACTACTTCGCCCTGGGGTCCTTCCTGGCCGCCGCCATCCTCACCGGCCAGCTGATGGCCAACTTCCTGTCCAACTCGGGCGGGGCATGGGACAACGCCAAGAAGTACATCGAGGACGGCAACGAGGGCGGCAAGGGCTCCGACGCCCATAAGGCCGCCGTCATCGGTGACACCGTCGGTGACCCGTTCAAGGACACGGCCGGCCCGGCCCTCAACCCGCTCATCAAGGTGATGAACCTGGTGTCCCTCCTCATCCTGCCGGAGGTCATCAAGCTCCACACCCACACCGCCGCCCGCTACACGGTGTCGGGCGTGGCTCTGCTTGTCCTCCTCGGAGCCATCGCCTTCTCCAAGCGCGGGGCGGAGACGATGGGAGCCGATCCCATCCCCGGCCAGCAGACGGTGGGCGCCGGCGTCTGAGCGACGCCGGCTGGTACTGAAGCGCGCCTGAGGGCCGGTCGATGAGACCGGCCCTCTGCGCACTCCGCCCGCAAAAACCACGGGACGCACAGATGTCGGCGGTCCCGCCGGCTTCCTTGAGCAATGGACGAATCCGCGGCCGGCTCCGCCGTAACTTCCGTGACGTGTAACTTACGTGGATCGTGAGTTACGTCGGACGTCAGTTACCATTCTCCTTCGTCAACCGGGAGGGGGAGCTGGCCGCTCTGGAGGCTTGGTGGTCCCAGCGCGGCGGGAGAGCCGGACTGGTCTGGGGCCGCCGGCGAGTGGGGAAGACCGCCCTTCTGCAGCGCTTCGCCGAGGGTCGAAGGACGATTTTCCACACCGGGGCCGGCCGAGCAGCGGTTGGGGAGCTGGCCCAGCTGTCCCGACAGGTGGGGGCGAGCCTGCCGGGAGGTCTCCGGGACCTGTCGGCTCGCCCCTACGCCGACTGGGACGACGCCTTGGACAGCCTGGCCGAGCTGGGCCGGCAGGAGCCACTGCTGGTCGTCCTGGACGAGTTCCCGGAGCTGGCGGGCAGCAGCCCCGAGCTTCCGGGCGTCCTGCGCGCCTTCCTCGATCGCGCCGCCGGCCACACCAAGCTGCGTCTCCTGCTCTGCGGTTCGGCGGTCCGGACCATGTATGGGCTGCAGGAGGAGAGGGAGCCTCTCTACGGTCGCTTCAACCTGTCGCTGCAGCTGAACCCCTTCGGTCCGGCCGAGTCGGCCCGGATGCTTACCGGTCTGGCCCCGTCCGACCGGGCCCTGGTCTACGGCCTCGTCGGCGGCATGCCCCTCTACCTCAGCTGGTGGGACCAGCAGCGCTCGCTCCGGGAGAACCTCCGCCATCTCGTCTGCCAGCCAGGGGCGCCGCTTCTGACTGAGGGCCAGCTGGTACTGGCCACCGAAGTCGAGGCCGGAGAGCACCCGGGCGCGGCGTTGTACGCCATCGCGGCGGGACGCACCCGCTACGGCCAGATCAAGGACTACCTGCGGGCCGAGCCCGCCCGGACGCTCGATCGGCTCATCGAGCTCCGTCTGGTTGAGCGCCTGGTCCCCGTCACCGAGGGTGAGACGAGCCGGCGCCGCCTGTACCGGCTGACCGACAACTTCCTGGCCTTCTATCTGGGCGTTATCGGCCGCTATCGGGCCGAGATCGAAAGGGGCCTCGGGGAGTCGATCCTCGATGTGCTGGTCGAGTCGCTCGATGACCACATGGGCCCTCGTTACGAACAGTGCTTCCGAGACCATTTGCGTGCCGAAGCCGCCGCCGGACGGCTCGGGCCCCGGGTGGTGGCCGTCGGGCCCTGGTGGCGGGAAGATCCTCCGACCGAGATCGACGCCGTGGTATTGGCCGGGCGCGAGCGCAAGCCGATCCTGGTGGGTGAGTCGAAATGGACGCGCCGAGCCGATGCCTCTCGCCTGGTCTCCGAGCTGCGGACGAAGGCGGCGCGGCTGGGGGAGCTGCCTGACCTGCGCTATGCGGTCTGCGCCCGGGAGCGGCTCATCAACGTACCGTCCGGTGTCCTGGCCTGCACCGCCGAGGACATCTTCGGATCCTGATGGTGGTGGCTCCAGCCGGCCGCCGGGGCCGCTGCCCGTTCTGGGGGTCGTTTGACAGAGCCCCGGCTATCTGCCAACCCTGACACCCCAAATGGCCAAGCCCCTCGTGATCGTGGAGAGTCCCGCCAAGGCGAAGACCATCGCCGGCTTCCTGGGCTCTGAGTACATGGTGGAGTCCTCCATCGGGCACATCCGGGACCTGCCCCGTAACGCCGCCGACGTGCCGGCCGCCTACAAAGGTGAGCCCTGGGCCCGCCTGGGCGTCGACACCGAGAACGACTTCAAGCCCCTCTACGTGGTGGCGTCGGAGAAGAAGGCCCAGGTCAGCAAGCTCAAGTCCCTGCTCAAGGACGCCAGCGAGGTCTACCTGGCCACAGACGAGGACCGCGAGGGCGAATCGATCGCCTGGCACCTCCTGGAGGTCCTCAACCCCCGGGTCCCGGTCCGGAGGATGGTCTTCCACGAGATCACCCGGCCCGCCATCGAAAGGGCGGTGAGGGAATGGAGGGACCTGGACCGCCGGCTGGTGGACGCCCAGGAGACCCGCCGCATCCTCGACCGCCTCTACGGCTACGAGGTCAGCCCGGTCCTATGGCGCAAGGTGATGCCCCGACTGTCCGCCGGCCGGGTCCAGAGCGTGGCCACCCGCATGCTGGTGGACCGGGAGCGGGCCCGGATGCGCTTCCACTCCGCCGACTGGTGGGACATCGAGGGGGTGTTCCAGAAACAGGGCGACACCGAGTCCTTCCCGGCCACCTTGAGCGCCCTGGATGGCAAGCGCCTGGCCTCGGGCCGGGACTTCGAGGAGTCCGGCCGGCTCAAGACCGACTCCGACGTGGTCCGCCTGGACGAGGCCTCCGCCACCGACCTGGCCCGGCGCCTGGAGAACTCGGCGTTCGAAGTGGCCTCGGTGGAGGAGCGGCCCTTCACCCGCCGGCCCTACGCCCCCTTCATCACCTCGACCCTCCAGCAGGAGGCGGGTCGCAAGCTGCGCTTCAGTTCGGCCCGGACCATGCAGGTGGCCCAGCGCCTGTACGAGAACGGCTTCATCACCTACATGAGGACGGACTCGACCACGCTGTCGGAGACGGCCGTCACCGCCGCCCGGCGCCAGATCGAGACCCTGTATGGCAAGGCCTATCTGCCCGATGCGCCCCGGCGGTATGACAAGAAGGTGAAGAACGCCCAGGAGGCCCATGAGGCCATCCGCCCGGCCGGGGACGACATGCGCACCCCCGAGTCACTGGCGGCCCAGCTGCACGGGGACGAGGCCCGCCTATATGACCTGATCTGGAAGCGGACCATCGCCTCCCAGATGAGCGACGCCCGCGGCACCAGCGCCCAGGTCCGCATCGTCGGCCGGGCCGCCGTGTCGGGGGAGGGGAAGGCGGAGGAGGCGACCTTTTCCGCTTCAGGCAAGATCATCCAGTTCCCCGGGTTCATGCGGGCCTACGTCGAGGGCGCCGATGATCCCGACGCCGAGCTGGAGGACAAGGAGGTCCGGCTCCCGCCCCTGGCCGAGGGCGATGCCCTGGCCGTGGTGGACACCGACGCCGGCCCCGGTCTGGACGCCCGCTCGCATGCCACCCAGCCCCCGGCCCGCTACACCGAGGCCTCCCTGATCAAGGCCCTGGAGGAGATGGGCGTGGGCCGGCCGTCCACCTACACCTCCATCATCTCCACCATCCAGGACCGCGGCTACGTGTGGAAGAAGGGCAGCGCCCTGGTGCCGTCCTTCACCGCCCTGGCCGTGGTGGGCCTGTTGGAGGAGCACTTCGGGGACCTGGTCGACTACGGCTTCACCGCCGCCATGGAGGACGACCTGGACGAGATAGCCGGCGGCTCGGCCGAGGCGGTCCCGTACCTGCGGAAGTTCTACTTCGGGGCCGAGCGGCCCGGGCTCAAGGCCCTGGTGTCGGATGACCTCGACCGCATCGACGCCCGGGAGGTCAACTCCATCCCCATCGGGCTGACCCCGTCCGGGGAGACCATCTACGCCCGGGTGGGCCGCTACGGGCCCTACGTCCAGAGCGGGGAGGAGCGGGCCTCCATCCCCGAGGACATGGCCCCGGACGAGCTGACCGTGGAACGGGCCCAGGAGCTGCTGGCCGCCCCGTCGGGGGATCGCACCATCGGCATCGACCCCGCCACCGGGCTGGCGGTGGTGGCCCGGGCCGGCCGCTTCGGCCCCTACGTCCAACTCGGCGAAGTCGACTCCAACTCCAAGGAGCGCCCCCCCACCGCCTCGTTGTTCAAGACCATGTCCTTGGACACCGTCACCCTGGACGACGCCCTCCGTCTGCTCAGCCTGCCCCGGGTGGTCGGGACCGACCCGGCCGACGGAGCCGAGATCGAGGCCCTCAACGGCCGCTACGGGCCCTACCTCAAGAAGGGCGCCGACACCCGCTCCCTGGCCAACGAGGAGGACCTCTTCAGCGTCACCCTGGAGGAGGCCCTGGGCCTGTTCGCCCAGCCCAAGACCCGGGGCCGGGCCGCCGCCGCCGCTCCCCTCAAGGAACTGGGCGCCGATCCCGTCAGTGGCAAGCCCATGGTGGTCAAGTCGGGCCGCTTCGGTCCCTATGTGACCGACGGGGAGACCAACGCCTCCCTGCGCAAGGGCGATGATTCCGAATCCCTGACCGACGAGCGTGCCGCCGAGTTGCTGGCCGACCGCCGGGCCGCCGGGCCGGCCAAGAAGCGGGCCGGACGGGCCGGGGCGGCCCGCAAGTCCACCGGCACCACCAAGAAGGCCGGCGCCACCAAGAAGGCGACCGCCAAGAAGACAGCCGCCAAGAAGACAGCCGCCAAGAAGACAGCCGCCAAGAAGACGACGGCCAAGAAGCCCTCCTCCGGAACCTCCGACTGAACCGTGCGCGGGCGGCTGATCGCCTTCGAAGGGGGAGAGGGCTCGGGTAAGTCGACCCAGGCCGCCCGCCTGGCCGAGCGCATCGGGGCCGTGCTGACCCGGGAGCCCGGTGGCACCCCGCTGGGCGAGACGCTGCGGGACGTGGTGCTCCATCATCGGGTGGACGACTTCGACGCCCGGGCCGAGACCCTGGTCATGTTGGCGGCTCGGGCCCAGCACATGGCCGAGGTGGTCGGCCCGGCCCAGAACAACAACCGCACGGTCATCTGTGACCGCTTCAGCCACTCCACCCTGGCCTACCAGGGCTACGGCCGTGGGCTCGACCTGGCCGACCTGCGCCGGATGTGTTCCTGGGCCAGCCGGGGGATCTGGCCCGATCTGGTGGTGTTCCTGGACGTGCCCCCCGAGCTGGGTCGGGCCCGGATGGCCCGGCCGGCCGACCGGCTGGAGGGGGCCGGCGCCGAGTTCCACGCCAGGGTCCACGCCGGCTTCGTGGAGATGGCCCGGGAGGACCCCAAGGGCTGGCTGGTCATCGACGGCACCGGATCGGTGGACGAGGTGGCGGCCCAGGTGGCCGAGGGCTATGACCGCTGGGCCGGGGTGCGCCAAGCGACCCCCAAGCCACCCTGGGAACTGTGAGAGTGGCGCCCATGGGAGCGTCCGTCAGCGGCACCCGCCGGCCCGGCCGACTCGGCCGGCTATGAGCGCGCCCGCCGTCACCCTGCCCCCGGTGCTGGAGGCGCTGGATCGCCAGCCCCGGGCGGCGGCGGCCCTGGCCGCGGCGGTGCCGGGCCCCGTGCACGCTTACCTGCTGGTCGGCCCGGCCGGCCCGGCCAAAGCGGCCGCGGTGGCCTTCGGCGCCGCCCTGCTGTGTCCTGACGGTGGCTGTGGCCGGTGCCGGGTGTGCCAGCGGGTGCTCGGCGGCAATCACCCCGACCTGGTCTTGGTGGAGCGGGTGGGGGCGTCCATCAACGTGGACCAGGCCCGGGAGATCACCCGGGTGGCGGCCCGCAGCCCCTTGGAGGGCGAGCGGAAAGTGCTGGTCCTCACCGACTTCCATCTGGTCGGCCCGGCGGCTCCCGCCCTGCTCAAGACCCTGGAGGAGCCGAGCCCCAGCACCATCCTGGTGGTGACGGCGGAGCGGATCACCCCGGAGCTGGTCACCATCGCCAGCCGGTGCGTGAAGGTAGAGGTGGCCGACCCCGGGGCGGCGGTGGTGGACGAGGCCTTCCAGGCCCGGATGGCGGCCTGGAAGGCCGTTCCGGACCGCCTGGACGGCACCGGAGCAGCCGCCATCGCCCTGGCCACCGAGCTGATCGAATCCCTCGACGCGGCCGTGGAGCCGGTCCGGGCCCGCCAGGCCGAGGAGGCCCAGGCCGCCGCCGCCCGGGCCAAGGCCACCGGGGAGCGTGCCAACACCAAGGAAACCGAGGAACGCCAGCGCCGGGAGCAGCGCCGGGCCCGCATGGATGAACTGAGGGCCGGCCTGGTTCAGCTGAGCGTGGCCTACCGGGACCGGCTGGTGGCCGCCCGATCCGCCTCTGAGGCCGAGGCCGCCGCCCGGGCGGCCGCCACCATCGGTGAGGCCGGGCGCGAGCTCATCCGCAACCCCAACGAGTCCCTGATGCTCCAGGTCCTGTTCCTGCGGATCGGGAAGTAGGAACCGCAACAGATCGGACCGGTTCGACTCTCGAGCCGAAAGGACTTCGGTGAGGGAGCCCGAACCTTCCCGAGTGGGAACTTCTCCGATCCGCCTCCGGCCGTACAGGATGGGTGTCTTCCTCGGGCTGGGACTGCTCTGGGTGGGCAGCCTCCTGAGCGTGCCCGCCCAGGCCGGACCGGCTCGGACGGGTGGAAGTCCGGGGGCGCCGGCCGCCGCCATGCCCTGGCTCAGCGTCTCCCACCCGGCGGGAGGACAGGCGCAGATAGTCGACCCGTACGGTCGGAGCGTGATCCTGCGCGGGGTCAACCTGGTCGGTCTCGAGGACGACTACTACACCACCTCGGCGGTCGGCACCGGCGGCTACTCCGCCGCCCCCTTCTGGCCCGTCGATCCGGCTCGCTACCAGGGTCGCTGCCCGGCCAACTCCCATGACATATCCGAGCCGCCGGTCTGCGAGGTCCAGGCCGGGCGGCCCGAATACGCGCAGTCATCCGCTCCGGGGTCCGGGGACGATCTGGCCCAGATGCGGGCGCTGGGCTTCGACGTCATCCGCCTTCCCGTGAACTGGAGCCAGCTCGAGCCGAGCCCGGGTCATTACAGCTCGACCTACATCGACCGCATCGCCCAGGTGGTCGGCTGGGCCGCCCAGCAGAACATCTACGTGATCATCGACATGCACGAGGACAACTACTCCCGCTTCACCCCGGCCTCGGCGCCGGTGTCGGCGCCCCCGGTCGTCTCGGCCAGCCAGGAGAGCGGGGGACATGCCGACGGGGCCCCACCCTGGGCCGTCATGAGCCAAGGGGCCCCGGCCGAGGCCCTGGCTGGACAAAGTGTGTTCAACGCCTACGTGGAGACCGCTTTCACCAACTTCTGGCTGAACCGGACCCCCACCAACGCCGCCGGCCAGGCGCTGCCCGCCGGCCAGGCCCCCGGGACGGGCCTGCAGGACCACTACATAGGGGCCATGGTCCAGCTGGCCAAACGCTTCGTCAACGACCCCACCGTGGTCGGTTACGACGTCATGAACGAGCCGCTGCCGGGATTCCTGGCCCCTGGCCTGTTCGATCAGAACTATCTCTATCCCTTCTACGCCAGGGTCATCGAGGCGTTGACCGGCACCGTTCAGGGCATCCCTTGTCCGGCGTCGAGCTCCTACACCGCCGGCTGTAGCTATCCCGACCAGGGAGTCGATGACCGGCGCCACCTCTTCTTCGTCGAGCCTATGGCGGCCCGGAATCTGACCGATGCGGCCGTCGGGGCCTCGGCCCCCTTCACCGCCTACCCGAACATCGTGTACGCCCCCCATGCCTATACCCATGTCTTCACCGTGGACACCGACGTCCCGGGGGGAGCGGCGTCCGCGGTCTATCCGACCAGCTACAACCAGGCCATGCAGACCGCCTCCCTGGAGGCACGTGCCCTGGGCGCCGCCTTGTTCATCGGTGAGTACGGGAACTCCGCCGACCAGGACGGCACCATCCTGGCCCAGGAGACGGCCGCCCAACAGACAGCCATGGTCGGTTCGACCCTGTGGGCCTGGAAGGGCAACTGCGGATCCGGCCAGACCGCCGCCGAGTGCGAGCCCGGACTGTGGTCCGTGTACCAGGGGGACCCCTCGGCCACTCCGGCTCAGAACCTGGGTCTCATCGCCACCCGAGTGACCTATCTGGACCGGGCCTGGCCCCGAGCCACCGCCGGCACCCTCCAGGGCTACGCCTATGACCCGTCCACCGGCGCCTTTTCGATGTCGGCCTCCGGCGCCGGGGCGGTGAGAAGAGGGGACAGGGACCACGAGACGGTCGTCTACGCGCCGGGACCACTGGCGGGACCCGTGGTGGTGACGGGCGCGGCCCGCCTCGACGCCGTGATAGCCGAACCGGACGGAACCCGCCTCGTCTACGTGGCGCCGACCGGCCCGGCCGGCTACGGCGTCGAATTGTCCAGCCGGCCCGCGGCCGGATGAGCGCGCCCCGTCGCGGCCCACAGCCGCCGCGGCCGTTCCGGGTCTTGCGCTGGGTGCCGCTATCGGCGGTGGCCATCGGCATAGCCGGGGCCCTGGTGGTGGCGGCGGCCCCGTGGAGCTCGGGCGCCATCCCCTACGGCTCGGGCTCGGGGCTGGAGGGGGGTCCGGCGGTGATACCGGGCTTCAGCGTGCCGCTCGGATACCACGTCGTCTACCGGGTGTCGGGCCAGGGCCTGTCGCCCTACACCGAACAGATCTGGGCCGACCGGCCCTTCGACAGCGTGGATCAGACCCAGTCCGGCCCGCCTCCCGGCGGCCCGATCGACCTGGCCACGGTGTCCCGCCTGGGCGCCGAGGTGCTGACCACCGGTCATTCCGAGCCCGCCCTCATCCATGTCCCGGTGATGATGGGGGCCAGGGACGTCCGGCTGGACGCGGTGATCAGCTCCGCCCTCAACGGGGGCTTCCTGCGTTATGAGGGGACATCGACGGTTCTCGGCCGCCGGTGCTGGAACTACCGCAGCGCCCAGTCCCTGGCCGTCACCGGGGCCATGGCCAAGCTGAGCGGGACCGGAAACTACGTGCTCAGTTGTGTCGACGCCGACGGCATCGTCCTGGCCGAGGCCACCTACAAGAACGCCCGGCTGACCCAGCTACGCCAGGCCGTCAGCCTGTCGGTGGGGACGGTGGCGGGAGACACGGCCGAGTACCAGATGGCGGCGGTGACGACTCCATTCAGCCAGGGGGGTGGGTCCTTCCAGGCCCTGACCCTGTCCAGTTCGCCCCCCGGGCTGTCCTGGATGGCCACCTGGGTCCCGCCCGGCTTCGCCCACGCCGGCCGCTACGCCGTGGTGCCATCCCAGCCCCAGCTCTTCGACCAGAGCTCGGGCCAGCCGCCCAGCCCGCTGGGCGTGCCCTCGGGTCTGGTGTCCGAACTCGACGACGCCTATGTGTCCGGCCCGAACCTCATCGTGGTCCAGCAGGGAGTGACGGCCGGTAACTCGGTGTTCAAGGCTCCGACCGGGGGCGTGAACGTCGCCCTCGGAGCGGTCATGGGCACCGGCCAGCTGATGCTGTCGGCCACGGCGTCCTTCGTCAGCGCCGAGCCCGACGGGGGGTCCCACTTCGTCCGGGTGTCGGGGACCGTCCCCCCGGCCGAACTGGTCCGGGTGGCCCGATCCCTGGTGCGGGAAAGCCCGGGGCGACTGGTGCAGCTCCAGGGCGGTTGATTAGGTTCTGCCCGAGTTGAAGGGATTTGTCCGGTTCGGGCGGAGTGCCGGACCGGCCGGGTCGGACTGGGCAGGAAAGTTGGGGCCGGCAGGGATCCACCTGCCGCGATCGCACATGGGGGGTTCATGTCCGCAGGGCATGGTCGGGGGAACGCCAGATGACCACAGTGACCCCGGGCTTGGGCGCCGGCGCCCCGGCCGTGGCCAGCCGGCTCGACAGGTGGGTGGAGGACGCCCGGGTCCGGCGGGCCTTCAACTGGGCGGCGGCGGCCCTGGCCCTGTACTGGGTGGTGGAGCGGCTCTGGGATCCCCCCGTCGGGGTCATCCTCAAAGGCGCCGTCATCGGCGGCCTCTACTCCCTCCTGGCCCTGGGTGTGGCGCTGGTCTACCGGGCCAACCGGATCATCAACTTCGCCCAGGGCGACATGGGGGGCGCCCCGGCGGCCCTGACCGTGATGCTCCTGGCCGCATCCCACTGGCCCTATCCGCTGGCCATCGCCACCGGCCTGGTGTCCGGAGTGGTGGTCGGGGTGGTGGTCGAGTTCGTCATCATCCGGAACTTCTCCCGGGCCCCCCGCCTGGTGCTGACGGTGGTGACCATCGGCATCTCCCAGCTGCTCACCATCGTGGAAGTCGATCTGCCTCAGTGGTTCGGGTCCAAGGCCCCTCCCCAAACCTTCCCGTCCCCGTTCAACTTCCACTTCAACATCGGGCCCGTCCGCTTCTACGGCAACGACGTGCTGGCCATGGTGATGATCCCGGTGGTCATCGTCGGGCTGGGATACTTCCTCAACCGGACCAATATCGGCGTGGCGGTGCGGGCCTGCGCCGAGAGCGCCGATCGCGCCTCGTTGCTCGGCGTGCCCATCAAGCGGGTCAATCTCACGGTGTGGGCGGTGGCCTCGCTGATGGCCACCATCGCCATCATCCTCAACGCCGGGGTGGTCGGCCTCGGCATCGGCTCTCCCCTCGGCCTGTCGGTCCTGCTGCTCGCCCTGGCCGCATGCGTGCTCGGGCGCATGGAGAACATGGTGGTCATAGCCGGGGCCGCCATCCTGCTCGGGGTGGTCCAGCAGTCGGTGGTCTGGCACACCGGATCCTCGGACCAGGTCTACATCATCGAATTCCTCGTCATCATGGTCGGCCTGCTGGCCCAGCGGGGCCGGCTGGCCACCCGGGCCGAGACGGCCGGCCTGTCGACCTGGACCGCCATCCGGGAGGTCCGCCCCATCCCTCCCGAACTCCGCCGCCTGCCCGAGGTGCTCTACACCCGGGCCGGGCTGGCCGTGGCCGGAGGCGCCCTCGTGCTGTTCATCCCCGCCCTGGTCGGTGAGGCCCGCACCGTCCTGGCCAGCTTCCTGTGCGCCTACCTCATCATCGCCCTGTCCATGTGGGTCCTGGTGGGCTGGACCGGCCAGATCAGCCTCGGACAGTTCGGCTTCGTGGGAGTCGGCTCCACCGTGGCGGCCTGGACCAGCCTGCACTGGCACATGGACATCAGCCTCCAACTGGCTGGCGCCGGCGTCATCGGCGCCCTGGTGGCCGTGCTCATCGGCATCCCGGCCCTCCGTATACGCGGGCTGATGCTGGCCGTGGCCACCCTCGCCTTCGGCTTCGGAGCCAACTTCTTCCTGCTCTCGTCCAGTCACTTCTCCTGGATCCCCGACGCTTTCACCCAGATCCCCCGCCTGCCCCTGTTCGGGCGGGTGGACCTGTCCAGTTCCAACCGCTTCTACTACTTCTCGCTGGCCGTGCTGCTGCTGTGCGTCGTGGCCGTCCTCGGCCTGCGCAACAGCCGCATCGGGCGGGTGCTCATCGCCGTAAGGGAGAACGAGCGGGGGGTGCAGGCCTACGGGGTCAACCTGACCCGGACCAAGCTCACCGGCTTCGCCATCTCCGGTTTCCTGGCCGCCGTGGCCGGCGTGCTGATCTTCGGCGGCCAGCAGTACCTGTACTCGGGCGCCGCCGACCCGCAGTCGAGCCTCGACGTGTTCGTCATGGTGGTCATCGGTGGCCTGGGCTCGATGACGGGTGTCTTCGCCGGGGCCATCTACCTGGAGGGTCTGTCCTGGCTGACGACCTCGGTGCCCCACTCCATCCAGAGCATCTTCACCCTGGCCGGCTCCGGCCTGGGGCTCATCATCATCCTGGCCTTCCTGCCCGGAGGGGTCGGCTCGGCCATCTACCTGGGCCGGGACCGGCTGTTGCGCCTGGTGGCCGACCGGCGGGGAATAGTGGTCCCGAGCCTGGTGGCCGACATGGCCGTGTACCGGGACGAGCCCGACCCGGCGGCGGGGGCCCCTCCGGAGGAGATGGATCCGCTGGCCGCCCTGGAGGCGGGCGAGGCGCTGGAATTGCTGGCGGGGTCGGGTCGGTCGTGAGCCACGCCGAAGCCGACCTCACCGGTCGGACGGGATCAACATCGGCCCGGTCGCCGCGGGCGTTCTTCAGCCATCTGAGCCAACAGGTGGGCCCGAACGGGATGGGCCCGGTACTGGTGCTGATGCTGGCCTACGGCATCGAGCGCTTCACTGTTGCCGCCGTCGGCATCCTCGCCCCCAACATCCGCGACAGCTTCCATGTCTCCAACCAGACCTTCATCACCGTATCTACGCTCACCTCGATCCTTCCTGCCGTCGCCTCCGCCCACATGGGCTACCTGGCCGACCGCGTCAACCGGGTCCGCCTGGCCATCGTGGGAACCGTGGCCGTGGGAATCGTCGGCATCGGCCTGGGCCTGTCCCCGACCTTCTGGCTCTTCGGCGTCCTGCTCTTCGCCGCCGGCCTCGGTCAGCTGGTCAACACGCCCACCCACAGCAGCCTGATCACCGACTACTACCCGCCCAGCGCCCAGGGGATCACCTGGACCTTCTACCTCTTCGCCAGCGGCGCCATCGGGGTCGTGGCCGGACCGGTCAGCGGGGCGGTGGCGGCCCTCACCGGCTGGCGGGGCGCCTTCATCATCCTGTCCGTCCCGGTGATCGCCATCGTGGCCCTCCTGGCCCGGCTGCGCGACCCCGGCCGGGGCGCCTCGGTGGGCCTGGTGGGTGTTCTGGCCCAGAGCGAGGAACATGCCTCCTTCTGGGAGGGTTTCCGCCGCCTCCGGGCCATCCGGTCGCTGCGCCGGACCTGGTGGGCGGCCGCCTTCTTCGGCGGCGGGGTGGTGGCCTTCGCCAACCTGCAGAGCATCTTCTTCCACGACGTCTACCACTTCGGCACCTTCGCCCGGGGCTACCTGCTCGGCCTCTTCGGCGTGGCCGGCCTGGTGGGCACGGTCATCGGCGGGCGCTATGTGCAGCGCTGGCTGCGCACCGCCAAGCCCGAACTGCTGCCGGTGGTGAACGGGCTCATGGTGGTCGAGTTCGGGGTCGGCACCATCCTCATGGGCGTGCTGCCCGGGCGCTGGCTGGCCGTCGCCATGCTCTTCGTGCTCGGCATCGGCGCCGCCGGCTTCGCCCCCGCCTACCAGGCCATGGTGGGTCTGGTCACGACCCCGCGCCTGCGGGGCCAGGCCTATTCGTACTCGCTCATCTGGGTGACCCTCGGGGCCATCATCGTCTCGGCCGTGATCGGCGGGATCGCCAACCATCACGAGCGGGCGGCCACCTGGGTGCTCGGCGCGCTCATGGTCATGGCCGGGATGATCGAGGTGACGGCGCGCAAGTTCGTCTCCCGGGACGTGGCCCAGGCCCTGGCCGTCCAGGCCGCCGCCGATGTCGATTCCATCCTCACCATCCGGGGCCTGGAAGTGGCCTACACCGGAAACCTGCAGATTCTCTTCGGCGTGGATCTGGAGGTCAACGAGGGGGAGATAGTCGCCCTCCTGGGCACCAACGGCGCCGGTAAGTCGACTTTGCTGAAGGCGGTCAGCGGCACCATGGATCCGATCGGCGGGGTCATCTACTTCAACGGCCGGGATGTCACCCACGCCGACGCCGTGACCAAGGCCACCCTGGGCATGGCCCTGGTGCCAGGGGATCGGGGGGTCTTCCCGTCGCTCACCGTGGCGGACAACCTGCGCATCGCCGGGTGGATGCTGCGCCGGGACCAGGCGTTCCTGGCCCACTCCACCGAGAAGGTCCTCGACTACTTCCCGGTGCTGCGGGAGCGCTGGAGCGTCCCGGCCGGCAACCTCTCGGGGGGAGAGCAGCAGATGCTGGCCCTGGGCCAGGCCCTGCTGGGCCGGCCCAAACTGCTCATGATCGACGAGCTTTCCCTGGGCCTGGCCCCCGCCATCGTGGGTCAGCTGCTGGAGACGGTGCGGCGCCTGGCCGAGGACGGGATCACCATCCTGCTGGTCGAGCAGTCCGTCAACGTCGCCCTCACCCTGGCCAAGCGGGCCGTGTTCATGGAGAAGGGCGAGATCCGCTTCAGCGGGCCCACCGAGGAACTGCTGAGCCGGCCCGACGTCCTGCGGGCGGTGTTCCTGGAGGGCACGGCCAGCGCCATGGGCGACCGGGAGGTGGAGAGCTCGGCCGATGGTCAGGACCCGGTTACGGCGGCGGAGCCGGCCAGTCCCTCCTTCGGCATCTCCTACCGGACCTCGGGCCTCAATGGGCACGTCTCGGCCGGACCGGCCCTGGAGACGATCGGGATCTCCAAGCGCTTCGGTGGCGTGGCCGCCACCCAGGACGTCAGCATCACCTTGCACCGGGGCGAGATCCTCGGGCTCATGGGCCCCAACGGGGCCGGCAAGACGACCATCTTCGACCTCATCTCCGGGTTCATCCCGGTGGATTCCGGCCAGATCTTCCTGGACGGGACGGACATCACCAACCTCTCCCCGGATACCCGGGCCCGTCTTGGCCTGGGTCGGTCCTTCCAGGACTCCAAGCTGTTCCCCGCTCTGACTGTGGCCGACACCATCAAGGTCGCCTTCGAATGCCAGCTGGAGGTGCGCGATCCCATCGCCGCCGCCGTGCGCCTCCCAGCCGTATCCGACTCCGAGCGGGATGTGCAGGAGCGGGTGGAGGAGCTGATCGAGATGGTCGGGCTGTCCGCTTTCCGCAACAAGTTCGTCTCCGAACTGTCCACGGGAACCCGCCGGATGGTCGACCTGGCCTGCCTTCTGGCCCATGAGCCCAAGGTCATCCTCTTCGACGAGCCGTCCTCGGGGATCGCCCAGCGGGAGACCGAGGCGTTGGGTCCGGTGCTGCGACGCATTCGGGAGATGACGGACTCCAGTCTGCTGGTCATCGAACACGACATGCCGCTACTGACCGGGCTGGCGGATGAAGTGATCGCCCTGGAGTTGGGCCGCACCGTGCTGCGGGGCCGTCCCCAGGCGGTGCTGAGCGACCCCCGGGTGGTGGCCGCCTACCTGGGCACCAGCACCGAGGCCGTGTTCCGCTCCGGAGCGGTCCATGCCGGCCCGGGAGCCGAGTCGGAAGCCGTTCCCCGCCCCCGGGCCGGCCGGGCGCGGGGCGTCACCAAGCGGGCTCCGGCCCGCAAGAGAGCAACCACTGCGAAGAAGGCGTCCCCGCGGACGCCGACCAAGAGAAGCGAGTGAGCGACATGGAGACAGAGGCGATATGAGTACGGCCAGGCGCGGCGTGGGGGAGATGACCCTGGGCGACATCGGCCGGGGGGTGATGAGGTACCGACCCTTCCTGCTGGCGGTGGCAACCATCGTGCTGGTGGTGGTCTTCCTGCCCGGAAAGCCCTCGAGCACATCGTTGGCATCGGGGGGTTCGGTGGCGTCCGGGTCCGGGGCCGGGGGCGCTTCCGCCGGCGGTTCCTCCTCGGCGGCCTCGGCCGGCTCGGCGGGGTCCGGCTCCGGTGGCTCCGGCGTCGGAGGCAGCGGCGCCGCCGGGGGATCCTCGGGTGTGGGAGGCAGCTCGCTCAGTGCCGGGTCCGGGTCGGCCACCGGGGCGTCGGGGACCTCGGGGTCCTCCGGATCGGGCGGATCCTCGCTCACCGCAGGGGGGTCCAGCGCCCCGGTGTCGACCACCGACCCTCATTGCGACCCCAAGACCGGTCACGAGGCCATTCCGTCCGTCTACACCCCGCCCTGCGTGCCCAACTGGTCCCCCTCCCAAGGCAACGGAGGCAGCACCTACAACGGGGTCACATCCAGCACCATCACCATTGCCGTTCCCCTGGCCCAGAACCAGGGCGAAGCGGCGGCGCTGCGGGCGGCCTCCAACGATCCCGATACCCAGGCCGAGATCGAGCAGGGCAATGCCGATGCCGTGAACCTCTTCGAGCACCACTATCAGACCTACGGCCGCAAGGTGAAGCTGGACTACTACACATCCAGTTACAACTCGGGCGACTCTCTGGCCGCCCAGAACGCCGAGTGCCAGTCGGACGCCAACAAGGTGGCCAATCAGATGCACGCCTTCGCCTCCTGGCTCGACTGCGGCACCAACGCCTATGAGAACACGCTGTCCGCCGACGGGGTCCTGTGCTTCTGCACCGTTACCGTGGCCGCCTCCTACTACCTGCAGTGGGCGCCCTACGTCTGGGGCACCGGCCTGCCGGACGAGACGGCGGCCTACAACATGCGGGCCGAGGTGATCTGCAACAACCTGGTGCCTTACGCTCCCAAGTACGCGGGCAGTGCCAACCTGAACAGTCCGGTGGCCAAAAAGCGCGTGTTCGGATTGATATGGCCGGGCGCCTCCAGCCTGGACGACACGGACATCTACCAGTCCGGGGCCCAGTACTTCGCCGATAAACTCAAAGCCTGCGGGGCCGACTTGGCCGAGGACGTGTCGTTTCCGATCGTCGACCCGACCGGACCGGCGGATGCGCAGACCCTCATGGCCAAGTTCCAGAGCGCCGGGGTGACCACCATCATTTTGGTCTCGGACCCGCTGGACCCGATCTTCCTCACCGGGGCGGCCACCAAGCAGGGCTACGACCCGGAGTGGTTCGACAGCGGCTCCGCCCTCATCGACACGACCCACTACGGACGCCTGTACGACCAGACCCAGTGGAAGCACTCCTTCGGTATCAGCTTCCTGGCCGACCGGGTCGAGCCCGCCGCGTCTGACGCCTTCAACTTCTACAACTGGGAGTACAACTCCCAGCCCCCGGATCCTCCCGACTACCTAATCAATCAGGCCTTCTTCGAGTGGCTGTTCACTGGCCTCCAGCTGGCCGGCCCGGACCTGACCCCGTACCACCTCCAGTGCGGTATGCCCCCTTACACGGAGAAGACCAAGACCGGAGCTCTGGGGGCGGCCCAGGGGGTCGCCTGCGTGGGCAAGACGTACCCCGGGCTGTTCGGCTACATCGGGCCCCTCAACTGGCAGAACCGGGTGAGCAACGCCCTCATCGCCTACGGAGACCGGTTCTGGCCCTGGGACTACTACAACCAGATCAACGACGGCGTGCTGATCTGGTGGAACTCCACCGCCTCCGGACCGGATGAGGACAACAGCTCCGGTACCGGCATGCAGGAGTACATGAACAACGGCAAGCGGTATCTGTGGGGCGAGTTCCCCACCGGGCAGCAGCCGTGGTTCAGCCCCACCGGGGCGGTGGACATCTTCACCTCCCTGCCGGCTGCCGACCAGCCCCCCAGCTACCCGTACTCCTGCTACTACCTCTGTAATTCCCCCGGCTACTGAACGGTCCACCGGCCGGAGGCGGCGGCGCCTCCGGCCCGGTGGGCCCTGGCCGGCCGCCTCGGCCCGGCGGGTATCCTGAGCCCGGCATCCCGCCGGCCCGAGTAGCTCAGACGGCAGAGCAACGCACTCGTAATGCGTAGGTCAGGAGTTCGATTCTCCTCTCGGGCTCAGAGAAAGACCTGGTCAGAGGCCATATTTGGCCTCATCGAAACCCAACAAATTTCCTGCTAGGGTAAAACCCAACAGAAAACCCTACAACTCTTCCGGACTTTGCGAAATTTGTTGGGTGGAGTTGAGCGGGGAGATGGGTGATGGCGGGCAGCATGCGGCTGGTCCGAGGGACCGACGTCTGGGAGCTGAGGGTGTACCTCGGGCGCGACAGCACCGGGCGCGTCCGCCAGCGCAGCCAGCGCTTCCAGGGGACCAAGCGGGCGGCCGAGCGCGAGCTGGCCCGGCTCGTGATCGCCCAGGAGGACCAACCGGCCGTGGTTCCCGAGGCGCCGGTTCAGTGGGGCCCGAACACGACCATCAACGACGCCCTCGAGGCCTGGCGGTCTAACGGCTGGGACGACCTGTCACCCAAGACCTCCCGCCGTTACGAGAGCGCGTGGGACGTTCACATCCGGGCCAGCTTCGGGCGCCGCCGCATCGCCAGCATCGGTCCCTACGACGTGGAGCGTTATTTCCGAGCACTCAAGGCCGCCGGCCTGTCCGAGGGCAGCGTCCGCATGATCCGCTCCGTGCTGCACCGGGCGTGCCGGCTGGCCCGGCGCTGGAGTGGCAACGTCCTGCCCAACCCCATCGCCGATACGGAGCTGCCCCGCTGGGACATGGCCGATCGGGCCGAGCCGGTCCGAGCCCCCTCGGTCGATGAGGTCCTGGCTCTCATCGCCACGGCTCGGTCGCGCGATGAGCGCCTCGGTGTGTTCCTCCGGGTCCTGGCCGCCACCGGTATGCGCCGGGGCGAGGCGGCCGCCTTGCGCTGGTCGGATCTCGACTCCGAAGCGGGGACCCTGCGGGTGGACAAGGCGGTGGTGGCCGCCCGCGGGGGCGCGGAGCTGCGTTCCCCCAAGACAAGGGCCTCCATGCGAACCCTGGCCGTGGATGACGACACCCTGGCCGAGCTGGCCGATCTCCGGGAGCGCCAGGCCGGCCTGGCCACCAGCTGCGGGCTGGAGCTGGCCCCAGACGGGTTCGTCTTCTCCTACGAGCCCGGCGGCAGCGATCCTCCTCACCCCGACACCTTCAGCCACGGCCTGGCCCGGACCCGGTCCAAGGCGGGCGTCGCCAGCGATGTCCACCTTCACTCCCTTCGCCACTTCCACGCCACGGTGGTCGACTCGGTGATCTCCGAGGCGCAGAAGCAGGCCCGGCTGGGATGGTCGACGGTCCAGATGGCCCGGCACTACACCGACGCCGTGCCCGCCGAGGACCGCCGGGCCGCCGAGCACGTGGCCCGCCTTCTGGCCGGCGCCGCTGTCCCGTCGGGCGCTGAGTAAGGCCATGGGCGAACTGCCCGCTTCGCTCGTCATGGACCAATGAAAGTCCGGGAGGTCATCTCGATTCTCGAGCGGGAGGGCTGGGCCTTGGCCCGCCAGAGCGGGTCGCACCGCCAGTTCAGCCATCCGGAGCGCCCCGGCGTGGTGACCGTGGCCGGCAACCTGGGCGACGAGGTGCCCCGGGGTACGCTGGCCAGCATCTGGCGCCAGGCCGGAGAGAAGGGACCCCGATGAGCGGGTACGCCGTGATCATCGAGAACGAGGGCGAGTCCTGGGGTGCCTACGTGCCCGACCTGCCCGGTTGCGTGGCCGTCGGGGCGAGCCGGGCCGAGGTCGAGCAGCTGATCCGAGAGGCCATCCCCATGCACCTGGACCTGATGCGGGAGCAGGGAGAGGAGATCCCGCAGCCCTCAGCGGCGGGGGCGATCGTCGTCCAAGTCGCCTGATCGGACCCGGCCGACTCGGCCGAGGTTCTGAGCCGTCACCGGCGGCGGGACCAGGCTTCACTGCCGGTCTTTCCCCGAGAGCAGTCCGATCGCGACGGAACCCGTCCCCCTCGCGACTCCTGAAGGTCGACTTGGCGCCCTTGAGCCTCTGTGGTGACGGGCTCCTCGGTGCCCACCGGCGGCAGTCCGTCGAGCAGGCGAAGCACCGCGCGGCGCGGGATCCGGATTCGGCCGTTGATCCGGTACACGGGTAGCGGCAGATCGCCCCGCTTGATCGAGCGGTAGAGGCTGTCGCGGCTTTCGCCCAGGAGAATGGACGCCTGGTCGACGCTGAGCAAAGGCTTGGGCGCCTGGTCCTGGCGGTTGGGTCCAGGGCTCATCGATCCACCGCCCGGGCGCCCCACCCGATCAGGTCCCATGCTCCCAGCCCCGTCCGGCGCCGGGGGCGCCTCCTCGCGCAGTCATGCACCCCGTCGGCTTCCGGTCGTCTCCGTGGGGCCGCAGCGCGGCCTACCGCGCTTGCAGCAGCGTCGGAGGCTGCTGGTGGCCACGGGGGAGGGTGCCCGCGCGGCGTGGGCTCCTCGCCCCGGACCGGCCGTGTCTGGTGGAGCGACCCCAGGCGCCCGAGCACGGGGACCACTGTGACCAGCCCCGGCCCGACGCGGGCAGCCGACACCACGGGCTGCCGACTCTGTCTCATGCCTGAGCCCGGGCCAGGGCCTCGGTGGCCAGATGAAGCTGGTAGTACACGGAGCGATAGAGCCCGGGGCCGGCTGTCGTCCCCACCGCCCGACGAGGCGCGCCGGCCGCCGCGGCCAAGAGGAGCCGGGCGTGGCTGGGGTGAAGGCGCCCTCGCCGATGGGCCTCGGTCACGGCCAGCACCACCCGCTCGGCCACAGTCCGGGCGTCATCAAGCTCGGTGGTGGGCAGGGGGACTCGGGACAGCTCGACCCAGCGCGCCTCTCGGCGCCGGGCGGCACGGCGTTGCCCCCGCAGAGCGCCCACTGCCCGGTCGATGAGAACCCGGCCGGAGCTGTCCGCCTCGGTACCGGCGCCGGACACGATGGCCTCCCAGAGGTGGTTCAACAGCTCGGCGCGGACGTCATCCAGACACTCCGAGACCCGCAGGCTCGGTCGACGCTCGAGGCCGGCTTCCTGTATGCGGCCCACGAGGATCTGCAGGAGTGTGCGAGCGGCGAAGCTGTCCGCACCGGCCAGTCGCAACAAGGACGCCTCGATCGGTCCGGCCTCGCCCGCCTCGACGCTCTGGGCGAAGCCGACCAACTCGGCGGGAGAGGCGTGGCCGGAGAGCACCGGCTCGGCCTCGACCCAGGCGGCCAGGGCCCGCCTGGCCGTGGCGGTGGCGCCTAGGCGGGCCCAGTCAGCCTCCAGCTCAGTGAACGGGGAAGTGCTCACACCGGGATTATCCGGATCGGACTCCCCAAAAGGTTCCCCATGACCTTCCCCAACAGAGAATTTTTTCCGGCCCTCCCGGACCCGTTCCGGGTGCTCCGGGACGGGCATGGGGAGTGAGCATGGGGAGTTCTCCATCCCTGGTCAGAGCCCCTGTCGGCCGATTTCGCTGAGCCCATGGGGAATGAGTGGGGAAAGCGATGGGGAACGTCAGGGTGCAGAAATTTCTTGGTCCCCACGAGATCAACCCGTTCCCCAGCCGCTCCAGGAGCCACTTTCCGATGACTCGGCCGCCAGGGACTCCCGAGAGGGCTTCGGTGGCCTCGGTGGCGAGCGGATGGCGTACTTCTTTGCCCTGTCCGCCCGGCCCCGGATGGCTGAGGGGCCCCAGCCTGTCGCCCGGGATGGCGGCACAACCCCTGCCCGGGCCTCTGAGCTCGGAGGCGGCTTTGTGCCCCCACCAGCGCCTCGCTGTTCTTGGTCATCGCAGTCCCCTCAGCTCCGAGCCCACGCGGCCCTACCTGTATTTCGGGCTGTGGCAAGACCGAAGTCCGAAAAGAATCCCGTCCAAGCCCCAGATTTCTCTTCAATCGGCCCGGGCGAGTTGCGCCGCGGCCCGGTTTGCGGCTCGGGGCCGTCACCCATTCCGTCCCCGGAGACCGACCTGTCGGTCGCGGCTACAGGCCCCGAAAGTCAAGGGCGGAAGCCGACACACCCTGGCATCTCCGATCATCCCGGAGCCCCGCCGGCCGGCGTCCGGCCCCAGGTCAGGGGCCATCTTTTTGAAAAACGGCGATCCGCTGCCCGTACTACAAGTAGATGCTCAGTATCGGTCGGATCTTCGCGGGCAGTGGCTGGCGCTACCTGGCCGAACAGGTCTCCAGCGGCGTCGAGGACTACTACTCCGCTGACGTGGCGCGGGGCGAGGCGCCCGGGCGGTGGTCGGGGAGCGCGGCCGACCTGGAGCTGGGCCTGTCCGGGGTTGTCAGCGAGGACCAGATGCACCGGGTCTTCGGCCTGCTCATCCACCCCGCCCGCCCCGAGCTGTTGGGCCGGGCGGCTGCTATCTACCGGCCCCTGGCCGAGCGCCTGGAGGTAGCCCGGCAGAAGCACCACGAGCGGGCCGGGCGGACCTGGATCATCCGCGAAGCCGAGATGGTGGCAGGGGCCGAGACCCCGGAGCGGATCGAGTCCGAGCACCGGGCCAACGACGCCCGGGTGTCCGAGGAATGGGCCGAGCGCGAAGCGGCCATGCGTCGGGCCGGCGAGCGCCGGTCGGTGGCCGGGTTTGACCTGACTTTTAGCCCGCCCAAGAGCCTGAGCGTGCTGTGGGCCGCCGCGGATGTTGCTGGGCGGGAGACCATCTGGGCCGCTCACCACGAGGGCGTCGAGGCTGCCCTGGCCTACCTGGAACGAGAGGCGGCCTGGTCCCGGGCGGGCCATGACGGCATCCGCCAGGTGGACACCACCGGTTGGGTGGTGGCTTCCTTCGACCATCGCATGTCGCGCACCGGCGATGTCCAGATACACACCCACAACGCCGTGTTGAACCGGGTTCGCTGTGCCGATGGCCAGTGGCGGTCCCTGGACAGCCGAGCTGTGTATCGCGCCGCGGCGTCGGCCGGGGCCCTCTATGACCGGGTGCGGGAGGCCGCCCTGGAGCGCGACTTGGGCGTCCGCCACGAGGTCAGGAGAGAAGGCGGGCCCCGCGAGATCGTGGGCGTGGATGACGAGATGTGCGCGCTGTTCTCCTCCCGGCGGACCCAGATCAAGGGGCGACTGGAGGAGATGGTGGCTGCATACCGGGAGGCCCACGGGGCCGAGCCCACCCAGTGGGTGCTGGCCCGGATGAGTGATTGGGCCACCCTGGCCACCCGGCAAAAGAAAGAGGGCTCGGAGACCACCGCCGAGGCCCTGGCCCGCTGGCGCTCCGAGACCCGCGACCGCGTCGGGGGTTCTCTGGCTGACGTCTGGGCCCGGGCCACCGACGCCCGCCTCTTCTACGACACCGACCTTCACCCGGCCCCGGAGCCCACCGACGAAGAGCTGCTGAGCAACGCCGTCGAGACCGTGGAGGCCACGCACTCCACCTGGACCCGCTATGACCTGGCCCGGGCGATCCGATCTCCGCGCCGGGGCTGATGACCCTGGTCGGTGGCATGGGAGTCCTGGCTGCCCTGCTTCGGCGGGAGGACTGATGGGCCGCGATCTCTCCAAGCCTGATCACCTCCCGAACCTGCGTCCGGGCAGGGAACCGCCGCACTCGTCCTGGCTGCCCTTGCAACGCCGGGGGATCACCCCCCAGATGATCGGGCGCTACCCCGACTACGACGTCCTCGATTCGGCGGACACCTGGGACGACGCCACGGCCAAGGTGGTCAACGCTCGTCTCCACGTCCCCACCGAGCTCCGCTTCTTCTCCGTTGGGGAGGTCGCCACGCTGCGGGCGTTTTGTAATGTCTGCGTCGCCCAGGATGGCGAGCCCCGGGTGCCGGTGGTGGAGATGATCGATGAGAGGCTGGCCGCCGGCCGGCTCGATGGTTACCAGTACGCCGACATGCCCGACGACCGCGACACCTGGCACGTCGTACTCGCCGGCCTGGATGAGGTCGCCGAGGCCCGGTACGGTAAAGCCACATTCGCGGCTTGCGAACTCGAGACCCAAGAGGCCATCGTCGCTCAGCTGGCCGACGCCCAGCTGTCGGGCGGGTCGTGGGACAGCCTCAACGTGAAGCGAGCCTGGTCGGTGTGCATGCGCATGATCCTGGCCGCCTTCTACGCCCACCCTTGGGCGTGGAACGAGATCGGCTTCGGTGGTCCGGCCTACCCCCGGGGGTACATGCGACTGGGGCCGATTAGTACTCTGGAGCCCTTCGAGCGGCCGGGGGCGACCGACGAGGACCCGGTCCGGGAGGCGCCGGAACTGAAGGGATGAAGCGCAACCTGTTGAAGGGATCGGTCGGACCGAAGGACAACGATTCGCGCTTCCTGCTCGACGTGCACCGTCGGGATCTGCCCGGCGAGGACACCATGGTCCGCTACGACGACGCCGACGAGGTCGACCTGTGCATCGTGGGCGCCGGGGCGGGGGGCTCGGTGTTGGCGCAACGGGTGGCCCGGGCCGGGTGGCGGGTGGTGATTCTCGAGGTCGGCCCGTTCTGGCATCCCGATGAGGACTGGGTCTCCGACGAAGCCGGCTCGCATGACCTGTATTGGACCCAGAAGCGGATCATCGGCGGGACCGACCCGATCGAGATGGGAAAGAACAACTCTGGTCGCGGCGTGGGCGGCTCGATGGTGCATTACGCCGGGTACTGCCCGCGCTTCCATCCCTCCGATTTCCACACCCAGACCCTCGATGGGGTCGGCGCCGACTGGCCCATCGCTTATGAGGATCTCCGCGCCCATTACGAGACGGTGGAGCGGGAACTACCGGTCGCCGGACAGGACTGGCCGTGGGGATACCCCCACTCCTACCCGTTCTCACCGCACCCGATCTCCGAGGCCGCCTCAGTAATGTGGCGCGGCGCCCTAAAGCTCGGGATCACCATGCGGGTGGGACCCGTCGGGATCGTCAACGGCACCTTTGGGAACCGCCCGCACTGCATCTACCGCGGCTACTGCCTGCAAGGCTGCAAGGTCAACGCCAAGGCCAGCCCCTATGTCACCCACCTGCCCGACGCCCTGGCTCACCACGTCGAGATACGGGCGGGCTGCATGGCCGCCCGAGTCGAGATCGACCAGCCCAGCGGGCAGGCGACGGGGGTCACCTACCTGCGCGAAGGCGACGCGGTCGAGCGGTTGCAACGGGCCAAGGTCGTGGCCGTGGCCGGGTACTCCATCGAAACCCCCCGCCTGCTCCTCAACTCCGCGTCCGGTCGCTTTCCACGCGGGCTGGGTAACAACGAGGACCAGGTCGGCCGGTACGTGATGGTCCAGGGCGCGTCGCAGACGGCGGGCCGGTTCCCCGACGAATTGCGCATGTACAAGGCTCCCCCGCCCGAGGTGTCCTCCGAGGACTTCTACGAGACCGACCCCTCCCGCGGCTTCGCTCGAGGGTTCTCCATCCAGACGGTGTCCCCGTTGCCCATTGGCTGGGCCGAGCACGTGCTGGCCGATGGGCACTGGGGGCGGGCACTGCGCGAGTACATGCGCGACTACAACCACTGGGCCTGCATCGGGGTGCTCAACGAGCTGCTACCCCAACCCGACAACCGGGTCACCTTGGCGGAGGAGAAGGACCCCTACGGCCTGCCGGTGGCCCGCTTCGACTTCAGCCTGGGCGACAACGATAAGGCCAACATTGCCTATTCGACCAAGGTGATCACCGACATCCTGCACGCCGCGGGCGCCCAGGACGTGCTCACTATCCACCGCTACGCTCACCTGGTCGGCGGCGCCCGCATGGGCACCGCCCCCGACAACAGCGTGATTGACGCCGACCAGCGCCTGTGGGGGGTTCCCAACGTGTATGTCTGCGACGGCAGTGTCTGCCCGACCCAGGGCTCGGCCAACCCGGCGCTGACGATCATGGCCCTCGCCTCCCGACTCGGCGCCCACCTGGCCCGCAACGGCCGGCCGTGACCGCCGCCGGACATCTCGACAGCGCGGCGGCGTTCCCACCGCACGTGCTGCGGGAGTACGCCCTGTTGGCCGACGGAGAGCGGGGGATCCTGGTCGGCCCGAGAGGCGACTTCGCCTGGATGTGTGCGCCCCGGTGGGATTCCGATGCCGTGTTCTCCAGTCTGATCGGCGGCGGCGGCCTGTACGCGGTGACCCCGACCGACGCCCGATTCGTGTGGGGCGGCTTTTACGAGGAGGGCAGCCTGATCTGGCGGTCTCGGTGGGTGACCTCGACGGGGATCATCGAGTGCCGCGAAGCCTTGGCGTTCCCCGCCGATCCGCACACCGCGGTCATCCTCCGCCGGGTCATCGCCGTGCAGGGCACGGCCAAGGTCCGCGCCATTCTCGAGCCCCGAGCCGACTTCGGCCGCCGGGCCATGCGAGACGTGAAACGCGACGGCGGGGTGTGGACGGCCCGCACTGGCGGCCTGTACGTGCGCTGGACGGGGGCGCCCGGGGCCAAGAGGGCGGCCGGGGAAGCGTTGAGCCTTGACATGGCCCTCCAGCCCGGGACCCATCATGACCTGGTCCTCGAGCTCGGTGAGCACGCTCTGGACGACGATCCGCCCGACGCCGGGTTGGTGTGGGAGGCGACCGAGGCGGCCTGGGCTCGGGCCGTGCCCGAGCTGTCCGACACCTTGGCGACGCGTGACGCCCGTCACGCCTATGCGGTGTTGCGGGGGTTGACCAGCGCCGGTGGGGGGATGGTCGCCGCCGCCACCATGTGCCTGCCGGAGCGGGCCCAGGCGGGCCGCAACTACGACTACCGCTACGCATGGATCCGCGACCAGTGCTACGCCGGACAGGCCGCCGCGGCCACCCAGCCGTATCCGCTGCTCGACGACGCCGTGAACTTCATCGCCGAGCGGGTCCTGGCCGACGGGCCGCAGCTGAAACCGGCGTATCGGATCGACGGCGGGGCGGTCCCCGACGAGCAGACCCTTCCGCACCTGCCTGGCTACCCCGGCGGGGCCAACAAGATCGGGAACTGGGTCAACCGCCAGTTCCAGCTTGACGCCTTCGGCGAGGCGCTGCTGCTATTCGCGGCGGCGGGCCGCCACGACCATCTCGGCTCTGACCACTGGCGGGCAGTGGAGGCCACCGCGGCTGCAATCGGAACCCGTTGGGGGGATCCCGATGCTGGCATCTGGGAGTTGGATAACCAACACTGGGCGCACTCCCGGCTTACCTGCGTCGCCGGGCTGCGCGCCATTGCCAAGGTCGCGGCCCCCCATCAGGCGGCCGAGTGGGCCAGCCTGGCCGACACCATCGCCGCCGACGTCGGATCCGACTGCGTCCATTCGAGCGGCCGGTGGCAGCGGGCCCCGAGCGACGAACGGGTCGACGCGGCGCTGCTGCTGCCGGCCATCCGGGGGGCGCTACCGGGCTCGGATCCTCGCAGCCGAGCCACCGTGGCCGCGGTGGCCGACCAGCTCGGGGCGGAGGGCTACGTGTACCGGTTCCGTCACGACCAACGCCCCCTGGCCGACGCCGAGGGGGCGTTCGTGCTTTGCGGGTTCCTCATGGCCCTCGCCGCCCACCAGCAGGGACGCCCCGTCGAAGCGATGGCCTGGTTCGAACGGAACCGGGCAGCGTGCGGGCCGCCGGGCCTGCTCACCGAGGAGTTCGACATCGGGCAGCGCCAACTGCGCGGCAACATCCCTCAAGCGTTCGTGCACGCCCTTCTCCTCGAATGCGCCGCCCGTCTTCGCCAACCGTGGGAGGAACCATGACCGGCCCGGACGGGGAGCCTCCGGCACCGGGCGAGGGCCTCGGGAGGCGGATCGTACGGGTCCTCAGCCCGGCCCGGGCCGTCATCGGCGCCGCCCGGCTGGCGTTCCCAGCCCTGTCGCTGCCAGGAATCAACGCTGGCCGTCTGAGCCTCAGAGGACGAAGAGTGGTCCGGGTTCTTGGCGCCCGCCAGGTCGTCCAGGCCGGGCTCACCGGTCGGACCCCGACCCGGGCCGTGCTGTGGTTGGGGGCGGAGGTCGACGCCGCCCACGCCGCCAGCATGGTCGGCCTGGCTGTGTGCTGCCGGCGGTACCGGCGCGCCGCGATCGGCGACGCTGCGGTCGGCGGTACCCTCGCCGCGGCGGGAGCGTGGGCGGCGCTCCATTCGCCGGGCGAGCCGATTGCCGGGCGCACACCGGCTGGGGTGTGGCGCGACCGGATGGCCGAGCGGCTGGCCGGCCTGGCCGTGCCCGGATATCCCCCAGTCGCAAAGGGGCACCAGAGCGAACCTGGGGGCGGGACGACTATCGGGTTCGACCCGGGAGCCGGCGGATGAGCGGGGCGGCGCCGTCGGGGGAGCAGTTCGACCTCCGGTTCGGGGATCAGGGGGACACGATCGTGGAGGTCGGCGGCGGGGTGCATCGATCAGGTCGCCGACCGGCCGTCCTCGTGGCGGCGGATCCCGCTGCCCACTTCGACGACGGTCCGTCGCTAACGAGGAAGGGCCCTGGCCGTCCAAACTCGGTGTCGATAAACTCAATGCCTCGTCCGGCGTCCATTTTGTATCGGGTGGCCGCGAGGGGTGCACTTGCGTTGACCGGCGACCCTTCCTCGGGTCTGGACTCAGGGTGGTGAACCCGGATGACGAGGTCACCCCGGAGGGGTTGGCGACGTGACTAAGGGCCGGTAGGTCCAAGTCGATCGTCGCTTTGCCGATGGTGGCCGAGGATCGCCTCCGACCAGCGCACGTGGCCCACCGCCGACCAGCAACCCCTCCAGTGTGGCGGGTCCAGCCTACGCAGGAGGAGAGTGGCAACAGGTGCCCGCTCTATTCCCGTCGGTGGGGTGATCAGGTACGAGCCTCACCGTAGCGTAGCTAATCTTGCTTGCCATATGCGATAGTTGCTACATGCAGGGGGTGTTTTCTGTTGAGGATCTGTCCGCCGCTGACCCCGTGATCGACGCCGTCCTGCGGGCCAGCCGAGCGCTCGTCGCCGTGGCTGCCAGGTCCTTAGCCCAGGCCGCTGCCGACGTGACCCTGCCCCAGTACCGGGCCCTGGTGCTATTGGCCGGGCGGGGATCGCAGAGCTTGGCCGACCTGGCCCACACCCTCGGGGTCAACCCGTCCACGGCCACCCGGATGTGCGATCGGCTGGTGAGCAAGCGACTGGTGCGCCGCCGGACTGTGCCCGGGGACCGCCGCCAGGTCAGCCTGAACCTGACCGAAGCCGGCCGGGAACTGGTGGACGAGGTCAGTGACGCTCGACGTAAGGAGATCGCCGCCATTGTCGGGGCCATCCCCGCTAGCCGGCGGAGTCATGTGATAACCGCACTCGACGCCTTCTCGGCCGCCGCCGGGGAGTTGGCCGAAGAGGACTGGGCTGCCGGGTGGTCGCTCTGAGCCACCGACGACGGGGAGCCTCTGCGTATGCAGCGGGAATAGCGCGGTTCGGTCCGGGCCGGGCTGTTCCGCTACGGACCCGGCTGCGCGGCGTCGGAACGGCCGGATCCCGGCGGCTGCGGTCCACCACCTATCTGCGTAAATGGTTGGTGCTGGGCGTCCTGGTGGGCGTCATCGCGGGCCTAGGAGCGCTGGTCTTCTACAACGCTCTGGATCTGGCGACCCACCTGTTCCTGCGGGACCTGGCCGGCTACCAGCCCCCGACGCCGGCCGGAGAAGGGGGCCTCGCCGGCGCCTCGCATTTCACCCGGCCCTGGGCCATTCCCCTAGTCGTCGGACTCGGCGGGCTGTTGTCCGGTCTGATCGTGTTCAACTTCGCCCCCGAGGCGGAGGGACATGGCACCGACGCCGCCATTGCCGCCGTCCACGACAACCCCCGGGGCGTCCGGGCCCGAGCCGTCGTGGTCAAGATCGTGGCCTCGGCCATCACCATCGGCGCTGGCGGGTCCGGGGGCCGGGAAGGCCCGACCGCCCAGATCTCGGCGGGGTTCGGCTCCTTTCTGGCCCGGGTTCTCAACCTGGGGCCGGCCGACGGTCGGATCCTGGTCTCCATCGGGATCGGCTCCGGCATCGGATCGATATTCGGCGCCCCCCTCGGCGGGGCCCTCCTATCGGCTGAGATTCTGTACCGGGACGACATCGAGGTCGAGGCGATCGTTCCCGGCATCATCGCCGCCGTGGTCGGCTACACGGTCTTCTCCGCCGTTCAGGGCTTCGAGCCACTATTCGGCTTTGCCACCGGCTCCTATCAGTTCCTGCAGCCCTTGGCCTTGGTTTGGTTCGGCCTCATCGGAATACTCGGAGGCCTGGTCGGTCTCGCCTACGCCAAGGTCTTCTACGCCACCGCGAGGGTCTTCGCCGGTCTGCGTATCGCCCGTGCCCTCAAGCCCGCCGTCGGAGGTGTCCTCGTCGGCCTGATCGCCCTGGCTCTGCCCGGAGTCCTGGGGACGGGCTATGGCTGGATCCAGAAGTCCCTGGGACACCAGCTGCTCGGTCTGCCCCTGTGGGTGGTGCTGGCCCTGCCGGCGGCCAAGATCCTCACCACGTCCCTTTCGATCGGCTCGGGTGGCTCGGGGGGCATCTTCGGTCCCGGCATGGTGATCGGCGCCTTCACCGGGGCCTCGGTCTGGCGCCTCCTGGAGCCGATCGCACCCGACATTCCCCACAGCCCGGCACCGTTTGTGATTGTGGGGATGATGGCTTGTTTCGGAGGGATCTCCCGGGCTCCGTTGGCCGTGATGCTCATGACCGCGGAGATGACGGGGAGCCTGGCCGTGCTGGCACCGGCAATGGTGGCGGTCGGGCTGTCGACACTCATCGTGCGCCGAGCCGATGACACCATCTACCGCAGCCAACTGGCCAGCCGGGCCGATTCCCCCGCCCACCGCCTGCAGGCAGGCATGCCCCTTCTTGGCTCCATCCCTGTCGCACAGGTCATGGGCGCGCCCCGGGTGATCTTCGATGCCCGCAACAGCGCGACCGAGGCGGTCGCCAAGCTTGAGCGCGAAGGACTTCCAGGGGCTCCGGTCGTCGATGAGAACGGCGTCTTCATTGGCACGGTGAACGCCCGGGCTCTCCAAGAGACGAGCCTCCCAGTCGACCCAGACTCAGAGCTGGAATCGGACCACGGTCCCGGCGTGGGGCGCCTAGCCGACCCCACGGCACCCACCGTCGTGGGGACCGATCGGCTGACCACGGCGCTGGAGGCGTTGATGAACGCCGGTACCAACTGGATCCCGGTGGTCGATGAGGACCGCAGAGTCATCGGCATCCTGTCCACCTCGGCCGTCGTGAGGGGCTACCGAGAGGGTTTGGCCGCCGGGCTCCGCCAGGTCTCCCACATCGCCCCCCACGCTATATCCCTGGATGTACGGGTCGCCCCCGGGTCCCCCTCCGCTGGACACACTCTCGCGGAGCTTGCCCTGCCTCCGGGGACCATCGTCATGAGTCTCCAACGAGGAAGTGACCAACTCCTGCCTAGGGGTGACACTGTGATCGAGTCAGGAGACACGCTCGGTGTACTGACCCGGGAGGTCGATCTAGACAACGTCCGGCGCACCTTCTCGGCCTCGCCCGAGGACCGCCCGGAATAGCCTTCGAACTGTGACACAGGACTCTGGCCCTTCGACAGAAGTTCCGCCTACGGCTTTGGGCGCCGCGCCTCCGAAATCTCGGGCGCCCTCTCCCCTGAGGAAGAGGCGACCTGCGTCGACGGAGATGATCTGGGTGGCCACATCCGGCGTCGCGCTTCTGACTCTGGGCCTGGTCGATCTCTCCCTGCCGACCCGGCAGAACATCTCCGGCGCTCTTGTCGTGGGGCCATTTCTCGCCTCCGGTGGCTCTCGGCCCCGAGCAGTGGCCCTGACCGGGGTTGGGGCCGTGATCCTTGCCGTCGGGCTCGCCTTCTCCGACGGCAGTGGCCTGCGAGCCAGCGCGGCACGCCTGGCCATCATTGCTCTCGGGACCATCGTGGCGACGCGTGCCTCATCGGTGCGCATCCGCCGCGAGCGCAGCCTGGTGGAGCTGTCCACCGTCGCAGAAGTGGCGCAGGGCACGATCATCAGACCGCCGGCGCCGCGCGTCGGCCATGTCGGCGTGGCCACCTCCTATGAGTCCGCCACGGCCGGCGCCACCGTCGGGGGAGACTGCTACGAGATCCTTGACACTCCATTCGGAGTTCGGGCCTTCATCGGTGACGTTCGCGGCCACGGCCTGTCCGCCGTCCGGCTGGCTGCCCTGGTGCTTGGCGGCTTTCGTGCTCTGTGCTTCTTCGAGTCAGACCTCGCCAGCGTAGGTCGGGAGTTGGATCTGTTCACCACCAGATACGCGGATGACACCTCTGCAATGGGTACCGAGGGAGAGGAGTTTGTCACCGGCGTTCTCGTGGAGATCCGCGGCCGGTCAGTGATCGTTGCCAACTGCGGGCACCCCGCCCCTCTGCTCGTCGGGGCTGGAGGCGAAGTCCGGAGTCTCGACCCTTCAGTGAGGTCCCTGCCCCTGGGGCTAGGAGCGGACCCCGACGTGGACCGATTCGAGATGCCGGTCGGGTCTCGCCTCCTGCTCTACACGGACGGTTCGCTCGAGGCGCGCGACGTGTCCGGGAGGTTCTTCGACTTGACCCGGGCGGCTGGGACACTAGCCAACGGATCTCTCCACGAGGCCTTAGCCGGGCTTGGTGCGGACCTGAACCACCACGCTCGGGGAGGGGTCGAGGATGACGTCGCCTTCATGATTATCGAGGCCCTCCTGGACCAGCCGACCCGACAGCCTGACGCTCCTCCGCGTTAGATATGCCGAGCGGCTGGTCCGCCAGGCCGAGACCGACGATGACGAAGAGCGCTGCGAGACCAGCGTCGATGGCCGCCGCCCGACGCCAGCGGCGCTCGGCCACAGCCACGCCTAGGGCGGTGAGGCCGTGAGCGGCATCGACGAACGACCCCAACCGACGCCATGGAGCGCGTGACGAGCGCCGAGAGCGACCAGGATCCTCCGCCCGGCCGGCTCCTCGGGGCCACCCAGCAGGTGCATGACTCGGTCGGGCATGGTTAGAGCCGCCCCGCCCAGACAAGGCGGACCACGCCCAAGAGCCGACCGCGACTCGTCAGCGTCACCGATGCCGCCCGATGACCCGCTGCTCGTCGGGCTGCGTCATAGGATCCTCGGCCATGCCCTTCGGCAGTTTCAAGGTCGGCCGGCTGGCTCCAGGGAGTGCGCAGCGTTGATCAGGGCCAGCTGGGACAGACCTTGAGGAAAGCTGCCCAGAAATTCGCTCGTCCCTGGATCGACCTGCTCCGAGAAGAGCCCGAGGTCACTGGCGTAGGAACTCGCCTCACCCATCAGCTGGCGGCCCCGCTGGATCTGTCCCGTGATCGCCAGAGCCTTCACCATCCAGAAGGTGCAAGCCATGAAGGCCCCCTCCTCTTCGTCCATTCCCGAGTATCGGTAAAGAGCGGACCTCGCCCGAGCTCGGCGGTCAGGGCCTCGATGGTGCGGGCCAACCGGGGGCCGCGATCGAACCCGGTCCGCCCGCCCAGGAGAACCGCGGCAACCGCGGCTGCTACCAGCTGGCGGTAGGAGGGCCCTCCGGTGGCGGTGACGGACGGTTGGTGGCTGAGCCCGAGGGCGGTGAGGGCTCCGAGGCCCGCCCCGATGGCCACGCCGTGGCCGATGATCACGCCACCCACCAGCAAGACGGTCAGGCACAGGTAGCGCCGGCCGATGACGTCTTGCGCCACAAACCCGATCGTACCGCCGGCCGCCGGCCCGGTCACTCCTCCGGCTCGTACTTGTCGTTCAAGGCGGTATCCGCCTGGTTTGGGGTGTGCGGGCCGGGATAGCTGTCCATGCGGTCGAATCGGGCGTGGAGGTAGGCCAGGAAGGGAACACGGTCATACCAGGCTTTGGAGGAGCCCGGATGGGTGGGAGACCTCTTGGCAACGAACGCGGAGGCCCGGAGTTGGTTCCGACTCTCGCCCAGGGCATCGCGGACCTTGCCGAGCTCATCGGGCGCAGAAGACGCATCGGCGCCAATCAGTTGTCTCAGCTCCTCGACGGCGGTAAGGAAAGGCTGGGACATGGCCAGATCCCTGGCCGAGAGGCCCCGGGCCAGGTCATATAGGCGATCGAGGAGCAACCGCACCCCGGGGGTATGGACTGTGAGCTGATCGGCCAGGTGAACCTGGCCGAGGTCCCGCAGGACCCGGCCGACGTCCTCCTGGGCGGCCAGGCGGATGGCGGCGTGCTCGATGAGCAGCATGCCGAGAGTGCCCCTATCCCAGGCTCGGGAAACGGCCTTACCTCTGTCCCGAGTCGAGACAGCCGCCGCCTGCCAATCTTGGAGGATGTCGGCCAGGGCACGATCCTCTTCAATCAAGAGGTCAAGGGAGTCCGGCCGACCGTCGCTACCCTGGTGCGCCTTCATCGGGTATCGCCATTCCCAAGGGAGGTCATGGCCCGGTAGAGGGTCGCTTTCTCCTTGGTCGTGCGGACGAGGGCGGATGCCAACGTTCGGGCAGTTTGCGGCAGGCTCTGGAGGAAGCTGGGGTCGAGGAAACCGCCGGCCTTCGCGTCGAACATGCCCCGAGCACCATGGTCCTCGTCGACATCGACCGGGTGGTAGAGATTCACTGGCCGGCTTGGCCTCACGGCCTGATCGGTCAGCTGGGTATCCCACGCCCCGATGGCGGCGTACTGGTTGCCCAGGCCGGGGAAAAGGCGCCCGGCTAAAACCAAAGCCTTGTTCCAGGAACCCACCACTTTGCTACGGCGGCCGTCGAGCGCAGCGGCCAGGATGAACTTGGCCGGAATCTCCGGCTGGTATATCGGAGGTACCGGCTGGGGGTGGTGCTTCATGGTCGTCTCACACCAGTCGAACTGCGGGGTGTTGACCGCCGGCAGGTGGACCATGCTGAGCCTCACGTTGCTACCTTCGTGGAGCAGCTCGGCGCGGGTCGACTCGAAGAAGCCTCTACAGGCGAACTTGGACGAGCAGTAGGCCGCCTGGAGGGGAATGCCGACGAAGGCCAGGGCCGAGCCGACGTTGACGATCCCGCCCCGGTCGCGGGGCCGCATGCGGGCCAGGGCCGCTGTCGTTCCCCAGACCTGGCCCAGGAATGTCACTTCGACGGCCCGCTGGAAGTCCGCCGGTCGTACCTCCCAGCTGGGAGCGAAGACGGTGGTCATGGCGTCGTTCACCCACACGTCCAGAGGCCCTAGCTCGGCCTCGACCTGCATGGCGGCGGCATCGACCTGATCGAAGGAGGAGACGTCCGTAGGCACCACGAGGGCCCGGCCCCCTGCGGCCTGGACCTCCTTGGCCGCTGCTTCGAGGCCAGCGGCGCCACGGGCCAGCAGAGCGACATCGAAGCCGCTCTCGGCAAAGACTCGCGCCGTCGCCCGTCCCACCCCCGCGGATGCACCGGTGATGGCCACGACACTACGACTCGACATACTGCTTCCCTTTTCTTTCCTTTGGCCCACCGGCGGCTCACCGTGCCGGCGCGAGTGCCCGGCCCCGGAGGCGAAGGGTCGAGGAGCGGACACGATGCCCGCCTCAACCCTGCTACTTGTAATTAAATTATTGTCCTATCCCATCAGCCTTCAAACCTTGTCAAAGCTCCAATCTGCCGTATCAGGAGTCGACGAGATGGACGCGATGATCCTCAACCGGGGATCGCTGGCGGGCTGAGATGGCACTTTGAGGAGACCAGGGAGAGTTGAAAGGGCTCTGGCTGGCGGGGACACCTCGCCGCAGCACGGCGAGGTGTCCCCGCTGACAGCTTCCCGTGACTGGCCTTTCCCAGGATGGCTGCACCGGATTGGTTTACGCGAGACTGCCGGCTCCATGCGTCGGCGCGTCAAAGGATGACGTTCTCCTCTCCGCTCGCAGCCGGTCTCGTCTTCGGAGTATCGGCGGTGGTTTCCCTGGCAGCGAGCTTCGTCCTGGCCTCCAGACTCGAGCGGATAGTCACCCGGGCGGGACTCTCCCAGGCAATCCTGGGTCTCGTGATCGCATTGGGCGCCGACTCTCCAGAGGTCACGTCCGCCATCACAGCCTCGAGCAGTGGCCACCGCAGCATCGGAGTCGGTGTTGTCCTGGGCTCCAACGTGTTCAACCTGGCAGCGCTTCTCGGACTGGCCTCGATCGTGGCGGGGACCATCCGCATGCATCGCCGCGCCGTGCTTCTCGAGGGATGTCCCGCCGTTTGGATCGCGGTCGTGACCGTCCTAGCCCTCTCCACCCGCCTCGACCCAGTTGTAGCGCTTGGCCTGGTGCTGGTCGTCATCGTTCCTTACCTGGTTATGTCTGCCTTCTCGGCTGGCAGGATCGGACGGCTCCCCTTCGGGACGCGTGCCCGCCACTGGCTAGAAGTGGCTGTGGCCGAAGAGCAAGCGGAGCAAGCCCAGGCGTCCCGGACGTCGGGTGCAAGTACCTGGGATGGCCCGTTCGCACTACTCAGCCTCATCGTCGTGGTGATCGCCAGTGTCGCTATGGAGCGGGCCGCTTCGCAGATCGGGCAGGACTTTCACCTTACGAGCCTTGTCGTGGGTGGGGTCATCCTGGCGGCAGTTACAAGCTTGCCCAATGCGGTGGGAGCGGTCTATCTCGTCACTCGCGGCAAGGGCGCAGCGGTGCTGAGCGAAGCCATGAACAGCAACCTGCTCAACGTTGTCGTAGGACTGCTGATCCCGGCCACCGTGGTGGGCCTGCCCGCACGAACCGGATCTGGCCTAACCACGGCGGCCTGGTACGCGGTCCTTACAGTCGTTAGCCTCGTCCTTGCTGTCGCCGGACGGGGTCTGACCCGGCGCTCCGGCCTGGTCATCGTGGTCGGGTATCTCGCCTTCGTCGTTGTTGCCCTGACCCGCTAGGGACCTCCCGAGGCGTTGGGCACGTCGTAACGAGGCCACCGAGGTCCGAGGTGGCAGGGGAGTATCGGGAAACACTGCGAGTGCAGCGGGGTCGGGACTACCAGGCTGCCCTGGCGGAGAGATCATTGAAGGGCTCGGATGGCAGAGTCGCCGTTCCGATTGCCCAGCTATGGGTCGGTATCACTGGGACGCAGCGCCGGCCTTGACGGCTGATACGGTGATCTGGCCGCATTGGAGATTCTGTGTTGATCCTCCGTATGGGCTTATGTGCCAGGAGATAGTGAGGGGCTGGTATGCGTTGGGTGGGGTTATTTCCACCTGGCTGGAGGTGGGACAGTACTCGTTGGGGTAGCCCGTTGCCGCCGCCCAATAGGCGAGGAACGATGCATCTCCTCCATGAGCGAGGGTGACTGCTTGTTCCGGGGAAGAGCTGGCCCGGATGACGTGGGTAGGCAGCGGTTTGCCAGAGGAGTCGAGCATGAGCATCCCCGGGTAGCCATACATATTGCAGGTGTTCCTCGAGGTGTTCGTCAGGGTCACAGTCTGGCCGCGGTGGCCGGCGGCCGCACTGGCTTGGCCAAGGCTGACCGACAGCTCCGAAGTAGTGCATCTCGGGACGGACGCGGGGATGGAGGCTTGGCCATAGGAAGTGGCGTTACCGAAGCTGAAGATCCCACCGTCGGCCGCCACCAACCAGTAGCCGTCACCTGACGGAGTCGACGCCATCCCGACCACCGGCTGAGCCAAGGCGATATTGCCCGTGGAGCCGTGGAAGACGGCGTTACCGAAGCTGAAGACCCCACCGTCGGCCGCCACCAACCAGTAGCCGTCACCTGACGGAGTCGACGCCATCCCGACCACCGGCTGGCTCAACGTGATGCCTGTGAGCGACCCGGCGCACGGGGCGTTGCCAAAAGCCGCCACGTCGCCGAACTGGTCGACCTCCCAGTAACCCCCGCCGCTTGGGGTGGTGGCCATGCCGACCACCACAGCCCCGGCGGGGAACGCGGAGCTACACCCGGGCTGAGCCGCGGCCGCAGTAGCCACTGACCCGCCGAGAACGAGCCCCACCGTGCTGCCGACCAGGGCCATCACGGCTACGAAACCTGGGACCCTCGCCTTCAGTGCCTCAGCCGTTCCTCTTGTCCGGCCGCACCCAATACTCGACGGACTTAGCTTTGACGACAATGGTGGTCGCTCGAACTTGGTCTCGGCTGTCCTCGGCACGATATGGGGACTCCTTCTCTTGCCGATGTCCTACCCAACCTGGCGGTATATACGCCCAATCGCCTCAGGAAGGCCTGGCTATGAGACTACGTCGGCGGGAGCAGAAGCGGACCTATCGAGCTTGTGAAGCAGCTCGGCAATGGCACCCCTGAGCTAAGCAGTTGTCAGCAGGAATTGTACTGCTTGAGCCGCCTAGGTGGTGCACGGCTGACTCGAGGCTGTCCTCGACCGTGACGACCCGGTCGAGTCCCACCGTGCGCAAGAGCCGCGAGATGGGCCTGCGGCCGGAGCATACCACTACCCTGCCGCCATGCTCTCGAATGCGCCGGATCCCGCCGATTAGGGCCCCGAGGCCACAGGAGTCCATGAAGGCAAGTCCGGAGAGATCGAAGACGACCCTGGACCGGCCGCAGAGCTGGGCGGCAGCTTCCCGGAAAGCCGCCGAGGTCCGGGCGTCTAGATCCCCCTCTGGGTGGCAGACCGCTACCTCTGTGTCCTCGCCGATCTGGACGTACTCTGGGCTGACAACCATGTCCGTTCCTCTCCGGGTCCGCCGGACCTCGCGGTCACGACCCTCTGATCTTGGCCCGGGTACTACGCGTAGAGGCGACAGCAACGTAACGGTTGGGTAAAGAACCCGGCCGCTCGACAACAGCTGGGCGGCTGTCGGGACATGATGGGCGTGAGCGGCGGGGAGGGGCCCGGCCGGGAGAGGGGGCCGGTGCCGGGTCGGATCCTGTTGATCGAGGACGATGCGAACATCCGTTCCGCCCTGGGTATGTTCCTCCACCAGGAGGGCTACACCTTGACAGAGGCCGCCAGCGGAGAGGAGGGCCTGGTCGCCTTCGAGGCCCGCCCCTCGGACGTGGTGCTGGTCGATCTGCTGCTGCCGGGGATCGATGGGTTCGAGGTCACCCGCCGGCTACGCCGGGTCAGTGACGTTCCCATCCTGATGGTGACGGCCCGGACCGACACTCACGACGTCGTGGCAGGGCTGGAGGCGGGGGCCGATGACTACCTGACCAAGCCGGTGGCGGCCAAGGAGCTCTCCGCTCGGATCCGCGCCCTGCTCCGGCGGGCCCAGCCCGGTTCCCGCCCTCCGACCACCCTCAGTTTCGGCTTGCTCAGCATCCAGGTGGAGGCCGGGGTGGTCACCAGGGATGGCCAGGGCGTCACCCTTACCAAGACCGAGTTCCGACTGCTGTGCGAGCTGGCCAGCCATCCGGGGTGGGTGATCAGCCGTCCCCAGCTCCTGGAGCGCGTGTGGGGCTACGACTACTTTGGTGACACCCGCCTGGTCGATGTCCACATCGGGCGCCTGCGGGCCAAGGTGGAGGAGGATCCTGCCAATCCCTCGTTGATCCTCACCGTGAGAGGCCTCGGGTACAGGCTCGAACCATGACGGGCCTCGGATGAGCGCCGGCAGGCGCTGGCCGACCCCCGGCCTGCGATCCCGGGCCACGATGGCCTTTGCTGCCGGGGCCGCCCTGCTGTCAGGAGCGCTGGCGGGTGGCACCTATGCCGTGGCCCACCACTACCTTCTGAACCAACGCCAGGCCGGCGCCGAGACCCAGACCTACGCCGACGCCCGCCTGGTCAAGCAGGACCTGACAGCGGCCGGGACCAACGTGGCCGACGTGTTGTCTGTCCTGGCTCCGGCCCAGGGCACGCGCTCTCTCGTCTACCGGGGAGGACAGTGGTTCTCCACGTCGGTCTCCGTGGGTCGCTCCAGCGTGCCCACGGCTCTGCTGGAGATGGTCCGACAGGGAACTCCAGCCATGCAGCGGGAGGTCATCAATGGCGCTCCCGCCGTGGCCATCGGACTTCCCCTGCCGGCGGTCGGGGCCGACTACTTCGAGATCGAACCGCTGGGCGAGCTGGCGCGCACATTGCGCCTGTTGGCGGCCGTGCTCGCGGGAGCCGGCCTGGCCACCACCATGGGCGGTGTCGTCATCGGGCGCTGGGCGAGCGCGCGTCTGGTCCGGCCCCTCGCCAGCGTGGCCGCGGTGGCCGGCGCCATCTCCCAGGGAGCCCTCGATCAGCGACTTCCGGCTGATCGTGATGCGGACCTGGCCCCGCTGGTCACCTCCTTCAACGGCATGGTCGACGCCCTGTCCCGCCGCATCGAGCGCGATGCCCGCTTCGCCTCCGACGTCAGCCATGAGTTGCGCTCGCCTCTCACTACTCTGCAGGCCGCGGTCGAGGTTCTTGCCGCCTTCCGGTCCAGCCTCCCCATCGAAGGTCGAAAGGCGCTGGAGCTGCTCCGCAGCGAGACCAGTCGCTTCTCGGAGATGGTCCAGGACCTGCTCGAGATCGCACGGATCGACGGCGGGGCCGCTCCCCTGGAACTCGAGGAGCTGCCCCTGGACGAGGTCATCACCCGTACGGTGGGGGCATTCAGCGCCGTTCACATACCGGTTGACGTGCAGCCGGGAGCCCGGGGTGCGTCCATCCTGGCGGACCGCCGCCGGCTGCAGCGCGTAATCGCCAATCTGCTCGACAACGCCGGCAAGTACGGGGGCGGGGCGACCCTCGTCAGCGTGGATTGCATGGCTGGTTGGGCCCGGGTCTGCGTAGACGATGCCGGACCCGGAGTGCCCGCAAGCGAGCGCGATCGGATCTTCGAGCGCTTCTATCGGGGACCGGCCGCTGGGCGGCGGGCCGACGGATCGGGAACGGGTCTCGGTCTCGCCTTGGCGTCCGAGCACGTGGGCGCCCATCACGGCCGGATCTGGGTGGAGGCCGCCCCGGGCGGCGGGGCCCGCTTCTGCCTCGAGTTCCCCGTGGATGGGCCATGAGGCGGCGGCCCAGTGGCGCTGGGGGGGCGATCCTCGTCCTGGTCGGCCTGGGAGTCCTCGCCGGCTGCGGGGTGGGTCCCCAGTCCTCCCCTCAGGCCCTCGACCCCCACGGCGTGCCCTTCGGGCTCCTGGCCCCGGCGTCGACCACAACCTCGACCACCCAGCCCAGCCCGCACGCCGTGGTCGTGTACTTCGAAGGCACCCAACGCCTCGTGGCGGTGCCGCGCACGGTGTCCGGCCCGCTCACGGTGGCCGCCGCCCTCGGACAGCTAGCACAGGGTCCGAGCGCAGCCGAGGCCGGCCGCGGGCTGACGAGCCCCGCCTCATCGGCCGCACCCTTCGATGTCGGGCGGATCAGCGGCGGCACCGTGACTGTCGACGCAGCCGCCAGCTTCGCCAGCCTGGCGGGCCAGAGCCAGATCGTCGCTGCCGCCCAGATCGTGTTCAGCGCCACCTCGGTGCCGGGAGTGACCAGTGTGTCTCTATCAGTCGGCGGCCAGCAGACGGAGGTGCCCACCGCGGACGGCAGCCTCAGCCCGGGACCTCTCACCCGCGCCGACTATGCGTCCATCGGCCCGGCACCGGGGTGAGAACCGATGAGGGAGTCCGTTACTGATCCGTTACCTTCCTGTCGCGCTCCTGGGAAGATTCGAATTCATGCTGGGTCCATGGACACCACCCGTAGGAGGTCGCATAGGGTGGAGCACTTGAGCCTCGAGTGCGCAGCCTCCTCGCTCCTGGCGTCCGGGGCGACAGCGGGGTGGGACTGGTGGGACGTGATCGCACGCCCAGACAGGACGGTGGCGCTGGTCCTCGGCGAGGTGATGGGCCATGGTGACACCGTGGCGGGCCTAGCCGGCGCCCTGGGTTCGACAGTGCGGGCGATCACCTCGGAAGGACACGGCCCGGAGACCGTGATGGCTAACGCCCGGCGCTGGGCGTGTCGCCGCGGCGTCATGGCTACCATGTTCTTGGGCCTGCTCGACGTCGAATCCGCCAGACTGCGGTTCTGCTCCGCCGGACATCCTCCACCCGTGATCCTGTCCTGTGGGGCCGTCTCGCTGATCTCGTTGGTTCCGGGCCCACCGCTCGGAACCGGGTGGCCCCAAACCGAGACCTGGGGCGAGATCGAGCTAAAACCCGGCGACACCCTAGTGGTCTACTCCGAGGGCCTGGCCGGTCGGGACGGGTTGGCCGAGCCGCGCCTGATGACGGCCCTGCGCCGAGCAGCCGACCGAGATTGCGACGTCCCCATCCTCTGCCAGGTGGCCGTGGCCACGGTCGAGGCCGGCGGCCATGATCGCACCGTGCTCGCCGTGAAGGTCCAATAGCGCGGAAGGAGGAGTGGGAGCCGTTCATGGCCGACAC
>DAHUYE010000037.1 GCA_027315345.1 Actinomycetota bacterium
GCCTCTGGGCCTCGTCATAGCTGGCTCCGTCAACCACCGCCTCCAGGGCTTCCTCAAGAGCCCACGGCTCCCAACGACCAATCCTCGCCATGCGACACCTCCTGGTAGGGAGCTGTCGCGGTCACCGGTTGAGCCCAAGCACCGATTTCCGGACGGGGACCCGGCCTACCTCCGGAATACCTTCGGCGCCTGGCCGGATCCCGTCCCTCTCCTCCTGCATGGGACGGCTCCTGACCAAGTAATCCGCAATGACATCGTGGACCGTTCTCCGATTGATCACTGGAGCCTCGGGCCCATAACCCTCCTGGGCGACGCCGTTCACCCGATGCGTCCCCACCTGGGCCAGGGGGGCTGCCAAGCGATCGAGGATGCCGTCTGCCTCGCCGGCTGTCTTGGCCGGCTTCTTCAGCCAGCTACAGCCTTCCTCACCTACGAGAGGCGGCGCCGACGCCGTACACGGATGATGGTCCGGCGCTCGGTCAGGGCCCGAATCACCTATCCATCGGGCGTGCGAACCCGGATCATTGACGGCGTGATTGCGGTGGTGCCTCGTCTCCCCGTCCTGCGCTTGGAGATGCAGCTAGGCGCAGCCAGGATGTTCGGTAACAGGGCCGGCAGACGAGCCGTCGGTTTCTGGACCAACTCAGTCTGAGGGCCAGGACGATGTCAGGGCCAGGCCGAGTCCCGATCCCGGGGTCGTAGCCCCGTCGACAGGTCCGGATCCCTACCAGCCCACGGTGCCGTCGACGAGTTCGCGGATCAGATCCGCGTGGCCATTGTGGCGGGCGTACTCCTCGATCATGTGGTTGTAGATCCACCGCAGCGAGCAGGGCTGGCCCCGCCGGGTTCCGGTGTCGTCCAGACTGTGGCCATCCGCGGCTGCTCGGGCGGCATCGCACTCGGACTGCCAGGCAGTCAGGTCCGCCTCCCAGTCCGCCCCGTCGAGGGGGATAAGTTCGCTGTCTTCTACGCCAGGATCGGCCCAGATATGTCCTATGTCCTCAGCGCCGAGGACCCTCCGGAACCAGTTGCGCTCGACTTCGGCCATGTGTCGCACCAGCCCATGGAGGGACAGCTTCGAGGTCCCTACTGGCCGCGCCTTTCGCTGTGCATCATCGAGGCCCTCGCACTTGAGCAGGAGGGTCATCCGGTGGAACTCGAGCCAAGACTCAAGCATGTTTCGCTCGGGCTGGACGAAGTCCGGTTCGCTCCGTCGGGCATCGATCAGATCCTCAACCATGGCAGCCTCCCGGTCGCCGTCCATTTGTTGGAGTAGTCCGATAGCGATATTGCCACCTTGGAATAGTCCAGGCTGGGCGGTGAGGAGCGACACCTATAACGCCCGGTCCGGAGTTAGCGAGCGTCCGGGCTTTCGGCGATCGCGCGCTATGCCTACCGCGCGCTAACGCGCGTTCTATATGACGTCGCACACTCACACGGTGATCTGCGGGCCGGGGGCTATCTCGGGTGTCGTGCGCACGTGGACCGCCGGCGTCGGTGCCGGCACCACATCCTGGGGGGCGGGAGGAGCATCAGGCCCGTCGGAAACGAGCGTGGGTGGGTCGGCTCGGAGATCCTCCCGTCGGGACAGCCGGGTGGACAGCTGAGAACGGCCATGAACGAGGACCTCGGCCAACTCCTTCCCCTCGGCCCGAAGGCGCAGGACGTCGTCCTCCAGGCCGGCGAGGCTGGCGCCCTGGTCGATCCGGGCCTGGGCGGCGAGGCCGGACCAAGCTTCGGCTCGGCTGGCACCGGTGGCCAGTTCTGGGTGCTCGACGAGCAAGCCATCCAGCTCGTCCCGGGCCCGGAAGCGCGCCCGGCCCCGCAGTCCACCAGGGGACAGGGCCGAGCGCTCCAGGTCGGCCCGCAGGACGTCGATCCGCTCGGCCAAGCGGGCCTCGGCCCGAACGGTGGCAGCGGCGGCGACGATGAGGGGCTGTTGCCGGCGGTTGAGGGTCAGGGATGCCTCGGCGGCGGCCAGGGCGGCGGCCAACGCGGCTGCCTTGGCCTCGTGTCGGGACAGGACGGCCTCCATGGTCTCGACCAGGGCATCGGCATGGGCGGCTTCCTCCTCCCAACGCAGCCGGCTCCACGAGCCGGATGGAGCGGCCACCAGTGCCTCGGCCCGAAGGGCCAGTTCCACCCGAGCCGCCTCGGCTCGGACCCGGGTCAGTCCATGGCGGGCCGACCAGGCCTCATAGCCCCGATGCGCCTCCTCCAGGTCGGCCACCTGGGCCCGGAGGTGCTCCTGACCGAGTTGTGCCCGCCCTGTCCTTGGCCCGTCCCCGGCCAGGATGGCCCGGCCCTCGTCCAGCTCCGCCTCCCGCAGCTGGGTCGAGAGATCAGCCAGGGCCACCGCCACCCGCGGCGGAGCCGTTTCGGACTTGGCCGCCTCGACCATCAGGTTCAGCTCCTCGGTGGTCATCGAAGCCAACGACGCTGGTTCGGCTCTGCCCAGCGCGAGCGCGGCCCGATCCCACCAGGCCCGGGCGTCGACCCGGGCCGCCGGTGGCCGGGGCCCGAGGGGGTCGGTGCCATCGTCCCAGCCGAAGGCCTCCCGGTAGCCGGCTATGAGGCCGGCGCCGGCCGACCAGGGCCCCGCATCGCCCTCCGGGCGCGACCCCAGCTCGGCCGCCCAGGTCGGAGCATCGGTGGCCACCGTCTCGGCCAAGGCTGTCATGCGGGCATCCATGGCGCTGGCCACCTCGGCCATCACGGCGTCGAGGTCACCGCCGTAGGTCGGGGTGAGCTCGGCGAATGACGGTCCCAGCGCGACCCGGGCGGCCGACTCGGTCCGGCGCAGGCGCCAGTGCAACACAGCGGCGATGTCGCTGGCATCCTCCAATCCGCGGAGATGAGCGGCGTCCAGAAGGGCGGCACCGGCGTCCATCCCTGAGGCTTCGATGGCCCGCAGACGCGCCGCCAGGGCGCCCCAGGCCGGGGAGTCGACCATGTCCCGGGCGAAGGAGGGATCGACTCCTTCGGCCAGCACGTCGGCCCAGCGAGCCCGGCCGGCCTCGGCCAACAGGTCCCCCCAGATGGGGAAGAGCCGATCCAGTCCGACCCGGCGGCGCTCCTCCTCGGCGGCGGTGGCGAGGGCCGAGCGCGCCAGCGGATCGTCCTCCCGGGACAGCACGCCGGAGAGCACTTCCAGGGGGTCAGCTTCGGGGCCGTCGGCGTCGGCGCCTTCCGGACGCACTGTCGTGACGTAGGCGTAGTTGGCCGTCCTGCCTCGGGTGAGACCCACGTACAGACCGGCCCGGGAGGTGGCCGAAGTGACGAGGGAATGGCAGACGTCCACCGTTTGGCCCTGTGAAGAATGAACGGTGCCGGCATATCCGAGCTGGGCCCAGTCGGCCAGGTAGGCGGCGTCGAGCTCCACTGTGTCATTCCCACCGACCTGCCGGGCGGTCAGTCCACCGGTGCCGACGGCTGTCACCTCCCAGCGGTCCCGGTTGGCCACCCAAGAGCCCTCGGTGGTCGAGCGCCCCCGGTCGTTGCGTCGGGTGACGATCACATCCCCCACCCCGGCCACGTTGCCGTCGGCCAACCCAATCCTGACGGCGTCGTCCACCTTGCCCCGCTCCACCAACGCGGCGCGGAAGCGCTCGGACAGCACGGCGGCAGCCTCGTTGGTGTCGGCCAGCAGGAGCACCTCGAGCCCCCGGGCCCAGTCGGCCAGGGCGCCCTCCAAGGCGGCGCCTTCCATGTCCTCGGCGTCGCCACCGGTGATCCGGCCCCGCAGCTCGTAGTCCTCTAGTACCCGGACCTCTCCGGCCCGTAAGGCCAGGCTGGCCGCCGCCTCCCAGGGCGCCGAGAAGCGGCGGACCTCGCCCAGCTGGGCCGCCCCGGTGCGCTCCACCAGCATCCGGAAGACGCCGGAGGCATCGGGTGAATCGAGCTGGCGGTCGTCGCCCATCAGCACCAACTTGGCCCCGGCCGCGCTCACCAGCCCGACCAGGGAGTCGATGTCGGAGCGCGAGGCCATGGCCGCCTCGTCGAGTATCCACAGGTCGCCTGTGGATATCCCGTAGGCGGCGAACCAGGCCTCGTCGCGCTGGGAGTTGTCTCGCTGGGCGTGCTCCCAGATGACCTTGACCGTGTTGAGGGCCGGGATGCCGGCGGCCTGGCCCAGCACCCGGGCCGCCGTCTCCGATGGAGCCAGTCCGAGCACCCGCCCACCTCCGGTGCGCCAGGCCCGGGCCAGGGCGGCCATGGCGTAGGTCTTGCCCACCCCCGCTGGGCCGAGCACACACTGCGCCACCCGTCCCGAGCCCAGCACGTCGCGCACCACCAGGGACTGGTCGAGTCCCAGTCCGGCCTCGGCCAGCACCCCTCCGGCCCGCGGGGACGTCACCTTGGGACCGTCGTTGCGCTGGGCGGCGGCCAGGATGCGCCTCTCGGCAGACAGAGCCCCGGTGGTGGTGTAGCGCTCCACACCGTGCTGGCGGTAGACGGAGTTTCCGTCGGCGGCCCGTCGCAGGCGCTCGGGGACACAGAAGGGTTCCGGCAGGGTGAGCCCGACCACGCCCAGCTCCCGCGCCCGGCTCTCGATGGCCGTGGTCACCAAGTCGTCGACCCGGGCCAAGAGGGCGTCGGGATCGGTGCCGGCCGCGACGCTGAGCTGTCTGGTCACGACCCGGGCCAGGTCGTAGCGGGTCCAGGTGGAGTGGCTCTCCTCCAGTTCCACCAGAGCGTTGGCGACCACGACGTCGTCCTCGTCCGGCTGGGAGGGATGCAGCTCGGAGTCGTGGAAGAGCCGGTTGTCCACCGCCGCCATCCACACGTCCCGCAGCGTCGTGTCGAGGCGCTCCTTGGTCTCGGCCGACCACCGGGCCAGGGCCTCCTCGGTGGTCTCGGCGCCGTCCTTGGGCTGTCGGGTCTGGAGGGTGGCCCAGGCCGCCATCTGGGACCGGAGCCAGTCCGAGGGGGCATAGCCGTGGCCGGCCTCATAAGCCTCGGCCATCTCGCCCACCCGGGCGGTGATCTGTCCCCGTCGGGTGGAGAACAGCCTGCAGACCTCCTCGGGAACCCCCACGATCTCTCTGGCTCCGCCCTCCTTGCGCACCTCGTGGCGCACCCCGAGGGAGGCCTCCAGGGCCGCTTCGCGGACCCGGTCATACAGGGCCCCGGCCGAGGCTGCCACCCGGTAGATGGCCCGGGCATCCAGGCTCCGCCAGGCCCCGTCCGAACAACGCACGCGGTTGAGAACGGCGTTGTGGGTATGTATCTGCACATCGCCCGAGCGCGACATGCGGTGGTCGAAGGAGGCCACCACCCAACCGGTGGTGTCCACCGAGCGGATGCCGGAATGTCCGGCCCGGGACCACGCCGCCTCCCGTTCCAGGTAGGCCAGGGCCGCGTCCACCCCGGCGTGATGGGCGGCCCAGATGGCCGCCCGGCCGGCCTCGTCGGCGGCCGCCCACAGCACGCTCACGGATTTCGGGGGTTATGCCCGTCAGATCAAACCCGGCCACCGATCGGCGCTCGCCCCGCCGGCGCAGGAGGGCCTCGCGCTCGGCCCAGTCAGTCTCTGCCTGGGCCCGATAGACGACCTCTTCGGCCTCGAGTTCCACCGAACCCAGACCCTCGGCCACCAGGCCGGCCTCACGGGTGACCCAGTCCCGGCGGACCTTGGCCAGATGCGCCGACCGGGCTGCCTCGATGCGTTCGGCCAGCGGACGGAAGACCGAGGGCGGCCGGCCCAGCTCGACCGGTTCGCTGGGATGGAGCAGCAGGCCGAAGACCCGCTCCATCTGCTCGGGGGTCACCTCGCCGGCCAGTCCCAGCTCGGGGAAGGCGGCGCGACCGGCCCAGCGTCCGGGGGCTTCGCCCCGGGCTACGTCGGCCAGGTAGTAGTCGTCAGCGCCACCGGCCACGGCGTCGATGAGGTAGCGCCACCCACCCCCGGCGAAGATCTTCCCGACAGAGAGCATTCATGGCTCTATCCGGACCTCCAGAGGGCCGATCGTCAAAAAACTTTCCGGAAAACTTCCTGGCCCGCCGGTGCCAACAGGCGGGACGCCGACCTCCTTCATCATCAGGAGATGCAGAGGTGTGCGGGATCCGGCCTTTGACTTTGGGTCTCTGGCCGCGCCCGGGAGCCGGCCCCCGCAGAGGCCGGAGTCGGGCGCGGGCTGAGCGCTTGATGGCGCCACCGGGGAATGAGCCAGAGGCTCCAGCGGCATCCACCCAGGAGCTACCCGGCCCTACGCTCCAGCCTCGTGCCCAAGCCTCCTGGCCAGCCCGTCTTCCAGCTGCGGATCACGCTCCAGCACATCCACCCGCCGGTATGGCGTCGCCTCCTCGTGCCGGGCAGTGTCCGCCTCGACCGGCTGCACCGGATGATCCAGGCCGCCTTCGGCTGGGAGGATTACTACCTTCACGTCTTCCGGATCGGCGCTACCGAGATCGGCATGCAGGGCGAGGACGCTCCAGAGGAGGAGCTCGACGAGACGGCAGTAACCGTGCTGGCTGCCTTGGAGGGGATCCGGAGCTTTGACTACGAGTACGACTTCGGCGACTCCTGGGAGCACGAGGTCGTGGTGGAGGACTTCTGGCGGGCACCCCTCGGGCTCAAGTTCGGGGTCTGCATCGACGGCCAGAGGGCCTGCCCGCCCGAAGACGTCGGGGGCTACCCGGGCTACGAAGAATTCCTCGAGGCCGTCGCCGATCCCGAGCACGAGGAGCACGAGCGCTACCTGACTTGGGCCGGCGGCTCCTTCGACCCGGCCGCGTTCGACCTGGCCCTGGCCAACGCCCGGCTTCAGAAGGCGCGCTGAGCCGAGCACCAGGGGCGGTCAAGGTCCGGCGCCAGCCGGTCCCGTAGGGACGCCGCCGGCGACCTTGACGGCCCCGCCCGTGACTGCCTGGCCCCGGCCACCATGGAGCCAGCCCCGGCCCGGCGGCCGGGGCGTGGTTGCGGCGGTTCTACCCCGAGGGTCGTCGCTGGCGCTCGTACGGCCGTGGAAAACAACTTTTTCAAGAAGTTTTTTGACAAACGGCCCTCTGGAGGTCCGGAAAGGGAGTGGGAGGCAGCGGGTGCCGCCATAGGAGGGCTGGGCGACGGTGAGCAGTGAACCGAGATGGACCGAGCAGGAAGAACGGGAAGGTCGGGTCATCCCCCTTCCGACACCGGGCGACGATGTGGCTCCAGCCGCCTGGTCGGCAGGACGCCTCTTGGTGAGTCCGGAGATCGCCTCTGATCTGCTCTGTATCGGCCGGACCAAGCTCTACGAGCTGCTGGCCTCCGGGGACATAGAGTCCGTCCGGTTGGGCTCCTGTCGGCGGATCCCGATGCAGGCGCTGGAAGACTTCGTCAGCCGACTTCGCCGGTCCCGCCGGCCTCCAGGTGTCACAGCCGGCCGCGACGATTTCGGCGCGTCCGAGATCGGGGGTGGGGTATGAGCATCAGCCGTAGACAGACGGCCACCGGGTGGGCCTACGACGTCCGCCTGCGCCGGCCCGACGGCCGGCAGTACAAGCGGTCCTTCCCGACCAAGAAGGCGGCAGTCGAGTTCGAGGCGGCCGAGCGCCTGGCTGTCCGGGCCGGGGAGTGGCTCGACCCCGCGGCGGGCCAGGTCAGCCTCAAGGAGTACTCGGGTGCCTGGTTGGCCCAGCGCGGCGACCTCCGGCCCCGCACGGTCGACCTGTACCGGTGGCTGCTGGCCAAGCACATCTGGCCCGGTCTCGGCCAGCGCCAGCTCGGTGAGATCAGGACGACGGAGGTGAGGGAGTGGCGGGCCGACCTCATGGCCGGCGGTCTCGGATCGAGCACGGTGGCCAAGGCCTACCGGCTGCTGCGCACCATCCTGGGCACCGCCGTCGAGGACGGTTGCATCTCGAAAAACCCCTGCGCCATACGGGGCGCCGGTATAGAGCGGACGCCGGAACGACCGGTGGCCACCCTGGAACAGGTCTACGCCCTGGCCGGGGCGGTCCCTGTGAGGAACCAGGCCCTGGTCCTCCTGGCCGCCTTCTCCGGGATGCGGCTAGGCGAGCTTCTCGCGCTCCAACGGGAGCGGATCGACTTGGACGCTGGCGTCGTCCACGTCACCGAATCCCAGCACGAGTTGGTCGACCGCCGCATCGTTACCGGTCCCCCGAAGACCGAGGCGGGACGGCGTACGGTCAGCATCCCTCCGCACCTCTTGCCGGTCCTGGCCGAGCACTTGAACCGTTGGGTAGGTCCTGAGCCAGACGCCCTCGTCTTCACCGGGGACAAGGGCGGCTGGCTGCGGCGCAGCCAGTGGAACTCACGATGGCGCCAGGCCCGACAGAAGGTGGGCTTGCCCCACCTCCATTTTCACGACTTGCGCCATACCGGCAACACGTTGGCCGCGGCTACCGGTGCTTCCACCAAGGAGCTTATGAGCCGTCTGGGACATGCGTCCGCCCAGGCCGCGCTGCGCTATCAGCACGCAACGCGTGAGCGGGATCAGGCCATCGCTGACGCTCTCTCCGAGATGGTGAATGAGGCCCTCGGACAGCCACGAACGGCGCCGAACGACCACGGATGCGCCATAAATGCGCCATGTGCGCCATCTGAAGGCCCAAACGAGACCTCCCGCCGAGGGCAAAAAGTGCCTCTGAGCAGGGCTTCTACCGAGAGCGGGCGACGAGAATCGAACTCGCGTTCTCAGCTTGGGAAGCTGATGTTCTGCCTCTGAACTACGCCCGCGAAGAGTGTTTGAAGATAGCAAAGGCCCAGGTCACGGGCAGTGCGGTGGCAGGTAGATGGGGGCCACGCCGAGTGACGGTTGCCCCGACGTGACCTAAACGTGACCGTACGGGGCAGGAACAGGGTCTCGCAGACCGCCTCATGGTCGGCCCCCCCGCTCCGGAGGCCCGTCCGGCCGGCGGGAGGCCTGGATCAGCAGGTCGATTCCCATCGCAACCTGTCGGTCGCGCTCGTCGGTCGCCTGCGGGTAGCGCAGCGCAGCCTGGGGCGGTCTCCTTTCGACACGTCAAGACCTGGAAGTTCAGATCGTGCGGACCGCCGCCTCCAGCACAGAGGCGGCGGCCAGCAGTTCCTCCTCACTGGGGCCGATCAGCTGGATGCTCGCCGGCAGTGGTCCGGCCGAGGGCACCGGAACGGAGACCGCCGGCAGGCCGGCCAGGTTGACCGGCAGGGTGCAGCGGGCCATGAGAAGGTCCTCGCCGGCGTCGAGGGTGGGCGGGAAGATGGTGATGGTCGGCATGGCGATCACGTCGACTCGGCGAAGGGCTTCGGCCAGCTCCGCCTTCCAGGCCTGCTGCGTGGCCCGGACTGAACTAACGGCGCCGGCGTCGATGGCGGTGCCCAGCTGCAGGCGGGTCCGGACATCCTCGCCGATCCCGCCTGGATCCGACTCGACCAGGTTGCGATCGGCGGCCCAAGCCTCGGATACCAGCAGCATCCCGGCCGCAGCCGTGGCGTCGTCCCAACCCGGGAGCTGAACTTCCTCCAGCTCCCAACCGGTGGCCCGCAGGCCCGCCTCCACGGCGGCGGCGATGAGCGGGTCGGACTCAACCAGGAAACGACCGACGCGCAACGGGCGGGCGGGGGCCGGCTGGAATCCCGGCTCCAGCAGCTGCATCCCCGTGACCAGCCCCGCCACGTCGGCGGCCATGGGACCGATGGTGTCGAGACTGAGGGCGAGCGGCCACACCCCTTCCAGGGAGATGCGGCCCCAGGTGGTCTTGAGCCCGGAGGTGCCGCAGCAGGCGGCCGGGATGCGCACCGACCCGCCGGTGTCGCTGCCGTAGGCGACGTCCGCCTCACCGGTGGCCACCGCCACCGCCGAACCGCTGGAGCTTCCTCCCGGCACCCGGTTGGGGTCGAGCGGGTTGACGGGGGTGCCGAACCAGGGGTTGATGCCGGTGACGCCGAGGGCCAACTCGTGCAGGTTGGTGCGGCCGATGATCCTCGCCCCCGCCGCCCTCGCCCCGGCCAGGCAGGCGGCGTCGGCGGCGGCGGGAAGGGCCCGGTCGGCCACCGCACGACAGCCCGCCGTGGTGGGTATGCCCTCCATATCGATGAGGTCCTTGACCGCCAGGCGCACTCCCGTGCCGGGCGCGTCGAGGCGGGTGATGAATGTGGTCATAGACGCCTTCTATCACGCAACCTTCCAGCCTGGTGGCCGTGCGGGTGGGCGGTGGCGGTCTCCGGAGCGGCCCTCGATGCTGTCCACCTGGCCAGCGCCCTCGCGGTCGGTGATCCGGACCTCGTCTTCGCCGTCTGGGACCGGCTACTTCACACTGGCGCCCGTGCGGCACAACTCCGGGTTGCACCGCTGGATATCGGAAGATGGCCCCGGGCTGTGCAGGATCCCACTGCCTCCCGGCCGGCGGGGGCGGGCGCCGACGCCTGGCTGATGCGTACTATCATGCACACTGTGCCGAAGAGCCGGATCACCGTGACCGTCGACCAGGAGTTGGTCGCCCAAGCTCGAGCCTTGGGCGTCAATCTTTCGGCCGCCTGCGAGCAGGGTCTAGCGGAAGTCACGGAGACAGTCTTGGCCCGCGCCGAATTGGCCCGACAAGTGTCGGAGTTCGAGGCAAGCGGCGGTATCTACGATGACAAGAAATTGGCGCGTGCCAGGCGGATCCTGGCTGAGGCGGACGCCCATCACAAGGTCGACCGCGTCGCTGGCTGATGCCCGTATGCGTGCTCGACTCGACGGCGCTGGACGAACTGGGCTCGCCCGAGTGGCGTCGGGCGCTGCTCGAAGCAGGCTACGACCTGGTCGTGCCCACTGCCGTGCTCGCCGAACGCTGGACTGGCCGACCACAGGACCATCAGCTCCGGCTAGGCCTGCGATCCACTCGCCGACTGGCCCTCGATGAGGGCAGGGCGAACGCCGCAGGTGAACTACGCGCCAAGGTCGTACCGACCCGCCGGCGGGCGCCGTCGGCCGTCGACGCTGTAGTGGTCGCCGTGGCTGACCACGAAGCTCGTCGCGATCGGGTGCTCGTCCTGACGGCAGATGTCGCTGATTTCGAGGCTCTCCGGACGCATACAACCAACAGTCGGCGCGTCATTATCCGGCGGACATAAGGGAATAACCCCCGGCCGACGTTTCGGGTTGGGAAGCTGATGTTCTGCCTCTGAACTACGCCCGCAGACGGCCGTGACCCCACCAGTCGGGTCCTCGGCCGCCGGCTGGTCAGGACCTGAGGCTGTAGGTGTAAGGCGCCACCGGGGGCGTCAGCGTGTAGCGGTGGGAGCCCCAGGAAACGGCCAGCCGACCCGAACCTGCACCGAGTTGGACCTCGGTCGGCTGGTCGGCGGTGTAGGTCTCCCGCTGGCCGGCGGACAGCGTCCCGGCCCAAAGGACGCTCCCGCCGGAGGAGAGGATCTCGACCCAGCACGGAGCGGCGGTGGTCACCGTCAACGTGTAATGCGCCGCGCCGACGGTCAGGGTGGCCGAGGCCGGTGATGTCAGATCCAGGCCCGGAACGACCGAGCCTCCCACCGGCGGCTTATGGGTCACGGTCCGGGTGGATGCGGCCGCCGCCGTCGACGGGTGGATTCCGAGAGTCGCCCCCCCGCCGGTCATGGCCAGTGCCACTGCACAGGCGACCACGGCCAAGGCGGTTCCGGCCGTGGCCAGGCGGAGGGCCCGGGAACTGCCGGCGGGCCGGCGACGCCGGTTGCGCCGGCCGGAGGCCAACCGGCCCCCACGGTGGCCCGTGGGGATCAGGTCCGAGTCGGCCACCAATGGCACGAGAGTGTGGAGGGTCGGCTCATCGGCCTGGCCGATCTTGGTCGGTTCGGGGCGGAAAAACATGGAGGTCGGCCGGTCGGTGCCGACTCCGAGGGGTGCCAGGGACCAGCTGATGGCGGTGACCGGGTCCGCCGGCCGCGGCTGGGGGGTCGAGGTGGAGGTGGCGCCGGCGCCGGGCGCTGTCGTGGAGAGCATCTGACGCGAGGAAAGGAGAAGCGGCTCCGGGTCCATCTCCAGCACACCGCATATCCGCTCGAGGCCGGCCCGGACCTCTTCGGCACCGACGCCGCTCAGAGGCTGGGCGTTCTCCATAAGGAACAGGAGCCGGGGGCTGACCCCGGCGGCGTCGGCCACTTCCGCCGTGGTCAGACCGGCGGACTGCCGCTGACGGCGAAGGGCTGCGCCCATCGAGGCGGGCATCTCCAGGTGGTCGGTCAGGATCGTCACTACCTACTGAGATGTCCGTTACCCCCTGTCCCTAAACCGGGGGCCCCTGAGGTCCTCAGAGGCGGCCCGCACCACCGGAGGGGACCGCCTCCATGGCGTCGAGCTCCAGGCCCAGGAGGGCACCGCGCTCGGCGCCGTCCGGCTCGGGAGCCCGGTCGTCTCCGGCCGACCACGACACGGCGGCGGACGCCAGGCACATGGCCAGAGCCACTCCGAAAGTGATGAGCAGGCCGTGGTGGAACGGGTGTGACAGAAGCGACGGGAAAAAGCTCCTGCCGGTGATGGCCGCCGCCCGGGCGGCGGGCAGGCTGTGCAAAGCCGGGCCGAGCAGGGCGCGCATGGGGTTGTAACCGAGGAAGGCGGCGAAGAGGCTGCCCACCGGGGGCAGGGCCGCCGCCCGGGCGGCGGCGGCGGCGGGCACACCCTGGGCGAGCAGTCCGGCCCTCATCACCTGGGGCAGCTGGGCGGCCAGGCCGACCACCATCAGGGAGAAGAAGACTCCCATCGACAGCACGAAACCGCCGTTCATGAAGGTGGCCAGCACGCCCGACGCCGATCCCCGGTGGCGGGCCGGCACCGCGTTCATGATGCTCATGGAGTTGGGGGCCGAGAACAGCCCGAAGCCGACCCCGTTGAGGAAGATGATCACGGCAAAAGGCCCGTAGCCGAAATCGGCCGGCAGGGTCATCAGGGCGGCGAAGGTGGCGGCCCCGACCACCATCCCCCCGGTGGCGAAGCGCCGTCCTCCGTAGCGGTCCGACAGCTTGCCCGACAGCGGCCCGGAGAGGAGGAAGCCGGCTGACAGGGGGATCATGTAGATGCCTGCCCACAGCGGAGTGCGGGCGAAGTCGTATCCGTGCAGTGGGAGCCAGATGCCCTGCAGCCAGATGATGAGGATGAACTGCAGCCCGCCCCGGCCCATGGATGACAGCAGGTTGGCCACTCCGCCGGCGGCAAAGGCCCGGATCCCGAACAGCTCGAGGTGGAACAGCGGGTCGGCCACCCGCCTCTCCACCGCCAGGAAGCCGGCCAGGAGGCCGACCCCCAGGACGAGGGCGCCGTCGACCAGGGGGCTGGTCCAGCCCATGGTGTGCCCGCCGTAGGGCTGGATGCCGTAGGTGATGCCGACCATGAGCGACACCAGCCCGCCGGCGAGGGTGAGGTTCCCCCACCAGTCGATGCGGGCCGGGTGACGGGCGCCTAGGTCCCGCAGCCCCAGGATCCCCCACACCGAGCCGGCCGCGGCCACCGGCACGCTGATCAGGAAGACCAGGCGCCAGTCGATGCTGGCCAGCAGGCCGCCCACGATGAGGCCCAGGAACGAGCCGGCTATGGCCGCCACCGAGTTGATGCCGAGGGCCATGCCCCGCTCGTTGGCCGGGAAGGCGTCGGTCAGGATGGCGTTGGCGTTGGACATGAGCAGGGCCCCGCCGATGCCCTGCACCACCCGGCCCCCGATGAGCTCGATCGCGCCGGTCGAACCGTGCCCCGGCACCAGGGCCAGGCCGAGGGCCGCCACGCTGAAGACCACGAAGCCCGTGTTGTACATGCGGGCCCGTCCGAACATGTCCCCGATACGCCCGAAGGTCACCACCAGTACGGCCGTGACGACCAGATAGGACATCAGGGTCCAGAGCAGGTAGCTGATGTTGGCCGGCTGGAGAGGATTGAGCCGGATCCCCCGGAAGATGGCGGGCAGGGAGATGATGACCACCGAGGCGTTGAGGGTGACGAGGAAGACCCCGAGCGTCGTGTTCGACAGCGCCACCCATTTGTAGCGGGCGCCCAAGGCGTGGCTCCCGGCCGGTTGTCCCATCGTGTCGGGCTGTGCCGCCGTCATCGGCTGGACCGTACCCGAACCGACGGCGAAGGGGCCGCGGCTCTCCGTCACTTCCCTCCGCCCAGCGAGGTCGACTACGCCTATGAGAACGCACCGGGGCCGCCGGCCATGTGGTGGGCCGATGTCGAGTCAGGCAACAGCTGGTCGAGCGACACCACCGACAACGACTTCACCCTCGACGGCCTCGCCTACGAGATGGGCACGCTGACCACCACCACCGGCGCCGGAGGTGGCTTCTACTCTGTGGGTCACCCAGAACGGCAGCACCACCGCCGGCACCACCACCTTCGACGCTGACCAATCCTGCGGCTGAGCCGCCGAGGGTGAGGATCAGGGCCCGGGCGGGGTGGCCTGTCGCGGCGCGCTGTCCAGGGCGTTGACGGCGTCGATGAGCTGGCGCAGGCCGGCGTAGCTGGAGTGGTTGAAGCGCAGGAGCAAACGGGGCAGTTCGGCGTGGTCGCGGCTGCGCACCTCCACCGGCAGCGGACCGGAGACCTGGATGCGTTGGTTGGCCGACAGGTATCCGAAGCGCTTGGACAACCCGCTCACCTCCGCCTTGGTCGGCGCCGACTGCAGGCGCAGCACCAGCAGGTCGCCCACCCACCGGGAGGAGTGGTAGTTGCGGTAGAAGCCGAGGATCTCATCGGCGGCCTCCTGGGCGTTGTCGGTTACCCGCCAGAGAGCGCTGTCCTCCGGTGAGATCAGGCCCCGGGAGGTCACCTCGTCCTGGATGAATCGGGTCCAGGCCCCCCAGTAGGAGTCCTCGGGAACGTCCAGCAGCACGATGGGGGCGGGCTGGGCCTTGCCCGTCTGCAGCAGGGTCAGCAACTCGAAGCCCTCGTCCAGGGTGCCGAAGCCACCGGGCAGGATGAGAAAGCCGTCCGACTCCTTCATCAGCATCAGCTTGCGGGTGAAGAAGTACTTCATCTCCACCAGCTTGGGGTCCGAGGCGATGAAGGCGTTGGCCCCCGACTCGAAGGGAAGGCGGATGTTGACCCCGAAGGAGCGGCCCGGCCCGGCCCCTTCCTGGCCGGCGGCCATGATCCCCGGCCCGGCCCCGGTCACCACCATCCAACCGGCGTCGGCCAGGGCCCGGGCCGCGTCACGGGCCTGGGCGTAGACGGGGGCGTCGGGCCGGGTCCGGGCCGAGCCGAAGATGGTGACCTTGGGGACGTCCCGGTAGGGGGCGAAGACCTCGAAGGCGTCGGCCAACTCCCCGATGGCGGTCTCGGTGATCTTGAGGTCGAGCCGGTCGGCGGCCCCGCCTCCCAGCCGGATCCCGGTGGCCAGGATGTTGGCGATCAGATCCCGGTTGGCCTCGATGCCGGCCTCATCCATCAACCGGGTGACCAGTTCGGCGGCTCCGTCATGGGTCGCAGTTTCCAGAGCCGAAGCGTCCCCCAACACCGGCTCCACACCGGTGCGGCGCCGTCCGCCGCTCATCGGGTCCCGGCCAGCAGCTCGTAGGAGGCCACCCGGTCGCGGAAGTCATAGAGGTTGGTGGTGATCATCATCTCCTTGGCCCCGGTGGCGGCGGCCAGCTTCTCCAGACCTTCGGTCACCGTGGCCGGGCTGCCCACCAGATGGTGGCGGGTCAGGTTGGTGGCCAGGGCCTCCTCACCTGGGCCCCACGCGTAGTCGGCCGCCTCCTGCGGGCTCACCATCCGGGCCGGACGGTTGGTCCGCCGGAGCAGCATCTGCAGCCGGGACGGTCCGTGCAGCTGCACCGCCTCCTCGTCCGTGGCGGCCACCACCGCCGCCACCCCCAGCATGGGGTAGGGCTCGGACAGGACCTCGGAAGGAGTGAAGCGCTGGTGGTAGAGCTCCATGGCCACTTCGGTGTTCTCCGGGCTGAAGTGGTGGGCGAAGGCGAAGGGCAGACCCAGCAGGCCGGCCACCTGGGCGCTGTAACCGCTGGAGCCGAGCAGCCAGATGGCCGGCATGTTGCCCTCGGCCGGCACGGCGTGGATGGCCCGGTAGGGATGGTCCTCGGGGAAGGAGGAGTTGAACCAGGCCATGAGCTCGCCCAGTTGCTGGGGGAAGTCGTCCGCCGACAGCGGGGCGGCCGAGCGCCGCAAGGCCCGGGCTGTCACCGGGTCGGTGCCCGGGGCCCGGCCCAGGCCGAGGTCGATGCGTCCGGGGTGGAGGGCCTCCAGCATCCCGAATTGCTCGGCCACCACCAGGGGTGGATGGTTGGGGAGCATGACCCCACCCGAACCGACCCGGATGGTGCTGGTGGCGGCGGCCAGATGGGCGATGAGGACGGCCGGGGCCGAGCTGGCGATCCCGGGCATGTTGTGGTGCTCGGCCACCCAATGACGGAGGTAGCCCAGCTCCTCCACCCGCCGCACCAGGACCAGGCTGTTGGCCAGGGCCTCGGCGCTGGTGGTGCCCCGGGGGACCGGAGCCAGGTCGAGGACGGACAGGGACAGTGGGCGCTCCGCCACGCCGGGGTTGGGCATCTCGGGTCCAGGCTACGCGGCCGTATGGTGGGTCATGCCCGGTTCCATTCTCGGTAATGCCGTCGTCAGGGTCGAGGACCCCGAGCTCCTGGTCGGGGGGGCGACCTTCATCGACAACCTCGATCTGGGCGGGGCCCTGCGCCTGGTCTTCGTCCGGTCCCCTTTCGCCCACGCCCGCATCCGCTCCATCGACACCACCGCCGCCGCGGGGATGCCGGGGGTCGTCGCCGTCTACACCGCCGCCGATCTGGGCCTGGCCCCCCATCACGCCTTCTTCCCCGTCAACGAGCTGGCGGCCCGGCCGCCGCTGGCCGAGGGGAAGGTGCGCTTTGTCGGGGACGCGGTGGCGGCGGTGGTGGCCGACAGCCTCGCCCACGCCCTGGACGGGGCCGAGATGGTCGAGGTCGACTACGACCCCCTGCCCGCCGCCGTCGATCCCGAGGCCGCCCTGGAGGAGGATGCCCCTCAGCAGTTCGAGGCCATCGGTTCCAATCTGGCCGCCTCCCTGCGCAGTCCGGCCGCCGGTGACCCGCTGGAGGACGCCGAGGTGGTGCTGCGGGCCCGCTTCGTCAATCAGCGGGTGGCGGTCATGCCCATGGAGGGAAACGCCTGCGCCGCCGTCCCCGGCGACATAGAGGACGGGCAGGGCCATGACATAACCGTCTACGTCTCCACCCAGATGCCCCATGCCTTCGCCCGCCTGGCCAGCCGGGTCATCGGCATCCCCCAGGATCGCATCCGGGTCATCGCCCCCCACGTCGGCGGCGGCTTCGGGGCCAAGGCGGGCATAGCCGCCGAGCACAGCGTGGTCATGGCCTGCGCCCTCAAACTGGGCCGCCCGGTGCGCTGGGTCGAGACCCGCTCGGAAAATCTCATCTCCATGCCTCACGGCCGCGGTCAGATCCAGTACGTCGAGATGGGCTTCACCCGCGCCGGTGACATCACCGGTCTGCGCTGCCGGATGATCGGTGACGCCGGCGCCTACGCCGGCTTCGGCGGAGCGCTGCCCATGAGCACCACCCGCTCCATGGCCCAGGGCGTCTACCACATCCCCAAGATCTCCTTCGACGTGGCCGTGGCCCTCACCAACACCACCTCCATGGGCGCCTTCCGCGGCGCCGGCCGGCCCGAGGCGGCCGCCTTCCTGGAGCGCATCATGGACATGGCCGCCGATGAGCTCGGGATCGACCCCGTCACCATCCGCCGGCGCAACCTGATCGGCCCGGAGGAGTTCCCCTACCGCACCGCCATGGGCACCCTCTACGACAGCGGGGACTACGCCAAGTCACTGGACGCCGTCCTGGAAGCGGCCGGCTACGAAGCCCTGTTGGCCGAACAGAAGGAACGGCGGGACCGGGGCGATCGGATGCAACTGGGCATCGGCCTGTCCGTCTATGTGGAGGTGACCGGCGGTGGCGGCGGTGGGGAGTACGCCTCAGTCGAGGTCCATCCCGATGGCACCGCCACGGTCATGGCCGGCACGTCGGCCCACGGCCAAGGCCACGCCACGTCCTTCTCCATGATCGTGGCCGACCGCCTCGGCATCCCCATCGAGAACATCCGCTACATCCAGTCCGACACCGCTCTGGTCCCGCGCGGCGGCGGCACGGGCGGGTCGCGCTCGCTGCAGCTCGGCGGCAGCGCGGTGGGTGAAGCCGCCCAGGGCGTTCTGGAGAAGGGCCGGGAGCTGGCCGCGTCACTGTTGGAGGCGGATCCGGCCGACATAGTCGTAACCGAGGACGGAAGGCTCGGCGTGGCCGGGGTGCCGGCTCGGGCCCTGAGTTGGGCCGAACTGTCCCAGGCGGCCGCCGACTCGGGCCAGACCCTCTCCACCGCCCTGGACTGGCAGCAGACCGGGGCCACCTTCCCCTTCGGCGCCCACGTCTCGGTGGTGGAGGTCGACACCGAGACAGGTTGGGTGCGGCCCATCCGCCACGTGGCCGTGGACGACTGCGGTCGGATTCTCAATCCATTGATTGTCACCGGCCAGCAGCACGGCGGCATCGCCCAGGGCATGGCCCAGGCCCTGTGGGAGCACATGATCTATGACCCCGACGGCAATCCCCGCACCGCCACCCTGGCCGAGTACGCCATGCCCTCGGCGGCCGAGGTGCCGTTCTACGAGACGTCGAACACCGAGACGCCTTCGCCGCTCAATCCGTTGGGGGCCAAGGGAATCGGGGAGTCGGGCACCATCGGCTCAACCCCGGCCGTCCAGAACGCCGTGGTCGACGCCGTCAGCCATCTCGGGGTGCGCCACATCGACATGCCCTGCACGCCCGAGCGGGTGTGGCGGGCCATCGCCGACGCCAAGGCCGGCCGCCACGACCCCTGGCGGGAGCCCCCTTCCATCTTCAGCCGGCTGCCAGCCCCGGCGGCGGCCCCTGCATCGCCCGCATCCGGAGACGAGCCGGAGATGGACCTCTAGACGCCGGCCGGGCTGAGCACCTCTTCGCCGAGGTCCTCGTAACAGAATCGGTTGCGGCCGAGATCCTTGGCCCGGTAGCAGGCCTGGTCGGCCCGCTCCAGGGTCATACCGGACAAGTCGCCCTCCCGGTGGCGGGCCACGCCGGCGCTGAAGGTGGCCAACGGGGCCCGATCGCGCCAGCCGGCCATGAGCCGCTCGATCACTTCGCCGGCCTCGGCCAAGGTGGTATCGGGCAGGTGGAGCATGAACTCCTCCCCGCCGTGGCGCACCACCGAGTCAGGCTTGCGCAGACGGCTGGCCAAGTAATCGGCCAGGTCCGAGAGCAGCCGGTCCCCGGCGCTGTGGCCCCGGCTGTCGTTGACCGACTTGAAACGATCCAGGTCGATGAGGACGAGGCAGTCACCGACACTGAGCGATTCGAGGATCTGGCGGGAGCGGCGGCGGTTGCCCAACCCGGTCAGGTCATCGGTGAGGGCGTCGCTGGCGCTCAGGCCGGCCCGTTCCACCTGGCGTTGGAACGCCCGGGCCGAGGCCAGGGCCCCGGCGGCGGCGTCGGCCAACAGCTTGAGGGCCTCCACCTCCTCGGGCAGGATGGCCCGGGGGGCGCCCAGGGCAGCCATGAGGACGGCGCTGACCCGGCCGTTGTCGTGGATGGGTACGCCCACCGCGGTGGCTACGCCGCCGGCCCGGATGTCCTCCACCGTGCGCGGCTCGTGCTGGTAGTCCGAGACGATGATGGCCTGGTCCGACTCCCACACCGTCCCGGTCAGGCTGTCGGTCAGCGGATAGCTCCCCCCGCTGAAGGCCTCCGAGATGCCCCGGGTGTGGAGGGGCTCGAAAGCGCCGGCGTCCTCATCGATCACGGCGATGTTGGCTCCGTCGTAGCCGAGCCCCATGACGGCATCGACGGCGCCGTCCAGCACCGCCTCGGGGGACAGGTGCCGGGCCGCGGCTATGGTCGCTCCCACGATGCGCAGACTGCCGGCGGCCCGCTCCGCCCGCTGCTTCTCCCGGTCGGACTGGGCCACGATGCGGGAGACGATCTCGGCCACCAGGCAGGAGATGACCACTACCAGGATCACGGCCCGCAGATCGAGGCTGGCATGGACCCGGCCCAACACAACGGGGACGGAGAAGCCGACCACGACCACCGGGAGGACCTTGAAGGCGGTCCCGGGCGGGTGATGGACCCCTATCCAGACGAAGAGGACCACGAAGAACATCCCGTAGGCCCGGTCCGGTACGAGCCCGACTTTGTTGGAAGCGCCGATGACGGCCAGGGCCGGCAGGCACAGGATGAGGGTGGCCGACGGGGCCCAGCGGGCCCAGGGAAGGAGATAGGCCGCCCCGGCTGCGCCCAGGTCGATGGCGGCGATCCCGAGGAGGTAGAGGTGGGCGTGGACCTGGGGGTGCCCACCCGTTACCGCCCAGTCCACGAGGGCCAGCAGCCCGCTGACGCCGAACAGGACAGCGGCGTGGCGGGCCGCTGTACTGGGTTGGGACCGCACCGCCTGCGTATCGGCCATTCGGGCCGGGAACTTGAGCGGCCCCTGGAGCGGACGGCCTCAGCCGGTGCCGCCCGTTTCTGGGTTCAGCTCAGGGGGGCTGCGCAGGTGGTGGCCCAGGTGCAGTCGTTGAAGGCGGTGCCGGTGGGGTCAGGAGCCGACGGAGTAGCGATGACATTCCCGTTGGAGTCGGTCAGCTGCATCTCATCGGCCGGCACCAGCCCGGCGGGACCCCCGTTGACCTTGGCATTGCTGAACCCGACCGTGCCCAGATTGGGCAGGTTGGTGAGCCCGGTGCCGGAGGTGCCCACCGACAGGGGGGTCTCCTCGATGAACTCGGCCGTGGTGTAGTCGGAGGGGTAGGGGATGGTCTGGGTGGCCGTCCCGGTGTGACCGGTGGTCAGGTCGGTGAGGACGATGTTCCAGACCTCGGGGGCGGTCTGGGTCAGGCTGGCGCTGATCACGTCCCCTGCAGTGACGGGCATGGAGAACCGGATGCTCGGCACGGGAACGATCTCCCACCAGGCGTAATAGGAGGCGGTGCCGCCGGCGGACACGTCCTGCTCGGTGCCGGCCTGGACCAGGGTGGAGTCGCCCACCAGGCAGTCGCTGGTGATGCAACCGCCCCCGATGCCGACCCAGGTGGCCGAGGACTCGGCTTGGCCGGCCGTGTGCTGGGTGGCCGTCGGCACCGTCCAGGTGGCACTGATGGACTGATAGGGACCGGACTGGGTCAGCGGCTCGGAGTAGCCCGACCAGTTGGTGGACTGGCTGGTGGCGAAAGTGGCGGTGTGGCCGACCGGCAGGCCCGGCAGGCCCGGCAGGCCCGGCAGGGCGTGGGCCTGGGCCGGCAGGGCGGTGGCCCCGGCCAGGGCCAGGGCTCCAGCGGCGGTCCCGGCTATCAGCAGACGACGAATCACGGAAGCTCCTCCCTCGGACCAGAAGGATACCCCCCGAAGTGACTAGTCAATCACCGCCCGGGCCGGTTCCCGGAGCCGGACACATGGGGCCGGTACGCTGCCGCCGTGATCCTGTCCGACCGCTCCATCCGGGAGGAGATAGCCGCCGGGCGCATCGTCATCGACCCCTTCGATGAGTCCTCGGTCCAGCCCTCCTCGGTCGACCTGCACATCGACCGCTACTTCCGGGTCTTCCGGAACCACACCATGGGCTACATCGACGTCAAGGCGGACCAGGAGGAGCTGACCGAACTGGTCGAGATCGCCCCGGACGACGTGTTCATCCTCCACCCCGGTGAGTTCGTGCTCGGCTCCACCCTGGAGCGGGTGGCCATCCCCAACGACCTGGTGGCCAGGTTAGAGGGAAAAAGTTCGCTTGGCCGCCTGGGCCTGCTCATTCACTCCAGCCTGCCGGCGTCGGAAGAGATTCTGGTCCTGGACCACTCCGGCCTGCGCCGGCGGACGATCGGGGAGGTCGTCCAGAAGCGGATCCAGGGCTCCGTCGTCTCTTATGACCCTGAGACGTTCAGGACCCACTACGCACCCATCACCGGGTGGTACGAGGGCCCCGCCGACCGGATATTCGAGGTCCGGCTCAAGTCAGGTCGGTCCGTGCGACTGACGGCCGGCCACAACCTTTTCGGACTGGACCGGGACGGACAGATTCGCAAACTGCGGGTTCAGGAACTGACCCCGGGATGCATGGTGGCCATACCCCGGTCCATTCCGGAACCCCCTGAGGCCTCGGCCGGCCTCGATCTGCGCCAGCTGATCCCGGACGAGGCGATCCCGCACATGGTCGTCTCCGGACCGACTGTGGCCGATGCTGACGGCTGGGACATGTTTGAGGTTGCCCTTCGGGATCTGGGCTACCGCCACACCGGTTGGTACCGCCAGAAGGGCCAACTACCCGCCCACCTGGCCCGGTCCTTCGGCTCCCTGTGGGACAACCTCGGGTCGGGCGATCGCATCCGCCCTCGGGGCGCCCGCTACGGCCTGCCGGTCCGATGGGACGTCGACGAGGATCTGGCCTGGCTGATCGGTTTTTTCATTGCCGAGGGTCACCGGCGGGCCAACCAGGTGAACTTTGCCAACACCGACCAGGCCCACCTGGACCGGGTTGAGCGCATCCTCCGCCGTTGGGACCTGCCCGTGTACCGCCGGGACACGTCCGTCACCTGCGCCTCCAGCATTCTCAGCGAGCTACTGGGGTGGATAGGCACCGGAGGAAAAGCTCCCACCAAGCGCATCCCCGAGGATGCCTTCGGCTGGCCCCGGCCCCTGCTCGAGTCGCTGCTCCAGGGCCTGCTCGACGGAGACGGGCTCCATGGCCGGGACCGCCGTTGCTATTTCACCTGTTCGCCCGGCCTGGTCAGCGACGTGCTGCGCCTGGCCCAACGCCTCGGCATTCGGGCCACTGCTTCTTTCCGGGATCGGGCCCGCTACGGCCTGTATCAGGTGTCGATGCCGCACAACGAGCACAAGCTGCTCACGGGTGTCCCTCTCCCTGACCGGCTGCTGGTCCGGGCCCGGGAGGAGGCCGGCCTCCGCCAGAACCAGGCCGCCGCCTTGGCCGGCTACAGCCGGCCGACGGATCTGTGCAACATCGAGAAGCGGTCGGGCCGCGACGTTGTGCGCTTCGCCACTCTGCGCCGCCTAGGCGAGCTGTATGCCGGGCTAGCGCCTGACTCTCCCGCTGTGCAGGTCCTCCAGCGGTTGACCGATGGTGACCTGGCTTGGGACCGGGTGGCCGAAGTGGTCGACACCGGCGTGGAGGAGCCGATCTATGACATCGAGGTGCGCCCTGACGGTCGCAAGATCGAGAACTTCGTCGCCGGATCGGGCGGTGTCTTCGTCTCCAACACCGCCGGATTCGTGGACGCAGGGTGGAATGGCCATCTGACCCTGGAGTTGTCCAACGTGGCCAACCTTCCCATCACCCTTTATCCGGGTATGAAGATCGGCCAGATCAGCTTCCTGCGCATGACCACCGAGGCCGACGTGCCCTACGGGTCAAAGGCGGCCGGGTCCAAGTACCAGAACCAGCGGGGCCCCACCCCCAGCCGCTACTTCGAGAACTTCAAGCCCCGGACCTGAACGGTCGGGGCGGCCGCCAGTTCCGCCAGGCGCCGGCTGGAGGGGTGGTCCTCACCCAGCAGCCGGCCTACCCAATCCCCCACGGCGTCGGGGTCCAAGGACCCGGCGCTGAGCATGTCGGCTATGTCGGTCCAGTCCCGCCGCCGGCCGTAGAGGACCTTGAACACGCCCAAATGGTCAGCGGCAAGGACCGGGATGGCGTCCCCCTCCTCACCGAAGCTCCTCATCACCGCCGCCCGGCCCACCACCCCGTGGAACCGGTGGCGGGGGAAGTACACATCGATGGGTACCCCGTCCCTGGGCCGGCCGTGCCAGAGGCGGACCTGGCCGTCGGCCCGGGCCCGGCTCACCTCGGCGTGGGTGTAGTCGACGGGCATCCGGGCGAAGACCTGATCGGCCCGGTCGGCCGAGACGGCCATGTCGAGATCGATGTTCCAGGTCGGGCGGGGTTCGGCCACGTAATAGGCCAGCGCGATGGCGCCACCGAAGGCGTGTCCGATGTCGGCCCCGGCCAGACCCTCATGGATGGCGCGGACCAACCCGGCCCTCGAAAGACGCTTGGCCACCGGCTTTCCTAACGGCGGGCCGGGACGAGCTCGGCCCAGGTCGGGGGCTCGGGCGGGACCGACTCGCCACCGTCGGCCGCCCCGGCATCGGCCTCGTCCAGACGCTGGGCCAGGACCGACCCGTTCCCGTCCCGCCGGGGTGTCAGGCGCAACTCGTAGCCGCAGGCCGCCATCAGCACGGCCAGGCGGTCCACTCCGGGATCGTGGCGGCCCGACAGGTAGTCACTGATCCGACCCTCGGCCACTCCCGAACGCCGGGACAACTCTCGGGAGTTGAGGCCGGCCCGGTCCAGGGCCGAGTAGAGAAGCGCCGACGCTTGTTTCACGAGCGCCACTTTACCAAAGTTGTTAAATCCGGCTAGGGGCGCTTGGCCAACTCCTGCAGGGCCCGGGCCTTCTGGCGGCGCTGGTTGGTGCGCCGCTTCCAGTCCTTGAGCTTCCAGTGCCGGGGCCGCTTGCGGGTGGTGCTCACCGCCGAAGTGTGGGGCCGGTCATGGGGCAGGACCGGGACGATGAGGTCATCCGGGTCGGTCACCGCCCCCAGCGACGCCCGCACCGCCTGGCGCTCCCGGTGATTGCTCCACCGACGTTCGATCTTGGCCGGGCGCTCGGCGTCTTCGGGACTGCGATGACGTTTGCTCACAAGGTCCTCCCTCGGGGGTCGGCTTGGTCAAACTCGCTGCTGGGTCCACCGTACCCCCGCCGGGGCCGGCCGGGAACCCACCAATGGCCCTTCTTTGGCCGCTCAGCTCCCGGGGTCCTGGTTCCAGCGGGTGATGGCCCGCCGGCCGTGTTCGAAGCCGAGGACGCTGACCGAGCCGGCGTCGAGGCGGAAGGCACGTCCCCAGGCGATGTCCAGACCGACCCAGCGCACGGCCAGGGCGCGCCCGAAGTGCCCATGGGAGAACACGGCCACGTCGCCCTCCTGGGCCAGCAACTCGGACACCACCCGGTCGGCCCGGGCCGCCACCTGGGCCGGGCTCTCCCCATCCGGGCCTCCCGCCGTCCAGATGGACCAGGCCGGGTTCTCGGCTTCGATCTGGTCCGACGTCAGCCCCTCATAGGAGCCGTAGTCCCACTCGGCCAGGTCGTCCCGGACCACAAGCGGGGGCCCGGCCAGGCCGGCCAGCTCCGCCGTCCGCCGGGCCCGCCGGCGGGGACTGGACCACACCGCGCTGAACCTTCCCGTCGAGAGGCTGCTGCCGACCGCTCTGGCGTCGGCCTCGCCCTGGGGGGTGAGGTCGATGTCGGTGGTCCCGGTGTGGCGACCGGACAGGGACCACTCGGTCGTCCCGTGGCGGACCAGCACGACCTGGTGGAGAGAGGGCGCCATCGGGCCGGGAAGCTAGTTCCGCCCTGGTTAGACTGCCGCCGCCCGTGACCAGGTTGTCCCGGAGCGGAGCCGATAAAAGGAGCCAAGTGAGACTCGTCATCGGATGGGCCATCACGGCTGTAGCCCTGGCCGTGGCCGGCCGGCGGGCCCGCGACCTCTACCGCATGGTGATGGTCGGCCAGCCCGCCCCGGAGCGCCTGGAGAACGTCCCCGGCATGATCTGGGCCCAGCTGCAGGATGTCTTCGCCCAGCGCAAGCTGCTCAAGCGGCCCGTCCCCGGCATCGCCCACTTCTTCACCTTCTGGGGTTTCGTCCTGCTGATGACCACCATCCTCGAGGCCTTCGGGGACCTGTTCGTCCACAACTGGGCCATTCCCCTCATCGGCCACGACTCCTGGCTGGGCTTCATGGAGGACTTCATGGTCTCGGCCGTGCTCCTCTCCCTCGTGGCCTTCGCCATCATCCGGGTGAAGAACTCGCCCCACCGCCTGGAGCGCAAGTCCCGCTTCTACCGCTCGCACAGCGACGCCGCCTGGCTGGTCCTGCTCATGATCTTCATGGTCATGGCCACCAACGTCTTGTACCGGGGCGCCCAGACCCAGTTGCACGATTTCTCCTACACCCACTGGGCCTTCCTGTCCTGGTGGGCCGGCGGCCTCATGTCCGGGCTCAGCCACGGCACTCTGGAGGCGCTGGAGGCCATCGGGGTGCTGGGCCAGATAGCCGCCGTCATGACCTTCCTGGTGGTGGTCATGTACTCCAAGCACCTGCACGTATTCGTGGCGCCCCTCAACGTCAGCTTCTCCCGTCGCCCCAAGGCTCTGGGCCCGCTGGCCACCACCCCGGACATGGACTTCGAAAACATGGCCGAGGACGCCGTTCTGGGCGCCGGTCACATCCAGGACTTCAAGTGGAAGCAGCTCCTGGACCTGATCACCTGCACCGAGTGCGGCCGCTGTCAGGACCAGTGCCCGGCCTGGAACACCGGTAAGCCCCTGTCACCCAAGCTGGTGATCCTCGACCTGCGCGACCACCTCTTCGACCGCTCCGCCGCCCTGGTGGGAGCCGGGGTCAAGGCCGGCTCGGCCGCCGGCGAGGACGGCGCCGCCGTGGATGCCAAGCCGGCCGAGGCCCGCCTGGTGCCCAACATCATCGACCCCGACGTCCTGTGGTCCTGCACCACCTGTGGCGCCTGCGTGGAGCAGTGCCCGGTGGACATCGAGCACGTCGACACCATCGTCGACATGCGCCGCTACGAGGTGCTGATGGAGTCCAGCTTCCCCACCGAGGCCGGCCTCATGCTCCGCAACATCGAGAACCAGGGCGACCCCTGGGGCCTGGGTTCCTCCAAGCGTCTGGAATGGACCGAGGGCCTCGGCTTCGAAGTCCCGGTGGTCAGCGGCTCCATCCCCGCTGAGGTCGAGTACCTGTTCTGGGTCGGCTGCGCCGGAGCTTTGGACGAGCGGGCCCGTAAGGTGACCCAGTCGGTGGCGAGGCTGCTGAACCGGGCGAAGGTCAACTTTGCCGTGCTGGGGCCGGCGGAGACGTGCACCGGGGACCCGGCCCGCCGACTCGGTAACGAGTACCTCTTCCAGATGCAGGCCCAGATGAACATCGAGACCCTCAACGGCGCCGGGGTCAAGAAGGTCATCGCCTCCTGTCCCCACTGCTTCAACTCCATCGGGCGGGAGTACCCGGGCCTGGGCGGTAACTACGAGGTCCTGCACCACACCCAGGTCTTCGCGGAGCTGGTCCGCACCGGAAAGCTCAACCCGACCAACAGCTTCGACGCCAAGGTCACCTACCACGACCCCTGTTACCTGGCCCGCCACAACGACCTCTATGGGGCCCCCCGCTCGGTGATCGATTCCGTCCCCGGGGTCGAGTCCATCGAGATGCACCGCCACGAGCGGCGGACCTTCTGCTGCGGAGCCGGCGGGGCCCGCATGTGGATGGAGGAGAAGATCGGTAAGCGCATCAACGTCGAGCGCACCGATGAGGCCATCGGCACCGGCGCCGACGTAGTCGGCACGGCCTGCCCCTACTGCATGATCATGATCGATGACGCCGTCAAGCAGCGGCAGTCCGAAGGCGCCGCCTCCGAGTCCATGCGCGTGCTCGACATCGCCCAGATCCTCGAGACGTCGCTGCCGCCGCTGGAGCCGGCAGCAGCCGTGGCGGCAGCGCCGGCGGAGGCGGCCTCACCGCCGCCGGCCGACACCTCCCCGTCCGGTGACAGCTCACCGCCGCCGGCCGACTCGGCCTCCCCGCCCCTCGACGCCGGCCCGGAGTCAGGTCCCGAAGGAGCCTGAGGCGGCGGATCCCCTGGCCGCGTCCTTCCCGGAGGACCCGCACATATGACTTCAACCCGCACACGTTTTCTTATTTCAGAATGGTTACGGAACGAATAACCGTTCACCACCAGTCGACGCGCGAGCACTTTTTCCGGTGTCCGTTCAAGTTGCATGCCTCAACCGGCGCCACGCTGGGTGACCGGCGGCCGAGCGAGCCACCACCGGGTGCGGGCGGCCTCGCCGGCCAGTCCGACGGCACGACCAGCCATCTAGATTTCTGCCGGTGCCCAACGCTGAGCCGGCCCGCCGGATCACCCCGGCCGAGCGGGAGGAGGCCGATCCCACTCCCGGCGTCGTCAGGGAGCAGGCCATTGCCGCCGAGGGCATCTGGGCCGGCCTGGTGCGGACGGCGCCGCAGATGGTCTCAGGTTGGCATCACCACGGGGAGCACGAGACATCCATCTACGTGGCGTCCGGTCGCCTGCGCATCGAATCCGGCGCCGGCGGGACCGATGTGGTCGAAGCCTCCGTGGGTGACTTCGTCCACGTGCCGGCCGGCTCTGTGCATCGCGAGGCAAACCCGGGTGATTCCGAGAGCCAACTGATCGTCGTTCGGGCCGGCCAGGGGCCGACCACCGTCAACGTCGACGGTCCGGCCCGACGCGCCTAGGACGGCCCAGGACCGGCTCCCCTCCCCGCCGGCCGCCCTTCCTACTTGGACTTGGTGTCCTGCTCGGAAAGGCGCTTGGCCATGGCGCTCAACAGCTTGTGGGTGATGGAGGGCACCTCGTCCAGAAGGGCCCCGAACTCCCGGCCCCCCAGCACGAGCAGCGACATGTCGGTGGCGGCCACCACGGTGGAGTTCCGGGGAAGGCTGGAGAGGATGGACAACTCCCCGAAATAGCCCCCCGGCCCCAGCGTGGTCACCTTGCGACCGTTGCGCTTGACCGTCGCCTCCCCCTGGCGGATAACGAACATCTCTCTCCCCAGGGCCCCCTGTGTGATGAGCTCCTTGCCCTCCTTGACGTCAACTTCGTCGCAGGCGCGGGCTATGTGCTGGAGCTCCCGCTGGCTGCAGCTGTTGAAAAGCCAGGTGTCAGCCAGGTGTTGGATCTTCTTGTCGGTAGGCACGGGCGCAGATGGTAACGACCCGCACGCAATCGTGCCCGATTCGCCCCCGGGGTCAGGCCCGGCCCATCCGGCGCGCCGCCCAGGGCGACCAGTACCAGAGAGCCCACCCAAGGCCCAACAGGCCGATCACCAACAGGACCAGGCCCACCGCCAATACGGCGGGGCCGATTCCGATGCCCCCGGCGTGCATGAAGAATCCAGGCCCGGGGCCGACCGCTCGGATTCCACCCGGAGCGGCCATGATGCTGCCCGGCCCGCCGAAGCGGAACGGTAGAGGGCCGGCCGCCACGCGCTTGGCCACCATGGCGGCGCCCATGCGATGGCCGCTGGCCAGGACAGCCAGACCCAGGCCGGCGGCCAGCACGCCAAGCAACGCCGTCAGCATGACTGATATCGGCGGCCGCCTCCGACGCCCCGTCGGCCCGGGCCACCGGCCCGGCCCGGTGACATTCTCCGGCCCGGCCGGAGGCGGAACCGGAGCGACGCCGCGCGCCTGGGCCCAGGCGGTGGCGAAGCCCGGGGCGTCGAAGGCGCTGTTGCCCAACACGTCCTCCAGCGAACCGCCTTCGGCCTCGGCCTCGTCCAGATCGGCGGTCAGGTCGGCGGCCATCTCGTTGGCCACCGGATCGGGGACCCCGAGCCGGCGCCAGACCTCACGGCACTGTTCGACGAAGGAACTCACGACGCCACCTCTGCTTTCACCAGACCGAGCACCCCGTCAACGGCATCCCGGGCCCCCTGCCACTCCCCGACCCCGTCCCGCAGGGCCGTCTCCCCGGCGCCGGACAGGCTGTAGTACTTCCGGGGCGGCCCGCCGTTGCTGGCCGCCCGCCGGGTCTCCACCAGGCCGTCCCGCTCCAGGCGGCCCAGCAGCGGATAGATGGAGCCTTCGCCCACGATGGACAGACCGCGGGCCCGCAGCCGCTTGGTCATCTCGTAGCCATAGGCCGGCCCCTCCTCCATGACGGCCAGAAGGCAGAGGTCGAGGACGCCGCGGAGGAGTTGGCTTCGCCGTCCGTCGGGGGTTGCCATGCACCACAAGATACCAGTAACTATCTTGCGCGGCAAGGCAAGGGTGCGACCGCCATCTGCGGCGGGGCGTCGGATGGGGGGTTGGCGATCGTTACATTGCGGGGGTGCCATCCAAGCTCGTACCCGAGGCGTCCCCCGAGACGCAGCCCTTCTGGGACGGCTGCGCCGCCGGCCAGCTCCGGCTGCAGCGGTGCCGGTCCTGTGACGCCTTCTACTTCCCGCCCCGGCCGTTCTGCCCGACCTGCCTGTCCGAAGACGTGGTCTGGGAACCGGTCAGCGGGCGGGGCCGGCTGCACACCTACCTCATCAACCACCGGGCCGCCCCCGGCTTCGAGGCCCCCTACGCCATAGCCGTGGTGGAACTGGACGAGGGGCCCCGGATGATGACCAACATCGTCGGCGTCGAGAACACCCCGGACAACCTTGTTCTCGACATGGCCCTGCAGGTCACCTTCGAGTCCCGGGGAGAGATGATGCTGCCCGTCTTCGAGCCGGCCCGATGAGCATCCGCCAGCAGATCGCCATCGTCGGGGCGGCCGAGACGACCGAACTGGGTCACATCCCGGGGATGTCCTCCATCGAGTTGCACGCCGACGCCGCCCGCAACGCCATCGCCGACTGCGGCATCGACCCGGCCCGAATCGACGGAGTGGCCTGCGCCGGCCAGAGCCCGGTGGCGGTGGCCCAGTACCTGGGCATCACCCCCCGCTACCTGGACGGGACCAGCGTGGGGGGCTGTTCGTTCATGCTCCATGTGCGCCACGCCGCCGCCGCCCTGGCTGCCGGCATGTGCGACACCGTGCTCATCACCCATGGGGAGTCGGGGCGCTCGAGAGTGGGAGTGGGCGGCTTCGGCGGGCCCGGTTTCGGGGGGGCAACCCTCCAGGGTCAGTTCGAGGCGCCCTACGGGCCGACCGGTCCACCCACCATGTTCCCCATGGGCGTGCTGCGCTACATGAAGGACTTCGGTCTGACCCATGAGCAGCTGGCCATGGTGGCGGTCGTCCAGCGGGAGTGGGCCGGCCGCAACCCCAGGGCGATGATGCGCGATCCCATCACCGTCGAAGATGTTCTGGCCTCCCGGTTGATCGCCTACCCCATGCACCTGCTGGAGTGCTGCCTGGTCACCGACGGGGGCGGCGCCCTCATCCTCACCCGGGCCGACCGGGCCGGGGACTTTCCCACCCCTCCCGTCTACGTGCTCGGCACCGGTGAGTCATCCGAGACGCCCATGGTCTCCCAGATGGAGGACTTCACCACCTCCAAGGCCTTCCGGGTCTCCAGCACCCAGGCCTTCTCCGAAGCCGGCATCAGCCACTCCGACGTGGACCACCTCATGATCTACGACGCCTTCGCCCACCTTCCCATCTACGGCCTGGAGGACCTCGGCTTCGTGGGCCGGGGCGAGGCCGGCGCCTTCATCGAGGAGGGCAACACCCGCCCCGGGGGCCGGCTCCCGCTCAACACCAACGGCGGAGGCCTCTCCTACACCCACACCGGCATGTACGGGATGTTCGCCCTCCAGGAATCGGTCCGCCAGGTGCGCGGGACGGCGCCGGCCCAGGTGCCCGGCGTGCAGATCAGCGTGGCCCAGGGAGTGGGGGGCATGTTCGCCGCCGCCGGCACGGTCATCCTCACCAACCAGAACGGCTGACCGCCCCTCACTAGGCCCCGATGTCCTGAACGCTGACCCCTTGGGCGTGGCTGGCCAGGACGTCCAGGTCCCCCGTGTCCACTGTGGCCACCAGGGCTCCCCCTTGAAGCTCGGCCACCGCCACCAGAAAGGCGTCGATAGCCAACTCCGAGCCGGCGCCCGCCGCGCCCAGGAGTTGACCGGCCCGCACCCCGGCGCGCGTGTCGATCGGGAACACCTGAACCCGCTCTCGACGCAGCCCGGCGAAGATCCCGGCATCCCGCCGCCGTCCTCGAACCACTTCGGCCAGCACGGCGGCCACGGTTCCGACCGGAAGCTCCCTCCGCCGCATCTCCGTGATCAGGGCCCGCACCCGATCCCGCCTTAGGGCCGGCCCATGCGCCATCGACGAGAGCGCCTCGCTGTCCAGTAGGAGCATCAGCCCACCCGACGCGACTGTCCAGACCGCTCGTTCCGGCGTGTCTCCCATTGACCGACGGCCTGCGCAGCCCACTCCAGGGTCTCAGCTGGGATCGGTCCGTGGTCGCGTTCGAGCTCGGCCAGCCAGTCGTCCACGGCGGACAGGTGGCGCCATTTGGCCAGGTGGGCGGCCACGGCGCCGTCCACGGCGGCGGACAGGCTCCGGGCGCCGGCCAGACCTCGCAGCTCCTCAAGCTGGCCGGCGTCCAGGGTGAGCGTGACCTTCTCCTTAGCCATTCTCCGATAGTAGTACCTTTATACCTCTTAGCTCGGCCTTCCCGGCGGTTCAGCCGGTCCGGTGCAGCTCGGCCGACAGGTGGTGGGTCAGAGGCTGGCCGACCGCCGCCATCCGGAGGTCGTAGCGGAGGAGGTCCCCGTCCAAGGCGAAGTCCCGCTCCAGGGCCGTGACCGCCTTGGCCGAGGTCGTCAGGGCCACGGCGGTCGAGCGCATCCGGATGACCAGAGACCCGGGCCCGGCTTTCCCCAGCTCGATCTCCCCCTCCTCGATCTCGACCACGCCGGTGGGATGAGCCAGGACAAGCTCGATCCGGCCCGGGCCGGGGGCCCGCCAGTAGCCCGTCTCGGCGTGCAGCGGGCGCCCGTCGGCGGCATGGCGGGTGCGCTGGGCGTAGGCCAGGAAGGGCTTGCCCACGTGGGAGAACTCCACCGTCTCCTCGTAGTCGAAGGCCTCGATGGTCGGATACTCCCCGTGGCCCCGCCCCGACCAGCTTCCCAATAGGGGCGCCAGGGCCATCACGTCTGGGTGGAGAGGAACACTCATGGACTCGAGCATGACACCGGCGCCCGGCGGATCGGTACAAGGATGGAGGCCACCATGGTCTCTCCTGCCGCCGTATCGCCGCGCCCGGGACTCCGAGGCGGGCGCATCCCGGTGGTCAGGTTGGGCCGGCACCGCATCCGCACCGCCTCGGGGCGGACGGTGGGTGTGGCCATGGCCGGTACCGGCATGCCCCTGGTGGTGGCCCATGGCTTTGCGGCCCAGGGCGCCCTCTACGCCCAGACCCTGAGCCGGCTGGTGTCGATGGGCTTCATGGTGGTGGCCGTGGACGTGGCCGGCCACGGCCGGACCCCGCCGCCGCCCTTTCCGGCCCTGTGGCTGTCGGCCTACCGGGATGAGTTTGCCGCCGCCGTGGACGCCCTCGGCATCCGCCGGGCCGTGTTCATGGGTCACTCCATGGGCGGGCGCATCGTCACCGAGCTGGCCGCCGAGCGCCCCGAGGCCGCGGTCGCCCTGGTCCTGGTCGACCCGGTGGTGGGCCGGGACTGGGATCGTCAGGTCTCCGACCTGAGGCACAACCCGATCAGCGGGGCGGGCCTGGTCATGCGCCTGGCCGTCGACACGGCCAGCCTGGTGGACCCCCATGACCTCGACCAGACGGCCAAGATCCTCTCCCTCCTGGTCCGATCGGGCCTCAGCTCCCCGCTGCCCCGCCTGATGGCGCCGGCGGCTGCCCTGATCGGCGCCGAGCCCTCCGAGCCACTGTTGAAGACGCTGGCGGCGTCCCGCCTGCCCGCCGTGGTGATCCACGGCTCCCTCGACCGGCCCCTGCCCCTGGACGGGGCCAGGCGGGCGGCCGCCACCCTCGGGGCCGACCTGGTGGTGGTGGACGGGGCCCGGCACTCCTGGCTGTTGAGCGACCCCGAGACGCTCCCGGACGTCTTCGGCCAACTCCTCCAGGGCCGGTTGGGCGACGCCTGGACGGCGGCCGTGCAGGGCGCCGGCCTGGACCCGGCCGCGGCCTCCCTGGACCAGATCGAGGCCGCCATGCTGGTCCCCAACTCCCTGGCCGCCCATCTGTCCAACCGGGTCGAGTTCATCGCCACCCGCCCGAGAAAACCCAGCCGCTACTCCTGGCGGCTCGAGACCCAGCCCGGCCGGCTGAGGCGCGTGGTCTGAAGCCCACCGCCGGCGGCCGAACCAGCCCGACCTTGGCGGTCCGGGAGGGCCTACCTTGGGAGTCGGTGGCCACCATCCTCGTCACAGGCGGAAGCGGCACCCTGGGCGCCCACGTCGTCACCCGGCTGCGGGGTAAGGGCCGCGACCTCCGGGAGCAACGGGGACGGCCCCGCCGGACGCTGCGCCTGCCCCTACCCGGTGCCACCGCCCGGGCTTTCCGCCAGGGCCTCAACACCTGCCCGGATCGGAAGGTGGGTACCGTCACCTGGGCCCAGTACCTGGCCGCCGGTCCATCCGGGCCGGCCGAAGCGGCCAGAGCGAAGAGCGGGAGGCGCCCATGTGGTGGAGAGGCCTGGTGGGCCTGGTGGCCCTGGCCGTCGGCGCACTGTGGATCGGCCAGGGCATCGGCACCGTTCACGGCTCGTTCATGACCGGCCACTCGGAGTGGACCGTTATCGGCGCTCTGCTGGCCGCCTTCGGCCTGGCCATGCTGGCCTGGGCCGTCCACCACTGGCGTACGGCGGCCTAGAGGACGCCTCAGCCGGCCTGGCCCTGGGCGGCCACCGCCGCCGCCTTGGCGGCTATCTCGTCAGCGTCTCCGAGCCAGCGGGGGGCGGCGGTTGAACGACACACGTCGGCTGGGTCCAACTCGTAGAGACGGGGAACTCCCGTCGGGATCTCCAGGCCGGCTATCTCGTCATCCCCGATGCTCTCCAGGTGCTTGATGAGTGCCCGCAGGGAGTTGCCATGGGCCGCCACCAGCACCCGCCGGCCGGCGGCCAGGTCGGCGGCGATGACGTCGTGCCAGAAGGGCAGTACCCGCTCCACCACGTCGGCCAGGCATTCGGTCAGGGGGAGCTGGTCCCGGGGGACGGTGTCGTAGCGGGGGTCCCGGGCCGGGTTCATGTCCGAGGCCGGGTCCAGCTCGGGAGGTGGTGTGGTGTAGCTGCGCCGCCACAGGTGGACCTGTTCCTCCCCGTGGGTGGCGGCCGTCTCGGCCTTGTTGAGGCCCTGGAGCCCGCCGTAGTGGCGCTCGTTGAGCCGCCAGTGGCGCACCACCGGGATCCAGGCCAGACCCATCTCGGCCAGGACCAGCGACCCGGTGCGAACGGCCCGGGTGAGCAGGGAGGTGTACATGACGTCGAAGGCCAGGCCCTCGCCGGCCAGGAGGGCCCCGGCCTTGGCCGCCTCGGCCTCGCCCAGGGCGGTCAGGTCCACGTCCACCCACCCGGTGAAGCGAGAAGGCTCCACGTTCCACTGGCTCTGGCCGTGGCGGAGAAGAACCAGGGTGCTCATGGGCCGAAAGGGTAGGGCCTCGGCAGCTCGGGGGGAGGGTGGCGTAGCCCGAGCGGTTCACCGAATCTTCGGAAAGAAGAATCGAGTGCTACTATGTAGCACTATGGAACGGATCGGGGTCAGAGAGCTTCGCCAACACGCCAGTCGCTACCTCGCCCGGGTGGCGACTGGAGAGACGATCGAGGTAACCGATCGCGGCCGGCCCGTCGCCCTCCTCGTTCCCAGCCGTGAAGACCGATGGCAGGACCTCGTGGCCAGCGGCCAGGTCCTGGCCGCCACCGGGGAGGGCGATGTGTTGGATGAGGCCCCGAACGACTACGGCGTCGATGCCTCGGCTCGCCTGGCGGTGATGCGCGCCGAGGAGCGATGAAGCTCTACCTCGACTCGTCCGCCTTGGTGAAGCTTGTCCAGCGAGAGACGGAGTCGGGCGCCTTGAGGCGGTTCCTGCGTCGTCAGCGAGTCGACCAGCTCGTGACGAGCGCACTGGCGAGGGTCGAGGTGGTCAGAGCGGTCTTGCCCGGCGGCCCTGCTGCTCTCGCGCAAGCACGCCGGCAGCTCTCCCGCCTCGACCAGATCATGCTCAGCACCGAGGTGCTCGACCGGGCCGCGACCTTGGCCCCAAGCGTCCAGTTGCGGAGTCTGGATGCGATCCACCTGGCCGCCGCCCAACTGGTCGGAGCCGACCTGCGGGCTGTGGTCACCTACGACGCTCGGATGGCAGACGCCGCCCAGGATCTCGGCTTGGCGGTCGAGAGGCCGGGATGAGACCAACCGGGATGTCGGTGATCCGCGCTCTCAGTTCAGCGAACTACGGATAGGGGCCGGTCCTATGGTGGCCCCGCGAGGCCCTCCACCAGGACGGTTCCGGCGGGGACGGCCAGCACCCGGTCGGCCAGCGGGAACGTCGAGGTTCCGGCATGGACGACCAGGATCCGATCCAGCTCCAGGTCCTCCAGGGCATGGCGCATCGACGGGGTCAACTGCGGCTGGTCGGTGCGCTTCACCTCGATGCCCACCCGGGCCGAGCCCACCCGGACGATTAGGTCGATCTCGGCGCCGGCGTGGGTTGCCCAGAACCAGGGATCGGCTACATCCATCTGGAGGATCTGTTCGATCACGAAGCCCTCCCAGCTGGCCCCGACTTTCGGGTGCCCGAGTAGCTCGTCCATCGAGCCGACGCCCAGGAGGCGATGCAGCAGGCCGGCGTCGCGGATGTAGACCTTCGGTGCTCTGACCTGACGCTTGGAGATATTGGCGAACCAGGGCTGGAGCTGGCGCACGACCAGGGCATCGGACAGGGCGTCCAGGTAGCGCCGGACGCTGGCTTCCGACACCCCAAGAGCCCGGGACAGCTCGGCCCCGTTCCACGTCTGGCCGTGGTAGTGCGCCAGCATGGTCCAGAACCGCCGCATGGTCACCGAGGGGAGCCGGAAGCCCAGGTTGGCCAGGTCCCGCTCGAGGAAGGTCGAGATGAAGTCGTCCCTCCACCGGGCCGAGGTCTGATCGTCAGCGGCCAGTGTCGAGGGAGGGAACCCTCCCCGCAGCCACAGCCGGCCCAGCTGATCCGCACCCAGGTCCGATGCCCGCAGCCCGCCCAGCTCCACCAGGGCGACACGCCCGGCCAGTGACTCCGAGGCCAGTCCGACCAGTTCCGGTGAGGCGCTGCCCAGCACCAGGAACTGTCCCGGCGTGGCGCGCTGGTCGGCCAGCACCCGCAGAACCGGAAAGAGGTCCCCACGTCGCTGGGCCTCGTCGATCACCACCGTCCCCTTCAAGCCCGACAGGGCGAGGGTCGGCTCACCCAGCCTGGCCAGGTCCCTCGGGTCTTCGAGGTCGAAGGAGTTGGAGGCAGGCGCCTGGACCACCACGCGAGCCAGCGTTGATTTGCCTGCTTGGCGCGGTCCGGTCAGAAGCACGATCGGCATACGCCCCAGGGCCTCCAGCAGGCGCTTCGAGTCGGCCGGCCGGGAGACCAGCGGGTAGGACATACCTTGCAATTCTACTGTCTAGTGACTGATTTTCAAGGTCTGCTGGCCGAAGCCGAGCAGGCGATGGGGTGAATTACGGGCATGGGATTCTATTTCCCCAATGAATTAACCCTCCCGAAGTAGGACCTAACTGGCCATAAACCAGCCCTTTCCATTTACGGGCCGGCCCCCACCCAAGGTGTTGGGGCCTCCCCGTTCGGTTCCCTAAGCCCCAAATCTCGGCAAACGCACCACTCGCGGTGGTGGGATGGCAGCCACCGGTTAACGCGAATTACACCTATCAACCCCTTCACAAACGGCCTCTAACCCGGTACGGTGATTTCAACTTTGGGGCGGAGTGGGTTGTTGACCCGGCCCTATCTGGTGGGAGTGACGGGCGGGTACGGGCATGGCGATGTTGGCGGACAGGGAACTGGGCACCATCCTCAAGGGGGCAAAAGACTGTCCCGCCACCGATCCAGCGCTGACCGTCGATACCCAGGCGGCCGAGGCCGGCCGGCGCCGGCGCCGGGCCTGGGCCGGCCGGCACCTGGCCGCCGTGGCCGTCCTCGATGCCGGCCTGTTCCTGGCCGTGGCCCTCTCCGCCGCCCCTCTCCACTACGCCGGCGGGACTCTCAGGCTGGCCCACTACCGGGTCACGTTCGCCGTGGGCGCCCTGGTGGCCACCGTCCTGTACTCGGCTGCCCTGGCCAGCGCCGGCTGCTACGACCGGCGGGTCCTCGGCTCGGGGACCGAGGAGTACCGCCGGGTCCTCAACGGCGGCGTTCGATTTGTGGCCGCCTTCGCTCTGCTCGAGGTCGCCTTCAAGCTGCAGGTCGGCCGCTCGGCGGTCCTGGCCACCGTCCCGGCGGGGGTGGGGCTGAGCCTTCTGGTCCACCACCGGGCCCGCCGCCGGCTCCGCTCCGCCCAGGTCCGGGGTCAGCGCCGGGAGCGCATGGTGGTGGTGGGCCGGGAGCGGGAGGCCGACCTGTTCATGCGCCACCTCCTGGTCTGGGGTCACTCCGCCATCGATGTCACCGCCATCTATACCGGGGATGCCCGGGAGTGGGCTTCGGCCTATCCGACCTCGGCGGTGCGGATCCCCGACCGGGACAGCTTCTTCTCCCTGGTCCGCTCCGGCGCCGTGGATTCCGTGGCCGTGGTGGACCAGGGTGCCCTGGGCGAACAGGGCCTCCGGGATCTCGGCTGGGCCCTGGAAGGCCTGGGAGTGGACATCATGGTCGCCCCCGAGGCCACCGACGTGGTCGGCCCCCGCCTGGCCGTGCGCCCGGTGGGCGGCCTGCCGCTGCTGCATGTGGAGGAGCCCCGCTTCACCGGACCGGTCCGGGTGGTCAAGGACCTGGTGGAGCGGGCCATAGCCGCCTTCGGCCTCATCGTCACCTCACCCCTGCTCCTGGCCACGGCGCTGGCCGTCAAGCTGACCAGCCCCGGTCCGGTGTTGTACCGCCAGACCCGGGTGGGACGCGACGGCAGGGACTTCACCATGCTCAAGTTCCGCAGCATGACCGTGGGTGCGGACTCGGCTGTGCCGGAGATGATCGGCATGAACGACTGCGACGGGATCCTCTTCAAGATGCGGACCGACCCCCGGGTGACCACAGCGGGCCGGTGGATGAGGAGGTTCTCCATCGATGAGCTGCCCCAGCTGTGGAACGTGGTGCGGGGCGACATGTCCGTGGTGGGGCCCCGCCCGCCGCTGCCCTCGGAGGTGGAGCTGTACCCGGCCCATGTGCGCCGGCGTCTCCTGGTCAAGCCGGGCCTGACCGGATTGTGGCAGGTGAACGGGCGGGCCGATCTCTCCTGGGAGGACGCCGTCCGCCTCGACCTGCACTATGTGGACAACTGGAGCCCCACCGGGGACCTGGCCATCCTGCTTCGCACCCTCGGCGCCGTGGTCAGGGGCCGGGGCGCCTACTAGGGGTCTCACACCCGCAGCGCCGACGACCACGCCGCCTTCGTTCTACGCTTTCCCCTCGGCCGCCGACCTGCCCGGGTTCCGCACCGCCCACACGGTGACGCCCACCCCCAACAACCCGCTGGGCGCCAAGGGGATCGGTGAGTCCGGCACCACAGGATCGGCCTGCGCCGTCTGGAACGCGGTGGTGGACGCCCTTCGCCCCTTCACCCCGGAGAAGGTGTGGAGGGCCATGCCGGGCGAGAACTGACAAGTTCACGCCGCCGTCCTGAACAGCGAGGGCCGGGACACCGGCGCCGTACTCACCCCCAGCACCGAACCATTGGGCCGGTGAAAGGTCAGTTCCCCATTGGCATCACCTGAGGCCCGATAGCCGGCATGGACCAAGGTGTGGTGGCGACCACACATCAAGGCGCCATTACTCACATCGGTGCTCCCGCCTTCCTCCCATTCGACCACGTGGTGGATGTCAGTAATGCCCCGCTGACAACCAGGGAAGCGACACCGCCCCCTGTCCCGCACCGTGATGGCCCGGCGCTGGGCCGTGGTCCAGTCCCTCACCTTGCGACCCAGATAGAGAGGCTCGCCACCCTGGCGGATGAGGTGGGTGATGAAGCTGGCATCACAGGCGATACGGGCGGCCACCTCCTTGTCCAGGGGTGATCCATCCACCAGCTCCGCCGGCCCGCCCGGCAGCCCGGAGCTGTCAGCCACCTCGGCCACCAGGTGCACCAGGTAACGGTCAGCCCCGCTGGCATGGCCCTCACCCATATGGGCCATGGCCACCGCCACGCCGTCCATGAACGCATCCGCCCGGGTCTGGCCGTACTTCACCCGCCAGTCCAACTCCGCCGAGAGGTCGACCCCCTCATCGTGCGCACGTGCAGACTGGTCATCGGACTCCGCCGGCGATTCGGGGAAGGCGTCCTCGCCACCGGCCGGCTCATCGTGCGCACGTGCAGACTGCCCATCGGCCCCCGCCGGCGCCTCCGGGAAGGGATCCTCTCCACCCGGGGGTGCCATAAAGGCCCGCAGCATGGCTTCGACCGCGGCCAGCTCGTCATTGGTCAGGGTGGCCCGGAGCTGGCCCAGTCCGTGATGGCCTTTCCAGATCCGGATCTCCCGGCGTTCGGGTTTGTCATAGGGACCACCCCGCTCCTGGGAGGCGAGGGCGGCGTAGTAGCGCACGGCCGCTTCCACATCGTGCACGGTGCCGGAGCGGGCCAGTTCCACCAGGGCGGTATCCACCTCGGTCGAGGCGTCATCGAGTGAACAGATGGCCCGAGCGGCCGAATAGGAGATCTCCGCGCCGGCAAAGGCGTCATGGACCACCGCCCGGCGGGACAGCTCATGGGCCAGACGCAATTTCTCATAAGCGGTGGAGCGCGCCAGACCACACCGCCACGAAAGCCAGGCGGCGCAGTGCAACTGACCGTCGGCGGCCCAGCCCTCGTCACGATCGAAGTCCACCAGCACATCCAGCCAGGCCGACTCGTTGGTCTCCATCAACGACCGACGTTCCACCAGCCAG
>DAHUYE010000045.1 GCA_027315345.1 Actinomycetota bacterium
GGCTGTCGGGCCCCACCTTTATGGCCAGCCCATGGCCGAAGCCACCCGGGTCATCGACCGGATGCTGGGCGATGCCGAGGTGATCCCGCTCATGGCCGTCTCCGGGGCCAAGGAGCGGGTCTACGCCCTGGCCTCGGTCATGGCGGCGGAGACCGGCATCGCCGCCGCGGTGGAGCTGGGAGCGACCGCCACCGATCGGACCAAGGTGCCCGTCGATTCGGCCCTGGCCGAGGTGGCGGCCCGCCGGGGCTATGGCCTATCTCCTGAGCAGGAAGACCTGGTCCGCCACATCGCCGGGGACGGTAGGGGAATCGATGCCGTGATCGGGGTGGCCGGCTCCGGGAAGACGACCGCCCTGGAAGCTCTCGGCTTGGCCTGGACCCAAGCCGGGCACCGGGTCCTGGGCAGTGCCACCTCGGGCCAGGCGGCCCGCAACCTGGGTAGCGAGGCCAATATCGACAGCCACACCGTGGCCTCTTTGACCCGATCCCTGGACACAGGCCGCATCAGGCTCGCCCCGACGGATTTGATCATCCTGGACGAGGCCGGCATGACCACCGATCGCGACCTGCTCAAGCTCCTCAACGCAGCCGGGGCGGCCCGAGCCAAGGTGGTCATGGTCGGTGACCCTCTCCAGCTGGCCGCCGTGGGTCCCGGGGGGGCCATGGAGGCAGTATCGGCCCGCCATCCTGGCCTGCACACCCTGACCGAGAATCGCCGGCAATCCGATGCGGCCGAACGGGCCGCCCTGGCCGAGCTACGCCACGGGGAGGTGGAGGCGGCGGTGGACTACTACGCCCGCACCGGGCGCATCCGGACCCAGCCGGATCGCCAGGCGACCATGGAGGCGGCCGTGGATGCCTACCTCGCCGACCGCTCCGCCGGCCGGGATGCTCTCTTGCTGGCCTGGCGGCGGGACCACGTGGCGCAGATGAACGCCCTGGCCCGAAACAGACTCCAGGACACCGGCGCGCTGTCCCGGGTGGAGATGACCGCCCCCGGAGGACTGGCCTACGCCCTGGATGACCGGGTGGTCTTCACCGCCCCCAACCACGACGCCGGGGTGGTCACCTCGGAGATCGCCACGGTGTATCTGACCGATGACGGCGGTCCCACCCCGGCCCTGATCCTCGAGCTGGGCGACGGTCGCCGGGTGCGCCTGGAAGGTGACGCCATCGACGCCGCCCACCTCTCCCACGCCTATGCCATGACCGTTCATCGTTGTCAGGGCGCCACGGTGGATACCGCCCACGTGCTAGCCGACGGGGGAGGACGAGAGCTGGGTTATGTGGCCATGAGCCGGGCCCGGGAGCAAACTCACGTGTACCTGGCCGCTGATGATGCCGACCAGGCCAGAGAGGACCTGGTCCGGGACTGGAGCGCGTCCCGGCGGGTCCGCTGGGCCATCGACACCACCTGGCCGGCCGGAGCGACCGAGGCCAGAGAGGCTCCCCTGCATCTCATCTACCCCGGACTGGAGCGGGCGGTGGCCAAAGCCACCGGCGAAGCCATCGCCGCGGTCATCCCCGCCCCGGTCTCCGACGGCCAGATCCGCTTGGCCGACCGCCGTCTGGAGGACCTGGAGGCGGCCGGGCCGCGCATCGGCTGGGGTCAGGGTCGCTGGGCCGATCCGGCCCTGGCCGAAGCCGCTGAGGCGGTGAGGATCAAACAGGTGGCGTTGGGTTCCGCCAACCAGGCCGCCGACTGGGCCCGCTCCCCGGTGGGCCGGGCCCGGCATCACCTCCGGGCCCAGCGCATGGCCCGGGCCCTGGCCGAGGCCAGGGACCACCTGGAGACGGTCGCCGCCCCCCACCGGGCCGACCTGGAGGCCGAGATCACTGCGGCGCGCGCCGAGCTGGTCCGACTCCAGGAGACGGCGGTGGCCCGGGCCGAGTTTGAACAGGCCCATCCCCGAGCCGCCCCCCGTCTGGTCCGCGCCACGCGCGAGAGCCACTGGCCCATCCCCGCCGTGCGCCGAGCCGTCCCCGACACCGCCCTCGGGGCGGTGGAGACGCTCAACGGCCCGTCCATGGTGGAGATCAAGGCCGAGGCATTCGAGCTGCGACCGGGCTCGGTTCGCTATGTCGAGTACATGAAGGCCGAGGCAGTGCGCCAGGCGGCGCCCCAACCCCATCCGGCCCCGGCGCCGCCGGCGCCACGGATCAAGGGACCGAGCCCAGGCCGGTGAGACCGGGGCTGTTGCGACGGACACGCACCCTCGCAGCCCGCCCCACCATCAAGGGGAGGATCGTTCCGCTCGCCGCGTTCCTCATCCAGAAATCACGCCACCGTGGCCATCGTCGAGGTAGTCCAGGTCTCCTCCCAGGGTGTCCCTATGAGGGTCTCTCGGCTCTCGGTGCTGGAGGTGGCGTCCCGCTGATGGTGTAAATAGCTCGGCGGACGCAGGCTCCTGTTGGTGATCTTACGCGGCCGCTGTGACAGTGCGCTGACGCTTGATCGGCTCGACGTCGCTGTTGGTCGTCGTTGTCCGCTTGCGAGGTGGCGGACCGAGCAGTTCGCGGCGCAGCTCCTGCAGGTGACGCACGACCTTGGGTGTCATCTCGACTCCGCGCCAGCCCCGGCTGGCCCGGTCCAGCACCGCCCAGACCAGCGACAGACAGCTGGCCTCACCGGGCAGACGGCCGATCACCTTCACCCGCCGGCGGGTCTCGCCGAAGGTGCGCTCGATGAAGTTGGAGTGACGGATCCGACCCCACCGGGTAAGCCGCACGGCGAGGTGCCTGCAACGCAGGTCCTTTTCCGCGCGACTCCCCTCCGAACCACGCGGGCACCTTTCGGTGCACGTGGCTCTCCAGTGATCTATGCCGTGTTCGCATGTGGATGTCCGCTGTGGATGACTTCATGACAGGGTTGGCAGACGACAAGTGTCTTCCGCCGCTTCTGAAGCATGAGAGCCGCCCAGTCGGGCTGAGTTGCCGTGTGGGTTGCCCTGTGGTTCCCGAGACTTGCGAGTTTTCGGACTTGGCGCACTACCACCTTGGCCGGGTCCCCGCACATCTCACACCTTCTCCGCAGGAGCCGAACAGTCAACTCCTTCCTTGGATAGGCGACCGGGCGCGGTTGGTAGTCGGCCAACGCCGCCCACTTGTTCCGCACCAGGGGTATCCCGCCGAACCGTGCGACCAGTGGCCGCTTGCCTTGCCGTTCAACCCGGGCCTCGAAGCACTTGCGTAGTCCGTGCGGCGTCTCGATCTTGGCCCGGTATCGGGCCGCCATCCTCGTCACCGTGGACTGGTGCTTTGCTGCCAGGGTCTTGAGCATCGACGTCTCAGCATCGCAACGCAGACGGTTGAGGTGCCATACGTCATTGGCAAGCAGGTAGTACTGGACGATGCCCCGGTACTCAGCCCCGTAGGCCTTGACGATGTCATAATCATCGAGGTTCTGCATGGCCGATCGGTGCCACGGCTTGCCGCGACGCCGATAGGGGGCACACTTGGCCTTGATCACATCCTTTGGCACACGCAGCGCCACCTTGCCGTTGGCCGAACGCTGGCCTCCGGTGATCTTGCTGTCTCCATGCTGCACGATGATCTCATAGCCGAGAAACCTGGCCGGTTGGCTCCGGGCATGGGTGATCAGGGTCTTCTCGACGGACAGCTCCAGCCTGAGTTCCTCACGCAGGAACGCCGCAAGTTGGCCCTTGATCTTCTCGGCTTCAGCCTTCGGTCCGATGAAACCCAGGAGATGGTCGTCGGCATAGCGGGAATACCGCAGCCGCCGGTAGCCGGGATCGTGCGGATCACCCTTTGGGACGCCACGAAGGTCCCGACGAAGTGTCCGAGCCTTATCCCGGTACCCGCGTCTGCGCGCATACGCTAAACGTCCGGCCAGCTTGACGTAGAGGTTGTCCCCCGGGTTGTTGAAGTGAGGCGGTGGTCCCCCGCCTGAGACCTTGCTTTTGGCAGGGTGTCGGGCGTCCTACCAAGACAACCCAACAGGAGGAGGACCACCGTGAAGAAGAAGGTACCTGTCGTGAGCGT
>DAHUYE010000046.1 GCA_027315345.1 Actinomycetota bacterium
GGGGCTGTAGGCCCCCGGTGGGAGCTTGCCTTCGGTAATAAGTAGGACCAGGCCCGCCACAACCAACAACAGTCCGAGTCCGACCAGGATCAGGCTGTGTCGGCCCGGCCAGGCCGGGAGCGCGGCGGTACCCAGCACGACCAGGCCTCCGGAGGCGTACATCGTGGCCCCGGCGCGGCCCATCTGCCGGCGGATGGCCGCCGAGTCACTATGCCCCAGTATCGTTACAAGCTATCCGAAATGCCCTGAGCGGGGCCAGGTCGGTGGCCACCGGCCGGGCTCCCGTGAGCCGACTTTGACTCTGGGTCGGCGCTCCTGTTGGGTCCACTGCCCGCACCCCAAGTGGGTGTTGCCCGGGTCCCGCTGGGCCTGCTGACCAATGGGCCCTCCGACCCCCAGCGCCTCAAGCTCCGCCAGTCCGGTCTCGAGCACCATCTCACGGCGGTGGTCGTATCCGGGGAGCTGGGCGCGACTCAACCCCGCCGGTCCCGAGCGGCTTCGGAGGCGAGCCTCCGACCTGACTACGTCCGAAAAGAGGCCGTTCCCCCCCGGGAGCGACCCGGTTACGAGGAAACCAGCGGCCTCCGCCAAAGGCAGGGGCCGGGCGACTAAGAGTTCAGCCGACTACGACGACGTCGGAGGCCTGGAGCCCCTTGGGGCCCTGGGTGGTCTCGAACTGGACCTTCTGATTCTCCTCCAGGTTCCGGTAACCGGAGCCCTGGACGGCGCTGAAGTGGACGAAGACGTCTGGTCCCCCGCCGTCCTGGGTGATGAAGCCGAAGCCCTTCTCACCGTTGAACCACTTCACTGTGCCTGTTGCCATGATGCTGTTCTCCTAAGCCGGCCAACCTAAACAGACAGAACATTGCGCCCTGCCGATGTAGCCGAAGGCCCTTCACCGAAAATGTTATCGGACCCCGGTTCCGAGGGCGGCCGAGGCTGCCACCTCGTAGCTGGCCTGGCGGCAGACCCGGCTTGTTCGGCTCGGTACATCTGACTGCCCCGTAGGCCGCCGGACGACCCACGCTGGCCGATCACACTCGATGCCGGGATGGGGAGCCCGGCACATGGGCAGGGACGGACAGCGGCTCATGAACTGCTGGAGCTCTTGCCTAAGGCCATACTCATGGAGTGCCTTTGCTCGCCAAGGTCGACCTGGCTGTCGTGGTCGCGGCCTTGGTCGTGTCGCTCGTCCTGTTCGACCTATTTCCCGGACCAGCAGCGATCCTGTCGCTGCTCGTAGGCGGAGTTGGGTGGCTGGAGTTACGGCGCGGCCATCTGATTGGGACGCGACTACTTGCCGCCTTCGTCGGGATGGTGCTGGCGCTGGCCGGTGTCCTCGTCCTCGCCTTCATGGTCCACTGACGGGTTGAGAAGGACCTGTCCAAATGCCGTTCGGCTGGGGCTGTCGAGCGGTCGCCCGGCGTGCCGGCGTGCAGCCTCCTGGGCCGGGTCGGGCAAGACCGCTACGTGGACCCCCCGAAAATCGTTGATTTGCGGCCATTCGGCCCTGCCGCGACGTCTGAACGCAAGCCAAGCTGAACCCGTGACTATCCTCGCGATTGGCGTCGTTGGTGTTGCCGGGACCAAGCGCCGAGGGGCTTCCCAACGACGCCGGATGTCGCGCGGTGTCCTCCGGTGAGCAGAACGGGCCGGACGAGGTGCTGCGCCTGGCCGGCAGGAACAGGACTGCGATGGTGAGGACCCGGCCCGGCCTCCCCGGCCCGACAGCCTCGGTGAAACCAAAGCTGCGGGGCTGGCTCCATGCCGGTGTCGCGCCGCTGGTCACGGCCGGTGGTGGCCTGCTGGCATTCCTGGCCCCGTCTGGTCGAGCCCGGGACAGCGTGATCGTCTACGCCGTGGCCGGTCTGGTGCTCTTCACGACCAGCGCCATCTACCACCGGGGCACCTGGTCCCCACCGGTCCTGGACGCCTTGCGCCGGGCCGACCACTCCAACGTCTATCTGCTGATAGCTGGCAGCTACACCCCGATCGCCGCCTTGGGCCTCCCCGACCCGACCCGGGGCCGGCTATTGCTGGGCGTATGGATAGCCACCGCGCTGGGCGTGGTCTTCCGCTGCACCTGGCCCGGCGCCCCCCGGGTCCTCTACACCCTGCTCTACGTCGGCCTGGGTTGGTCACTGGCGCCGGTGCTCCTGCAACTCCTCCACCACGCCGGGTGGTCGGTGTTGGTGCTGACCCTGGTCGGGGGGCTCTGCTACTCGGTCGGCGGCCTGGTCTACGCCCTCAAGCGTCCCAACCCGTGGCCCCAGTGGTTCGGGTTCCACGAGGTGTTCCACGCTCTCACCATCGCCGGTTGGGCGACGCAGTACGCGGCTATCAGCCTGTTGGTCTACCGGCTGCGGTAGGCCCCGACGTGGGGAAACGCCGGCCCAGGACCGGGCCGTCTTGAGTTCCGAATCCCCCAGGTCCCCGAATCGTTCGGCCTGGTGGTCGGGGGGTTCTCGGCCGAGTACGAGAAGGGGTACTTGGTCCCCACCAGGGCATCGTCACCCTCGGCCCGCAGCCGGCGGTTCTCGGCCTCTGCGCACGGTGTCGACGGCGGTTCCCATGTGGGCGATGACGTGATGACGGTCGAAGACGATCCTGTGCTCGGGGTTCTCCAGATGGGCCCGCACCGAGTTGGCATAGCGCTCCCACATGTCCATCGCCGCTGCCTGGATGCCGGCCAGTTGCTCGGGACGGAGGGTGGCGAAATAGGCGTCTAGGCTGGTCTCTTTGCGCTCGTCAGCGACGTGGACGACTGGACGGCTTCCAACCATCGCGGGATACGGAATGCTGAGGTTCCTTAGTGTCGCGCCATGCCATGGGTCCTGGGCAATGGCTTGATTACCTGTTGCGACCGAAGGGGTGCCTCGGAGCCCGCTGGGACCCGGCGGATCCCCCGTGCTACCTACGGATGGCTCGGTGACGGTCTCTGGGGGTGCCGCTACCGGCCACGCGCCGGAGGCCGAGGAGTCGGAGGGGGCTGAGGTGTCGGGGGTGGTGAGTTCTTGCCACTCGATGGGGGGTTGGTCGGCGGATCACCGCGGCCACTTCGTTGGCCGAAGGGCCCGGTCCCCCCTGGGCGACCCGGAAGGGGGGTTGCGCCCGTCCGCTCCGCTGGCCTCCCACCTTGCGCGTCAATGGCTGTCCCGTTGGCCAGGCGGCACCCGCGGGGCGGCCGCTGGAGGGGGGGGGACAGGGGCGGGTGGATCACTGGGGGGGCGGCCCCTCCCAGTCAATTGGCCTTTCTTGAGAGTTCCCTGGTCAGCGCCGCTATCGTCCCTACTGGCCACGGTCGTCCTCCTTGCTCTCTGGCTCTAGCGCGCCAGCCGGGGCTTCGTCGACTCCCAGGATACGCACCGAGCGGACGTCATCGATCGTCGGTATCAATAAACCCCGAGTTGCGGGGACCTCGTACCACACGGCGCCGTCCTCGGTAAGCGCCCACTCTCGCTCCAAGAAGAGACCATGGGGCTCCGGAGACGTCTGGACGATCGAGTCCCTTGCGAAAACGCCGGCCATTCTCCTACCGTCGTTGAACTCGAGGACCAAGAACCCGGCTGGCGGCACCCGTTCCGTTACAAACACTGTGTCCCATACCGTAGGAGCGATGGCCGGCCCCACCAGTTTGTCCACTTTCTCCCGCCAGCCGGTATTGCGCTGTTTCTCGATGGCAAAGACGAAGTCGTAGAGGCGGGCGCCGGCAACTCCAAGGGTCAGCGGCAGGATGATCACGGTGCTCAATGCCCACACTGCCAGCCGGCCCGGGTACTGCTGCCAAGAATTGCGGACCGGGAGGACCCAGGCGACCGTCAGTGGCAGCAAGATCGCCTGGACGACAGCGCTGAGGACGAGCGACTGAAGGATCGTCCTCAGATCCCCCGAGGGCCCCTTCCAGGTCCTGGCCCGGGACCAAGTGGCCACCGCGACGTAGCCCGGCGCGATCGCCAGGAGCAGAATCACCAGTGCGGCAACGCTTGTGGGCGGCATGACCCCATTGTCGCGACGTCAGGGGAACGGTCACGGGATGCCTCCCCGCTTCACCCACCAGGGGAGCTTCTGACGTCAGGTGGGCCACCGACACCACGACCTCAGCGCAGGCGGCTCCGACGAGGGGCTCCGCCATCCCGCGTTTAGCCCGCGTCCGCCTCAATCCGGGTAGGTTCAGGGCAGTGCGCGCACCCCACTTGACCAGGGTTTTCTGTTCGCCGGCGTTCGTCCCCGTCCGCCTGGGCAGCGTTCGGGACGCTGAGGCCGCGGGTTCGAATCCCGCCTTCCCGACTCCGCTCCGGTGAAAGCCCTGGTAACGGGTGGGCGGTGGTAGTCGGCTTGTGACGGGGACGTTGGACCGTCCCGCGTTCAGCCCGCGCGGTTGTTGGAGGGCCCGTTGTTGGAGGGCCTGTTGCTGGAGGGCCGGGGCGAATTGTGGGTCGGTGCCGCTCGATCCTGGGGTGTGGCCGACATCAGCTCGGCCGCCAACCGGCCGGCTGCGTCCCGGTCGGCGCGGGTGCTGGCCTGGGCGTAGATGCCCAGCGTGAGCCTCGGATCGGAGTGGCCGAGGCGGGTCTGGGCCGTCTTGACGTCGACACCGGATCTCACCAGCACGGTGGCGTTGGCGCGACGCAGGTCATGAAACCCGAGGTCCGCCAACCCGACCTTGCTGCACGCCGGAGCCCAGACCCGCTGGCGGAAGCCGCTGTACTCCAGCGGGCCGCCCTGGGGACCGACGAAGACGTAGGCATCGGGATCGGCGGCCGTCACGGCCCGGCGCGAGAGATGCTCGGCCAGTAGCGCCATGAGCTCCGGAGGGACGCTCAGTGTCCGTCGCCCCGCCTCTGACTTGGGAGGACCCTCGACCATCCGGCCCCCAAGGCCTCTGGTCCGTTGTTCGGAGACGGTGAGGGTCCGGCCCAGGAAGTCGAGGCTGCGGACCCGGAGACCGGCGCACTCGGCCCAGCGCAGCCCAAGGACGGCGCCGAGGTAGGCCATGGCGGCGTAACGGGCGCCGAGGGCCTCGGCCAGGTCAGCCAGTTCGGAGGCGTCGACGATGTGGGGCCGATGGCCCTGGGTCGCCCTCGGCAGGCGGACCCCTCGAGCCGGGGAGCGGGCTATCAGGTCGGAGGCGACGGCGTAGTTGAGGATGGCGGTCAGGACGCCGTATTGCCGGCGGATGGTCCGGGGCGCCTGGCCATCCCAGGAGGCGACCAGCGCCTGCACGTCGAGGGGGACGATCGAACCGAGCGATCGATCGCCCAACGCCGGTAGAAGATGGTTCCGCACGATCGACTCGTCCCGGGCCAGGCCCGAGCCGCGCTTGTAGGGATTCCCGGCCAGCCAGGAGGCGGCCACCTCCCGAAAGGGCACCTCGGCCCGACGGGGGTCGACCCAGCTCCCCTTGGCTCGCTGGGCCCGCTGGTCGGCTTGATAGGCCTCGGCGGCACGCCGCGTCTCAAAGGTGCGGCTGTACTCCCGCCCGGACGGATCGCGCAGCCGAACCTCGTAGACGACGCGCCCGTCCCGACGTCTTCTCTTGGCCGTGATGCTCATCGGCCCCCTCCCCGCTCAGATGCGCCCTGGGCGCGGCCGGGACGGTAACCAGGACCTGCGACACCCCGCGGGTCGCCGAAGGCGGTCCGTCATCGGGGATTGACCTCGTCTCCGACGGCGTCTCGTCTGGATGGATGCCCCCACCCGCACCGAGCGGAGCTGGCCCGAGCGCATCAGCTCATAGACCTTGGTCCGCCCGATGGCGAGGACGCCAGCCGCCTCCTCAGGAGTCAGGAGCAGCTTGCTCACTCGGTCGTTCAATGACGGCGATGATCGGCCCCTGCGGCCGTCGTGGCCGGCGTACGTGGCCGGCGGGGTATCGGGACTGCTGTTGTCCCGGCTCACTCGGCCCCGCTTCCAGCGGGTCCCCCACGTGGAGGTAGAGCACGTCAACGTCCGCGATGACAGTGACACTCGGAGCAGTCACCTTTGACCGGGTCGACTGCGACTTGGTTGGGGACCGGCGGATCTTCGAGAGCGACAGCCCGCGCTCGTGGGCCAGCCGAGAGCTGGCTCTACCTGAGCTTGAAGGCTGCTCCGGCGCCATGGCTCTCGGCTCGAACCTCGGCACGACCTCGAGGCAGCCCGGAGGACCGGTCGAGCGCATCCCGAGCCCGCCTCCTCGGGCGATTCGCGCTTGAGAGGTCACCCGCCGAGACTCATCGGCTGCCCTTGGAGAATGACCGGACGGTTCGCATTGTGGGAGGCTGGGACTACCAGCGCCGTGACCAGCGAGAACCCGGAGTTCAACTGGACACGGCGCGAACCGATCGCGTTCAGAAGTCGATGTCGAGCAAGTCCCCGACGATCTTGTCCGTGGTCCGGGCCTCGCCTGGTTGGCTCACAGTGCGAGGGCGTCAGCTCGGATGTCGTCGTCGCGATCGGTGAGGCCTCCCGCGCTGACGACGTCGACGGCTCGTCCCAAGAGGGCCTCCAGGTCTCTCCAGAGACCGACCTGGTCAAGCAGCGTGCGGCCGGCCTCGAAGTAGACCAGCCGGTCGACGTCGCTGGTCGGGCCGGCGGTCCCCCTGGCGACCGAGCCGAAGACCCGAAGATTCGATGCCCCGTGCCTGGCCGCTACTCGTGCGATTTCGGCCTTGCGGGCGCGGAGCATGGCCACGGTGGGGGCCTCAAGGCGGCTGCGGCGGCCTGGCCGGTCATCACGACGATCATGGTAGGTCGTGGGTCAGGGCTCGCCCGGTCTACCGGCCCGCCCACCTACCCGAGGCCGATCCTGTGGCCGGTGACGACGATGAAGCGGTTCGTATTGTGTTCAGCTAGGCCCACTCCCTTCTTCTGGTGGTCAGCCGGGCCGGGCTACGAGAGATGCGGTCGGGTGCAACGGCCGGAGATCCCCCCGCTGCCGCCCGCCCCCAAAGGGGGCGGTTGCCCTCAGAGTCACAATCGCCGAGGCCGCGGCTAGGGCTCCTTGGTTCTGACCTTCTTAAGCTTTGAAGCAAGTTCTCATGCGGCAGCCTTGATGCGGGCATGGCTCACGTAGTCGTCCACGGCTCCGTCGATGACCCGAAGGGCCTGACGTAGAGGGAGGGGCGCTGGG
>DAHUYE010000066.1 GCA_027315345.1 Actinomycetota bacterium
CGTGACCAACGGACCGACCGACATCGGCCAGGCCGGGAACTTCGCCACCGCGAACGCCTCCACCCTGGATCCGCTGTACGTCATGACCGGCACGGCCAACCTGCCCCAGTCCCAGGTCAACACCGTCGTGACCGACGGCGGCGGCTCCTCGACCACGACCACGGCCAACCCCTACAGCGTCAGCGGCGGGAGCCTGACGGCTTCCGCCTCCACTCCGTCCGCCCCGAGCCAGGGTGCCGAGACCTACACGGTCAGCGGCCTGCCCACCGCATCGGGGACCACTGTGAACGTGGCCCTGTTCCCCTGTACGGGCAGCAACGCTCCCAAGACCAGCAGCGGTGGGGCTACGACCTTCACCGCACCTGGTACGTCCACCAGTCCCCAGGCCGGTACGGCCCAGGGCCAGGGCACCAGCACGTCTAACGGGACACCCACCAACGCGGGCTACTCCACCGGGTCGGTGACCTCCGGGGGTTCCACTGCCTACATCGCCTCGGTCAACGGAGTGCCGACGGCCAACAACAGCTCCGCTAACGGCCCGACTCAGCTCTACGGGTTGAGCCCCAGCAACGGGACGCTGAGCTTCGTTATCAACAGCTTCCAGGGCGACTGCGCCGTCCCGGTGGCCTATACGGCCCCCTCGACGGCTGGGTCCACCCCACCGCTGCTGGTCAACTCCAACGGCACGCCCCAGACCGGCTACTCAGTCGGTGTCGGTGGCCCGACGGCATGGGCCGCTCCCCCGGCCCCGTCTTCGGCCAGCGGCTACGTCGTTGAGGTCCTTTCTGTCAGCCCCTCGACCAGCACTTTCACCGGTGACGTCGAGATGTGCGGTTACACGGGCCATTTGGTGACCTGTCCCGCCGGTGTCAACTCCGGCCCCGTCGGGACCGGCAGCGTGCTCAGCTTCAGCTACGGCACGTCCGGCAGCACCTACTACTACACCGACGCTACGCCGATCACCGCGGCCAACTTCGGCAGCTACCTGAGCGGGGCCAACCTGTCCCAGGACCAGCCGAACACGACCACCCCGGCCCCCGTGAACGGGGATCTCATCGCCGTGGGCACCGGAAGCAACGGTGGAACACAGACCGGCTACGCCGCGGGTTCCCCTGCGTCCTTCGGCTACGACATCAATGACTCACCGAATTACGGTGACGTGCCCAACACCGCGACTTCCCTCAACGCCAGCTACAACGGCTGCGCTTACACCACCAGTGGTGTCTGCCAGCCCGGCGATGTGGTGACCTGGACCCCGCCCGCAAACCCGGACGTGTCCGGGGCGCAGGCTCTGGTCGCCAACGGCCACAATGTCGCCCAGTACCAGGTGTACCGGGCAGCTCAGACGACCTCCGGGACCACCACCACCATCGGGGCTCCCCAGCTGGCCGGCACGGTATCGGTGACCAGCGGCACTCCGGCGGCCACCAACCAGAACGGCGGTTATACCTCGATCGCCTCGCCGGAATTCATCGATACCGGCATGACCTCGGGGACGACCTACGTGTACTACGTGGTGGCTATCGCCAGCGGTGAAGGCGGCTCTCAGCCCTCTCCGTACTCGGCGGCCAGCAGTGCCGTCGTCGCCGGTTCGGGGGCTGCTGCGCCCGTGATCCTCTCCGTGTCGATCACACCCAGTACGTGCGGAACCGGTTCCACTGGCGGCACCACCGCAGGTAACGGGACACCGTGCACCACCACCGGTGTGACCGCCCCGGCCACCACGGGCGGCCCATACATCACGCAGGGCTTCGCGGTTGTGACCTACAACGAGGCCGTGAGTTGTGCCAGTGCGGCAGGGCCGGACTTCACCTATAGCAACACCACCGCTGGTACGGGGAACAGCCGTACGGGCCAGACGTGTTCGCAGTCGGTGACCTCAGGAGGCGCTCCCAACAAGCTCGTCATCACATTCCCGGGTTACTCGACGGGGACCACGACGGTGAGCGGTAATAGCGTCACGACCTACACCTACACGCCGGTATATGCGCCGGCTTCGGGTGACACGTTCACCTACACCGCCCCGGCTTCGCCCACCACAGCCAACGCGGTGTACGGAGGCCTGGTCACTGCCCCGGCCTACGGCGCCACCCAGACCGTGACCGACAACGGGCAGACGAACTCGTCGTCGGCGACGATCAGCAACCCGCTGAGCATCGGGCCGGTGATCTTGAGCTCTGTGGCCAGCGCCTCTCATGAAACGATCACCCTGACTTACAACGAGCCGCTCAACTGCAGCAGCCCGCCGTTCGACGTGAATGGAGATCAATACACGGTCACATGGGGTGCGGGAACGGGTACCACTCCGAACCCGACGGCTGTCGTCGCTGCGTGCAGCAATACAGCCCTCAACGCTCCGACCGCTCCTTCAGAGGGCCAGGTGGTGCTGACCTTCACAAACGGCACCAACGTCATCACATCCGGAAACACCTACACGGTTGTGGCCAAGAACGGTGCGAGTGGCAGCACTGTTGCCGATAACTCGGGCAACCGGGAGTTGGCGGGAGACGCCGCCGCCGGCACAGTGGGCACCTAAGCGCACCTAGTTCCGCAACCAGCCACTTGTGGGCTGGTGGCCGAATGGCCCGGCTCCCCTTGGGGGGCCGGGCCTCCGGCTTTTCTGAGCTCTGTTCCGGCAGCGAAATATCCCGGGCGGACATTGAAGGCTGAGCGGACCGGGCTATCAGGGTGAGGAGGGCGAGGCGGGCCTGAACCTTGGGGTTCCTCTTGACGGACCCAGTCCGGTTGTCGACCTACCTACGCGTCTTCGACCGACGTCACCGTCCCCAGTGCGGCCCAACTATGGTCTTCCACTCGATGCCCAAGGCAAGGAGTCGCCGTCGCCAAGGCCCTCCCCAGCGTCAGCCGAGGACAGCCCGCGAGGTGCGCCGACAACAGGCGCCGACGGCCACCAGGCGCAGGGGTGATCCTCCCGGGCTGGTCCGCCGGCTCAGACGAATCCCGATGTCGGCCCGGGTATGGCTGGTTGGGTCGCTGCTGCTCATGCTGGTTCGAGCGGCTGGGTTCATCTCCTCGATACCCCTGACCGTGTTCCTGGTCTCCGTGCTGGGTGCCATCTGTTGGGCATCGATGGCGGCCGGTCGAGGTCACGGCTCTAGACCCACGCTCGTGGTACGGAGGACAACCATCCTCCTCCTGATCGTGAGCATCCCGGTGCTGATCGACCCGCACACGTCAGAGGTCTTCAACATCCCCCGCCTTTTCTTCGTATGCATCGGGGCAGTCGTGGTGGCCGCCACCTGGGTCGTGGACTGGGCCTGGACGGGCCGCCGGCCCCGTTGGCTGAACGGCCTGCAGTGGGCCTGCCTGTCCGTCCTGGCCTGGACGGCGGTGACGACGGCCACCAGCATCCTGCCCCGGGTGAGCCTGTCCGGCGCCTACGGCTCGTACGAGGGCTTGGAGCTGATGGCCGCGCTGGTCACCCTTGCCTTCGGCCTGGCCGACAGCTTCGCCTTGGAGGATCTGCCCCTGGTGATGCAGTCGGTGGTGGTCGGAGCCGGCCCGGTCCTGGTTTATGCCCTGATCCAGATGCATGACTACGTGCTGGGCGGTCACTGGGACTTCATCGGCTGGCGGCAGAGCTATCACAATGCCTTTGCCACCTTCGGGAATCCCAACCACCTGGCCGGCTACCTCGCGACCATCCTCCCCCTGGCAGTGGTGCTGGCCGTGCAGGCCGGGGACCGGACTCGGCGGGCGACCCTGGCCCTGACGTCCCTGGTCACCGCGGTGGTCATCCTCCAGACGGCCTGTCGCGGCGCCTGGCTGGCCACTCTCGTCGCAGCTGTCGTACTGGCTGTGGGCCTGTGGCCGAGGATGAGGCAGCCGTCCTTCAGGGTTCTGGCCGGGGCTGGCCTGGGGGCAGCCGTATCCATCGTGCTGCTGGTCCTTGGAGCCCAGCGCTTCATCGGGGGCAAGCTCTCCTCTCTCTTCGCCGCTGGCGGCAACAGCAGCGTCGAGCAGCGCTTCGGATACTGGCAGGCGGCCCTGCGGGTGGCTGAGCACCACCCCCTGGTCGGGACCGGGCCGGACACCTACAGCGTGATCTACGCCCGCTACCAGAGCGCCCATCTGGCCGCCTCGATCAAGGGTTACTACGTCAACGGACCGCACAACCTGTTCCTGGACTTCCTTTCCAACCAGGGCTTCCCAGGCTTCGTTATTCTCGTCTTTCTCTTCGCCACCGCCTTCTGGGCGTGTTGGGCCGCCTTCCGCCTGCGCCGCCCCCGGTCCGGGCCTGGCGCCGAGGAGGTCGTTGACCTCGGCCGCGCCCCATCCGCACCAGCAGGCGAGGGTGGGGGCTCCGGTGTCACCAATGCTGCCGGTCGCCAATGGGCCGTGGCTCTCGGTGCCTCTCTCATGGCGTTCATCGTCCAGTTCTGCTTTGACGCGAGCCAGGTGGGCACCCTGTTTGTTGGCTGGATGGTCTTGGGCGCGATCGGCGTGCTGGCAGCCGGAACATTCAGCGGAGCCGATCTGCTTCGCTTCCCGCGGCGGCCCGGGTTTGCCTATGGATCGCTCGGGGGAAGTCTTGACGGGGTCCCGGAGATGACGGCAGCCAGGGGCCGCCGTAGGCGCCGCCGCCAGCGCGTCATCCCGTCTGGGGCGGTCCTGGCGGCTGTGCTCGGGCTGGCGGCTGTCCTGCTCGGTGCATGGCGGCTGGACATGCTGTGGCGGGCCGATCACGACATGTGGGCCAGCACCCATATTGCCGAGGCCGCCTCCGTGGCCGCGCCCGCCCGTGGTCTGCAGGCTACGGTCCTGGTGCAGAAGGCGCACAGCTTGAACCCATGGGAGCCGAGCTACCTACTGGCTTTGGCCGGGTTGGCTGTGGCCGCCTACGAGCACCCTTCGTCCACCTCGATCTCCAAGTCTGAGGCGCTGTCGCTGGCGGCGGGCTTCGATCGCCAGGCGGTCGCCCTGGACCCTTACAACACCACTCCGCAGACAGACTACGGGTCTGTCCTGCTGACCGAGGCCGCGCTGACCAAAAACCTTGGTCTCTTGCTCCGGGCCGAGGTGCACTTGAAGGCGGCCCTGCGCGACGATCCCTACTATGGCGCACCTGCGGGGTACCTGAGGAAGCTGCGGGCGATGTACCACGGATGAGTCCAGGGCCGGCAGTCAGGGCCGGTGCTGGCCGAGTAGCTCGGCGTAGACGCTCCGGGTGTCCGCCAGCATCCGCTCGAGCCCGAACCGGGTCGTGACCCACTCTCGCCCGGCCCGGCCCATCTGACGGCGCAGGGCGTCATCTCCCAGCAACTTCCCCAGCCGCTCGGCGAATCCCGTCGGGTCCTTGGGAGGCACCAGGTAGCCGGTGCTTCCGTCCCGGACCACGGCGGCCGTACCGCCCACGTCGGTCGCCACCACCGCCCGACCGGCGGCGCTGGCCTCGATGAGGCCCACGGGGGTTCCCTCGTTGAGGCTGGACAAGACCACCACGTCTAGGTCGGCCATGGCCCCGGGCATGTCCGGCCACCACCCCGGGAAATGGGTCCGCCCCGCCAGACCCAGGTTCGCTGCCCGGGCCTTCAACTCCGAACGCAGCACCCCGTCGCCCAGCAGCACCAGGTGGGCCTGGGACAGGCGGACCATGGCCTCCAGGAGGGTGGCATGGTCCTTGATGGGCACGAGCCGGGCCGAAACCCCGATCAAGGGCACCGTCGGGCCCAGGCCCAGATGCGTCCGCAGGGACCCGGACGGACCCGAGACGGCCAGGAAGGGAGCAAGGTCGAAACCGAGGGGGATGATCCGGTACTGCTCGGGCCGCCCGATGCCCAGGCCGAGGAGGCTGTCCCGGGTCTGCTCGCTGACGGTGACCAGGATGTCGGTCCGGCTAGCCAGGAATCGTTCGGCGGCCACGAAGCCCTTTTCCGCCGGTTTGGAGAAGTACCCGTCGAAGACGTGGCCGTGGAAGACGTGGATGGAAGCCGGGCGGTGCCGGAGCGACAGTGCGGCTGCCCGAGCGGCGAAGCCAGCCTTCGCCATGTGACTCTCCACGACCGCTGGCCTCCACTGGCTGATGAGAGCCCGGATGGCCCGGAGGGCCTCGAGGTCCTGGCGGGGCGAGAGCGGCCTGACCAGCGGTACCGGCGCCAGGTCGACTCCCGTGGCGTCCAGTTTCCCTTCATCCTCGTCCGGCCGCCCACAGGCCACCAGGCTGGGGAAGTCCGTCAGGGCCCGTGAGAGGGTAAGGACGTGAAGCCCGGGCCCTCCGATGTTGAGCCGGGTGATGACCCGTAGGACCCGGGCTCCGCCGGCTGCATCTCTGCTCCCCGACCCGGCCGGCCGGCCGGTATGGGCGGCCACGGAACTGCTAGCTGGCGGTCCAGCGCCGGCTGAAGTCCTCCACCCGCTCACCGTAGCCGGGACCGGATGTGGTGGAACTATAGGCGGCTACCCTGTTGAGGCCGTCCCGCACCTGAACGCGAAGATCTGGATAACGGGTGCGCGAGATGCCCATCTGACGACAGGCCCCCGTTGACGTTGCCCAGCTGGTCGGCCGACGATGGACAATGATCTGACCTGGGGTCACGGTGGTGGTGCTCCTCTGGCTCCGTGGAAGGAACCTCAGGGTTCACCCACAGGGCCCTCCTACTCGCGGACCCGCAACTTCAACACCCGGACAGGAAGCACTAGCGAGTTGAGAGGATGCCTCGGAATGCACGTGTGGCGCACATCTACCTAGGATGACGCCCGGTATGAGCCTTGAGGTTCTCGACCGCTACCGGCCGTTCCTGGACGAGCACACGAGGGTGGCCACCGATCCCCAACTCATGGGCGGGCCGGCTGCTTCCCGCTATGAGACGATGCGGTTCTGTTTCGAGCATTTCCTCGAAAGGGGAGGCCGCACCATCGTCGAGCTGGGGACCATCCGCAGCTTTGTGCACGGCGGACTTCCTGGATGCAATAGCGACGACCCGTCACTATTCGACCCCAAACGGCCAGACACGTGGGACTGGGGTGCGGGGTGCTTCAGCCTCATGGCTGCCGCATGCCTCGCGGAAGCGGGTCCGCGGATTCACACGGTTGACATCGTCCCCGCTCACATCGAGAGGTGCCGGGTGATCACGGCAGAGTATGCCGAGCTGTTTGAGTATCACGTCGCGGACTCGGTGGAGTTTCTGCGCTCCCTTCAGGCAGGGTCGGTGGACCTTGTATACCTCGACACCGGCGACATGTGGCCGATTGAGCCGTCCGCCCGGCACCAACTCCGGGAGGCCAAGGCGATAAAGCGAGCACGAGTCGTTGCCGACGATGGGCTGATCCTGATAGACGATGTGAGGAATGCGACCCCAGTACGAAATGGCGAGACGTCGCTGTTGGGCAAATCGAAGTATTCGCTGCCGTACCTGACGGGACGCGGCCGGTTCGAGGTGGTCCTCGGCGGCTATCAGCTGGTCCTCGGTCGTCGCGCTCGGCGCACCGCGTCGGACCATTATTAGCTTGGATATGCCCTTCCGCTCCGTGCCCAGCTCAGAGATACCGTTCGCATCGTGGCACTGCCGATTCTGCGCCGGGCACGCCAGGCGATCGCGATAAAGCTGCTGGACTTTCGGTTCTGTAGCCGGGATGCCACGACTCTGTTCAGCGATGTCTACGCCAGGGGTGTCTGGGGCCGTGGTGGAGAGGAGTGGTACTCGGGTGGCGGCTCCGATGGCCAGTTCACCGATGCCTACGTCGAGGCGGTGGCTGCCCTTGCCCGCCAGCATGCCGTCAGGTCGGTGATCGATCTTGGTTGTGGAGACTTCAGGGTCGGGCGACGTCTGTGCGCCGCCCTCCCAGAGGTCAGTTACCTCGGCGTGGATGTGGTTCCCGCACTGGTTGAGCGCAACCGCCGCCGCTTCGGCACCGAGCGGGTGACATTCTCATGCGCCGACATCACCAGCAGCGTCCCGCCACCGGCCGACCTTTGCCTTGTCACGCCAGACCTTCCAGCACCTGTCGAACGCTGAGATCCAGGCGGTGCTGACAGCGGTCGGCCGCTCCCGCCTCGTAGTCGTCACCGAGCACGTCCGGGCCGGCCGGCCGGCACGGGGCTGGAACCGGGACATGCCCCACGGCCCCCTGACGCGGATGGACTGGGGATCGTCCCTCCGTCTCGACCTACCGCCGTTCCGGGCCCAGGTCGGCCCGACGCTCCTACGCCAGGTCTATGGGCCGGACGAACATCTGGATACCTTCACTGTGGACGCCGGACGCCGGCGGTCTTGACGACCTCTTCGAGGCCAGCGGTAAGGACCCATGCCGTGGGAGTCGGAGCAGCCGGTTGGGCGAACCTGAGGGGCTAGCTTGTCGTGAATGAGGACGCTCCGGACACGAGGGGAGGGCCGGTTCCGAACCAGGTGAGCCCGACCCCTGGTACCGGGCCGCCGCCGGCCGGTGCGGCCCCGCCCGGCCCCAGACGGTGGCTCACCAGGAGGATCTCGGTCGCCCTCCGCTCCCTCGAAGAGGACCAGCAGCGGCCGACCTATACCATCCCTACGCGGGAGCTGTTTCGCAGGGTGATCCGCCTCCTGCTCCCTCAGAGCAAGGGCCTGGCCCTGGTGGCGCTGTGCATGTTGGCCTCAGTGGGGTTGTCCACGGTCAACCCTCTCATTGGTCGGGCCCTGATCGACAAGGCCATGTTCTGCGCGAAGAGCTGCCCGAGGCCAAGCCTTTTGGCTACTCTCCTGGGCCTCATGGTCTCGGCCATGCTGCTGTCCAGCTTGCTGGCGCTGGCCTCGACGTTCATCAACAACACCGTCGGGCAGAGCATCGTCAAGGATCTGAGGGCTCAGCTCTACGAGCACTTGACGAGGCAGTCGATGCGATTCTTCTCCGGGGTGCGGACGGGCGAACTCCAGACCCGGCTACTCAGTGACGTGGGCGGCGTCAACTACGCGGTAACCGAGGCGTGGCCTAGCATCTTCCAGAACACCATGTCGGTGGTCTCGGCCCTTGTCGTGATGCTGATCATGTCGATCCCGCTAACGGTTGTGGCGGTCGTGGTGGTCTTGCCCACGATCATCCCGGCCAGGCATGTCAGCCGGATCAGGCGCCGAATCGCCACCTCTACTCAGCAGACCTCCGTCCGGATGAACGTGATAGCCGAGGAGACGCTGTCGGTATCAGGAGCCCTGCTCACCAAGGCCTTTGGTCGCCAGGCGGCTCACATCCAGCGCTTCGGGGAGGAGAACGAGCGGATGGCGCGCCTCAGCCGTCGCAACGAGGTCCTGAGCCGCTTTCTGGACCTTGGCATGCAGACCTTCTATAGCCTCTCCCCCTTTGCCGTGTACATGACCGCAGGCATCCTTCTTACTTTGCACCACGGATCCCTTACCGTCGGCACCATCCTAGCCTTCCTCGGGCTCCAATCCCGTCTGAGCGGATCAGTGCAGGGCCTGATCGACGTGGGAGTGTCCATAACCACGTCCTTCGCCTACTTCGAGAGGATCTACGAGTACCTGGATCTCACCCCCGACATCAGCGACCGGCCCGGCGCCCTGGCACTCCAGGCTGGGGACATCAGAGGTGCGGTTCGGCTGGAGAACGTCTCGTTCAGCTATCTGGCCTCAATCTCTAAGGACGAGTTGGACCCTGCCACGGCGCAAGATCCCCTATCGACCAGGAGATATTGGGCGCTGGAAGACCTGAACATGGATATCGAGGCCGGACAGCTGGCCGCGGTAGTGGGACCCAGCGGCGCCGGGAAGACCACGCTGTCGTACTTGCTGGCCCGCTTCTACGACGTGACTAAGGGCGCCGTTATGATCGACGGCTACGACGTGCGGGACTTCCGGCTGAGCTCCTTGAGCGCCATGATCGGCATGGTGACCCAGGAGACCTACATCCTGAACGCCAGCCTCCACGACAACCTGGTCTATGCCCGGCCGGACGCCACCGACGAGGAGGTTGTGGCTGCGGCCAAGATGGCTCTCATCCATGACCGGATAGTGGATCTGCCAGGTGGCTACGACAACGTGGTGGGAGAGCGCGGTTACCGTCTTTCCGGAGGCGAGCGTCAACGCCTGGCGCTGGCCAGGGTCATCCTCAAGGACCCGCCAATTCTGATCCTGGACGAGGCCACGTCTTCTCTGGACACCCGGAGTGAACGGCTGATCCAGCAGGCCCTTGGGAAGATCAAGCGGGGTCGGACCAACATCGTGATCGCCCATCGGCTATCCACCATCGTGGCGGCCGATGTCATATTCGTGCTCGACCAGGGTAGGCTGGTTGAGCGCGGTACTCACGACCGGTTGCTTGCGCTCGGCGGCTTGTACGCCGAGCTCTACTCCACTCACTTCGCCGCCGGCGCCATCGAGTCCCGGAACGCCGATGGTCTGGTCCTGGCCAGCGGTGAGGTAGTGGTCGACTCCGAGGTGGGATGATGCCGATCTGGAACAGGCGCGGTGCAGGCCGGGGCATCTCCGTGGTCTATGTCACCCATCGGCAGGATCCCCGCTTCGAGTGGTTTGTCGACGGGCTCGCCCGCCAGATCGGAGATGATGACGAACTCGAGGTCGTGTTGGTGGACGGGCACTTCTCCACCGAGCGGGCCGAGCGCTTCTGCTCGTTGGTCGCAGACCGTTTCAAGCTGGTGCACGTGGCGCCCAAGCCCACGCCCTTCAACGGGCCCCACCGCCTCGCCGCCTCTGAGTACGCGGCCACTGCCAGTGCAAGGAACACGGGTCTGGTCTACGCCTCTCATCCCTACACGGTATTCGTCGACGACGCATCGGTCCTAATGCCGGGCTGGTGGGCCGAGACGCAGCGGGCCAGCCGGGAGGGCTATGTCGTAGCCGGCGCCTACCAGAAGCACTGGGACATGCGCGTGGAGGCCGGCACCCTCCGCTTCAGCCGGAGCGAGCCCTCCGGGATCGACGCCCGATGGAGCCTGGGAGCTGACCGAGGGCTCACCCGGATCAGCGGAGGCGAGCTGTTCGGGTCGAGCTTTGGTGCTCCGACGTCGTTGCTCGTCGGGGTCAACGGTTTGGATGAGCTGTGCGATCCGACGGGTGGGGAGGACTACCAGCTGGGGATACGGCTGGAATGGGCCGGTGCCCGTATCTACTACAGCCGTCGGATGTTGACCATCGAAAGCGAGGATCTCCACCGGGACCAGTCCGTCCCGCTCCGGGTCGACGGGTTGCTGGACCCGGACACCTACATGCAGCGCCTGTCGGGCTTCGGTGTGACCAAGCGCCACGTCCCAGGGCGCTGTGACAGCTCGCACATGGCACTTGACATCCTCTACGGCACCCGCTCAGTGGTGTCGATCGGCAACTACTATCGGATCGCCGATCTTCGTCCGAGCGATCTGGAGGGCACGGTGGCCGGATTCCCCGACACGTACTGGTTCGACGGTCGGCCGTTGGCGGGCATGAGGGAGTCGTGACGGGTCCGGGCCGTGCCGTGGAGACTGCCGTACCTGCCGTCCGCTCCCCCCTGGTCGATGCCTACATCCGGACGGGCATGGCGAAGGTGGAAGGCTGGATGACGGTCCAGACCGCTGAACTCGTCGCCATGATTGGTGACATCCAGGCGGCCCGGGGCTGCCGCGGGGCCGTGGCTGAGATCGGCGTGCATCACGGACGCCTGTTCATCCTGATGGCCCTGCTACGCCGGCCGAAAGAGGGAGCCGCGGCCGTAGATGTCTTCGACAGGCAGGAACTGAACGTGGATCGATCGGGCCACGGGGACCGCGCTTGCTTCGAGGCGAACCTCAGCCGGCACGGGATCGATCTGCAGGGGGTGTCCATACTGGCTGAGTCCTCGCTCGAACTGGCCCCGGCTGAGATCACCGGGCGAGTCGGAGATGTCCGCCTCTTCAGCATTGACGGAGGCCACACCGCGGAGACAACCCTCAACGACCTACGGCTGGCAGACGCGACGCTTGGCGTCGACGGCGTGGTCCTCCTCGATGATGTGTTCAACCCCGTGTTTCCGGCGGTGTCCGTCGGCTTGGCCCGCTTCCTCTCGGGGCGAGGAAGGCTGATCCCCTTTGCCGTCGGCCGAGAGAAGGTCTTCCTGTGCCGCCCCGTGGCCGCCGACGCGTACCGGCTGGCCCTGACCGGCGCCGCCCGGAGGTACTACGTGCGGGATGAGTCTTACTTCGACCACACCGTGGCCATCATTCATGATGTGCCCATGCATGCGGAAGACCAGCCACCGCCCTTCTGGGGCCCGGGAGCGCAGCGTTTCCTGGCGCGCTCCGGGGCATACAGCTGGATCCGGACTACGTCAGCCTTCGCGGCAGCCAGGCCGCGTATCCGCCGGCTGATCGGTCGATGATGACGCCATGACGGGACCCTCGAGGGCCAAAGCCTCTCCCATCACCAGGACTTCCGTCGTCATCTCGACATTTCCTCCCGACCAGTGCGGGGTGGCCAGATATGCCGAGCAGCAGTGCGCGGCCATGGAGCGTGCCGGGTCTGTGCGCCGGCTCAGGGCCGAGAGAAGGGGACCGTTCTATAGAGCGTCACCGCTGCTTTTCTTACGCGCCATGGCCGGCACGTCATCCCGGGAGACCATAATTGTTCACTGGAACCGGTTCCTGTACGTGTCAGGGCGGACCTGGACCCGCTTCTTCATTTGGCTCAGCCTGGGGCTGATGCTTAGAGGAAGGGACGTGACGGTCATCTTCCATGATCCAGACTTCGCCCCGGTGCCGGCCGGGCGTGCTCGAATCCTGGTACGAAGATGGCTCGACGATCCGCTGCGGGATTGGGTCTGGGCCACTGGGCGTGGCAGCTACCTGTTCCACACCACCTGGGAGAGGAATCAGTTCTCCGGCACTTTCAGGAGCGAGGCCAAGGCCGAGACGGTCCGCCTCAAGTCCGACCTCGTGGACCACCGGGCCAGCTTCGTCCCGGCCGTGCCCTACGACCGCGCCCAGGCCCGCAGCCACCTGGGTCTGGGCCTGGATGGCTGCGTCTTTCTTTGCATCGGTTTCCTGGTCGAGCACAAGGGGTTCGAACGGGCCATCGAGGCGTTCGGCTGCTCGGAGGCGGCGGCGCAAGGCCGACTATATGTAGTCGGCTCCCGGGGACCGGCGGCGGATCGAGGAGGCTACGTCGGCGGCCTCCGGGCCCTGGCTGAAGGCACTGCCGGGGTCGAGCTGGTGGAGGGATTCGTATCAGATGAAGAGTTCGACACGTGGGTGATTGCTTCTGACGCCGTGGTCTGCCCGTACGCGGCCGCCTCATCTTCGGGAGTGGTTGCCAGGGCCCAAGTCCTGGGCCGGACCGTCATTGCCTCAGGGGTTGGGGGATTGCGGGATCAGCTGCGCGCCGAGGACATTTTGCTGGGCCCTTTGCTTCACGCCGAACTGATCCATGCCTTCGATGAAGTTGCACAGCAGGCGGGCAGCCACGTCGCCTATGAGCCCAACTCCCGCGCCTGATGGCCGTCCAGGTCGATGGCGGCAGCCGCCCCTCCGGCGCCGAAGTGGTCTTCGTACATCTCGGGAGCGACGCGCCGTCCTACCTGGATGTCGCGGTCGCCCAAGCCCAGCTGTTCACCGACCGCGTAACCGTGGTTGTCGACCGACCGGATTACCTCGGGAAGCGCCTAACCGGCGCCAATCGGGTCGATGCCGAGAGTCTCCTGGATGAAGAGGAGAGATCTGCCTTCGTCCGCGCCTCGGCTCTTGATGGCGTATTCCGCGCCGGCTTCTGGGTTCTGAGCGCCCTCCGGCTCGTGGTATTGGGTCGCTACGCGGCATCCCGGCCTTGGCCCGTCCTCCATCTGGAGAGTGACGTGCTTCTCTACGTCGCGCCGTCGGAACTGTTGAGGGGGACCGTTGGGCGGGACCTGTGGATGCCCGTCGTGTCCGGACGCAGTGCCTCGGCTGCCATTCTGATGGTCCGACGCCCCGAAGGGGGGTCCCTTCTGGCCGAGTGGATCCAGGCATCGGCCGCCACCCCCGACCGGTCGGGCCTGACCGAGATGGAGTGCCTGGCTCACCTTGGCGTCACGTACCGGGACGCGGTCGGGTTCCTGCCACGCCTCCCTTCCGACGTAGCCTTTGATCCGGCCTTTCGCTGCCTGCCCCTCGGTTGGGGCCTAGCCGATCTGGCGCGGGGCGATGCTGCTCTTAGCTGGGCCTTCGATGCCGGTTGCTTCGGGCAGTACCTGGGCGGCGTCGATCCCCGCAACATCGACCAGGTCGCACCCCGCCCGGCGGCCTACGCTTCCCCGATCCGCTTCGTGAATGGGGATGACCTCATAGACACCAGCCGGCTCGAGTTCGGGTTGTTGGAGGTGAACGGGTCGGTCGGACCCGGCTTGGCCTGTGGCGACACCGCCGTGCCACTGGCCAACCTTCATGTCCACTCTAAGTACCTCCACTACTTCGCCGCGCCGGCGGTTGGAACGGCCTGGAGAGCCGATCGTGCCCGGCCGCGACGTCTGGCAGGGGGCGGGGAGGCGGCGTGGCTCGTGCCGCAAGAGAAATGGAGCCTCCTGGGGGCCTTCCTCGCCCGCGTGGTCGGTCCCGTGCTCAGCCCGACGCCGAGGATGCATGCCGCGTTACGCGGCTGGGCTGGGGGGCCGGCGTCCCGCCGGATCGGATTTCGACGCGGCTGAGATGGGAGGTCGCTCAGTCCCTCGGTTCTTCGCCCGACTGGAGCGGTGGGTGTCCCGACCCGGCGGGGACCATGAGGTGGTGTTGAGGTGACGGCGCCCGTGCTGCGGGTGGTCACCCAGCTGACAGGCGGGCCTGGTCGGCATGTCCTGGGCGTGACGCGGGCCTTGGGTACTGAGTGGCCAGCCCTGGTTGCGACCGGACGGACCCAGTCGACCGATGAAGGACCCGGCGAAGCCGAGCTTCGCGTGGAGCGACTGCCCCTGGAGTCCGGCCTCGTCCCGATGCGGGACATCCGTGCCCTGAGAGGACTAGAGCGTCTGGTGGCCAGTGAGGGCCCGTGGCTGGTGGAGACCCATGGCTTCAAGCCCGGCGTTCTGGGCCGCCAGGCGGCGTTCAGGTCGAGGACGCGGCCCATGACCCTTTCTGTCAGCATGGCCTGAGACACCTGCTGTAGCTCTCCATCCCTCAAGGGCGAGACCGGACCAGGTAGACAGCGATGACCATGCCAACCCCTTTGATGCAGCGCGCCCATGATGAAGCGATGGGTGATGGCGCTCC
>DAHUYE010000087.1 GCA_027315345.1 Actinomycetota bacterium
AGGCGGTGCTGACCAGGTGGTGGCCGGCCCGTCGATAACCACTTGACGGCGCGGACCGGTGCCGCTGATGTGGATGGCGTGTACGAGTATGAACTGCGGCGCATGCGGGAGGCGGTCGAGGCGGGTGAATCACTCCCGTCCACGGATGCCGGCCAGGTGCTCGAAGAGCTTGACGCGCTCCGGCGGCTCAAACCCTGCCCCTGATCCTGCCGAAGCGGGATGACCGCGTCGCCCACCTGGTGGGTTATGCCCACGCCGTAGCCGAGTTGTTCGGGACAGCGGTAACCGTGGACCAGCAGCGCGGTGCTGTGGGAGGCGGATGCTGGCCGTTCGATTTGGAATCCATCGGAGGACTTACCGGGGGCACCATCTCCGCCGAGGATCTCGAGGGGTGGGCGTCAGAGGTAGAGGGCGGTGGCTGGCCTCTCCCTTGGGGACCCCGTTGGGAGCTGTTGTGGCTGGCCGAGGCGCCCCCCAAGTACTGAGGGCGGCTCGTCCTGCGTAACATGATCGTCAGGTTCAAACGCCAGGATCATCTCAGCTGGACCCGGTGTGGCCGGCGTACCGCCTGCGGGCGCCGGGCGGGCCGGGCCATCGAATTTGGCGCATCCAGAACACCGAGCACAGGTGGTGACCAACATGCAGGGAAGCTATGTGGCCAGCCGAGCGGTCCAGTGGCTGGCGATGGCCGCGGCGACAACGGCGGTGATGGTTGGGCTGGCCGCCTGTGGCTCTTCGACGCCCTCGGCCGTTCAGTCCGGCTCGAAGGCAGCCACGACGTCGACGACGCCCCCTTCGACGGCTGCAGCTACGACCAGCGCCACCGTGGACACGGCGCAATCCACGGACTACGGGACGATTCTGGTCAACGCCTCCGGTCGGACCCTCTACATGCTCACCGGTGACTCCTCCACCGCCAGCATCTGCACCGCCGCCTGCGTGGCGGTGTGGCCACCGCTCACCGTCACGGCCGCCCCGACGGCCGGAACCGGTGTCACCGCCAGCCTGTTGAGCACGATCAAACGAGCCGACGGAACCCGTCAGGTCACCTATAACGGCCACCCCCTCTACACCTTCGCCAAGGACACGGCCCCGGGCCAGGTGAACGGGGAGGGGATCAATCACTTCGGGGGGATTTGGTACGTGCTCAACGCCGCCGGCCAACCCGTGACGGCCAAGACGGCTGGGAGCGGCACGACCACTTCGACGTCGTCGTACGGAGGCTATTGACCTCCGGCCCGCCGGTGGGCCCTGGTTAGGTAGGATGTCGAACGATTAGGGCCTGGAACCATCACGGGGAGGTGCAAGGGCCGTGCTCATCCGACTCCTGCGCACCCATCTGCGTCCCTACCGGGGGATGCTGGGCCTGATCTTCGGGCTCCAGGCCGTCCAGGCCCTGGCCTCGCTGTACCTGCCCAACCTGAACGCCAAGATCATCGACAACGGTGTGATGAGGGGCAACACCCCCTACATCTGGCACCTCGGGATGATCATGGTGGGAGTCACGGTCGTCCAGCTGATCTTCGCGGTGGCGGCGGTCTACTACGGGGCCCGCACCGGCATGGGCTTCGGCCGGGATCTGCGGGGGGCCATCTTCCACCGGGTCACCGGCTTCTCGGCCCAGGAGGTCAACACTTTCGGGGCCCCCTCGCTCATCACCCGCATCACCAACGACGTCCAACAGGTGCAGCTGCTGGTGGTCATGAGCGCCACCATGGTCCTGGCCGCCCCGGTCACGGTGGTCGGCGGCGTGGTGATGGCCGTCAACCAGACCCCGGGCCTGTCCTGGCTGCTGGCCGTGAGCGTGTCGGCGCTCATGTGCGGTCTGGGCCTCATCATCAGCCGCATGGTTCCCACCTTCCGGCTCATGCAGGAGCGCATCGACCGGATCAACCAGGTGCTGCGGGAGCAGATCTCGGGCATGCGGGTGGTGCGGGCCTTCACCCGGGAGCCCCAGGAGGCGGTCCGCTTCGACGGGGGCAACACCCTGCTCACCGCCTCCGGGCTGCGGGCCGGCCGGCTCATGGCTCTCATGTTCCCCATGGTCCTGCTGGTCATCAACGGATCCAGCGTGGGGGTGGTGTGGTTCGGCGGTGACCGCATCGCCCAGAACACCATGACGGTCGGGTCCCTGGTGGCCTTCCTCACCTACTTCACCCTCATCCTCACCGCCGTGATGCAGGCCACCTTCGTGGCCTTCATGGCGCCCCGGGCGGCGGTCTCGGCCGAACGCATCCAGGAGGTTCTCAACACCGCCCCTTCGGTCGTTCCTCCGGAACGACCGGTGCGGAGCATGGTTTCACCGGGCACTTTGGAGTTGCGGGACGTGAGCTTCGGCTATCCCGGGGCCGACCAGCCCGTGCTGTCGGGCATCTCCCTACGGTCCATGCCGGGGGAGACCACCGCCATCATCGGCTCCACCGGATCGGGCAAGACCAGCCTGATCAATCTGGCGGCCCGGCTCTTCGATGTCACCTCCGGGGCGGTGCTCCTCGGGGGGGTGGATGTGCGGGAGCTGGACCCCCAGGTGCTGTGGTCCCGGGTGGGGCTGGTCCCCCAGAAGCCCTACCTCTTCTCCGGGACGGTGGCTTCCAATCTCCGCTACGGCGCGCCGGGGGCCACCGAGGAGGAGATGTGGGAGGCGCTGCGGGTGGCCCAGGCGGCCGAGTTCGTGGCCGCCATGCCCGGCGGCCTGGAGGCGTCCATCACCCAGGGCGGCTCCAACGTCTCGGGCGGGCAGCGCCAGCGCCTGTCCATCGCCCGGGCCCTGGTGCGCCGGCCCGACGTCTACCTCTTCGACGATTCCTTCTCCGCCCTCGACCTGTCCACCGACGCCCGGCTGCGGGCCGCCCTGGAGCCCTGGACGAGGGCCTCCACGGTGGTGGTGGTGGCCCAGCGGGTGGCCAGCATCCGGCGGGCCGACCGCATCCTGGTGCTGGAGGATGGCCACCCCGTCGGCCTCGGCACCCACGATGAGCTGACCCGGACCTGTCCCACCTATCAGGAGATAGTCGAGTCCCAGTTCCGCGGCGAGGAGGTGGCATGACCGCCACCGACGAGGCCGCCGGCAGCCCGGGCGCCGGCAGCCCGGGCGCCGAGGAGGAGACCGAGGTCGTCAAACCCCCCGCCCTCCAGGGCGGGGCCCGGTGGGGATCGTTCGGTATGCCCCTGGAGAAGTCGCAGAACTTCGCTGCTTCCAGCCGCCGGCTGATGGGCCGGCTGGAGGGGCGCCGGGGCGGGTTGGTGGCCATCCTCGGACTGGCCGCCGTCAGCACCTTCCTGTCCGTGCTCGGGCCCAAGATGCTCGGTCACGCCACCGACATCCTGGTGGTCGGTCTGCTCCACGGCGGGCCGTCGGCCATCGACTTCGGAGCCCTGCACCGCCAGTTGACCGAGGTGGTCGCCCTCTACCTGGGGGCGGCGGTGCTGTCCTACACCCAGTCCTACTTCCTGACCGGAATCGTGCAGCGGACCATGTACCGGCTCCGCTCCGACGTGCAGGCCAAGCTCAACCGGCTGCCGCTGGAATACGTCGACACCCACGCCCGGGGCGACCTGTTGAGCCGGGTCACCAACGACATCGACAACATCGGCCAGAGCCTCCAGCAGACCCTCAGTCAGATGCTGACCTCGGCCCTCACCCTCATCGGCACGCTGGTGATGATGCTCACCATCTCCTGGGTCCTGGCCATGGTGGCCGTGGTCACCGTGCCGTTGTCCATCTGGACCATGCGCACCATCATGCGCCGCTCCAAGCCCCGCTACGTCGGCCAGTGGATGCAGACGGGGAAGCTCAACGGCCTGGTGGAGGAGACCTTCACCGGCCACAACATCGTGAAGGCCTTCGGTCGCCAGCCCGAGGTGGAGGAGCGTTTCCGCCTGACCAACGAGGAGCTGTTCAAGGCCAGCTTCGGGGCCCAGTTCACCTCCAGCGTGGTCCAGCCGGCCATGATGCTGATCGGGAACCTCAACTTCGTCGCCATCGCCGTGGTCGGCGGCCTGCGGGTGGCCTCCGGCGCCATCACCATCGGGGATGTCCAGGCCTTCATCCAGTACTCCCGGCAGTTCAGCCAGCCCCTGACCCAGATCGCCTCCATGATCAACATGCTCCAGTCCGGCATCGCCTCGGCCGAGCGGGTCTTCGAGTTGCTCGACGCCGAGGAGCAGGAGCCGGATACGGCCCTGGCCACCCTGCCCGACCCGGTCCGGGGCCGGGTCGAGTTCGACCACATCTCCTTCTCCTACGACCCCGACCGGCCCCTCATCACCGACCTTTCCCTGGTGGCCGAGCCCGGCAGCACGGTGGCCATAGTCGGGCCCACCGGCGCCGGTAAGACCACCTTGGTCAACCTGATCATGCGCTTCTACGAACTCGACGCCGGGCGCATCCTCCTCGACGGCCGGGACATCACCGACCTGTCCCGATCCGAACTGCGCTCGTCCATCGGGATGGTCCTCCAGGACACCTGGCTCTTCGGCGGGACCATCCGGGAGAACCTGGCCTTCGGTAATCCCGACGCCGGGGAGGAGAAGATCCTCGAGGCCGGCCAGGCCACCTACGTCGACCGCTTCGTCCACTCGTTGCCCGAGGGCTACGACACCCTCATCGATGACGATGAGACCACCGTCAGCGCCGGGGAGAAGCAGCTGCTCACCATCGCCCGGGCCTTCCTGGCCGACCCGGCCATCCTCATCCTGGACGAGGCCACCAGCTCCGTCGACACCCGGACCGAAGTGCTCATCCAGCGGGCCATGGCCGCCCTGCGCCGGGACCGGACCAGCTTCGTCATCGCCCACCGGCTCTCCACCATCCGCGACGCCGACGTCATCCTGGTCATGGAGAACGGCCGCATCGTGGAGAAGGGCAACCACGAGGACCTCCTGGCCGCCGGTGGCGCCTACGCCAACCTTTACAACGCCCAGTTCGTGGCGCCGGCGGCCGAAGTCGGCTGACGTGACGAGTTGACCCAGGAGGCGGTGGTGGTCATGCACAGTGACGGGGTGTCCAATCGTTGGGACCTGAGCAGTTATCCCGGTCTGCGCCGGCGCCACCCGCTGGCCGCCGCCGCCGGCCTGATCGGCGTAGTGGGCCTGGCCGGGTTTGCTCTCGGGCTGGCCCCGGGCGCGGCCCGGCCCGCCCAGGCCGCCGCCCCCGCCCTCAACGTCACCCTGGTCTGGTCGAAGACGCTGCCCGGCGTGGATTTCCGGGCGTCGTCCCCGATGCCGGCCACCCTGGACTCGGGCGGGACCAGCGTGGTCATCGGCTCGCTCAACGGATCGGTCTACGCCTTCCACCTCTCCGACGGCAGCGCCGTGGGCGGGGCCTGGCCGGCGGCCACCGGCCACGAGATCGACTCCACCCCCTCGGTGGACAGCGTGGACGGTAGCGGCCTGGATGACGTCTTCATCGGTTCGGGCAGCTACAACGGCCCGGGGGGTGATTACGTCTCCTTCGACCACGCCGGTAACAAGCGCTGGCAGGTGGCGGCCAAGGATCCCAACCAGGCCTCGGCCGCCGTCTACGCCACCATGGCCCTGGGCGACATCAACGGGGACGGCGTGCCCGACGCCACGGCTGGGTCCCTCGGCCTGGACGCCTATTCGATCAACAGCGCCACCGGGGGGGTTAATCCGGGCTGGCCCTTCCGCACCAACGACACCGTGTTCTCCTCCCCCTCCCTGGTCGACCTGGCCGGCAACGGCTCGCTGGACGTGGTCAGCGGCGGGGACTCCAGCCCGGGGGTCAACTTCACCGGGGCCAACGCCCGCAGCGTGCAACAGGGCGGAGTGCTGTACGCCGTCAACGGCGCCGGTCAACTCATCTGGTATCACAACTTCGATGAGGTTCTGACCTCCTCGCCCGCCGTGGGGGACCTGAGTGGCAACGGCACGCCCGAGATTGCCGTGGGCACCGGGTTCTACTGGGCCCAGCAGGGCGACCACCCGGTCGACTCCACCAAGCTGTTCGTTCTGGACAGTCGGGGCAACGTTGTCTGGAGCCAGGACCTCGGTGGATACACCCGGCCCTCGCCCGCCCTCGGGGATCTGCTGGGAAACGGCCGGGAGGACGTGGTGGAGGCCACCAGCGGCACGACCGGTTGCTCGACCTGTGGCGACGTGTGGGCCTTCGACGGCGCCGGCAACAAGCTGTGGGAGACCGCCGCTCCCGATGCCGTCTTCGGTAACCCGACCACCGCCGACCTGACCGGCGGCGGCTACGAGGACGTGCTGGTGCCGACCGGCGCCGGCCTGCGTATCTACGACGGCAAGACCGGGGCGGAGGTGGCCGACCTGGCCAACGGCATCGGCATGCAGAACGCCGCCCTGGTGACCCAGGACGCCAATGGAACCATCGGCATCACCATCGCCGGCTCGGAAGGGGCGGCCACTCCCAGCGGAACGGGGGAGATTCTCCACTACGAGGTCAAGACCGGCGCCCCCATCGGAGCCCTCTCCTGGCCGATGTTCCGCCACGATCCCCGGGCCACCGGGACCATCCCGACCCCGGTGACGGTCGCCATGGCCCGCACCCCGGACGGGGCGGGCTACTGGCTGGGGGCGACCGACGGCCGGGTGGGCGCCCACGGTGATGCCGCCGCCCTGGGCTCGGTCACCTCGTCCTTGGCTCGGCCGGTGGTGGGCATGGCCGCCACCGCCGACGGAAAGGGCTACTGGCTGGTGGCCTCCGACGGGGGCATCTTCTCCTTCGGGGACGCCGTCTTCTACGGCTCCACCGGGGCCGAGCGGCTCAACAAACCGATAGTCGGCATGGCTCCGACCGCGGACGGAAAGGGCTACTGGCTGGTGGCTTCGGACGGGGGCATCTTCTCCTTCGGGGACGCCGCCTTCCACGGCTCCACCGGGGCCGAGGTCCTCAACAAGCCCATAGTCGGGATGGCCGCCACCCCCGATGGCAAGGGCTACTGGCTGGTGGCCTCCGACGGGGGCATATTCAGCTTCGGGGACGCCGCCTTCCACGGATCGGCCGGAGCGACTCCGCTGGTGCGGCCCATAGTCGGCATGGCGGCCACCCCGGACGGGGGCGGATACTGGCTGGCGGCCGCCGACGGAGGCATCTTCACCTACGGGGACGCCGGCTACTTCGGCACGGGGGAGTGACTGAGCCGTGGTGTGAGTGAGCCGGGCTGAGCGCCCGGGGGCCCGGGTGTCCGCTGGGGACGAACACCCGGGCCACCCCGGAGGGCGGGCCGCCGAGCCCGCCGCCACCAGGCGACCACAGGGAGTGGTTGTGGCCGGTCTGGGGGGGTCGTTTCCGGACTTCCCCCGAGCCATCCGGGCTGTCCGGTCGCACTGAAGACGACCCAAAGGGAAGAAACTTGCGGTCGGTGGCCGAACTGTCGGAGGCTGGACGACCGGACCCGACCCGCCCGTAGATTGCCGGGATGAGCGCCGGCGCCTGGAGACGGATCCTGGCCCGCCACCTGTCCGGGGGCTGGGCCGCCGGCGAAGTTGTCGACGCCCTTTTCCAATCGGTGCTTCTCCGCCCCGCCGATGCCCCCAGCCGGAAGTACTACGTCGCCGCTCTGGCCCGGGGGGTCCCGGTGGCCGCAGTGGTGAGGGCCATCCACACCTCGGCCGAGGCGGTGGACAACTCCTGGCGGGCGCCCCTGGCCGCCGGTATCGGCCCGGCCCTCTGGGGCCGCCGGGCAGGAACGGCCGGGCGTGGGGCTGGGGCCCCACGCTCCGGAGGAGGCGGGGCGCAGGGGACCCGCCGGGCAGAAGAAGCAGGACAAGATGCCGGCCAGATCTATGTGGCTGGTCCTCCACCCGGGGCCGGAGGGGACGGTTCCGGCCTGTGGGCCGCCCTGGCCTTCGGCCAGGCCCCCGGCTTTCCCCGGTTGGTGGGCTACGACCTGGACCAGCTGGTCTGGGTCCCGTCCCTGGTCCGGCACCGGGCGCCGGTCGTGGCCGGGCCCTGCGGGCGGGCCGGTCTGAGCCTGGTCCATCCCTCGGCTCGCTCGGTGCTGGTGGTGGCCCGGCCCAAAGCTGACGGCGCCAGCCGGCAGGCCCGGGCCCTGGCCTCGGACCTGGACCCGGCCCGGGCCTGGCTCGACTACTCCCCCGAGACCGAGGCGGCGCGGAGGGGCCTGGACCGGGACCGCCCTCTGCAGGCGCTCCTGGAGGCCGGCCCCGAGAAGGCCGACGGCGCCGAGCTCGAACGGGACGCCCTGGCCGCCCTCACCCTCTTCGACCGGGTGGTCCTGGACGGTCCGCCCCCGGCGGCGGCCGACGGGTCCGGTCCGGACTGGACCTTGTACCGGGCGGCCGTGGCCCGGGTCACCGCCGAGGCCCGGGTCACCGCCCCGGCCCGGGCCACCGCCCCGGCCCAAGTCGACGGAGGCCCGGCCTGAGGCCCGGCCCGGCCCGGCTGACCGGCCGGGAGCTGATCGACGGTCTCTACCAGGGCTTTTTCGGCCGCCGCGCCGATGCGGCCGGGCTGGCCCACCACCTCGAGGCGCTGCGATCCGGGCGGCTGGAGTTGGGCGACCTGATCCATGCCCTGCGCTGGAGCCCGGAGTCGGCTCTGGCCTGGCTGGCCTCCCCGGCGGTCACCCGGGGCCCGGAACTCTGGGCCTCCCGGAGTGCGGCCGGTCCCGGCTCAGCCGGCGGCGGCGCCGAGGAGCAGATCTACTTCCTGCACATCATGAAGACGGCGGGGACGTCTCTGGTGAACGCCATGGCGGCCCGGTCCGGCTCCAGGCTGTGCCTGAGTCAGGTCTTCCTGGACCACATCCCCTTCCTGCCCGAGCCCCTGCTCAAGGGCGCCGCCCTGGTGGCCGGCCACCTCGGGGCCGGCGTCATCCCGAGCCTGGCCCCGGACGCCAAGGTGGTGACCGTGATCCGGGAGCCGGTCAGTCGGGTCCTGTCCCATTACGCCCACATCCTGCGGGACCCCGCCGTGGTGGCCAACACGGCCCGCCTCAGCCTGGCCGAATTCGTCCGCTCGCCCCGGTGGCGGCCCCTGGTGGAGAACTTCCAGGCCCGCCATCTGGTCCACGACGTCGGCGTGAGCCGGGCCTGGGTGGACTTCTCCCCACCCGAGGCCCTGGCCGGCCTGGGCCCGCCCTTCCCGGATGTGGACGCCCTCCCCCTGCAGTTCCTCCTGGACTACTCGCCCCTCCCCATGCCGGAGGCGGAGCTGGCGGCGGCGGCCACGGCCCGGCTCGAGAGCCTGGACCTGGTCGGGGTCACCGACCGCCTGGACGAGTTCCACGCCCACCTGCTCACCCACTGGGGCCAGCGGGCCGAGGGCGGACTACCCCGCGACAACGCCGGCGTCGGCACCGTCCGGGCCGAGGAGGTGCCCGAGGATCTGCGGGCCGAGATCGTGGCCGCCAACGCCATCGACACCGCCCTCTACCGGCAGGCCCAGGGACTGGCCGGGAGGGGTTGGAAGAGCCGGGCAACCACAGGCAGTAGCTTTCCGGCCGGAAATCAGGAGGAATGATGAGAGTTCTGGTGCTCGGCGGTGACGGGTACCTGGGTTGGCCGACGGCGTTGCACCTCTCCGCCCGGGGCCACCAGGTCGGCATCGTCGACAACTTCGCCCGGCGTGGCTATGACCACGAGCTGGGGGCCGGAACCCTCGTCCCGATCTTCTCCATGAAGGAGAGGCTGGCCACTTGGAGGCGGATCTCGGGCCATCACATCGAGGCCCACATCGGGGATCTGACCGACGCCCCCTTCGTGGACGGGGTGGTGGAGCGCTTTGCTCCCGAGGCGGTGGTTCATTTCGCCGAGCAGCGGTCGGCCCCGTACTCCATGATCGACCGCAACCACTGCGTGTACACCCAGGTCAACAACGTGGTCGGGACCCTCAACCTGCTCTACGCCCTGGCCGAGCACGCCCCGGACTGTCATCTGGTCAAGCTCGGGACCATGGGCGAGTACGGCACGCCCAACATCGACATCGAAGAGGGCTTCATCGAGATCACCCATCGGGGCCGCACCGACCTGCTCCCGTACCCGATGCAGCCCGGATCCTTCTACCACCTGTCCAAGGTGCACGACTCCCACAACATCCGCTTCGCCTGCCGGATCTGGGGCACCCGGGCCACCGATCTGCACCAGGGGATCGTCTATGGGGTCCAGACGGATGAGACGACTCTGGATCCACAGCTGGCCACCCGCTTCGACTACGACGCCGTCTTCGGCACCGTGCTCAACCGCTTCATCGTGGAGGCCGTCATCGGCCAACCCCTGTCGGTCTACGGCTCGGGGGGCCAGACGCGCGGCCTGCTCGACATCCGCGACACCCTGGCCTGTGTCGAACTGGCCGTGCTCAATCCGGCCGAGCCCGGGGAATACCGGGTCTTCAACCAGTTCACCGAGAGCTTCTCGGTCCTGCAGCTGGCCGAGCACGTGGCCCGCCTGTCGCCCAAGAAGACGACCATCGACCACATCCCCGACCCGCGGGTGGAGAAGGAGGAGCACTACTACCGGGCCGCCCACACCAAGCTGCTCGACCTCGGCCTCAAGCCCCACCTGCTCTCCGACACCCTGATCGAGTCGCTCTTCCATGTGGTGGAGAAGTACCAGGAGCGGGTCGATCTGTCCGCCATCCCCCCCACGGTGAACTGGCGCAGCCAGCACAGTTCGCTGCCCACCGTCTCTTCCGCCGAATAAGGCTTGAGCCTTCCCCCGGAGCAGGCTGCGGCCAGCTTCCGCCTCCATCACCCCGACCTGGTCCTGCCTCCGGTGGTGGTGGTGGTGCCCGCCTTCAACGAGGCCGGGGCGGTCGGCCCGGTGGTGAGATCGGTGCCGGCCCGCCTCGGCGGCCTGGACGCCGCCACCCTCGTGGTCGACGACGGCAGCTCGGATTCCACCCTGGAAGAAGCCCGGGCGGCCGGCGCCCTGGTCTGTTCCCTTCCGGTCAACTGCGGCCAGGGCACGGCCCTGCGCCTCGGCTACGACGTGGCCATCGAACACGGGGCCCGCTACCTGGCCACCCTCGACGCCGACGGCCAGTGGTCGGCGGCCGACCTGGATCCCATGGCCGCCCGGGTGACCTCGGGGGCGGCCGACATCGTCTCGGGCACCCGCCGGGGGTCTGGCCCCCGGGACAGCGATGACCGGGTCCTGCGCCGTTCCGGGGTGGTGGTCTTTGCCGCCGTCATCCGCCTGCTGACCGGGGCCCGGGTCACCGATCCGGCCAACGGGCTGCGGGTCATGACCAGCCAGGTGGCCCAGGGGGTGCAGCTGGACCAACCCCAGTTCCAGTCCACCGAGTTGCTCATATCGGCGCTGTGCCGGGGCTTCCGCTATGAGGAAATCCACGTGAGCCACGGCCCCCGACAGATCGGGCTGAGCAAGAAGGGCCGCAGCCTGGGCTACGCCCTGCGCTTCTCCCGGGCCCTGTTCGGCACCTACCTCCGGGAGCGGGGCTGGCGCCGCCGGGCCCGGCCCTGACCCGGCCCGGCCGAGCGACAGGGCCCCGGGCGTGGCTGGGAGGATGACGAAGGGGGACCGGTGGGGCCTGTTGAGCCTGATCGGGCTGCCCCTGGCGGCCTTCGTGGTTCCGGCCCTCTTCGGCCATCTCATGGCCCCCGGGGACGACCTGACCCAGAACCTGCCGCTGCGCATGCTGGTCGGCGCGGATCTGCGGGCCGGCCACCTCCCGCTCTGGAACCCCTATATCTGGAGCGGCACGCCGCTGCTGGCCGGCTTCAACGCCGGGGCCCTGTATCCGGCCACCCTGCTCTTCGCCGTCCTTCCCGCCGGGTTGGCCTGGGCGGTGGGCCAGGCCATCACCTACGCCCTGGCCGGGACCGGGGTCCTGCTGCTGGCCCGGCGGATGGGGGCGGGCGCCCTGCCGGCCTGGCTGGCCGGCTTCTGCTTCGCCTGGTCCGGGTTCATGATGGCCCAGCTGCGCCACATCGGCCTGGTGGAGGGGATGGCCTGGGCCGGATGGATCCTGCTGGGGCTCGACCACCTGTCCCGGCCCGATCCGGGCGGTCCCGATGGCCGCCGGGCCCGCCGCCGCCGGGTCATGGGCCTCATCGGCTGGAGTTCCCTGACCGGTCTGGCCGTCGGCCTGGTCGGCCTGGCGGGGGACCCCCGGTCGGTGTCCGACCTGGCCGTGGCCGCCGGGCTGTTCTTCCTGTGGGCTCTCTGGCGCCGGCCGGCCGGCCGGGTCCCCCTCCTGGTCGGGGGTCTGGGCGCCGCCGTCCTGGCCGGGATGCTGGCGGCCGGCCAGTTCCTGCCGGGCCTGGCCGCCTACTCCGGCTCCCAGCGGGCCGGGGTCAGCCTGATCGCCTTCGGGGCCGGTTCACTGCACCCGGCCGAGCTGCTGTTCATGGTCTTCCCCTTCCTGGCCGGAGGTCTCGACTCCCTGCGCTTCGCTCCCTACTTCGGGGGTTACAACCTCCCCGAGCTGCTCGGCTACATCGGGATCCTCGGCCTGGCCGGCGCCCTGGCCGCCCTGGCCGGCCGGCTCCGGCCCCCGCCGGGGCCCCTGGCGGCCCGGCCCGGACCGGCCTTCTGGGGAGTCATGGCCGGGGTGGGGGTGATGCTGGCCTTCGGTTCCTACACGCCGCTGGCCCACGTCCTGGTCCACGTGCCCCTCTACGACGGCCAGCGCCTGCAGAGCCGCAACCTCGGCGAAGTCGACCTCGCTCTCACCATCCTCTTCGCCTACTGGGCCCGCAGCTTCCTGGAGGCCTGGCGCCGGCCGGGCCGCCTGGTGCTGGCCGCCGGCCTGCTCGGGCCGGTGGCGGTGCCGGCCGTGGTGGTGGCGGCGTGGATCTGGCCGGGCGGGATGGCCGACATCCTCCAGTCCCCGGTCCACCTCTTCCCGGCCGTCTGGCCCTTCGCCATCGCCTCCCTGGGCTTGGCCGGTCTGGTGGGGGTCATCTTCGTCTTCGGCCACCGCTGGAGCCGCCGGGCCCGGGCCGTGGTCCTGGTGGCGGTGACCCTGGCCGATGTGGGCTTCTTCGGGGCCAACGCCGCCACCGGGTGGGTGAGCACCTCCTACCTGTCGGCCCGGTCGGCCGGCTCGATGGCACTGGCGGGGGCCCTGCCGCCGGGGGCTCGCTTCGCTGTCTACGACCCGGACCTGTTCTACCCGGCCTACATCAACGGCACCGCCGGGCTGGTCCCGGTGCCCGACCTCAATGTGATCGCCCATCTTCCCAGCGTCCAGGGCTATGGCTCCCTGGTGGCCGGCGCCTACGAGGACGCCACCGGCACCCACACCGAGGGCAGCCTGGATCCGTCCCTGATACAGCCGGCCCTGGCGTCGAGGCTGGACCTGGGCCTGCTGCTGATCGAGCCCCATGAGGACCAGAGCGCCTTGGAGTCCAGCCTCATCTCCCTGGGCTGGACGCCCCGGCCCGACATCTCCGGCCTGCACGCCTGGCGGGCCCCGGGCCGGATCGTCACCGCCGGCCTGGCCGCCTTGAGCTCCCCGGGCCGGCCCGGCGCCGGCGCCACGCGCCCGCCCGGCACGGTCAGCTGCAGCCGGCCCAACCCGGTGGGAGGCGGGGCCAACTGCACCGTCACCGTCACGGCGCCGGGCCCGGTGCGCCTGGACCGCAGCCAGGCCTACGCCCCCGGCTGGATCGCCCTGGTGTCGAGGAACGGCGGGCCCCAGCGTCAGATGAAGGTGTTCGACCATGAGCTGCTCCAGGCCGTCGATCTGCCCGGCCCGGGTCTCTGGCGGGTCAGCTTCCGCTACCGGCCCAGTCTGGCCTTTGCCGGCCTGGTCCTCACCGGTATCGGGGGTTTGGCCGGGCTGCTGGGCCTGCTCGGCCTGGCTATTCCGGCCAGGCCCGCCAGGTGGCGGCCAGGCCCTCGCTGAGCTGGACGGGGGGATCGGGCCAGAGCCCGGCCGCCAGGGCCCGGTCCACCACCACGGCCCGCATCTCCCCGGGCGGGCCCTCGACGTGTTCGGCCGGGATGTCCAGGCCGGTGGCCTTACAGGCCAGGCCGTGCAGGTCGTTGACCGTCACCGACACGCCCGAACCCACCACCACTGTGGGGGGCAGGGCCGGTCCGCCGGCGGCGGGGGCCAGGCCGGAGACGAAGGCGGTGAGCACGTCGTCGATGTAGACGTAGTCCCGGGTGAGCAGGCCGTCCCCGTGGATGCGGATGCCGGTGCCGGCCCGGGCCGCCTTCATGATGCGGGCCACCATGGTGTCCTTCACCCACATGCCCGGCCCGTAGACGTTGGTCAGGCGCAGGGCGGTGGCGCCGAGGCCGTAGGCGTGGCGGTAGGAGGACATCAGCATCTCCCCGGCCGCCTTGGTGGCCCCGTAGGGGGTGAGGGGGACCAGGGCAGAGCGCTCATCGATTAGGCCGCCGCCGGCGCCGCTGCCGACCACGGCGTTGGTGGAGGCGAAGACCAGGCTGGCCACACCCAGCCGGCGGCAGGACTCCAGCAGGTTCTGCATCAACTCCACGTTGGACCGGTAGACGTTGACCGGGTCCTTGACCGACTGCAGGACGGAAGTGGCCGCGGCCAGGTGGATGACCGCTTCGGTGTCCGGGGCCAGCGCCTTGTCCAGTACCGAGGGGTCCCGGAGATCGCCCTCGACGGCGGCGCTCACCTCGGTCCGGGGTGGGTTCAGGTCCGCCACCACCACCTCATGGCCTTCGTCCATCAGCCGGCGGCAAAGGGACGTGCCGATGAACCCGGCGCCGCCGGTCACGAGGACTTTCACGGCCGGAAGGCTACGTCGTCCCGCCCCGGAAACCGGCCGGTGACCCCGGGGGTAGGCTGCCCCATGGCCGACCAGGCGGGTTTCGCCGAGGCGGCGATGGAACACATGCCCTCGCTGTACTCCGCCGCCCTGCGCATGACCCGCAGCCCGGCCGATGCCGAGGACCTGGTCCAGGAGACCTACCTCAAGGCCTACCGGGCCTATGGCCGCTTCGAGGAGGGGACCAACCTCAAGGCCTGGCTCTACAAGATCCTGACCAACACCTTCATCAACAGCTACCGGGCCAAGCAGCGCCGGCCCCAGATGTCCGACGTGGACGATGTCGAGGATCTCTACCTGTTCCGCCGCCTGGGCGGGTCGGAGGGGGCTTCGGTCGGGCGTAGCGCCGAGGACGAGGTCCTGGACCTCTTCACCGACACCGAGGTCAAAGAGGCCCTGGAATCCCTGCCCGACACCTTCCGGATGGCCGTCCTCCTAGCCGACGTCGAAGGTTTTTCCTACAAGGAGATAGCCGACATCATGGAAGTCCCCATCGGGACGGTCATGTCCAGGCTGCACCGTGGAAGAAAGGCGCTGCAGAAGGCGTTGTTGGAGTTTGGCCGTGAACGGGGCCTGGTCGGATAGGGATTTGGGTCGGACGGGACAGGGCGATGGGTGATCTCGATGGGTGAGGACTGCGGGCAGGCGATCGAGCGGCTCTACTACTTCCTCGACGGTGAGCTCACCGAGGATCGCCGGGTCGAGATCCGCCAGCATCTGGACGACTGCGGGCCCTGCCTGTCCGCCTTCGACTTCGAAGCCGAGCTCCGGGTCATGATCTCCGTGCGCTGCCGGGACGAGGTGCCCGAAGCCCTCCGCACCCGGGTGGCGGCCGCCATCCAGGCCGAGGCCCAGCGCCGCAGTGGCTGACGCTGATCCAATAAATTGGGACCTGGCCGCCCAGGTGGCGGGGAGGGTGGCCGGGACCGACCCGCTGGCCCGCTCCTACCACTACGCCTCCCTGGCCGCCGACTTCGAAGCGGCCACCGCCCGGGCCGAGGAGCTGGTCTCGGCCGAGACCGGGCTGGTCTCCCTGGCCGGCCCGGCCCGGGCCCGGGTGACCGACCGCCAGGGCTGGGTCGGAGCCAACATCGCCTCCTTCCAGCGCCTGGTCGGGCCGCTGACGAAGCGGATGGCCGAGCGCATGCCGATCCCGGCCCTGGCCGGCGTGAGCCGGGGCGTGGCCGGGGTCCAGGTCGGCCTGCTCCTGGGCTGGATGTCCACCCGGGTCCTGGGTCAGTACGACCTGTTGCTGGTCGAGGATGAGGACGCCGAGAACCAGGACATCGTCTACTACCTGGGGCCGAACGTGCTCTCCATCGAGAAGCGCTACGCCTTTCCTCCCTCCCAGTTCCGGCTCTGGCTGGCGCTGCACGAGGTGACCCATCGGGCGCAGTTCACCGGGGTGGAGTGGATGCGGGATTACTTCAAGGGCCTGGTCGAATCGGCCATGGGCTCGGTCGACCCGGACCCCCGCCGGCTGCTGGAAGGCCTGCGCCGGGCCGTGGACCAAGCCCGGGCCGGGCGCAACCCGCTGGCCGACGGGCTGTTGAGCCTGCTGGCCGGGGACGAGCAGGCCGCCGTGCTGCGCCAGATCCAGGCCCTGATGAGCCTGCTGGAGGGCCACGGGGACATCACCATGGACCGGGCCGGGGCCGGGGCCGTGCCGGAGGCCTCCCGCTTCGCCCGGGTCCTGCGTCAGCGCCGGCAGCAGTCCGGGGGGATCTCGAAACTGATCCAGCAGGTGGCCGGTATCGAGGCCAAGCTGCGCCAGTACGAGGAGGGCGAGCGCTTCATCGAGGCCGTCGAGGCGGCCGGGGGGCGGTCGATGTCGGATTTGTTCTGGAAAGGGCCGGATTGGCTGCCCACCTTGGAGGAAATCCGCCGCCCGGAGGGGTGGACTAAGCGCATTTCGGCCCTATCTTCCGACTCCAGTTTGGTTTAGCTTGGGCCGACCATGGCGCGTGTGCTGGTCGTCGATGATGAACCCGATATCTGCACCCTGGTTCGCATCACCCTGGAGGGCGCCGGCCACGAGGTGACCGTGGCCGGGGACGGCGCCCTGGCTCTGTCGCTGGTGGATGAGGGCGCCTTCGACGCCGTCATCCTGGACGTGACCATGCCCGGCATGGACGGCTTCGAGGTGCTCACCGCCCTCAAGTCCGACCCCGAGCCCTCGGTTTCCTCCATCCCGGTGATCATGCTCACGGCCCGCACCGGGGACATGGACCGCATCCGGGGTGGGATCGAAGGGGCGGTGTTCTACCTGACCAAGCCCTTCGCCGGCTCCGACCTGCGCTCCCATCTGGGCCGGGCCCTGGTCGAGGGGGTGGAGCCCGAGCAGCGTCGGGCCGCCCAGCGGGCCGCCCTGGAGCACCTGGCCCGGCTGGAGCGGGGGGCCCAGGCCGAAGACGACGCCCGCCGCGCCCATCCCCGCCTGTCCCGGCTGGACCGGCGCACCTCCCCGGCCCCGGTGGCGGTGGTGCCGGCCGTGGACGCCGCCGCCGTCGAAGCCCTGTCCGATAAGCAGAAGGAACTGCTGGGCGCGGTGCGGGACACCCCCACCGTCCAGGAGGCGGCCGAGCGCCTGGGTGTCAGCCGCTCCAACGTCTACGCCAGCCTGCGCCGCATTGCCCGCCGCCTGGACGTCCCGAGCGTCCCCGAGCTGGTGTCCCTGGCCCGGCGGGGCGTGGTCCTCGAACGGTCCTGAAGGAGCCCGCCGCCGCTCTGGCCTCGGAGCTGCTGGCCCGCTGTTGCTTCGGGGCGGGGCCCATCTCCGCCGCCGTGTCCGGGGGGGCCGACTCCCTGGCCCTCCTCGTGTTGGCCGTGGCTACCGGCCGGGCGGTCACCGCCTTCCACGTCGACCACGGGCTGCGGCCGGGTTCGGCCGCCGAGGCGGACCGGGTGGCCGCCGCCGCCGCCGGGCTGGGGGCGGGCTTCCGGGCCCTGTCGGTGGAGGTTGAGCCCGGTCCCAACCTGGAGGCCCGGGCCCGGGCCGCCCGCCAGGCCGTCCTGCCTCCCGACGCTTCCACCGGGCATACCGCCGATGACCAGGCCGAGACGGTCCTGCTCAACCTCATCCGGGGAGCCGGGCTGACCGGCCTGGCCGGCATGCGGGCCGGGCCCCGCCACCCCATCCTGGCCCTGCGCCGGGCCGACACCGAGGCCCTGTGCGCGGCGGCCGGGCTGGAGCCGGTGAGGGATCCGAGCAATTACGACGGGAGGTTTCGCCGGAACCGGGTGCGCCATGAGGTCCTGCCGTTGCTGGCCGATGTGGCCGAGAGGGACGTGGCCGGGGTGGTGGCCCGCCAGGCCGGCCTGCTGGGAGAGGACGAAGCCCTCCTCGAGTCCCTGGCGGCCGCCGTCGACCCCACCTCGGTGGCGGCCCTGAGGCAAGCCCCGGCTCCGTTGGCCCGCCGGGCCTTGCGCCGGTGGCTGACCAGCCCGGAGGGCTACCCGCCCTCGGCCGGCGCCGTGGAGCGGGTCATGGCGGTGGTGCGGCTGGAGGCCAAGGGGGCCGAGATCGAGGGGGGAGTGGTGGTGAGCCGGCGTTCGGGCCGGCTCAGCCGTCAGGACCCGCCGGGCCTTCGGGCCCGGCCCGATATCCTCGGCCGGCCGTGACCAACCCGGAAGGTCGTCCGCTGCATCTGGTGCCCCCGCCCGGCCTGGGTCGGGTGGTGGTGGGCGAGGCCGAACTGGCCGCCCGGGTGGCCGCACTGGGAGCGCAGATCACCAACGACTACCGGGACCGCCCGCCGCTGTTGGTGGGGGTGCTCAAGGGTGCCTTCATGTTCATGGCCGACCTCTCCAAGGCCATCGAATTGGAGGTGGAGTGCGACTTCATGGCCGTGGCCTCCTACGGCTCGGCCACCAAGACCAGCGGCGTGGTCCGCATCGTCAAGGACCTCGACGCCGACCTGACCGGGCGCCACGTGCTGATAGTCGAGGACATCGTGGACTCCGGCCTGACCCTGTCCTATCTGCGCCGCAACCTCCAGGCCCGCAGCCCGGCCTCGCTGGAAGTGTGCGCGCTGCTGGTCAAGGAGGGCCTGCAGAAGGTGGACCCGCAGCTGCGCTACGTCGGGTTCCGGATCCCGGCCGACTTCGTGGTCGGCTACGGCCTGGACGTGGCCGAGCGGCACCGGAACCTCCCCTGCATCCGGGTGTGGGAGGGCGCGCCGGGCGGCGGCGGCGGTGGCGGCGGGGGTGGTGCCGCATGAGCGTGGACCAGACCCGGGTGGAGAAGGCGGTCCGCCAGCTCCTGGAAGCCATCGGGGAGGACCCCGACCGGGACGGCCTGCGGGACACGCCGGCCCGGGTGGCCCGTATGTACGCGGAGATATTCGCCGGGCTGCACTCCGACCCGGCCGACCACCTGTCGGTGACTTTCGAGGCCGACCACGACGAGATCGTCATGGTGCGCGACATCCCCTTTTACTCTTTATGTGAACACCATCTCGTCCCGTTCATCGGCCGGGCCCACGTGGCCTACATCCCCAACGCGGACGGCCGCATCACCGGGCTGTCCAAGCTGGCCCGGGTGGTGGAGGGCTTCTGCCAGCGGCCCCAGGTCCAGGAGCGGCTCACCACCCAGATAGCCGACGCCCTGGTGGCCAGGCTGGAGCCCCGGGGGGTCTTGGTGGTGCTTCAAGCCGAGCATCTGTGTATGTCCATGCGGGGTGTGCGCAAGCCCGGGACCCTCACCATCACCTCCCAGGTCCGGGGGCTGTTCCGGACCAACCCGGCCACCCGGGCCGAGGCCATGCAGTTCCTCAACCCCCGCTGAGGGGCGGTGTCGGCGGCAGGGCCGCCGCTACGCTGGGGCCATGAAACCCCTCGTCATGGGCGTGCTCAACGTCACGCCCGACTCCTTCTCCGACGGGGGCGAATACCTGCGCACCGAGGACGCCGTGGCCCGGGGCCTGGCCATGGTGGCCGAAGGCGCCGACGTGGTCGACGTGGGCGGGGAGTCCAGCCGGCCCGGGGCTCAGCCCGTCTCGGCCGCCGAGGAGATGGACCGGGTCCTGCCGGTGGTGGCCGCCCTGGCCCCCCACGTCCGGGTCTCCATCGACACCGTGAAAGCCGACGTGGCCGCCGCCGCCGTGGCCGCCGGGGCCAGCCTGGTCAACGACATCTCCGCCTCCGAGGAGCTCTGCGCCGTGGCCGCCGCCGGCGGGCCCGGCGGGGCCGGAGTGGGCTGGGTGGCCATGCACATGCAGGGGACCCCACCCACCATGCAGGCCGCGCCCCGCTACACCGACGTGGTGGCCGAGGTGACCGCTTTCCTGGCCGAGCGGGTCGAGGCGGGCCGGCGGGCCGGCCTGTCCGAGGTGTGGGCCGACCCCGGGATCGGATTCGGTAAGACCTTCGACCACAACCTGGCCCTGCTGGGTTCGCTGCGGGCCATGGCCGAAGCCGTCGGGGCGCCGCTGCTGGTCGGCACCAGCCGCAAGTCGTTCCTGTGGACCATCGGCGCCGGCCCCGAGGGCCGCCTCGACGTGCGGGACAGCCTGGAGCCGTCGCTGGCCACCGCGGTATGGGCCATGGACCAGGGGGCGGCCATGGTCCGGGTCCACGATGTCGCCCCCACCGTGGCCGCCGCTCGCCTGGTCGGCCAGGACGTCGAACCCACCGTCGGCCCGGGGGTGGCGGCGTGACCCTGCGCGGCCGCTGGGCGGCCGGCATCCAGCCCCGGAACTTCAGTTGGATCCTGGCCGGGAGCCTGGCCGTGAGCGAGCGCCCCGGCGGTTACGCCCGCAACCACCGCAAGGTGCGCCGCCAGGAGGAGATCATCTGGCTGCGGGAGCAGGGCTTCACCCGCATCGTCTCCCTGCTCGGCAGCCCCCACAATCTCTACGCCTACGACGAAGAAGGCATCGCCTGGTCCCAGGTCCCCATGCCCCCCACGGGCGACGCGGCGGTGGAGCTGGCCGACCTCTTCGCCAAGCTGTCCGCCTGGCTGGACGCCGGGGAGCGGGTCCTGGTCCACCAGGAGGAACTCGGTGACCGCATCATGGGGGTGATGGCCGCCTTCCTGCTCTGGACGGGCCGGCTGGAGGACTCGCCCCAGGCCATCACGGTGGTGGAGCGGATGCTGCACCGCCGCATGGGCCCGGCCGGTCGGGTGCTCATGACCATGCTGCCGGCCAAGCCCCACGGGTGAGCGACCGGATCGAGATCCGGGCCCTGCGGGTGCTCGGGACCCACGGGGTCCTGCCCGAGGAACAGGCCCGCTCCCAGCCCTTCGAACTCGACATCGACATCGAGACCGACCTGGCTCCCGCCGCCGCCTCCGACCAAGTAACCGACACCGTCGACTACGGCGCCGCCGTCGATCTGGCCCGGCGGGTGGTGGAGACCCACCGCTACGCCCTCATGGAGACCCTGGCCGCCCGGGTGGCCGAGGTGCTCCTGGCCGACGCCCGGGCCTCGGCCGTGACGGTGACGGTGCGCAAGCTGCGCCCTCCGGTGGCGGCGGATCTGGCCTCGGCCGGGGTGACCATCCGCCGCTCCCGGTGACCCGGGCCTTCCTGGGCCTGGGCTCCAACCTCGGGGACCGCTGGGCCCACCTGCGGGAGGCGGTGGAGGAGTTGCGCCGGGTGGAGTCGGTGACGGCCGTTTCCTCTGTTTACGAGACCGAGCCGGTGGGCGGCCCGGCCGGCCAGGGCGCCTATCTCAACGCCGTGGTGGAGCTGGACACGGCCCGGAGCCCCCGACAGCTGCTCGAACTGGGCCGGGCCCTGGAGGCCTCGGCCGGCCGGGTCAGGCTGGAGCGCTGGGGGCCCCGAAGCCTGGATGTGGACGTCCTCCTGGTCGGGGACCTGGTGGTGGACGAGGAGGACCTGGTGGTCCCCCACCCCCGGCTGTGGGAGCGGCGCTTCGTCGTGGCGCCCCTGTCGGACCTGGCGCCCGAGCTGGCCCCCGAGGGTTGGGAGAGCCGGCTGGCGGGCCACGTGATCCCCGCTGGTAGCCTCTAGCCACACGAACGGCACCCTCATGGGGCCGGAACGTCGAGAGGATCCTTCTTTGTCGCCAGAGCGTCACGCCCCGACGACAGTTCTGCCCGTCATCGTCACCACCGCCGCCGAACTGGGCGCCCGGCTGGACGCGGCGCGGGCCGAGGGTCGCACGGTCGGATTGGTGCCCACCATGGGAGCCCTGCACCGCGGCCACGCCGGGTTGATCCGCCTGGCCGCCGAGCGCTGCGACGTGACGGTGGTGTCCGTCTTCGTCAACCCCCTGCAGTTCGGGGCCGGGGAGGACTTCGAGGCTTACCCGCGGGACCTGGACGCCGACGCCGACCTGGCCGGCCGGGCCGGCGCCGATGTGGTCTTCGCCCCCCCGGTGGAGGAGATGTACCCCCGGCCGATCCAGACGACGGTCCATGTGGACGGGATCACCACCGTCCTGGAGGGGGCGTTCCGGCCCGGTCACTTCGACGGCGTCTCCACGGTGGTGGCCAAGCTGTTCGCCCTGACCGGCCGGTGCCGGGCCTACTTCGGTGAGAAGGACTGGCAGCAGCTGGCGGTGGTGCGGCGCATGGCCGCCGATCTCTCCATGCCCGTGGCGGTCATCGGCGTTCCGACCGTGCGAGAGCCCGATGGCCTGGCCCTGTCGTCGCGCAACGTCTATCTCAGCCCGGCCGAGCGGGAGGTGGCCCCTCTCATCCACCTGGCCCTACAGGCCGGGGCCCAGCTGGTGGCCGACGGGGAGACCGACCCGGTGTCCATCAGTTCGGTGATGGTGTCCGTCCTGGCCACCGAGCCCGCCTTCGACCTGCACTACGCCGTGGCGGTGGATCCGCACTCGCTGGTCAGTCCGCCCGCCTTCCATCCCGGGGACGAGGTCCGCCTGCTGGTGGCGACCCGCCTGGGCCGGGCCCGTCTCATCGACAACGCCGGCGCCATCGTCGGCCTTCCCCAAACTCCGTACGACCGAAAGGCAGATACGACATGCGCCGGCGCATGATGAAGTCCAAGATCCACCGGGCCACCGTCACCGATGCCAACCTCAACTACGTCGGTTCCATCACCATCGACCCCCGTCTGATGGCCGCCGGGGACGTGTTGGAGTGGGAGCAGGTCACCGTGGTCGACATCGACAACGGCAACCGTTTCGAGACCTACGCCATCCCCGGCCAGCCCGGCTCCGGTGACATGTGCCTCAACGGGGCGGCCGCCCGCCTGGTGCACCCCGGGGACAAGATCATCGTCATCACCTACGCCGACTACGAGGAGGCCGAACTGGCCGGCTTCGCCCCCGCCATCGTCCACGTCGACTCGGACAACCGGATCATCGATGAGGACGCCGCCCGAATGGGGGCGGAGGTCACCCGCATCGGGGCGTAGGGTTCGCGCCGTGGAGCCCCCCGCCGATCCCGCCGGCGTCCCGGCTCCTGCCGCCACCGCGGCCGGCGGTCTGGACGTCCTGGTTCTGGGCAGCGGCGTGGCCGGGCTGTCGGCGGCGGTGCGCCTGGCCGCCGAGGAGGGCGCCCGGGTGGGTGTGCTCACCAAGGCCAGCCTGGACCAGTCGGCCACCCGCTGGGCCCAGGGGGGCGTGGCCGCCGTGCTGGGCGGGGACGAGGACTCCACCGATCTGCACCTGGCCGACACCCTGGCCGCCGGGGCCGGCCTGTGCGACGCCGAAGCAGTGCGGATCCTGGTCGACGAGGGCCCGTCGCGGGTCAACGATCTGATCTCCCTGGGTGCGGTGTTCGACCGCTATCCCGGGGGAGGCTTGGCCCTGGCCCGGGAGGGCGGGCACTCCATGGCCCGGGTGGTCCACGCCGGCGGGGCCGCCACCGGGGCCGAGATCGAACGGGCGCTGGTCGAAGCGGTGCGGTCCACGGCGGCGGCCTTGATGGAGGGATGGTTCGCGGTCGAGTTGCTGGTCGAGTCGGGACGCTGCGCCGGCGTGCTCGCCCTGGACGCCGAAGGCGGCTTACGGGAGGTTCGGGCCCGCCACGTGGTGCTGGCCACCGGGGGGGCGGGCCAGCTCTTCAGCGTGACCACCAACCCGGCCCAGTCGACCGGGGACGGGGTGGCCATGGCCCTCCGCGCCGGCGTGGCCGTGGCCGACGTCGAGTTCATGCAGTTCCACCCCACCGCCCTGCACCACCCGGCCATGCCCCGGCCCCTGCTGTCCGAAGCGCTGCGGGGTCACGGCGCCATCCTGCGGGATGCAGCCGGGGAGCGCTTCGTGGACGAGCTGTCACCCCGCGACGTGGTCTCCCGGGCCATGACGGCCCGCATGGCTTCGGCCGGCGTCGACCACCTGTGGCTGGACGCCACCAACCTGGAGAGCTTCGGAGCGCGCTTTCCGACCATTGCCGCCTCCCTGGCCGCCGTCGGCCTCGACCCGGCTCACGACTGGCTCCCGATCGCCCCGGCCGCCCACTACCTCTCGGGCGGAGTGCTGACCGACCTGGACGGCGCCTCGTCTTTGCCCGGCCTCTGGGCCGCCGGAGAAGCCGCCTGTACCGGCGTCCACGGCGCCAACCGGTTGGCCTCCAACTCGCTGCTGGAGGGCATGGTCTTCGGCCCCCGAATCGTGGAGGCCATCGCCTCCGGCCGGGAGGGGCCGGCGCCCACCGGGGCCATGCGCAGCGTCCTGGGCGGCACCACCGCCATCGGGGGACGAGTGGTGGACCTGGCTCTGCCGCACCGAGTCTCCGGCGAAGAACCCGTCCTCGACGTGGTCAAGGCCCGCGATCAGCTCCAGCGGCGCATGACGGCCGGCGCCGGCGTCCTGCGCAGCGCCGCTTCCCTGGCCGAGACGGCCGCGCTGGTTGCTCTCCTGGTCCCCGCCGCCAGCGGAACCGCCGCCACGGCCACGACTACGACCACCGGTGGGGAGCGCATCGAACTGGCCAACCTGGCCACGGTGGCGTGGGCTCTGTTACGAGCTGCCACCGAGCGGGAGGAGAGCCGGGGGGCGCATACCCGCACCGACTTCCCCGTTACCGATGAGGCCCAGCGCCACCGCCTGGTCTTCAACGGATGAGCACCGTGTCCATGGGAGGCTCCGACCTCGGAGCCGGTGGTTTCCATCCGCCCTTGGCCGCGGTGCGGTCCGTGGTGGCGGCCGCTCTGGCTGAGGATCTGCTGCCCATGGGCGACATCACCGCCTCCCTGGTGCCGGCCGGGGTCGAGGTCCGGGCCGCCTTCATCGCCCGCCAGTCCGGCGTCCTGGCCGGGACCCTGTCCGTGGAGGAAACCTTCGCCCAGCTGGCCGGTTCACCCCTCGGCCCGTCGGCGCCGGGGGCGGGGGCCGACGCCCCGTCGGTCCGGCTGGAGTGGTCGTGCCGCGACGGCGCCCGTCTGGAGCCGGGTTGTGTCATCGGTACGGTCAGCGGCCCGCTGAGCCTGATCCTCACCGCCGAACGCACCGCCTTGAATCTGCTTTCCCACCTCTCCGGGGTGGCTTCGGCCACCCGCCGGCTGGTCGACGCCGTGGAGGCCGCTGCCCCGGGCTGTCGTGTCCGGGACACCCGCAAGACCACCCCCGGGCTGCGGGCCCTGGAGAAGGCGGCGGTGCGGGCCGGCGGGGGTTTCAATCACCGGGCCAATCTGTCCGAGGCCATCCTGGTCAAGGACAACCACCTCGGCGGCCTGTCGATAACCGAGGCCGTAGCCTCGGCCCGGGCCCAGTGGCCGGGCCGCCACGTCGAGGTGGAGTGCGACCGCTTCGACCAGTTGGATGAGGCCCTGGCGGCCGGGGCCGACATGGTCATGCTCGACAACATGGACCCGGGCCAAGCCGCCCAGGCCGTCGAGCGGGTGCGGTCGCGGTCCCACTCCACCCCAGTGGAGGTGTCAGGCCGCATCACGGTGGAGACGGTGGCCGCCTACGCCCGGGCCGGGGTCGACTTCATCTCGGTGGGGGCCATCACCCACTCGGCGCCGGTGCTCGACATCGGCCTCGACCTGGCCGGCTGAGGGCTCTCCCGTGCTCCTCGTCATCGATGTCGGCAACACCCAGACCGTCATCGGCATGTACGGGCCGGATGGCACCGGGGACCTTCTCCACCACTGGCGGGTGGCCACCGTGGCCGAGCGCACCCCGGCCGACCATGCCCTGTTGGTGGCGCAGTTATTGGACCTCGACGGCCGGCGGGCCGACGAAGAGGTCAGCGGCATCGCCGTGTCCTCGGTGGTCCCCCATGCCACCGCCGCCCTGCGGGAGATGTGCGACCGCTGGTACGACGTGCCCACGGTCATAGTCGAGCCCGGCACCCGCACCGGCATGCCGATCCTCTACGAAAATCCCAAGGAGGTCGGCGCCGACCGCATCGCCGACGCCGTCGGCGCCCATGACCTGTACGGCTGTCCCTGCATCGTGGTCGACTTCGGCACCGCCACCACCGTGGACGCCGTGTCGGCCAAGGGCGAATACATGGGCGGAGCCATCCTGCCCGGCATGCAGATCGGCTTGGACGCCCTCTTCGATCGGGCCGCCGCTCTGCGCCCGACCGAGGTGGAGGAACCCCGTCGCCTGATCGCCCGCAACACCGCTGATTCCATCCGCTCCGGCGCCGTGTACGGCTACACCGCCGCCGTGGACGGGCTGTGCCGGCGCTTCGACACCGAGATCGGCCCGGCCACCGTGGTCGCCACCGGCGGGCTGGCCGAGATGCTGGCTCCGCTGTCGGAGTGCATCCAGTACGTCGAACCCTGGCTTACCCTGCACGGCCTGCGCATCATCTACCGGCGCAACCTGCCATGAGCGCGGCCCGAACCCGGGGCCGCCACACCGTTAGGACCCTGTCGTGACCCCCGAGCCCCCCTACCGATTCGACCAGACCCACATGGCCGCCGATGTGGTGGCCGCCTTCGACTCCCTGGAGCCGGGGGCTGAGTCGGGCCAGTCGGTGTCGGTGGCCGGCCGGGTGATGCTGCACCGCCATCAGGGCAAGCTCGACTTCGCCGAGCTGCGCGATTCGTCCGGGGCCGTGCAGCTCTTTGCCGGCACCGGGTGGACAGGGGCTTTCGACGGCTTCACCGCCCTCTCCCTCGGGGACTGGGTCGGCGCCACCGGGGAGGTGGTGCGCACCCGCCGGGGCGAACTCAGCGTCAAGGTGGCCGACTGGGTCCTGCTGGCCGAGTCCCGGCGCGGCTTCGGGGACAAGTGGAAAGGCGTCACCGACGTCGACACCCGCTACCGCCAGCGCGAGGTCGACCTGTGGGCCAATGAGGACAGCCGCCGTACGCTGTTGGCCCGCAGCCGGCTGGTGAGTGAGACCCGACGGTTCCTGGAGGAGCGCCGCTTCATCGAGGTGGAGACACCGACCTTCCACCCCGTGGTGGGCGGGGCCGACGCCCGGCCCTTCGTGACCCACCACAACTCCCTGGACGTGGATCTCTACCTGCGCATCGAGGAGGAGATCTACCTGAAGCGCCTGGTGGTCGGGGGCGTGGAGCGGGTCTTCGAGATCGGCCGGGTCTTCCGGAACGAGGGGCTCTCGCCCCGTCACAACCCCGAGTTCACCATGCTCGAGCTGTACCAGGCCTACGCCGACTACACCGACATGATGGCCATCAGCGAGGAGCTGGTCGCCCACCTGGCCCAGGAGCTGACCGGCGGCACGGTCGTGGAGTACGCCGGCCGTCCCGTGGACCTGACCCCGCCCTGGCGGCGGGCCCCCATGGCCGAGCTGATCGAGGAGTCGATCGGCCGGCCCGCCGACCTGTCCTGTGACCTGGAGGACCTGCGCCGGGTGGCCTCCGACCACGAGGTGCCCTTCGAAGCCCGCTGGGGACCGGGCAAGCTGATGCTGGAGATCTACGAGAAGACCACCGAGACCAACCTCTGGGATCCCGTCTTCGTCTGCGACTACCCCCAGGAGGTCTCCCCGCTGGCCCGGGTCCACCGGAGCCGGCCGGGCTACGTCGAGCGCTTCGAAGGGGTGGTGGTGGGCCGGGAGCTGTGCAACGCCTTCTCCGAGCTGACCGACCCCGATGACCAGCGGACCCGCTTCGAGGCCCAGGTCCAGGAGAAGCTGGCCGCCGGCAACTCCGACGCCCGGGTGGACGAGGATTACCTCCGGGCCCTGGAGAACGGACTGCCCCCGACCGGCGGCCTGGGTATGGGCATCGATCGCCTGGTCATGCTCCTCACCGGGGCCCAGAGCATCCGCGACGTCATCGCTTTCCCCACCCTGCGCCCCGAGGCCGGCCGCCCCTGAGCCGGGCGGTTTGGTTGGGCCGGCGGGGCATGCAGTTTTTTCCGAGAGGCGGATTTATATTTCAGAATGGTTACGGAACGAATATTTGTTCACCACCAGTCGACAAACTGCAAACTTCCGGGCCGTGCGGTTAAGTGCCATGTCCCGCTCGGGGTCACTGCCGGTGATGGAGCCTCACCGGAGGTGACGGCGGCGCCTACACGGTGGGGTGTCTAGACGGAGGGGAGGTCGTCGATGAGGCGGTGGCCCAGGCTGGCCAGCTGGTCGACCACCGATCCGCCTCCGAAGGGCAGGAGGGCCCGCTCGGCCGCCTCGGCCCACTCCCGGGCCACGGCCACGGCGGCGGGGATCCCGACCGAGGCCCTCACCACCTCCCGGGCCTTGTCCCGCCTGTCCTCGTCCAGGGGGGCGCCGAGGAGAGGGGCCAGTTCCGGGCCGGTGTCGGGATCGGCCAGGGCCCGGATCACCGGCAGGGTGTAGACGCCGGCCACCATGTCCAGGCCGGCCGGTTTGCCCAGGCTGGCGTCGGTGCCGACCAGGTCCAGGATGTCATCGCAGACCTGGAAGGCCATGCCGAAGGCGTGCCCGAAGACGGTGATGGCGTCGACCAGGTGCCTCTCCTGGCCGCCGGCCAGGGCGCCGATGCGGCAGGCGGCGGACATCAGCGAGGCCGTTTTGCCGTCTATGGCGGCCAGGTAGCCGGTCTCGGTCCGTTTGATGTCGTAGACGGCCTGGATCTCGACCGTCTGGCCCTGACAGAGACGGGCGATGGTGGCGGCCAGCAAGCCGGCTATCTCGGTCCCGAGCCCGGCGGCGATCTCGGAGGCCCGGGCCAGGAGGAAGTCCCCGGCCAGGATGGCGACCAGGTTGCCCCAGCGGGCGTTGACGGTCTCGACGCCCCGGCGGGTGATCGCCTCGTCGATGACGTCGTCGTGGCAGAGTGAGCCCACGTGGACCAGTTCGACGGAGACCCCGCCCAGGAGGACCTCGTCCGTGGCCCGGATGCCGTCCCGGCCGGCGGCGGCGGCCCCCACGGCCAGGACGGGCCGGATCCGCTTGCCCCCGGCGTCGACCAGGTGGCGGGCCACCTCGGTGAGGAAGGGGTCCTCCGAGGTCACGGCGGCGCGCAGTTGTCCCTCCAGCCGGCCCAGGTCGTCTCCCAGGCGGGGAAGGTCCAGGAGATCCGAGGTGTTCACCAGGTACGAAGCTAGGCGACCGGATAAGACACGTGTAACAGGAAGCCCCAAAGGGGGACTGCCTGCCGGTCACCCCCAGTTAGTAGACTTTCCTCAAGCCACCGGGTCTGCCAGGAGGCAACTTTGTTCGAAAGATTCACCGACCGAGCCCGCAGGGTTCTTGTGCTTGCCCAGGAGGAGGCGCGCCTCCTCAATCACAACTTCATAGGGACAGAGCACATACTGCTCGGCCTCATCCACGAGGGTGAGGGCGTGGCGGCCAAGGCCCTGGAGTCCCTCGGCGTATCCCTGGAGGCGGTCCGGGAGAAGGTGGAGGAGACCATCGGCCCAGCCGGGTCGGCCACCACCGGTTCGCCTCCCTTCACGCCCCGGGCCAAGAAGGTCCTGGAGCTCTCGCTGCGGGAGGCCCTCCAGCTGGGCCACAACTACATCGGGACCGAGCACATGCTCCTGGGCCTGGTCCGGGAGGGCGAGGGCGTGGCCGCCCAGGTCCTCCAGAACCTGGGCGCTGACCTGTCCCGGGTCCGCCAGCAGGTCATCCAGCTGCTCTCCGGTTATGGGAACAAGGAGGGCGCCACCGCCGGCGCCGGCCCCCAGGGCCAGTCGGGCGAGACCCCGTCGGGCTCCCCGGTGCTCGACCAGTTCGGCCGCAACCTCACCACCCTGGCCCGGGAGAAGAAGCTCGACCCGGTCATCGGCCGGGAGCGGGAGATCGAGCGGGTCATGCAGGTCCTCTCCCGCCGGACCAAGAACAACCCCGTTCTGATCGGGGAGCCCGGCGTGGGCAAGACCGCCATCGTGGAAGGCCTATCCCAGAAGATCGTGGCCGATGACGTCCCCGAGACGCTCAAGGCCAAGCAGCTCTACACCCTCGACCTGGGCGCCCTGGTGGCCGGTTCCCGCTACCGCGGCGATTTCGAGGAGCGGCTCAAGAAGGTCCTCAAGGAGATCCGGACCCGGGGCGACATCATCCTGTTCATCGATGAGTTGCACACCCTGGTCGGCGCCGGCGCCGCCGAGGGGGCCATCGACGCCGCCTCCATCCTGAAGCCCATGCTGGCCCGGGGTGAGCTCCAGACCATCGGGGCCACCACCCTGGAGGAGTACCGGAAGCACCTGGAGAAGGACGCCGCCCTGGAGCGGCGCTTCCAGCCCATCAAGGTGGAAGAGCCCAGCCTGGCCCACACCATCGAGATCCTCAAGGGTCTGCGGGACCGCTATGAGGCCCATCACTCGGTGACCATCACCGACCAGGCCCTGGTGGCGGCGGCCAATCTGGCCGACCGCTACATCTCCGACCGGTTCCTGCCCGATAAGGCCATCGACCTCATCGATGAGGCCGGCTCCCGCCTGCGCATCCGGCGCATGGCCACCCCTCCTGACTACAAGAAGCTGGAGGAGGACATCAGCCGCATCCGCCATGAGAAGGAAGCGGCCATCGAGAAGCAGAACTTCGATGCCGCCAAGAAGCTGGCCGACCAGGAGAAGGAGAAGCTCGAGCGCAAGACGGCCATGGAGGCCGAGTGGCGCTCGGAGGGCGTGGATCTCTTCGACGTGGTCGATGAGGAGGTCATCGCCGAGGTCCTGGCCAACTGGACGGGCATCCCGGTCTACAAGCTGACCGAGGAGGAGACGGCCAAGCTCCTGCGCATGGAGGAAGAACTCCACCACAAGGTGATCGGCCAGGAGGACGCCATCAAGGCGCTGTCCAGGGCGATCCGCCGGACCCGGGCCGGGCTCAAGGATCCCAAGCGCCCCAGCGGTTCTTTCATCTTCCTGGGTCCCACGGGCGTGGGCAAGAGCGAGTTGGCCAAGACCCTGGCCGAGTTCCTCTTCGGGGACCGCGACTCGCTCATCCAACTCGACATGTCCGAGTACATGGAGAAGCACACCGTCAGCCGCCTGGTGGGTTCGCCCCCCGGCTACGTGGGCTACGAAGAGGGCGGCCAGCTCACCGAGGCGGTGCGGCGCAAGCCCTTCTCCGTGGTGCTCTTCGATGAGATCGAGAAGGCCCATCCGGACGTGTTCAACGCCCTGCTCCAGATCCTGGAGGACGGCCGGCTGACCGACTCCCAGGGCCGCTCGGTGGACTTCAAGAACACCGTCCTCATCATGACCTCCAACCTGGGCACCGCCGATCTGCGCAAGGCGTCGGTGGGTTTCGCCCGGAGCTCCTCGGCGGTCAGCTACGAGAAGATGAAGGAGAAGGTCAACGAGGCGCTGAAGGCCCACTTCAAGCCGGAGTTCCTCAACCGCATCGACGAGGTCATCGCCTTCCACGAGCTGTCCAAGGAGGAGGTCACCGAGATCGTCGACCTGCTCATCAAGCGAGTGGGCGAACAGCTCGAGGGCCAGGGCCTGGGCTTCGAGATCACCCCGGCGGCCAAGGCCCTCCTGGCCGACAAGGGTTACGACCCGACCCTGGGGGCACGGCCGTTGCGCCGGGCCATCCAGCAGCTGGTCGAGGATCCGTTGTCGGAACGGCTGTTGTGGAAGGAGTTCGCCGTCGGGGAGACCATCGTGGTCGACGCCGAGGGCGAGGAGATCGTCTTCCGCACCATCCAGGGCTTCGAGCCCCCGCCCGTCGCCCTGGCCGGCACCAGCACGGAGTAGCTCAGACCCTGGGCCAGGCCACCGTGGCGCCGGTGGCCACCAGGGTCACCTCTTCGCCCACCCGGGGGGCCTCCCCGCCCTGGGAGCGCACCGTGATCAGGTCCGTGCCGCAGTCCCCGGCGGGCCGGACGCCGACCACGCAGTCGTGGCCATAGAAGTCGGCGTGCACGACCTGGCCGGGCAGGCCGGCTATGGCCCCGGTGGGCCGCCCCACGGGTGAGAGCTCGATCTGCTCGGGGCGGATGAGGACCAGGGCCGGGGTCCCGTCGGCGGGGCGGTCCGCACCCGGGGACCGCAGGGACAGCGTGCCCAGGGCCGTGACCGCGCCTCCGCCCCGCAGGGTGCCGTTGACCAGGTTGGCGGCGCCCAGGAAGCGGGCGATCTCGGGATCGGCGGGCTGGGCGTAGAGCTGGGCCGGCGGGCCGACCTGGCCGATCCGCCCGGCCTGGATGATGGCCACCTGGTCGGCGGTGGAGAGGGCCTCGTCCTGGTCGTGGGTGACCAGCACGGCGGTCTTGCCCGACTCCCGCAGCACCCGCTGCACGTCATCGCGCACGCTGGCCCGCAGGCTCACATCCAGAGAGGAGAAAGGCTCGTCCAGGAGGACCAGTTCGGGCTCGACGGCCAGGGCCCGGGCCAGGGCCACCCGCTGCTGCTGGCCACCCGACAACTGGTGGGGATAACGGTGCTCGTAGCCGGCCAGACCCACCATTTCGATGTATCGGCGGACCAGGGAACGGCCGTGGCCGCCCTGGCGGTGGATGTGGTGGTGACCGTGAAAGCCCTGGTGGCGCCGGCCGTGGCGGCGGGAGCGGCGCAGCCCGAAGGCGACGTTGCCCTCGACGTCGAGATGGGGGAACAGTCCCCCCTCCTGGGGGACGTAGCCGATGCCGCGGTCCTCGGGCCGCACCCACAGCCGCCGCCGGTCCACCGGCCGGCCGGAGAGGAACACTGCGCCGTCATCGGCCCGCTCGAAGCCGGCCACGATCCGCAGCAGGGTCGTCTTACCGCTGCCGGAGGGTCCGAGGATGGCCGTCAGGCTGCCCACCGGCACCTCCAGGCTCAGGTCCTCCAGCACCGGGCCCCGCCCGAAACTCTTGCACAGGCCGCTCACGGCCAGGGCCGGAGCCTCCTGGGACCGGCCGTAGTCGATGGGGTGGGACCCGCTCATGGCCGAGCCCCCATCGAGGCCGGCCGGCGGTCGAACCAGCGGCCCAGGACATAGCTCGGTCCTACGGCTATGGCCACCATGACCGCGGCGTAGGGGGCGGCTGCCCCGTAGGAGAGGTTGCTGGTGAAGGCCCAGAACTGGGTGGCCAGAGTGGCCGTGTCGGTGGGGATCAGGACCAGGGTGGCGGTCAGTTCGGTCACAGCCGAGAGGAACACCAGGCAGGCGCCGGCGGCCAGGCCGGGTGCCACCAGGGGCAGGCTGACCCGCCACCACACCGCCAGGCGGCCCTGGCCCAGGGAGCGGGCCACGTCCTCCAGCCCCCGGGGGACCTGGGCCACCGAGGCCCGGACGCAGACCAGGGCCAGGGGGAAGAACAGGACCGAGTAGCAGAAGACGAGCAGCACGGGGGACTGGTATAGAAATCCGGCGTAGCGCACCGAGAAGAAGACCAGGGCCAAAGCCACCACCAGGCCGGGCAGGGCCTGGATGAGGAAGTTGGCCCGTTCCAGGGCGGCGGTGGCCCGGCCCGGACGCCGGGATCCCAGCAGCGCCACCGGGAGGGCCATGGCGGTGGACACCATGGCCGCCGCCGCGCTGTAGCCGGCCGTGTGCAGGGTGGCGCCCAAAAGGGTGGCGGTGGCCGGCAGGGTGGTGGAGCTGCCCCGGGCCATCCAGTACAGGAGCGTCCCCACCGGTACGCCCAGCGCCAATCCCACCAGCACCCAGAGGCCGACCGAGACCGGCACCACCGCCCCGCCCAGGTGCCGGGGCCGGGGGGTGCGGGCGGCGTGGCGGTCCACCCGGGCCAGGCGACCCCGGTCCCGGGCGAAGCCGTCCGAGATCAGCACGGCCAGGCCGAGCAGGACCAGGACCAGGGACAGGGCGGAGGCGGCCGGGGCGCTGAAGCCCTCCTGGAACTCGGTGAAGATTTCCGTGGTGAAGGTCTGATAGCGGAGGATCTCGAAGGCGCCGTACTCGGCCAGGATGGCCAGGGCCACCAGCAGGCATCCCCCCAGCAGGGCAGGGCGGACCTGGCGCAGGGTCACCCGCCAGAAGGACTCCCACCGGCCCGCCCCCAGGCTGCGGGCCACCTCCTCCTGGGCCGGGTCCGAGTTGCGCAGGGCGGCGGCCACCGGCAGGTACACCAGGGGATACACGGCCAGGGTCATGACCAGCACCGCCCCCCAGAAACCGTGGATGGCCGGGGCGACCGAGACCCAGCCGAAGCTGACCACGAAGTCGGGGATGGCCACCGGCAGGACCACCAGGACCCCCAACACCCTCCGGGCCGGCAGGTCGGTGCGCTCGATGCACCAGGCCGCCCCCACGCCGATGACGGCGCAGAGGGCGCTGACCACCACGGTCAGGCGGACGGTGTTCCAGAGCAATACGGCGGTCAGGTGCCGGAACAGCAGTGAGGACAGATCGGACCAGCCCACCTGGATCGCCCTCAGGATGAGGAAGACGAGCGGAGCCAGCACCAGCGCCGTCACCGCCACCGCCGCCACCGCCAGCCCGCGCCGCTGCCCCGGGGGCCGGCGCCTCGGGCCCGCCACGGACGGCAGGCCCGGCGGCACCCCGGCGGCCACGCCGGGTTCGGTGAAGGTAAGGCTCAGGGGTCACCACCTCGGGCCGAAGACCGCCTTGACCGGGACAGGCGGGGGAACGAAGACTGCTCTTAGCCAAGGCTAAGACATGGGCCGCGGCCCTGAGCAATTCGGCCCCAGCGGCTGATCCGGGACCGGGAGGCCCTGCCCATGGGAAGGACACGCCGACGCGCCGGGCTGCTGCTCTTCCTGGCCGTGTCGGCCGCATCCCTGGGGGCCTGTGGAGGAACCGGGGGAGGCGGGGCCGAGAGCATCACCCTCTACAACGGCCAGCACCCACAGACGACCCAGGCCCTGGTGGATGCGTTCGAGAAGCAGTCCGGTGTCCAGGTCCGGATCCGCAGCGATGACGAGGACGTCCTGGCCAACCAGATCGTGGAGGAGGGCGGCGGCTCCCCGGCCGATGTGATCTACACCGAGAACTCCCCGGCCCTTCAGTTCCTGGCCGGCAAGAACCTGCTGGCGCCGGCGTCCGCATCGACCTTGGCCGCGGTCGCCTCCCGATACGACTCTCCTCAGGGCGACTGGGTGGGCGTCTCGGCCCGGGTCAGCGTCCTGGTCTACAACACCTCCCGGCTGAGTCCGGCCCAGCTGCCCACCTCGGTCATGGACCTGGCCCGGCCGCAATGGAAGGGCAAGCTCGGCCTGGCTCCGGGCGAGACCGACTTCCAGCCCATCGTCACCTCCATCGCGCTGGCCCGGGGCCAGCCGGCCGCCCTGGCCTGGCTGAAGGCGGTCAAGGACAACGCCGGCTCCCACCTGTATCCCAGCAACGAGGGGCTGACCAACGCCGTGAACACGGGCCAGATCGCCATCGGGATCATCAACCACTACTACTGGTACCGCCAGCGGGCCGAGGTGGGGGCGAGGCATTCGGCGGTGGCGTACTTCGCCGCTGGGGATCCGGGCTACGTGGTGGACGTATCCGGGGCGGCCGTCCTGCGTTCGAGCCGGCATCCGGCCGCGGCCCAGAAGTTCCTGGCCTTCCTGGTCAGCCCGGCCGGCCAGGAGATCATCGCCCGCAGTCAGAGCTATGAGTACCCACTGGCGGGCGGGGTCCAGACCGCCCAGCCCATCCCGGCCTTTTCCGGCCTGCGGCCGGCTCCGCTCACCGTGGCCCAGCTGGGGGACGGCTCCCTGGCCCTCAAGCTGCTTCAGGAGGCGCAGCTGTTGTAGGGAGATGCCCGGCCCGATTCTGGGTAAGGGAGTCATGCCAGCCCAGAGAGGATCCATGACTTCCCACATCCCAGCGCCACTACAGATGGCCCGGCCCCGGGCGGCCTCGGCCCCCGGGGGGCCCCGCCGGCCCGAGGCCCGGGGGGAGTTGACCGAGGCCCTCCTGGAAGCACTGACCGGGCCGCCCTCCGGGCCGGGCGTGGGCGGGGGGCGGGTGAGTCCGGCCCGCCGGCTGGGGGCGATCTCCCTGGACGCCCCGGAGGGAGATGGGCTGCACGACGAGGACCTCCAGCTCGCCCTCTACCTCTGCTACGAGCTGCACTACCGGGGCCTGGCTGGGGTCGATCCGGAGTGGGAGTGGGAGCCGGAGCTGATCCGCTTCCGCTCCGGCCTGGAGCGGGTCTTCCAGTCCGCCCTGGGTTCGGTGTCGGAGCGCACGGCCCGGACGGTGGACGCCAAGGCCGAGCTGCTGGCCATGGCCGGGTCGGGTTCGGGCCCGTCGCTGTCGGCCTACATGGCCGAACGGGGCACCCTGGCCGAGATGCGGGAGCTGGCCGTGCACCGCTCCGCCTACCAACTCAAAGAGGCCGATCCCCACACCTGGGCCATCCCTCGGCTGTCGGGCCGGGCCAAGGCGGCCATGGTCGAGATCCAAAGCGATGAGTACGGGGAGGGGAGGGTGGCGGAGATGCACTCGGTCCTCTTCGCCGACACCATGGGGGAGTTGGGCCTCGATCCCACCTACGGCGCCTACCTGGACCACATCCCCGCCATCACCCTGGCCACCGTCAACCTGGCGAGCATGCTGGGGCTGCATCGCAGTTTCCGGGGGGCCTTGGTGGGTCACCTGGCCCTGTTCGAAATGACCTCGGTGGGCCCCATGGGCCGGTACTCCCGGGCCCTGGAGCGGCTCGGGCTCGGGGCCGGGGCCCGGCGCTTCTATGACGTGCACGTGATGGCCGACGCCCACCATGAGCAGGTCGCCCTCCATCAGATGGTCGACGGCCTCATCGAGGCCGAACCGGATCTGGGCCCGGATGTGGTCACCGGGGCCCGTTGGCTGACGGCGGTGGAGGGTTGCTTCGCCGCCCGGGTCATGGACTCGTGGGCCGGCGGGCGGTCGTCCCTGCGGCGGATCGGCCTGGCCCAACCGGTGCCGGTCCGGCGCGGCGCCGGGGGTGGCTCCGGTCGGGAGGCCGCGGTCAGCTCGGTGGCCTGAGCGGTAGCTTCTCGCCCTGTGTACGGGCGGATCGTGGTGGGCACGGACGGATCGGAGACGGCCGGGCTGGCGGTCAAGAAGGCGGTGGAGATCGCCTCGGCCACCGGATCGGAGCTGACCATCTTGTCCGTCGGCCCCCGGGACAAGGCTCTGGCCACGGCGGAGGCGGCCGCCCGCCGGCACGATGGGTCCGGAGTCTCCATAGCCACCCGGTGGCGGGAGGGGGACCCGGCCAAGGCGCTGCTGGCCCAGGCCGAGGAGGACGGCGCCGGTCTGCTGGTGGTGGGGAGCAAAGGCATGACCGGGGCCCGTCACGTGATGGGCTCGGTGCCCAACTCGGTCAGCCATCACGCCCCCTGCCACCTGCTCATCGTCCACACCACCTGAGCCGTCCCGCCGGTCCCGCCGGGCCGGGGTCGGGTCCCCGGAGCCGTCACAGGCGCCCTTTAGCATCGGCGTTCATGGCCCGGGCCCGCACCGTTCACCGCTGCGAGGAGTGCGGGGCGGTGACCACCCGCTGGGCCGGGCGTTGCCCCGCCTGTGGGGCCTGGAATGCCCTGGTGGAGGAGATCGACCTGGCCTCCGGGCCCCGCCGGCCGGCCGGCGCCGCCGCCTCGGCCCCGGGCTGGGTCCCGGGCCTGGGGGACCGGCCGGTGCGGATGGCCGAAGTCGAGGCCCAGTCGGCCCGGGCCGTTCCGACCGGCATGGCCGAACTGGACCGGGTCCTCGACGGGGGTCTGGTGCCCGGATCGGTGAGTTTGGTGGCGGGTGAACCCGGGACGGGCAAGTCGACCCTGCTGCTCCAGGCCGCCGGGGCCCTGGCCGCGTCGGGACGCCGGGCCCTGGTGGTCAGCGGGGAGGAATCCAAAGCCCAGGTCCAGGCCCGGGCCCGCCGCCTGGGGACGCTGTCGGAGGGACTGTGGGTGGCCTCCGAGACGTGCCTGCCCGACATCCTGGCCGCCATGGCCGAGGTCGAGCCCGACCTGTGCGTGATCGACTCCATCCAGACCCTGCACGACCCGGCCCTGGAGTCGGCGCCCGGGTCGGTGGCCCAGGTCCGTCACTGCGCCCAGCGGCTGGTGGCCACGGCCAAGGAGACGGGGGCGGCCGTGGTCATGGTCGGCCACGTCACCAAGGAGGGCTCCATAGCCGGGCCCCGCCTGCTAGAGCATGTGGTCGACACCGTCCTGACCTTCGAAGGGGAGCGCCACCAGGGCCTGCGCCTGCTTCGGGCCGTCAAGCACCGCTTCGGGCCCACCGGGGAGCTGGGTCTGTTCGAGATGGCCGGCGCCGGCCTGGTCGAGGTGGCCGACCCCAGCGCCCACCTCCTCGGTGACCGCCGGCCGGGCATATCCGGCTCCCTGGTCCTGCCGGCCATGGAGGGCGGCCGGCCCCTCCTGGTCGAGGTGCAGTCCCTGGTCATGGAGGCTGGCAACCCGGCCATGGCCCGCCGCTCGGCCCAGGGCCTGGAGGCGGGGCGGATCCCCATGCTCCTGGCCGTGCTCGAGCGCCGGGCCGAGCTCAAGCTGTCCAGCATGGATGTCTATGTCTCGGTGGTCGGCGGCGTGAGGGTCTCCGAGCCCGCTGCCGACCTGGCCGTCCTGTTGTCCATAGCCTCGGCCACCCGGGGCGGGGCGGTGGCCGATGACACGGTGGTCTTCGGGGAGGTCGGCCTGGGGGGCGAGGTCAGACAGGTCGTCCACACGCCCCGCCGGCTGGCCGAGGCTCAGCGCCTCGGCTTCCGCCGGGCGGTGGTGCCGGCCTCGGTCAGCGATGGCCCGCCCGGGCTGGTGCTGGAAAAGGTGACCCATCTGGTCGAGGCCATCGAGCGGGTGGCGGCCCACTAGGGGCCTCGTCGATACGATGGCCAGGGTGCCTCCCCGCAGCCCGGCCATGACCGAGGCCCTCTCGGCGGTTGCCCCCGGCACCGCCCTGCGGGAGGGGCTCGACCGGATCCTCCAGGCCAACACCGGCGCCCTCATCGTCCTGGGCGACGGCACCGATGTGCTGGCCATCTGTTCGGGCGGGTTCCTCCTTGACGCCGAGTTCAGCCCCCAACGGCTCTCGGAGCTGGCCAAGATGGACGGGGCCATCATCCTGGCTCGGGACGCCAGCCACATCGCCCGGGCCAACGTGCATCTGGTCCCGGACCCCACCGTGCCCACCTCGGAAACCGGCACCCGGCACCGCACCGCCGAACGGGTGGCCCGGTCTCTCGACGTGCCGGTCATCTCCGTGTCCGAGGCCATGTCGCTCATAGCCGTCTACCGGGGGAACCAGAAGCACCCCCTCGAGACCATTCCCCGGCTGCTCAACCGGGCCAACCAGGCCCTCCAGACCCTGGAGCGATACAAGAACCGCCTCGACGTGGTGTCCTCGGCCCTCGGGGCGCTGGAGGTCGAAGACCTGGTGACGGTGCGGGACGTTGTTGTGCTCCTGCAGCGCTCCGAGATGGTCCGGCGCATAGCCGAGGAAGTGAACGAGTACGTGGTGGAGCTCGGCAGCGACGGACGGCTCATCCTCCTGCAGCTGGAGGAGCTGATGGGCGGGGTGGAGGACGACCGCCACCTGGTGGTGCGGGACTACCTGCGGGCCGCCGCCCAACTGGATGTGGGCGAAGCCGTCGAACGGCTGGGCGCCCTCAGCACCGATGACCTCCTCGACCTCAAGACGGTGGCCTGGATCCTCGGCATCCCCGCCGACGCCGGCGGCCTGGACGCCGCCCTGCAGCCCCACGGCTACCGGCTCCTTTCACGCATCCCCCGCCTGCCGGCGGCGGTGGTGGAGCGCATCGCCGATCACTTCGGCGGACTGCAGCGGATCATGCGGGCTTCGGTGGAGGAGCTGGACGAGGTCGAGGGAGTCGGCTCGGGCCGGGCCAAGGCCATCCGGGAGGGCCTCACCCGCCTGGCCGAGTCGAGCATCCTCGACCGCTACACCTGACGGCCCGCCGCCGTCTACACAGCCCGTTGGGCCAGCTTGGCCCGGTCCAGGATGCGGTAGCGGCGGTCGTTGAGTTCGAGCCATCCCAGCCGGCCGAAGGTGGCGATGGCCTTGTTCACCCTCTCCCGGGAGGCGCCCACCATGCCGGCCAGCTCCTCCTGGGTGACGGGCAGGACGAAGCTGTCGGCGTCCCCGGCCAGCTCCAGGATGCGCTTGGCGGTGCGGCCGGTCACGTCCAGGAACATGGAGTCGGCCAGGGCCTCATCGGTGACCCGCAGGCGCTGGACCAGCAGGGAGACCACCGTCCAGAGGGCCTCGGGGCGGTCCGCCAGCGCGGCGCGGACCGCCGGGTAGGGCACGGCCACCACCACCGAGGGCTCCAGGGCCCGGGCCTCGGTGGAGCGGCCCTTGCCGTCGAAGAGGGACATTTCGCCGAAGAGGTCTTCCTCTTCCATTAGGGCGACCACCGAGGAGCGGCCGTCGGTGGAGCGCTTGGCCATGGCGATGCGCCCGCTGCGGACCATGAACAGCTCCGAGCCGGGGTCCTCCTGGTCGAAGAGAACCTCACCCCGGGCCAGATCCCGCTGGGTCGAGGCCCGGGCCAGCTGGTCGAGGGCGTCGGGGCCGAGGGCGGCCAGCAGCTCCGAGCGCGCCAGGAGGGCCCCTAGGTTCACTTCGGCAGCGTAGGCCGCCGGCCCCCGGCAGCGCCGGGGCGCCCGGACGTCCCCGGGCTTGGGAAGTTGTGAATCCGGGCTCGGGACCGTACCCTTGTATTTCCCCCCTGCTGTCCTGTTCCCGGGAGATTCATGTCCTTTGACGTAGGTGACAAGGTCGTTTACCCCCATCACGGCGCGGCCGTGATCGAGAGGCGGGAGCAGAAGGAGGCCTTCGGAGAGAAGAAGGAGTACCTCGTCCTGCGCCTGGCCTATGGCGACCTCACCCTGATGGTCCCGGCCGACAACACCGATGAGGTGGGCCTGCGGGAGGTCATCAACGATGAAGAGGTCGAGGAGGTCTTCGCCGTGCTCCGCAAGAAGGAGGCACGGATGCCGACCAACTGGTCCCGCCGCTACAAGAACCACGTGGAGAAGCTCAAGTCGGGCGACATCTACCAGGTGGCCGAGGTGGTGCGGAACCTCTCCATCCGGGACAAGGACAAGGGCCTCTCGGCTGGGGAGAAGCGGATGCTGACCCGGGCCCGCCAGATCCTGGTGTCCGAACTCACCTTTGCCATCGGCGTGTCCGAAGCTGAGGCGGAAGAGAAGCTCAACGAGGCCCTGCCCTAACCAGGCCGACGCCGTCCACGGCGCCCATCCGGCGCCGGGCTGGAGCCCCGGGCCGCCGGCCCCCTCAAGCTTTTCGGCGGAAATGCCGAAAGGGGTCACATGTTCGTAGAGGTCACGCGCCTGCTCATCGTGATCCTCTTCACGGCTCTCGGTTATGCCGTCGGCCACCACGTGGGCGTGGCCGATGACCCCTCCAACTTCGCCCCGCTGGCCGGGGCGGCCCTGGGGGCCTGCTTCGGTTACGTGGGCGGGGGGATCGGAGCCCGCGGCGCCCGCAGCCTGTTCGGGCAGGCCGAGGAGCATCTGCTCAAGGCTCCGCCCGCCCAGCTGCTGACCGGCGCGCTGGGGGCCCTGGCCGCCGGCGGCCTGGCCGCAGTGGTCGGGGTGCCGATCGTGGTGGCCCTGCCCCACTTCATCGGTCTGCCCCTGTATTCGTTGTTGACCTGGTTGGCGGCCTCGGCCGGGGCCCGGACCGGCGCCCACCGCTCGGGGGAGATGCTGGCCATGGCCGGACTGTCCAGCCGTCCCCTGGTCCGGGCCACATCCTTCGGCGCCGACCCCGAGGGCGACGCCGCCCTGGTCGACTCCTCGGCCGCCATCGACGGGCGCATCCTGGCTCTGGCCCGGGCCGGCTTCCTGCCCGGGCCCCTCCTGGTGCCCCGCTTCGTCCTGGATGAGATCCAGTCGATAGCCGATGCCCAGGACCCCTCCCGGCGCCGGCGGGGCCGTCGGGGCCTGGAAGTCCTCCAGGCCATCCGCTCCATGGGAACGGCCGTGCACGTGCTGGATGACGAGATGGTTGAACACAGCGAGGTCGACGCCAAGCTGGTGGCGCTGGCCCTGCGCCTCAAGGTCGGGCTGCTGACCGTGGACGAGGCCCTCCAGCGGGTGGCCGAACTCCAAGGCGTCCGTTGCCTCAATCCGGGGCAGCTGGCCGAGTCCATCCGCCCCGAGCACTCCTCCGGGGATCTCCTGCGGGTTCCCATCACCCGGCCGGGCCGGGACGAGGGCCAAGGGGTCGGCTTCCTGGAGGACGGCACCATGGTGGTGGTCACCGATGCCGACGGGCTGGTGGGAAGTGAGATCGACGTCCGCATCACCGGACAGGTGCAGACCAGCCTGGGGACGATGCTCTTTGCGGCCGTGGCGGCCGACTGAGCCGGGATTGCGGCCGTGGCGGCCGACTGAACTCTTGGCGGCGGTAGCCTCGGGCTGAGTGACTGACCCCCCCGGCGCCACTCCCGATCGATCTTCGGTCGGAGCCATCGTGGTGGCCGGGGGCAGCGGGGCCCGCTTCGGGGGAACGAAGCAGTTCGCCGTTCTGGGTGGTCGCACGGTGGTGGAGCGCTCGGTGGTGGCGGCCCGCCAGGTGGCCGGCTGGGTGGTGCTGGTCGTGCCCGCCGGTCAGGAGAATGACGGGGCCGCTCGAGGCGGCGCCGATGCGGTGGTGGCCGGCGGTGCGACCCGGTCGGAGTCGGTGCGGGCCGGACTGGCCGCTCTGCCGGCCCAAGTCGAACTGGTGGTGGTGCACGATGCCGTGCGCCCCCTGGCCGGGCCCGCCCTCTTCCGGGAGGTGGTGGCGGTGGTGGCCGCCGGAGCTGACGGCGCCCTGCCCGGTTGCCCGGTGTCCGACACGGTCAAGCGGGTCGGCCAGGATGGGCGGGTGATCGAGACCCTCGACCGGGACGGGCTGGTGCTGGTCCAGACCCCCCAGGCCTTCCGGGCCGAGGCGCTGCGGGCCGTCCACCGGGCCGGCGCCGAGGCCACCGATGACGCCGCCCTGGTCGAGGCGGCGGGCGGCCGGGTGACAGTGGTGGCCGGGGACCCCGGGAACGTCAAGATCACCCACCCCCACGACCTGGCGGTGGCCGAGGCCCTGCTGGCCTCCGGCCCCGGCGAAATATGACTCTCCGCATCGGCCACGGCTTCGACTCCCACCCGTTCAGCCCGGAGCCGGATCGGGAGCTGGTCCTGGGCGGGGTCCGCCTCCCGGGCGAGCGGGGCCTGGCCGGGCACAGCGACGCCGACGTGGTGGCCCACGCCGTGGCCGACGCCCTCCTGGGGGCGGCCGGCCTGGACGACCTGGGAACCCGTTTTCCGGCCTCGGACCCGGCCTGGGCGGGGGCGGACTCCATCGGACTGCTGGAGACGGTGGCCGCCGGAGTGGCCGGCGCCGGCTGGTCGGTGGCCAACGTGGACTGCTCGGTGGTGCTGGAGGCCCCCCGACTCGCCCCGCACCGTCCGGCCATGCAGGCCCGCCTGTCGGCGGCGGTGGGCGGCCCGGTCACGGTCAAGCCCAAGAGCCCCGAGGGGCTGGGCGCCCTGGGCCGCTCCGAGGGGATCGCCTGCTGGGCCGTGGCGCTCCTGGAGCGCCCATGAACACCGCGCTCCTGGAGCGCCCATGAGCACCGCGCTCCTGGAGCGCCCATGAGTCCGGGCCGCCGCGACCGCCCGGTGAGGAGGGCCGGGGCCCCGGGGGTGCGACGGGCTGGGCCCCCATCGGGGCCGCGCCGGTCCCCGGGCCGCGCCGCGCCGGCCACCGGCCTGGGCGGGGAGCAGGTCGAGGGGCGCCGGGCGGTGGAGGAGTTGCTGGCCGCCCGGGGCCGGGGGGTGCGGGACGTCTGGGTGGCCCAGGGCAGCGATCCCTCACCCGTGCTCGACCGCATCGTCGAGCTGGCCGGGGCCCGGCGCATCCCGGTGCAGTGGATGGCCCGGGCCCGCTTGGACGCCGAAGCCCGCACCGAGGCCCACCAGGGCGTCATCGCCCACGCCGAAGCGCTCCACGAGTACGACCTCGATGACGTCCTGACCGGGCCCCCGGGGCGTCCGGCCTTCCTGGTCATGCTGGAAGGGGTCACCGACCCCCACAATCTCGGGGCCGTGCTGCGCAGCGCCGAGTGCGCCGGGGCCACCGGGGTGGTGCTGCCCCGTCATTCCTCGGCCCGCGTCACCCCCACCGTGGCCAAGGCGGCCGCCGGCGCCATCGAGTATCTGCGGGTGGCCACCGTCCCGGGCATCCCCGGTGCCCTGGCCACCCTGGCCAAGGCCGGCGTCTGGTCGGTGGGACTGGACGCGGCCGCCCCCCGGGCCGTGTGGGGCCTGGAGGTGGCCGACCGGCCGGTCGCCCTGGTCATGGGTTCCGAGGGCAAGGGTCTGTCCCGCCTGGCCCGGGCCCGCTGCGACCTGCTGGTCAGCATCCCCCAGTCCGGCTCGGTCGCCTCACTCAACGTGTCCGCCGCCGCCGCCGTGGCTTGTTTCGAGGTGGCCCGGGCCCGCCAGGGGACCTGAACGGGAATTCCTGCCGGCCAGGCAGGAAGGGGCACGGTCCAGGTAGAAACTTGTAACCGAACGGCCGCTGGACCTAGGTAACTAGTCCAGCTGGGGCGATTTGCGGTTTATGGAGACCCGGCCCGGGATATTTCTTCCGGCAAACCGGTCATTTGTCGCGCCCGAGCATTGACACTCCGGGTGGCGGGGTGGTTATATCCGACTAGTTCGTAGGAACTAGTTCGGGTCAAAACCAACCCCATTCATCACACCACTCCAGGAGCCCCCCCGACATGGCCTTCCACTGCGCAACCCAACTCCTTGACCGGTCCGACGAGGAGCTGGTGGCACTGTTCCAGGCCGGGGACGCCTCGGCCCTGGAGTCCCTGATCGAGCGCTACCGGCGTTTCGCCCGCTCCAAGGCCCGGGCCTACTTCCTGGTCGGTGCCGACGCCGACGATGTGGAGCAGGAGGGCCTGATCGGCCTGTTCAAGGCGGCCCGGGACTACCGGCCGGACCGGGAGGCCTCCTTCCGGGCCTTTGCCGAACTGTGCGTCACCCGCCAGGTCATCACCGCCATCAAGACGGCCACCCGCCAAAAGCACCAGCCGCTCAACCAGTACGTGTCCATCTCGGCCACCCGTACCGGTGACGACGGTAACGAGCGGACGGGGGATGACGTGCTCGAGGGCCACTTCGCCGCTGACCCGGCCGATGAGGTCGTGGCCACCGAGCGGATGGGCCGGCTGCGCCAGTCCATGGTCGACATGCTCTCCAGCCTGGAGGTCGAGGTCCTTTCCCTGTACGTGGAGGGCCGGTCCTATCAGGAGATCGGCGCCCAGCTGGCCCGGCACACCAAGTCGATCGACAACGCCCTGCAGCGCATCAAGCGGAAGTTGGACCAGCACATGGCGGCCGAGGCGTCCCTGGACCGGGAAGCCCTGGCTCTGGCCGGCTAGGCAGCCTCCAATCGACCGGGCTGCCGCTGTCCTGGACCTCGACCTGGTCCCCTAGCTGATCCCGGTCTTGTCTCCCGCCAGCAGGCGGCGGCCCGGCCGGCTGCACCGGCCAGCCGCCGCGCTCCGTGGCCAACTCGGTCCCACTGGCCTGATCGGCTCAGGAGGCGACCTGTCCTGAGTGCGGGTCGAGG
>DAHUYE010000088.1 GCA_027315345.1 Actinomycetota bacterium
GGAGCCGGGCCGCCTCCCGGCCTATGGGCGGCAGCGGGTGCAGCTCCAGGCCGCGCAGGGCCATTCCGGGCCCGATGCGCCAAAGCCCGGCGGCGGCCGCGGCGGTGAGGACGACCAGGAGGATGGGCGCCAGCCACCAACCCAGGACGGCCCCGATGACCACGGCCAAGACCAGCGACGGGAGGGCGGCGCCCAGCCCCACCGCCAACCGGGCCCGACGCCGATTGGCCACCGCCTGGCGGCTGAGCACTTCATTAGGCGATTCCGCCGGGGGAGGGGGCGGGGCCACCTCCCGGGCCGAGGGCTGGGGCCGCGCCCGCCGGCCGCCCTGGTCCTTCCGGGGCGGGCGGCCGCGGGTGTTGCGGCTGCGGACGGGCTGGCTCACCCGGCCATCCTCCCACCGCGCCGTCCCCCGGGGCGGCTCTTCTTCATTTCCGCCACCCGGGCGTAGAGATCCCCGTAGGCCTCGGCCAGGTGGTCCATGGAGAAGGTGGCGGCCCGCTCGGAGCCACCCGCCCGCAGGCGGGCCCGCAACCCCGGGTCGGCCAGGGCCCTGGTCAGCGTGGCGGCCAGGGCGCCCGGATCGGCTGGGGGGACCAGCAGTCCATCGACTCCATCCGTCACGACATTGCGGTAGCCGTCGATGTCCCCGGCCACCACCGCCGTCCCGGCCGCCATGGCCTCCAGCAACACCAGTCCGAAGGACTCCCCCCGCTGGGAAGGGAAGCAGCACAGGTCGGCCCCCTTCAAGCGGGAGGCCCGCTCCACATCGCGGATGCGGCCCAGCCAGTGGAGCCGATTCATGGACCGGTAGCGGGCCTTGAGCTCGGCGGTCTGCGGGCCGTCCCCGGCCACCCAGAGTTCGGGCGGATCGGCCATGAGGCTCACCGCCTCCAACAGGACGGCCAGGCCCTTGCGCTCCTCGTGGCGGCCGATGAAGAAGACGGTGGGTCCACGGGTTGGTGCCGGTGGCGGGGCGGTGAAGGCCTGCACATCCACTCCGTTGAACAGCATCTCGTAGTCACCGCCCAGGGCACTCTCGGCCGTGTGCCGGGCGTCGACGGAGACGGCCACCCGCACGTCGATGCGCCGGGCCCAGCGCACCAGCAGAGGCCCGAAGCCAGCGTAGGCGGCGCTGGCGCCGCTGCGGTGGAAGGTGCCGATGATGGGCAGATCCGAATACAGCAGGGCGGTCAGGGTGGGGCCGGGGACCATGGGCTCGTGCAGGTGCAGAACGTCGTAATCCCCGTCCCGCAGGGCGGCAATGGTCCGCCGGGCGCAGGCCAGGTCCGGGGCGATGGGGGCCACCGAACCGTTGGCGGCCAGGGGCACCGAACGCCCCAGGGTCCGCACCCCGGATTCGGGCGGCGGTCCGTCCGAGGGGGCCAGCACGGTCACGTGGTGGCCGTGGCGGCGCAGGGCCCGGGCCAGGCCGAGGACCTGACCCTGCACCCCGCCGGGGATGGAGAGGCTGTAGGGACAGACCTGCGCCACCCGCACGCCCGCACCGTAGCCCCCGGTTTTCAGACGGGCAGTTCCCCCAGGCGAGGCAGGGCGGCGTCCTTGGCCGACACCAGGCGACGGTCGTTCACATCCACCGGCACCGGCCAGGCGATGCCCAGGTCGGGATCGAAGGCGCTGACGGCCACCCCGGCCATGTCGGGCCGCCACTCATCATCGAAGCAGTAGAGATAGGCCGTCTCCCCCGGAGCGGTGGCCTGGAAGCCGTTGCACACTCCCCGGGGCACCAGCACGGCCCGCCCGGGGATCAGTTCCACCGTCACCGTCCGGGCGAAGGAGGTCGACCCCGGGCGGGCGTCGACATAGGCGCCCAGCGCCGATCCGACCGCCACCGACACCAGCTTGGTCATCGCCTCCCCATGCAGGCCCCTCACCACCCCCCGGTGGGAGGTGGTGAGATTGACCTGGCGCCAGGCGCCGACCGCGTCCAGGCCCACCTCGGCCAGGGCGCTGGCCCGGAAGAACTCCCGGACCACTCCCCTCTCATCGCCCACCGCCTTCAGCTGGAGGATGTGCAGACCGTCGATGGCGGTGGTCTCGGCCCGCAGCCGGTCGGCTCCGCTCACGGCTGGAGGACAACCGGGTCGCCCGTCGCCACCGCTCCGGGGCGGCGGACCCAGGCGTACCAGCGCACCAGGCCGGGGTTCACTTCGTGGGCGATCCGCTTGAAGTCCCGGTCCGTGAACCATTGCGCCTGCTTCTGGCAGGGAATGGCCGGAAAGGAGAGTTCCAAAAGAGCAGTACCGGCCTGCAGGCGGGCGCCCGGACGCAGGCTGTCCCAGTCCAGGCCGGAGACGGTCAGGTTCTCCCCCGCGTATCCCGGTCCGATGGGATGGCCGTCTCCGCTGAGGCGGTCCAGTACTTCGGTCGACCACAGGCAGACGGCCTGGAAGGGCCGACCGTGATGCTTGCGGTCGGCCTGCCGATCGGCGGTGAGGCCATCCCAGCCGATGTCGGCGTCCGGCACCCGGTGCTTGGGCACCCCGCCCCCGGAGACATTGATCTGGGCCATTTGGCCGGTTCCGGCCGGCGTGCCCAGCCCGAGGGCGGCCAGGCCCCGCCCGACGTCCATGAAGTGATGGCTGGCGTCGTGGGCAGCGTGGAAGAGGACCGCCTCGGCCTGGAGGACGGTCCCGTCGGGCAGGGCGGCCCGGTTGGCCCACCCCGGCTCGGGCCGGTGGGCCACGCCGGCCAGGGCCCGGCCCTCGCGCTCCAGGTCATCCAGGACCGGAGCAGGATCCAGGTCGGCAGCCGGCCCGCCTCCGTCCCCGACGGCGGGCGGGTCAGGCAGGCGGCCGCCGTCCTCGGCCAGGATCAGCTCGGCCCCGTACCGGTTGACGGCGGTGACCAGCCCGCTGTGCAGCCCGTATTCGAGGGCGGACCAGACCCCCTCAGCCGGCCGGCGGTTCAGGTCGGCCCGGTCGACCCCGTCCAGAGCCAGGGTCCACCAATAGCCGAGGGCCTCGAACAGAGAGGCAACATCCCGGCGCCGCCATCGGGTGGAGTCGAAGCCGCATTCCTCACAGCATTCGGGCCGGGTGGCGTCCATGCCCCATTCTCCCAGCCCGTCCCTGGGTCCGCAGCCCGGCCGACCCGCTCAAGCCCCGTAGCCCGGGTCGCTGGGCCAGTTGGGTTGCATCATGTGCCACTGTTCGGGCGCCACCCGGATGAGGTCCTCCAGCTCCCGGGCCAGGGCCTGGGTCACGGTGGTGATATCGGCCCGAAGGCCGCCGCCGGTGGGCGGGACGTTAAGGGGCGGGCGGATGACGGCGTGGCAGCGGCCCCGGGGCCGCAGATAGATGGCGGCGGGCAGGATGGCCGCCCCGGTGCGCAGGGCCATGGTGGCCGGTCCGGCCGGCAGCCGGGTGCGCTCCCCGAAGAACTCGACCTCGGCGCCGTTGCCGACCAGGTCCCGGTCGCTGACCAGGGCCACCAGGCGGTTCTGGCGCAAGGCCCGGCCCACCGCCGAGGCGGCCTGGGGGCCGAGGGGCACGACCTCCAGGCCCAGATCGGCCCGCATCTCCACGAACCAGTCGAACAAGGCCCGGGGCTTGACCTCCTCGGCCACCACGGTCAGGGGGTAGCCGGTGGAGGCGATCCAGGCTCCGCCAAAGTCCCAGCTGCCCAGGTGGGGCAGGGCGATGATGGCGCCCTTACCGGCGGCCAGGGCGGCATCGATGTGGTCCAGGCCCTCCATCGACATCCGGGCCTCCAGTTCCCCGGCGTCGGTACCGGTGGCCCGGGTGGACTCCATCCAGTACCGGGCGTAGGTGTCGAACGAGGCCCGGATCCCCCGGTCGAGCTCCTCTCGGCTGAGCGGACGTCCGGCCACCCTCTCCAGGTTCCGGCCCACCAGCACCCGGCGGTCGGCCATGGTGGCGGCGCAGGCCCGCCCGGCCGCCCAGGCCAGGGCGGCCGCCACCGGCCGCGGGGTCGCCCGGCCGATGGTGAAACAGCCCCGGTAGACGTAATAGGCCAGGCCCTTGTCATCCGGGCGGTCCGGTCCGGACCCGGCGACGGGCCCTACGGCGCCGCCCTCCCCCGACTCCGCTACGGCCAAGGCCGCTCAACCCGGCAGTGGTTCAGGGCCGGGTGCCGGCGCCGCGGTGGCGCCCGGAGGCCAGACGGCCGTGGCGGCGGGCGCCGGCCTGGCGAGCCAGCCGCCGGGTCCGCCAGGTGCTGTCGGGATCGCTGGAGCCGGCCAGCCAGCCGGAGCCGGCCGGGCGCATGGACTCCCGGCGGGCCCGCCACCTCTCCTCCATGGCCGCCATCGTCCAACGGACCCGGGCCTCATCGGTGGCGGAGCGGGCCGGGACCCCGGCCTGGCGCCAGACCTTGACGAAGCGCTGAACGGCGGTGAAGAGGCTTCCGACCAGGATGACCCAAAGGGCGATGACCAGCACCGGGAAGGCCAGACCGATGCAGAGGACGATGATCCGCTCGGCCCGCTCCATCAGGCCGCCCCGGGCCTCGAAGCCCAGCGATTCGGCCTTGGCCCGTTCGTAGGAGACCAGGGCGGCGGCGCCCATGACCGCGAAGGCCAGCAGGGCGGCGTGGGCGCCACGGGTGGAGTCCAGATACCAGGCCACCCCGCCCAGGACCACCGAGTCGGTGAACCGGTCTCCGACCGAGTCGAAGAACGCCCCCCGGGGACCGGCGGTGCCGGCCGCCTTGGCCAGCGGGCCGTCCAGCAGGTCGGGTACGGCCGCCGCCACCAGGGCCACCACGCCCCAGACCAGGTGGCCCGTGGCAATGGCATAGGCGGCGCCGAGCGCGACCACGAGACCGCCGGCGGTGAGTTGGTTGGCCGTTATGCCGGTGCGATGCAGGGCCGATCCGATCGGCTGTGTGCCGCGGTCGACTCCGCTCCGCCAGCGTCCGTCGAACATGCATTCTCCTGGTCAGGAACCCTGACTGCTAACTAAACCTACCACTGCTGATCGGTAATCTGAGGATCCGAGGACCGGGGGGCCCTCGGATCGGCCTTCAGGGCCGGAGGAAGCGAGGTCATGGCCTGTGCAGATCTTCCCGCCGGAGCGGATCCGCAATGTCGCGCTGGTGGGCCACGGCGGGTGTGGAAAGACCACCCTGGCCGAGGCCCTGCTCCACTGCGCCGGAGTCGTCAACCGCCCCGGCCGGGTGGAGGACGGAAACACCGTCACCGACCATGATCCCGAGGAGATCAAGCGGGGCATATCCCTGTCCCTCGATCTGGCCCCCTTCGAGCGGGACGGCTACAAGATCAACCTGATCGACTGCCCCGGCTACGCCGACTTCATCGGGGACACGGTGGCCGCTCTGTCGGTGGCCGACCTGGCCGTCTTCGTGGTCAGCGCCGTGGAGGGGGTCGAGGTGCAGACCCAGGTGGTCTGGGACATGGCCGCCGCCATGGGCCTGCCCCGGCTCATCTTCGTCAACAAGCTGGACCGGGAGCGGGCCAGCTTCGAACGCACCCTGGCCCAGCTCCAGGAAAGCTTCGGGGCCGGCGTGGCGCCCCTAGAGCTCCCGGTGGGCGAGGAGGTCGAGTTCCGGGGGGTGGCCGATCTGCTGACCGACACCGCCATCACCTACGAGGCCGGCCAGCCCAGCCGGGGCCCCATCCCCGATGACATGGAGAGTTCCGAGCGCGAGGTCCACGAGGCCCTGGTGGAGGGCATCGTGGTGGGCGACGACGCCCTGATGGAGCGCTACCTGGATGGCGACGTGCCCAGCGCCAAGGAACTGGAGGACACCCTGGCCCTAGGGGTGGCGGCCGGCACCGTCTTTCCGGTGCTGTGCGGCTCGGCTGCCAAGGAGGTGGCCATCGACCGCCTGGCCGATTTCATCTGCGAGATCGGGCCCTCCCCCGCCGCCCGGCCCCCGGTGGAGGTGGAAGCGGGTGGGGCCCGCCATGAGGTCAAGGCCGATCCGGACGCCGAGCCGCTGGCCTATGTGTTCAAGACGGTGGCCGACCCCTACGTGGGCAAGCTTTCCCTGTTCAAGGTGCTGTCCGGGACGCTCAAGCCTGACACCGTGCTCACCAACCCCCGCACCCACGCCGAGGAGCGGCTCCACACCCTGTTCACCTTGCGGGGCAAGGAGCACATCGCCTTGACCGAGATCCGCGCCGGTGACCTGGCGGCGGTGGCCAAACTGGCCGACACGGCCACGGCCGACACCCTGGCGCCCAAGACCACTCCGGTCCGGGTCCCCGCTCCCGAGCCGCTCGAGCCGGTCCTGTCCATCGCCATCCGGCCCAAGTCCAAAGGCGATGAGGACAAGCTGATGACCGCCATCCACCGGCTGCAGGAGGAGGACCCCGCCCTGCGGGTGCGCCGGGATGACGAGACCCATCAGACCGTCCTGTCCGGCATGGGCGAGACCCACCTCCAGATCGTGGCCGAGCGCCTTCACCGCAAGTTCGGCGTGGATGTGGAGGTCGAACCGGTCCAGGTCGCCTACCGGGAGACGATCACCCAGTCGGCAGAGGCCGAGGGCCGTTACAAGAAGCAGACCGGCGGCCACGGTCAGTTCGGGGTGGCCAACCTGATCCTGAGTCCGACCGAGCGGGGGTCCGGCTTCAGCTTCGAGGAGAAGATCGTCGGCGGCGCCATCCCCCGCCAGTTCATCCCGGCGGTGGAAAAGGGCGTCCTGGAGACGATGTCCAACGGCGGGCACTTCGGCTTCCCCGTGGTGGACGTGAGCGTGACCCTCACCGACGGAAAGTTCCACCCGGTCGACTCCTCCGAGATGAGCTTCAAGATGGCCGGCTCGCTGGGTTTCCGGGAGGCGATGGCCAAGGCCGGACCGGTCCTGCTCGAACCGGTGTCCTGGCTGGAGGTGACCGTTCCCCCCAACTACCAGGGCGATGTCATGGGGGATCTCAACTCCAGGCGGGGCCGGGTGCAGGGCACCGAGACGACCGAAGACGGCCGGCAGGTGGTCCGGGCCCTGGTGCCGACCTCGGAACTGGCCCGCTACGCCATCGACCTGCGCTCCCTCACCGGCGGGTGGGGCCGGTTCCGCCACGGCCACGACCACTACGACCTGTTGCCCCAGCACCTCTATGACAAGGTGGCCAAGGCCAAATCGGCCGATCCCGTGGCCGCCCACTGAGGGGCGGGCGAACCGGGGGGGCCTGCGGCGGCTAGCCCGGCGGGGCCGGGCCGTCCCAGGCGGCCCGCAGCCGTTGGGCCGAACGGGCCAGCGTCTCGGGCATGACCCGGGCCTCGGCCACCGAGGTCATGAAGTTGCTGTCCCCGGCCCAGCGGGGCAGTACGTGCACATGCAGGTGGCCCGGTATGCCCGCCCCGGCCGCCCGGCCCAGGTTGATCCCCACGTTGAGGCCTTCGGGCCGGTAGGCCTCCTTCACCGCCACCACGGCGGCAGTGACGGCCGACCACAGCTGGGCCGACTCCTCCGGCTGTAGGGACTCCAGATCCCCCACGTGACGACGGGGCATGACCATCAGGTGGCCGCTGGTGTAGGGGTAGGCGTTGAGGGCGGCGGCCACCAACGAGCCCCGCCAGAGGACGTGGCCCTCCTCCATCGACTGACCGGGGTCGGCCAGCCGGCACATCACGCAGCCCTCCGTCCCGCCATCGGGACCGGTGGCCCCCTCGATGTACTCGCTGCGCCAGCCGGCCCAGAGCCGCTCCAGGCTCACGCCCCGGGGCCGTCGGTCACGGTCCGGACACCCGCTCTTCGACCATGGACGCCATCCGGTCGATGAGGGTCTCCACCGCCACGCCCCGCTCGGGTTGCTCGGAGCCCCGCTGGTTCACTCCTACCGATCCGGCCGCCACGTCATCATCCCCGACGACCAGGACAAAGGGGACCCGCTCGAGCTTGGCCTTGCGGATGCGCCCGCCCAACTTCTCCGACGCCGACGCCACCTCTACGCGCAGGCCGGCCGTCTTCATCCGGGCCGCCACCTTCTCGGCGTAGTCCTGGTGGTCGTCCCGCACCGGCAGGATGCGGGCCTGGACCGGTGAGAGCCAGACCGGGAAGGCGCCGGCGTAGTGCTCGGTCAACACTCCGAAGAAGCGCTCGATGGATCCGAACAGGGCCCGGTGGATCATGATCGGCTGGTGGCGGGCGTTGTCGGCGCCGACGTATTCGATGCCGAAGCGCCGCGGCGTCTGGAAGTCGAGTTGGATGGTCGACATCTGCCACGACCGGCCGATGGCGTCCTTGGCCTGAACGGAGACCTTGGGCCCGTAGAAGGCGCCGCCCCCCTCGTCCATGACCAGTTCCAGGCCCTGGGCCAGGGCAACGGAGCGCAGGGTCTCGGTCGCCTCGTCCCACTCCTCATCCGTTCCTACGGCCTTGCCCGGCGGCTTGGTGGACAGCTCCAGGTAGAAGTCGGACAGGCCGTAGTCGCGCAGCAGGTCCAACACAAAGGTGAGAAGCGAAGCCAGCTCCTCTCCCATCTGGTCCCGCCGGCAAAAGATGTGGGAGTCGTCCTGGGTGAAGCCCCGCGCCCGGGTCAAGCCGTGCACGACGCCTGATTTCTCGTACCGGTACACGGTGCCGAACTCGAACAACCGTAGAGGGAGCTCCCGGTAGGACCGCTGCCGACTCCGGTAGATCAGCACATGGAACGGGCAGTTCATGGGCTTGAGGTAGTACTTGTTGTCTCCGTCCACCTCGAGGGGCGGGAACATGCCATCGGCAAACCACTCCAGGTGCCCGGAGGTCTCGAACAGCTCGGCCTTGGTGATGTGCGGGCTGTTCACGAACTCGTAGCCGGCCTCCTCGTGGCGCCGGCGGGAGTAGTCCTCCATCAGCTTGCGGATGAGGCCGCCCTTGGGATGGAACACGGCCAGGCCCGAGCCGATCTCATCCGGGAAGGAGAACAGGTCCAGTTCCACCCCCAGCTTGCGGTGGTCGCGCTTCTCGGCCTCCTCCAGGCGGTGGAGGTGTTCGGCCAGATCGGCGGCGCTGGCCCAGGCCGTGCCGTAGATGCGCTGCAGCTGGGGGCGCTTCTCATCCCCCCGCCAGTAGGCGCCGGCCACCCGCAGGAGCTTGAAGTGACCCAGGCGCCCGGTGGAGGGCACGTGCGGGCCCCGACACAGGTCGACGAACTCCAGGCTGTTCCGATAGACGCCCACCGGCCGCTCCGGGGAGCCTCCCACCTCACCGGCGTCCTCGGCCTCGGCCCGGCCGGCGGCCACCCCTTCGATGATCTCGATCTTGTAAGGCTGATCGGCAAAGAGAGCCAGACCCTCCTCCACGCTGTGTTCCTCCCGGACGAAGCCCTGGTCCTCGGCCATGATCCGGCGCATACGCTCCTCGATCCGGCCCAGATCCTCCTCAGTGAAGTGGGCGCCGTCGGGGAGGTCGAAGTCGTAGTAGAAGCCGTCCTGCACCGGCGGACCGATGGCGTAGCGGGCCCCGGGCCAGAGCTGGGTGACGGCCTGGGCCAGGACGTGGGCGGTCGAGTGACGCAGCACGTGCAGGCCGTCGGGACTGTCGGCGGTGATGACCGCCACCTGGGCGCCGTCGGCCAGGAGCTCGGACAGGTCCCGCTCCTCCCCGTCGATGCGGGCGGCCACGGCTGCCTTGGCCAGCCGGGGCCCGATGGCAGCGGCCAGATCAGCGGTGGTCGACCCGGCGGGAAGCGATCGGGAGGAACCGTCTGGCAGCGTGATGGTGATATCGGCCGGCATCGGCCGAGGATACCGGTCGCCTTCTGCGGGCTACACCGGTTTAGAACCGCTCCTGCCGACTCAGAGCCGCACCCCGAGCAGGGTGGCGGCCGAGGAGATGCCGTGGCCGGCGGCGGCGGCGGCGTCGATGGCGGCCAGCGCGGCCGGGGCGTCGAGGTCATCGTCCAGGGCGGCCCGGACGTCGTCCAGGGCGGCGTCCCCGGCCCCGGCCTCCCGCCAGCGGGCCAGCCGGGCAGCCGCCTCGGGCATGTCCCGGTCGGTCCACTCCCAGCCGAACCGGTAATGGTGGCCGATGACGGCCAGGCGGATGGCGTCGGGCTCCCACTCCTTGAGCAGGTCGCTGGCGAAGACCAGGTTGCCCAGGGACTTGGACATCTTCTCCCCGTTGAGGGCGACCATGGCGCAGTGCATCCAATGGCGGACGAAGGGACGGCCCGTCACGGCCTCGGACTGGGCGGCCTCGCACTCGTGGTGGGGAAAGACCAGGTCGCCCCCGCCTCCGTGCAGGTCGATCTGATCCCCCAGCTCCCGCATGGCCAGGGCCGAGCACTCGATGTGCCAGCCGGGCCGCCCCGGTCCCCACAGCGAGTCCCAGGCCGGCTCGTCCGGGGCCGAGGGCTGCCACAGGACGAAGTCCAGCGGATCGCGCTTGTTGGGATCATCAGGGTTGCCCCCCCGCTGAGCGGCCAGATCCAGCATCACCGAGCGGTCGAAGTGGGAGATCTGGCCGAAGTTGGCGAACGAGCTCACATCGAAATAGACGGCCCCCCCGGCCTGGTAGGCGTGCCCCGACTCCAGCACCATGCCGATGAAGCCGAGGATGTCGGGAATGGCCGAGGTGGCCCGGGGCTCGCTCCAGCTCTCCAGCAGGCCGAGGGCCCGCATGGTCGAATCGAACCGGGCCATCTCCTCGGCGGCCAGGTCCAGGAAGTGCACGCCGAGGTCCCGAGCCTTGCCCAGGATGCTGTCATCGACGTCGGTCACATTGCGGACGCAGCGGGTGTCGTGGCCCAGGTCCCGCAGGCGGCGCTGGAGGACGTCATAGGTGACATAGACGGTGACGTGGCCCATGTGGGCGGCGTCGTAGGGCGTGATGCCGCAGGTGTACATAGTGACCACAGGACCGGCCTCGAAGGGCACGACCTCCCGCCGGGCGGTGTCATACAGGCGCATCACCACTTCACGGCCCCTCGGAAGCGTCCTTGTCCAGGCCATGGAGGCGAATGGTGGTGCGGGTCTTGTAGCGCCGGTTGACCTGCAACAACACGGCGGTGAAGGCCTCGGTGGCGGCAGCGGCGGCCAGGCTGCCGGCCCGGAGGGACCGAAGCCCGGGGATGGCATCCACCAACTCGGCCGTGGCCTCGGCGGCGGCGGCCTGATCAGCGCAGATGATGACGTCACAGTCGACGGGATCGTCCAGCTGACCCAGCTCATGGGCCGGCACGTGGTGGAAGGCCCCGGCCACCATGGCGGCGGGGACGGCGGCCTGGACGGCGGCGGCAATCGATCCCCGGGGGGGGACCAGCGCCACCAGTTCACTGCCCAGCCGGGTCAGGGCGTTGGCCATGCTGATCACGACCTTGCCGGCCAGGGCGGGGGCCACCGAAGAGGCGGTGGAGGCGGCCGCGTCCCACGGGGTGGCCACCACCACCAGCTCCGCCCAGGCGGCGGCGTCCTCGTTGGCGGCCCCGGTCAGATCCAGGCTCCGGTCCGGCCAGCGGCCCTTGAGCTCGGCGCAGACCTCCTCGGCCCGTTCCGCCGAGCGGGACCCGATCCGGACCTGGTGGCCGATGTCGGCCAGGCGCAGGGCCAGGGCTCCTCCGGCCGGGCCGGTCCCCCCCAGCACCGCGATCCTCATCGCCACCTCACCCCCCCAACGTAGAACACATGCGAGACTCCCCGATCGTCTGTCCGGGACGGGACGTGCCCCGGTGCCGACTCCCAGCCAGCCGACCAAGCGAGGAACCGTGGGCATCCTGGAGGGCAAACGCATACTGATCACCGGGGTCCTCACCGATGACTCCCTGGCCTTCGACGCCGCCCACGTGGCTCAGGAGGAGGGTGCCGAGGTCCTCCTCACCAGCTTCGGGCGGGTGATGTCCCTCACCCGCCGGGTGGCCCGGAAGCTACCGGTGGAGCCCGATGTGCTGGAGCTGGATGTCACGGTCCCCGATCACATGGACGCCCTGGCCGCCGAGCTGGAGCGCCGCTGGGGCCGGGTGGACGGGGCCCTCCATGCCATCGGCAACGCTCCGCCGGAATGCCTGGGTGGGGACATGTTCCGGGCGGACTGGGACCAGGTGGCCAGTGCCATCCAGGTGTCGGCCTACTCGCTCAAGGTGCTCGCCCAGGGTCTGCTCCCCCTCTTCCAGGCCGCCGGCGGAGGCTCGCTGGTCGGGCTCGACTTCGACGCCTCGGTGGCCTGGCCGGCTTACAACTGGATGGGGGTGACCAAAGCCGCCTACGAATCCCTCGCCCGGTACCTGGCCCGGGACCTTGGGACCCACGGGGTGCGGGTCAACCTGGTGGCGGCCGGCCCGAAGCGCACCATGGCGGCCAAGTCCATCGACGGCTTCTCCGCCTTCGAGGACGCCTGGGCTCCCCGCTCTCCGCTGCACTGGGACGTCAACGACCCCGGCCGGTCGGTGGGCCGGGCCTGCGTGGCCCTGCTGTCAGACTTCTTCCCTATGACCACCGGGGAGATCGTCCACGTCGACGGCGGGTTCCACGCCGTGGGGGCCTGACTTGCCAGCCGCAGTCACCATCACCGGTGTCTCCAAACGCTTCAAGCTCTACCACGAGAAGTACTCATCGCTGAAGGAGCGGGTCCAGCATCTCGGCCGCGTCCCCTACGAGGAGTTCTGGGCCCTGCGCGACATCGACGCCGAGATAGCCGAGGGTGAGACCTGGGGCCTGCTCGGCCACAACGGTTCAGGTAAGTCGACCCTGCTCAAGTGCGTGGCCGGCATCATTCAGCCCACCGAGGGCCGCATCGAGGTGCGGGGCCGCCTGGCCGCCCTTCTGGAGCTGGGGGCGGGCTTCCACCCCGATCTGACCGGACGCGACAACGTGTTCCTCAACGCCTCGTTGCTGGGGCTGTCCAAGCGCGAGATCGAGAAGCGCTTCGATGACATCGTTGCTTTCGCCGAGTTGGAGCAGTTCATCGATAACCAGGTCAAGTACTACTCCTCGGGTATGTACATGCGGCTCGGCTTCGCCGTGGCCGTGAATGCCGAGCCCGACGTCCTGCTGGTGGACGAGGTCCTGGCCGTTGGGGACGAGGCTTTCCAACGCAAGTGCCTGGACCGGGTGCGCCACTTCCAGCGGGAGGGCCGCACCATCGTGTTCGTCACCCACGCTCCGGATCTGGTCCGCCAGATCTGCCAGAAGGCCATCGTCCTCGATCACGGCCGGGAAGTTGCCTCCGGATCCCCCGGGGTGGCCATCCGCTCCTTCCGGGAGCATCTCCTCACCACCGGGGACCGGCCCGAGGTGGCCGAGGCCATGGCCGCCGCCCTGGAAGGTGACGTGGAGGGTGCCCTCGACGGCCGCAACGACCCTGAGCGCAAGCGCAACTTCCGGGTCCGCATCACCGGGGTCCGCTTCGAGCACCCGGGGACCGAGGAGTGCCTGCGCCCGGGTGAACCTCTGACCATCGCCATCGGGTACGAGGCCAGGGAGCGGATCACCGCCCCCAACTTCGGCTTCGCCATCTATGATATCGAGGGCAATCTGCTCTCCGGAACCAACACCCGCATCCTCGGCACCGACATCCCCCACATCGACGGTAAGGGCGAGATCCGTTTCTCCTTCACCTCGGTACCCCTCCTGGATGGCACCTACTTCCTCACCCTGGCCGTCACCGACCAGGACGAGGACGTGGTCTACGACTGGCAGGAGCAGCGCCACCGCTTCGAGGTCATGAATCCCGGTCTGGCCCAGGGGATGCTGCACATGCCCACCAAGGTCGAGGTGCGGACCTAGCGGAGTCCCTCCCGCTCAGTCACGACGCTCCAGGTTGGCGATACGCACCTGGCCCCGGGCCACCAGCCGGTCGTCCTGGTCATGGATCTGGACCTGCCACAGCTGGGTGGTGCGACCCTGGTGGACAGGAGTGGCCGTGGCCGTGATGGCGCCACTGCGCACCGGATGCAAAAAGTCGGTCTGGTTGGCCATCCCGACCACCTGGCCTCTCTCGGCGTACCACGCCCCGGCCCCCATGCTGGCCGAGCTCTCCACCAGGCTGCAGTAGACGCCGCCGTGGAGGATGCCAAAGGGTTGCTGGAGATGGGGCCCGACCTCCAGGCGCATGACCACCCGCTCGGGGGTCAGTTCCAGGAACTCGGCGCCCAGGGTGGCATCGAAGCCGACCGGGACGCGGCGGTCCCGCTCCGGCCCGGACATCCGACCGGGATCGGTCACGGACCCGCCTCCGACTCCGGCGCCTCGGGTGTGACCAGGTAGGCCGGGTTGGCCACCTCCAGCTTGGAGCGCACCGTCTCGACCAGCAACGCCAAGACCTCCTGGTTATCCGGGCCCAACTCCCCCGCCCGGATGGCGGCGGCCAGTCCGGCCTCGTCATCGAGGCCCAGGACGGCCAGGCCGGCCCGGTGGCGCTCCGCCTGGCCCGGGCCCAGGGCCAGCTCCCGCTCCACCATGCCCAGGACGTTGACGGCCACCCGGGCATGGAACCTGACCCGGCCCTCGGTGGCGGTCATGACGTCGTTCTCCAGGTACTCCCTCACCGCCTCGACCAGCCCGGCCGCGTCGGGACTGCCGTGGAGATAGCCGAGCCCGGGTGTCTCCGGGGCGGCCGGGCGGTCGGGCTCAAGGCCGGCAGGACTGTGGAGGACGCCCGGAGCGCTCCGGGCGCCGGGCAGGATGGCCAACAGGTCCCACTCGACTTCACAGACCCGACGGCCGATGGCGGCCAGCTCCACCGAGCGGATGGCCCGGCTGGTGTGGGCCGAGGCCTGCATCATGCAGATGATGCCCCAGCGGAGGTTCCCGAACACCTCCCACCACAGCAATGCCGAACGATCGACCGGGTCGCCCCCGGCCTCCTCGTAGCCGGCCATGAGGTCCTCGTAGGTGCCGAAACCGCCCACCGGAAGGCCCACTCCGAAGCGCCAGGACTTGACGCACAGCCAGCCCAGGTCCTCCATCGGATCCCCGGCATGGGCCAGCTCCCAATCCAGCACGGCCCGGATGCCTTCGGGTCCGACTATCAGGTTTCCGTTCCGGAAGTCCCCGTGGACCACCGCCGGCGTCCGGGGGGCGGGGCGATTCCCCTCCAGCCACCGAAGGGTCAACTCGAAGACCGGGGAGGTGCCGTTGAGAGCCTTCAGGACGTCGCGGTACTGGTCCAGGGGATCGGGCGACTCCAGTCCGGGAACGGCCTCGACCGGGATGGCGTGGAGGGCGGCCAGGATTCGCCCACAAGCCCGGGCCAGGCCGGCCCGGGCCGGGGCCAGCTCGGGCTGGCGCAGGATGCGACGGGGGATGGTCTCACCCTCCAGGCGGTCGACCACCATGAAGGAGGATCCGAGCAGGCTGCGGTCATCGCTGGCCATGACCAGGCCCGGGACGGGGACCCCGGCAGCCCCGGCGGCGGAGATGAGGGCGGCCTCCAGGGCCATGTTCCCCTTGGGTGCCGCCGGCGGGTCCCGGCGCAGGATCAGGGGCCGGAGTTGGCCATCGGATCCGACCAGATCGAACGACCAGGTCTCCCGGGAGGCCCCGCCCGAAAGCCGGCGAAGGTCCACCACGGACGCTCCGGAGTCTCCGGTCACCCCGGCCAGCACGGCACGGAGGCTCGATTCGAGTTCCGGGGCGGGCATGACCGCTCAAGCTATCGGCCGGTCGACCACCGTTCGGTCGCCACCCGATGAGAGCCGAACCACGCTCACAGCCGCTTGGGTGGTCCGTCCCGGTGGCGGGCGAAGCGCCCGATGCCACCCACCTCGAGATCGTGTTCTATCGGATCGATGGGGGTGGCCTGACGGGCACCGAGCGAGCCGAGTAGGCGGGGAGGCCGGACCGGGTCCGATCCGTACCACAACAGGACCGCGCCGACATCGATGAGTACCCACACCGCCAGCAGCCTCTGCCTGCGCCCGGTGAGCCAGCCCTGTCCGGGCTCGGGTGCCGAGACCGTCCTGACCGCGGCGGTGTGACCGACCGGGGCGGAGGCGACAGCCCCGGCGGCCGATGCCGGCGCACCGACCCCCAACCCAACGGCCCCGGCCAGGAGCAGGATCCGCAGGGGTCGTTTCACTCCCCGGCTACCGCCGAGGTCTCCGGACCCGGGCCCTGAAGGCTGTCCCGGGCCGAGACCCTCCTGGACGGATTCGCACTTTGGACGGGGACTGCCTTCTTCGTCCTGGAGACCACCGCTTTCGGACTCGGCGTGACCTTTCCCGACATCCCCTTGACCGGCGTCGCCCGCTTGACCGGCGTCGCCCGCTTGGCGATGGTCCTCCGTCCCGGCCGGCGAGTATCAGCGCCAGCGAGCGGAGCCGCTCCCCCGTCTTCAGCGGTCCCCGAGCGCTGGATCACCGCCGCGTCACCGCCCAGGTAGGAACTGACCACCCGGGGATCGCTGATGACGGCATCCGGTTCGTCTTGGAGCACCACCGCGCCCAGCTCGAGGGCGATTATCTGGTCCGACACGCTGGTGATGAGAGGCATGTCGTGCTCGATGACCAGGAGAGCGCAGTCCGTCTCGGCCTGGATGCGTTCCAAAAGCGGCCCCAGCGCCTCGGTCTCCCGCTGGGCGATGCCGGAGCTGGGCTCGTCCAGCAGGAGGACCATCGGGTCGTGGGCGATCGACATGGCGAGATCGACTATGCGCCGGCTACCGGTCGAGAGTTCAGAGACGAACTTGTCGCGAAAGGCGCCCAAGCTCATCAGTTCGATGAGATCGTCAACCGTGTAGGCGACATCTGCCTCCGACTCCAGAATGGCCGGCAGGGAAAGCAGAGCGGCCAGATGGTCCCGGGTTTCGATGTGCCGCTCGAGTCCGATGGCGATGTTCTCTGCCACCGTGAGGGAGGGAAAGATGCGGGCGTCCTGGAACGAGCGACCCAGCCCGGCGGCGGCCCGACGGTCAGCGGGCCACTCGCTCACGTCGACGTCCTTCAGCCGGATCACCCCGGAATCGGGGATCAAGAGACCGGAGAGAAGATCGAAGATGGTCGTTTTGCCCGCGCCGTTGGGTCCGATCAAGCCGAGGATCTCGCCCTGATGGAGGGTGAAGGACACCCCGCTCACCGCGTTGATCCCCCCGAAGCGCTTGGTCAGGCCCTGGACCTCGAGGACGGCCGGCCGCGCCGTTACAGCTCGGCCCCGGCCAGGCCGGTGGGCCATGGCCAAAGCCTTGGCGGGACCGGAGCCGGCGGCCGGGAGCCCATGCCCGGCGGTACCCCCGCCGCCCGAGGCGGCCCCCTCCAGGAACACCGATCGGAGGATGTCCTCCCGGCCCAGCAGGTCGGCGGTAGGGCCCGAGAAGCGGACTTCACCCTTCTCCATGAAATAGGCGCGATCAGCCACGGTCAGGGCGATGTTGACCGACTGCTCGACCAGGATGATGGTGCAGCCCTGGGCGTGGATGGCCCGCACGATGTCCAGGAGCTGCTCCACGATGGTCGGGGCCAGACCGAGGGACAACTCGTCGATGATGAGGAGCCGGGGCTTGGCCACGAAGGCCATGCCCAGAGCCAGCTGCTGCTGTTCACCCCCCGAAAGGTTGCCCGCCATCTGATCCCACCGTTCGCGAAGCCGGGGGAACAGTTCCAGCACACTCTGCGTCCGAGCGTCGATCTCGGCAGGGTCCTCGGCCGAATAGAGCCACGCGCTGGCCCGGAAGTGCTCGGCCACGGTGAGGGTTGGGAAGACAGCCTTGCCCCCGGGCACCTGGATGATGCCCATCTTGGCGGTGGTCACCGCGTCGGCATGGGTGATATCCACCCCGTCGAAGACGATTCTTCCAGCTGTGGGGTCGACCAGACCCGAGATGGCCTTGAGCAGGGTCGACTTACCGGCACCGTTGGTGCCCAGCAAGGCGATGATCTCGTTGCGAGCCACCTCCAGGTCCACACCAAAGAGGATCTGGACCTTGTCGTAGGCGACGTCGACCCCCCGGCAGGAGAGATACCCCCCTTCCGATCCGTCGCTCCGGGCCGGCACCCCACCGGGATGCCTATCGAGCACAGGCCCGCCCGACCCCGCGTCCTTGTCCCGCCGGCGCCCCCTCAAACGGAGGGCCATCAGCCACGCCCCCCGACTTGGACCGCCTCGGAGGCGGTTGGACCTCGCTCGAGATGGGCCTCGGCCTGCTCCACGATGTCGGCGGCCGCCTCGGCTTCGACCCGCCGGTCGGCCAGGAGCGAGGGAACCAGGATGTCGTGGCGGGCGGCCAGTCGGCGCAGCCAGTTGTCCCGCATCTGGTAGGCGCCGTCGGCCGTCCCCCCCGGGTACTGAGCCAGGCTGAGCAGCAGCCCTGGGCCGGTTAGAAGAAGGGGCAGAACGCTGGAAAGAGTCCCTCCCAAGAGATCATACAGCCGCGGACCGAAGGCCACCGACGCCTCGAGGGTCATGGCCCCGAACACGGCAAAGCCCACCGAGCTGACCCCGCCGATGGCGGTGGCCAGGAACACGACGATGCTCCCGGTGAGGACGTCATAGCTGAGGGGCACCACGTTGCGCTGGGCGTAGGCGAAGAGCACTCCGGCCACCCCGCAGATGGCCCCCGACACGGCAAAGGCCGACAGCCGGGTCCGGGTCAGGTTGATGGTGTAGGCCGGGGCGGCCCGCTGGTTGTCCCGGGCGGCTATGAGCACCCGCCCACTGCGCAGCCGGCGGAACGAGAGAGCCGCGGCCATGCAGGCCACCAGGGCGATGAGGCAAACGAAATAGAACGTCTTATCGCTGTCCAGGTTGATGCGTCCGTAGAGCAGCGGCCGGCTGAGGTGGGCTGCCAGTCCACTGGGCATTATGTGGCGCCCGATGACGTAGTGGGTGTTCATGAAGTAGTACTCGATGGCGTAGCCGAAGGCCAGGGTGGTCACGGCCAGGTACAGCCCCTGGATGCGCACGGCCGGCAGCCCGATGAGCACGGCGGCCACGGCGCCGACCGCGATGCCGAGACCCAGGGCCACGAAGAAGTCGATGTTGTGGTTGGCCACCAGGCCGCCCGAGATGGCCGCCGCCACCCCCACCAGGCCGAACTGCCCCAGGCTGATCTGGCCCGCCCATCCGGTGAGCACGACCAGGGAGACGGCCACGATCCCGTACAGGGGCAGAAGGATGAGGTAGGGAACGTTGGGCCCTCCGACCACGAAGGGCAGAAGAATCATGAGCCCGGCCCAGGCGCCGAGCAGGCCGAAGCGACCGAGCCTTACCTCGACCAGGTGACGCAGTTCGGCCGGGACGGGCCGGTACATCCGCACGGCTTGCCAGGTGCCCTCCCCGGTGTCCTGGGCCCGGGAGAGGCCCTTGCGCTGCAGCAGCAGCGCCACGATGATGATCAGGAGCATGAGGGCCTCGGCCAGGCTGCTGTCACCCGTGGTCCCGATGGTGGAGAAGATGATCACGCCGATGGCCATGCCGGCGCCGACGGCCAGGCCGATGCGTTCCATGCGGGCGATGACCGCCGCCGCCAGCGCGTACAGCAGGGTGGTGAAGCCCAGGCTGGCATCGCTCGGCACCCCGATGAGGGGGCTCTGGAAGTAGATGGCGACCGCCGACAGCAGGCCGGCCAGGGCCCAGGCCACCGTGGTGACCCGCTTGACCGGGATGCCCAGAAGCGAGGCCCGGTCGGCGTTTTCCGCCGACGCCCGCAGGGCGATGCCCATGCGGGTGTAGCGCAGGAAGGCCCCGATGGCGGCGCCCATGATGATGACCACGGCTATGGCCGCCACTTCGTTGCCGGTGAGCAGGGGCTGGCCCCGGCCGTTGTGGATCATGAGCCTGTCCCAGGGAGTGGGCACCAACGACACGGTCTCGGCGTTGCTCTGCCCGAACATCTTGGGCAGGAAGAACCCGACCACGGCCAGGGTCTGGGCCACGCCGATGGTGACGACGGTCGTGATTACCCGGGCCGTCTTGGCGAAGTGGCGCATGACCAGGATGTCCGTGGCCGCCCCGAACAGCGGCCCGCCCACCAAGGCGATGGGAAGGCAGACCAGGTAGCTGATGTGGTCCTGGACGTTGAGCAGCAGCGCCGCTATGGCCGGGACAGCCCCGATCGCCCCGGCGGCGAAGTTGATGAGGCGGGCCGTGCGGTGGATCAGGATGAGGCCGACGGCAATGATCCCGTACAGGGCGCCGAGGGAGAGGCCCGAGACGAAATCGGCCGGGGAGGTCCCGAAGAGGGCCTCAACGACCGCTACGAAGGCCAGGGCCAGAGCGATGTAGCGGCCCGCCTGAGGGCCCAGCCCCGGGCGGCCGGCCAGCTCAAGAGCGCGAGCCCAGGCGGTCCGGGCCCCGGTCCAACCGGAGCCGAGCACACCCTCGCCCGGCCCTCCGACCGCACCCGGGCGCAACGTAGGCGGTTGAACTTTGGAGTCCGAGTCGACGGTCATGGCCGGTTGGTGGGAACCGGGGGCTCGGACAAGGTCGGGAAGTTGGTCGTGAAGCGGGTCCCCTCGATCGGCACCATCGTCCCCGCGCTCCCGTTGTAGGGGGACGTCTTGGTCTTGTCCCAGTACACCGCTTCGACGTCCCTGGTCCAGTTGTACTCACCGGGGAGAAAGCCGACCTCGGCCACTCCAGAGGTCCCCCCGCCACGGAGGCCCATGGACGGCGCCGCCGCCTGCATGCGGGCCGGGTTCAGGGAAGGGCCGGTGTTCTCGATCAGACTGGCCATCATGTTGTAGTTCTCCCACACCGACGTGGCCGTGATGGCGCTCACCGGGAGGTTCGTCCCGCCCCCGGCCGTGTAGACCTTGGGCCCGGCCATCTGAGCCCCGGCCGGGTAGGGGTAGAGGTCGGACAGACCGAAGGCGTCGTCGTACTCGCACGAGCCCTTCTGGGGACAGCCCAGTCCGGACATGTAGGACTGGCTGGTGACATCCGTGGTCATCCCCTGGACGTCGGCCAGCACGTTCTCGGGCCAGTAGTTGTGGGAGGCCTCACCTTCGTAGAGAAAAGCGGGGGCTACCGGGTCGCACAGGCAGAGGACGTCAGTGGCCGGGTTGGTCGGGGTGTCCATGGCCGAGATGCCCGCCTCCACCTGCTGGGCGGCGGTGTTGATGTCCTGGGCGTAGAAGTAGGTGTGGTACACCTTGTCCCCGCAGTCCTTCTGCAGCGCCGGCTCCAAGACGTTGGTGACGGTGTTCTCGTTGTCAGGGTCGTTGGTGGAGATGACTCCCAGCACCCGGGGCTTGCCGTTGAAGTTCTGGGCCGGATTGTTGGGCTCGGCAAAGCTGACCTTGCGGTTGGTGTTGACGCTGGTTAGCTGCTTGCACCAGAAGGAGGCGAAGTCGGTCTCCATCCGGCTCGAGCTCATACCGGCGCTGTAGTAGAAGGGGGCGTTGGCATCGGCGAAGCTCTGACTGAAGCCGGCTCCTCCGAAGGCCACCGTGTGGTCCTGGGCCAGACGGGCGAAACAGGCCGAGCACAAGGTCGTACCCCAGTAGACGGCGTAGGGGTGGTATTGCGCCACCACGGAGTCCATCTCGGCCAGCAGGCAGGGGTAGTTCGGGGGAACGCTCTGGCACTGACCCTGGTAGGTGACGATCTTGATCTTCCGGCCCCAGAGCACGTAGTGCTGGTTGATGAAGTTCTGGAAGGCGGCATCGACGGTCTGAGCCTGGGCGTAGCTCTCGTAAAGGCCCTCGGCCTGGAGGATGGTGTTCACCTCGGCGCCGTAGTCGCTCACGTAGTCGACCAGGGTCACCGAGTTCCCGCTCACGCCCTGGTAGGTGGCCCCGCCATTGTTGGACATGGCGCCTCCGGGCACGCCCGGAGTGCAGGGCGGCGCGTAGTAGTCCAGGGAGGGGTCGAACTCGCGGCCACCGACACAGTGGCTGGTGCTGGCCGAGTTGGCCGCCGCCGTCGACCCCGTGCCCCCGCCGCCCGTCGGGCCCGTCGAGCCCCCCGAGCCGCCGCCCGAGGATCCCGCCAAGCTGCCTCCGGAAGCCCCGCCGCCACCGACTGACCCACCGCCGGAGCCCAGGGACGACCCCCCGCTGGCTCCGGCTGAGCCTCCGCCGGCTACTCCGCCGGCTGCCCCCCCCGAGGACCCGGTGGAGTAGCCGGCCACCGAGCCGCCGGCGGCAGATAGAGACGAAGAGTTGGATGCCGTGGAAGGCACCACGGCAATGATGAGGGCCTGCACGGCCACCACCAGAGCCAACGGTAGGTACCGTCGGGCCAATGTCGAACGGTTCATGTCACTCCCCCTGGAAGCGGTGAGGCTCCGCAGATCCGATCCGCCCCTGGCTTAGGGCTCCTATGACTTCTACAACTGGAGGGACTTCACCTCTAAGAACTCCTCCAGACCGAACTTGCCCAACTCCCGGCCGTTGCCCGACTGCTTGTAACCACCGAAGGGCGCCACCGGGTTGAAGGAGCCGCCGTTGATCTCCACCTGCCCGGTCCGGATGCGCCGGGCCACCCGCCGGGCCCGGTCGGCGTCGCCCGACCAGACCCCGCCGGCCAGGCCGTAGACCGAGTCGTTGGCGATGGCGATGGCCTCCTCCTCATCGTCGTAGGGCAGGATGGCCAGGACCGGGCCGAAGATCTCCTCCTGGGCGATGGTCATGTCCGTACGCACCTCGGAGAACACCGTGGGCTGGACGAAGAAGCCCTTGTCCAGTCCGTCCGGTGCGTCGGCGCCGCCGGTCAGGAGCTTGGCCCCCTCCTCGACCCCCTTGTTGATGTAGCCCCGCACCCGGTCGCGCTGGACGGCCGAGACCAGCGGGCCCAGGCGGGTGTCGGCGGCGTCGGGAGCGCCCGGCTTGAAGGTGGCGGCCGTCTCGGCGGCGATCCTCTCCACCTCGGCCAGCTTGGACCGGGGCACGATCATGCGGGTCAGGGCCGAACAAGTCTGGCCGGAGTTGAGGTAGCACTTGCCCACCCCGTCCCGCACCGCCTTCTCCAGGTCGGCGTCGTCCAGGATGACGTTGGCCGACTTGCCTCCCAGTTCCAGAGCCACCCGCTTGACGGTCTGGGCGGCCAGCTCGCTGACCCGCTTACCGGCCCGGGTGGAGCCGGTGAAGGAAACCATGTCGACGTCGGGATGGGCGGCTATGGCCTCCCCCACCACCGGACCGAACCCGGTAACCAGGTTGAACACTCCGGCAGGCAGGCCGACCTCATCGATGATGTCGGCCAGCACGAAGGCGTTGAGGGGAGCCACCTCGGACGGCTTGAGGACCACGGTGCACCCGGCGGCCAGGGCCGGCGCCACCTTGGCGGCTATCTGGTGCAGCGGGTAGTTCCAGGGCGTGATGCAGCCGACCACGCCGACCGGCTCCCTCACCACCAGGGAGTTGCCCACCTCCTCCTCGAAGGGGAAGGCGTCGAGGATCTGACCCATCGACCCGAAGGTCATGGTGGGCAGGCCGGCCTGGATCATCATTGAGAGGTTGGTTGGCATCCCCACCTCCTGGGACACCAGGGTGGCGATGTCACCCATTCGGGCCTGGAGGCCCTCGGTGATGCGCTGGAGGTACTTGGCCCGCTCCTCGACCGATACGGCCGCCCAGTCATCGAAGGCGGTCCGGGCGGCGGCCACAGCCCGATCGACGTCCTCAGGGGTCCCTTCCGGGACGTGGCCCATGATCTCTTCGGTGGTCGAGTTGATGACGTCGATGGTGCCGGTGCCGGTCGAGTCGACCCAGGCGCCGTTCACGTAGATCTTGTCCCGGTTGTGCATCGGTCCTCCCCTGACGACGGTCCCGGCACTCTAGGCGGACTCGACCCAATCCTTCCCGCGCCCCCTGTACCGGCCGGGGTGATCAGGAGAACTCTGGCTGCTCCCAGTCCGGGAAGATGTCGGGCAGGCCCTCGGAGACGGCCATCGGAAAGCGAGCCGCCCGCTTCTCCAGGAAAGCGGTCACGCCCTCCCGGGCGTCGTCGGAGGAGCCCCGTACCAGGATTCCCCGGCTGTCGACCCGGTGGGCCTCCATGGGGTGGGCCGCCCCGAGCATGCGCCAGAGCATCTGACGGGACAGGGCCACCGATACCGGGGCGGTGTTGTCGGCTATCTCCCGGGCGAGGTCCATGGCGGCGGGTAGGAGCTCATCGGGCGGGTGCAGGCTGCGTACCAATCCGCCGGCCAAGGCCTCTTGGGCGCTGAAGACCCGACCGGTGAAGACCCACTCGGCCGCCCGGCTGATCCCGACCACCCGGGGCAGGAACCAGCTCGAGCAGGCCTCCGGCACCAGGCCCCGCCGGGTGAAGACGAATCCCATCCGGGCCTGATCGGAGGCCAGGCGGACATCCATGGGCAGGGTCATGGTGATCCCGACTCCCACGGCCGGCCCGTTGATGGCCGCTATGACGGGCTTTTTCGACTCGAAGATGCGCAGCACCACCTGGCCCCCGCCGTCCCGGCGGCCCACCCCGACCGCATCGCCCTGGGCGGCGAAGGTCTCGCCTCCGGCGGACAGGTCGGCCCCGGCACAGAAACCACGGCCCCGGCCGGTGACGACCACGGCCCGGACGTCATCATCGGCATCGGTCCGGTCGAAGGCGTCGATCAACTCGTGCTGCATCCGGGCCGTGAAGGCGTTGAGCTTCTCCGGGCGGTCCAGGGTGATGGTGGCGACCCCCTCGGAAGCCTCCAGGGCGATCGTCTTGTAATCCGGACCGCTCACGTGTGGATGCGGATGCCGGCGGCGGCGGCCACGGCCAGGCCCAGCACCAGCAGGGCGCCGGCCCGGCGGGTGTGGACGAAGGCGATGGCGGCAAACCACAGGGGCCAGACCGGGAACTTGGGCGGGGGGGAGTCGGGCCGGGGCTCGTTCAACGACCGCCAGACCTTGACCAGGACGGGCAACCCCCCGACCACGACCAGGGCCGGCCAGGGGAGGGCCCGCAGGGCGACGCAGACGACCACGGCCACGTAGAAGCCGGCCATCATGGCCTGGGTGACCCGGCGGGCCGCCGACTCACCGAGCAGGACGGGAAGAGTCGTCGTGCCCTCCGGCTGGTCCCAGGGAATCTTGTCTATGTGCTTGCCCATCAGCACCGCCGTGCAGAGCAGGCCGTAAGGGATGGAGGCCAGGATCACCTGCCAGGGAATATGGCCCAGGGCGGCGTAGTAGGTGCCCCCCACCATCAGAGGACCCCACACCACCAGCACGTCAGGCTCACCCAGGGCCCGTTTCTTGAGCCGGAGAGGAGGGGCGGTGTAGGCGGCCGAGAGGAAGAACCCGCCCAGCCCGAAGACCAGGATCGGCCAGCCTCGGGCGGCGGTCAGCACGATCAGGATGGCCAGGTCCAGGACGTTGACGAAAAGCGCCGCCCCCATCAAGCCCTTCCTGGTCACCAGGCCAGAGAGGATGGGATGCGGGGCGTAGAGGGCCCGCGGATAGTTGGCGTTGTCGGTGCCGACTTCGGCGTCGAACAGATCGTTCATCAAGTTGTTGGATACGTGGGCCAGGACGATCCCGGCCAGGGCCAACAGGTACCAGCCCCAGGCGAAGCCGGTTTGGCGGACCGCCAGCAGGCCGGCCACCAGCCCGGCGGTGATGGTCATGGGCAGCACAGCCGCCCGGGTCAGCACCAGCCACTTGGACACGGGGTCCAGACGACCGGCCGGCGGGTTGGTGGTACGGAGCACCTCCCGCCATTTGGCGAGGAGGCCCGGCTCGGAGACGGTGGGGGCGGCGCTCATTGCCTCAGCCTAAAGCGGTTGGGTCAGGGCCCGTAGAAGGGATGCCGCCCCGTCCCGGGCTCAGGGGCGGTTGGTGGGAATGGGTGGTTCGCTCAGGCTGGGGAAACCGGAATTGAACCGGGTCCCCTCCACAGGGACCATCGTCCCGGCGACCCCGTTGTAAGGCGATGTCCTGGTCTTGTCCCAGTAGACGACCTCCACGTCCTGGGTCCAGTTGTAGTCCCCAGCCGCGAACCCCACCTGCGCCAGCCCGGAGGCGCCGCCGCCGCGCTCTCCCAGCGACGGGGCGGCCGCCTGCATGCGGGCCGGATTCAGATCGGGCCCGGCATTCTCGATCAGGCTGGCCAGCATGTTGTAGTTCTCCCACACGGTGGTGGCGAAGTCGGCCGACAGCGGCAGGGTGGCTCCGCCGCCGGCGTGGAAGACCTTGTAGCCGGCCAGCTGATCGGAGGCCGACTCCGGGTACAGATCCGACAGGCCGAAGGTGTTGTCATAGGCGCACTTGTTCCTGTCCGGGCAGGCCAGGCCGGCCATGTAGGACTGGCTGGTGGAGTCACTGCTCAACCCCTGCACGTCGGCCAGGAGGTTCTCGGGCCAGTAGTTGTTGGAGGACTCGCCCTCGTAGATGAAGGCGGCGGCCACCGGCCCACACAGGCACAACACATCGGTGGCCGGACTGGTGGGCGTGTCCATGGCCGACATCCCCGCCGCGGTCTGTTGAGCGGCGGTGTTGATGTCCTGAGAATAAAAGTAGGTGTGGGAGATCTTGTCCCCGCAGTCCTTCTGCAGGGCCGGCTCCAGGACGGTGGTGACGGTGTTCTCGTTGTCCGGGTCGTTGCTGGAGATGACGCCCAGCACCCTGGGCTTCCCATTGAAGTCCTGGGCTGGATTGTTGGGCTCGGCGAAGCTCACCCTCCGGCCCGAACCGACGCTGGTCAGCTGCCGGCACCAGAAGGAGGCGAAGTCATCCTCCATGCGGGTGGCGCTCTCCCCGGCGCTGTAATAGAAGGGGGCGTTGGCGTTGGAGAAAGCGTCGCTGAAGCCGACCCCACCGATGGCGACGGTGTGATCCTGGGCCAGCCGGGCGAAGCAGGCCGAACACAGGGTCGTCTCCCAGAACACCGCATAGGGCTTGTACTGGGAGACGATGGAGTCCATCTCGGCCAGAAGACAGGAGTAGTTGGGCGGTGAGCTGGCGCATTTGCCGGCGTAGGTGATGATCTGCAGCTTGCGGCCCCACAAGACGTAGTTCTGGTTGATGAAGTTCTGGAAGGCGGTGTCCAGCGTCTGGGCGGCCGCCACGCTCTCGTACTTGCCCTGGGCCTGCAGGACGGTATTGGTCTCGGCGCCGTAGTCAGTGACGTAGTCCACCACCGTGATGGTGGTGGCCGTGACTCCCCGATAGGTGGCCCCGGGGTTCGTCTGTTTCGACGCCGGGACACCCGGCGTGCACGGCGGGGCGTAGAAGTCAAGAGCGGGACTGAACTCGCGTCCGCCCACGCAATGGGCGGTCAGGCTGGCCCCGGACCCCCCGCTCGAGGAGTCCGAACCGGAGACCGACCCGCCCGGTATCGAGCCCGTCCCCCCGCCCGCCGTCACCGATGACTCTCCGGCCATGCCCCCGGAGTCCGAGATTCCGGACGGACCCGACGACGCCAAGGCAGTCGAACCGCCGGCCGAGGAGCCTGTGGTCCCGGAGCCGCCGGCGGAGTAACCCGAGACGGAGCCCCCGGACGAGGTGAGAGTGGAGGAGCCCGACCCGGAGTTCGGAACGATGGCGATGATGAGGGACTGGACGGCCACCACCAGGGCCAAGGGCAAGTAGCGCCTGGCCAGCGTCGGGCGCCTCATGGTCCGGTACCACCGCTCCCCACGGGGCGGCGGACAGGGTCACGGGGCCGGCCTCGGCCCCGGGCTGCTCAGCGAAGTCCTTCCCACAGCGCCCTCTCCTCCCCCATGGGGTCCTCCCGGACTCCGATGGAGTCACCCAGCACCATGGTGGCCCGGGTACCGGCCTCGTAAGCCGCCCAGTCCCCCAGGTCGCCCCCGGGCCGGCCGTCCCGGGCGAAGGCGGCCCAGGCGGCGTTCATGGCCCGGGCCAGTTCGGCCGGGGCCCGCTCCCCGACGAAGACGGCCGCACCGGGCTGGTGCAGGTTGTCGAAGACGAAGGGGATCTCCAGGGCGTGACATGACCCCAGCAGGCCGCCGAAGGCGGGTGTGGCCCAGTCGAAGAGGTACATCCACGCCTCTCCGCCGGCCTTCTGCTGGGCTTCGGCCAGGCGGACGGCGGGGACGCGGAAGACGCTGTCGGTGGTCATGGCCGAGAGGATCTGAGCGGGGGTGGCGCCGGGCCGGCCGGCCCGGTAGGTGGAAACGGCGGCGGCGCCCCCGTCCCCGAACAGACCCGAAGCGGCCGTCCCCAGGGCGGCGTCATCGGTGGCGGCGAAACGGGGGTCCATCACCGAGAAGAGGTTCCACTCATCCCGGTTGGTGCCCACCAGGATCGGCACACCGGCCACCGAGCCCGCCGCCACCGAGTCAAGCGGTCGGTGTTCGAGCACGGTTCCGTCCACCACCGGCTGGAACATCATTCCCCGCTGGGCGTAGGCCAGGGCCAGCTTCCCCTGGGCTTCGAGCAGGGCTTCGACGGGAAGCTGCTGGAGGCGAGCCGTATCCCCCGGGCCGAGGTCCAGGGCGGCCAGCAACTCGGTGGCGTACCGGGTGGCCTGCTCCGGCTCCAGGCTGTTGCTGGACGCCCCGCTCTGCAGAATGGCCCGGTGGAACAGGCCCGAGGCCTGGGGTAGGCCGAGCAGGGTGCCGACGCTCATGGCCCCGGCCGACTCCCCGAAGATGGTCACGTTGCCAGGGTCGCCCCCGAAGGCGGCGATGTTGTCCCGCACCCAACCCAGGGCGGCAGCCTGGTCCAGGATCCCGACCGACCCGCTGGCCTGGTAGTCCGACCCGGCCAACTCGGCCAGGTAGGTGAATCCGAGGACCCCCAGGCGATAGTTGATGGTCACCACCACCACGTCGTGGTGGGCGGCGAAGTTGGCCCCGTCGTACCAGGGCGTCGAGCCCGATCCGGTGATGAACGCTCCGCCGTGGATCCAGACCATGACCGGCCGCCGGCCCTCCCCGGCTCCGGGGGTCCAGACGTTGAGCGACAGGCAGCCGGACTCGTCGCTGACGATGGGGGCGGAACCCAGCATGTTCTCCAACGGGCTGGGCAGCTGGGGGGCGACCGGACCGAAGGCGGCAGCGGGGCGGATGCCCGTCCAGGGCGCCGCCGGTTCCGGAGGGCGGAAGCGGCCGGCCCCGGTGGGCGGGGCGGCGTAGGGGATGCCCATGAAGGCTTGGTAGCCGGTGCCGGCCCGGCCCTCGATCCGGCCGCTGCTCGTTTCCACCACCGGTGCACTCATGGGCCCGAAGGTAGCCCTCCGGACTCAATCGGGCAGGACGAGGCTCTCGCTGCGCAGCGGCGCCACCTCGACCACGTGGAGGCGGGCCGAGCGGTAGTGCTGCTGGACGGCCAGAGCGATGGCCGTGATCGGGACGGCCACAAAGGCGCCGATGATGCCGAGCAGAATCGTCCCGGTGGCCAGGGCCAGCAGTATCGCCACCGGATGGAGCCGGACGGCCCGGCCCAGGACGAGGGGGCCCACCAGGTACCCCTCCAGGTTGTGGATCAGCACGGTCAGGCCGATCACCACCCCGGCCGCCACCGGGCCCTTGGCCACCAGGGCCACCAGGGCGGCCACGATTCCCGAGGCGATGGCGCCGACCAGGGGGATGAAGCCGCCCACGAAGGTCAACAGGGCGATGGGGACCACCAGGGGCACACCCAGGATCAACAGCCCGCCGGCCAGCACCACCGAGTTGACCAGACCGTTGGCCGCCGTACCCCTGACGTAGCCCCCGAGGGTCGCCCAGGCCTTGGCCCCCACGACCCGTAGGTCGGCCCCCCGGCGCTCATCGAAGATGGCGAAGAACCACAGACCGATGGCATCCCCGTCCTTGACGAAAAAGAAGGTCAGGACCAGGGCCAGCAGGATCCCGCCCGCCCCCTGGAGGATGACGGTGACTCCGGACAGCGCCCCCTGGATCAGTTTGGTGCGGTTGGTCGTCAATGAGCTCCGGGCTTTGGTCACATAACCGCTGACCTGCTTCTTGCTCAGGTGCAGCGGCCCGGTCTCCAGCCAGTGCTCGGCCTGCTTGATCCCCTGATTGAGCTCGTGGCCCAACTGGTTGAACTCGTGGCCCACGCTCGGGGCCAGGCCGAAGCCGATGCCGAACAGCGCCGCTAGGGCGACCAGGAAGACGATCCAGGTGGCCAGCAGCGGGGGGAGGCCGTGGCGCCGGAGCCAGCGAGTCGGGGGAGAAAGCACGGTGGTGAGGAAGAGGGAGCCGATGACCGGGACCAGGATGAGGCTCAATTTGCTGAAGGCCAGAGCCAGGACGACCAGGCCGGCACCGACCACCAGGATCCGCCAGCAGTAGGCGGCGGCGGTGTTGAGCCAGGCCGGGACCACCTGTCTATCCGGCGGGTTGGCGGCGCCTCCGATGCTCACGGGCGGCTTATGCCCTCAAGAGGAAGCCCCGAACACTGCCGCCAACTCGGCAGCCGGAGCCTGGTCCAGTTGGGCGTAGGTGCACGAGGCCGGATCCCGGTCGGGCCGCCAGCGCCGGAAGGTGGTGGCGTGACGGAAGCGGTCGCCCTGGAGGTGGTCATAGGCCACCTCGCAAACCAGCTCCGGGCGCAGCGGCTCCCACGATAGGTCCCGCTTGGCGTTCCAGCGGCTCTGTCCACCCGGCATCCGGCCGGTTTCCTCCGCCGCGGCCCAGGCCCCCCAGGGATGGCCATCCAGGGAATCGGCCCGGTACGTCTCCAGCTCCCCCACCAGCTCCCGGCGCCGGGCGGCGGTGAAGGAGGCGGTGACACCCACGTGATGGAGGGTGCCCTGGGCATCGAAGAGACCGAGAAGGAGAGAGCCGATGATGCCACCGGACTTGTGCCAGCGGAACCCGGCCACCACGCAGTCCGCCGTCCGTTCGTGCTTGACCTTGGCCATGACCCGTTCCCCCTCCCGGTACGGCCCGTCGGGTTTCTTGGCCACGACCCCGTCCAGGCCGGCCCCTTCGAACCGGTCGAACCAGTCCCGGGCCACGTCCGGGTCGGCGGTGGCGGGGGTGACATGAAGAGGAGGCTGAGCCCCGGCCAGGGCCTCGACCAGGCGGCGCCTCCGCTCGGCGAAGCCCAGGGGCCGGAGGTCCTCCTCGCCCAGGGCCAGCAGGTCGAAGGCGACAAAGGACGCCGGCGTCTCGGCGGCCAGCATCCGGACCCGGGAGTCGGCCGGATGGATGCGCTGGAGCAGGGCGTCGAAGTCCAGCCCGGCCCGGCCGGCTATGACCACCTCCCCGTCCATGACGCAACGGGGCGGAGCCTCCCGCCGGATGCACTCCACCACCTCCGGGAAGTAGCGGGTGAGCGGGCGCTCGTTGCGGCTGCCGAGCTCGACCTCGTCCCCGTCCCGGAACACGATGCAGCGGAAGCCGTCCCACTTCGGCTCGTAGATAAGGCCATCGGAGACGGGAAGGGTCCGGGACAGCTTGGCCAGCATGGGGCTGACCGGCGGCTGCACCGGTAGGCGCACGCCCGCTCCGTTCAGTCCGGGCCGGCCCCGCACGCCGATCCGCACGGGACAAGGCCGATGTCGTCCAGGGCGAGGCGGGCCGGACCTGCGGATGCCTTCAGTTCCCGGCGCCAGTACGACTCGCCCGTCACCTCGGCGCCCGCGTCCCGGGCCTGGCCCAGCGTCTCGGCGAAGTGACCGTCGGCCTCCTCGAAGCTGTGGAACCACCTGGGCTCCTCCTGGCCGAGGCCCTGACTGCTCACGGAGTAGTGATGGCGCACGGCGATGTTCTTACCACCGCCGGGGGCACACTGGGGCCATGCAGCTCAAGGTGGTCCGCTACCAAGTCACCGACCGGGTCGGGGTCGTGACCCTCAACCGCCCCGAACGGCTCAACGCCTGGACGGGGCGCATGCACACCGAGTACCGCTGGGCCCTGGCCCAGGCCGATGCCGATCCGTCCGTCCGGGTCATCGTGGTGACCGGGGCGGGCCGGGGCTTCTGCGCCGGGGCCGACCGCGCCGCCCTGGAGAGCCACGCCGGCCGGGGCGGCTACGACCCCGGGACGCCGGATGACATCCCCCGACCCGGCTTCGGGGTCGAGGCCGAGTTCGATCACGACTTCGCCTATCACTTCGGCCTGACCAAGCCGACCATCGCCGCCATCAACGGGCCTGCCGCCGGGGTCGGCCTGGTGCTGGCCTGCTACTGCGACCTGCGCTGGGCGGCGGCCGGGGCCAAGCTCACCACCTCCCACGGACGGCTCGGGCTCCCGGCCGAGTACGGCCTGTCCTGGCTGCTCCCCCGGCTCATCGGCTTGACCCGGGCCAATGACCTCCTTCTCTCCAGTCGGGTGGTGCTGGCCGAGGAGGCCCTGGAGCTGGGCCTGGTCAACCGGGTGGTGGGCGCCGATGAGTTGATGCCGGCGGTGCTCGACTACGCCGCCCACCTGGCCGAAGGGGTGTCCCCGGCCTCCCTGCGGGCCACCCGCCACCAGATTTACCGGGACCTTCACGGCGGGGTGGGGGCGGCGGTGGAAGACGCCGGGCGGCGGCTCGGGGAGATGATGGGCGAACCGGACTTCGCCGAGGGGGTCTCCGCCCTGGTCGAGCGGCGTCCGCCCCGCTTCCGGGACCCCCGCCAGGGTCCGAGGTAGTCCCCCACCGCCCCGTTTCCGTCCCCGGGCCCCGGGCTACCATGCGCCCGCCCAAAGGGGGATCATCGGGTGATCGAGAGCGTACGGCGGGCAGCCGACCGGGGACCGGGCGGCCAGCCGGCAGCGCGGTTGGTCGGATGGGGGGCGGCGGCTCTTGTGCTGTGGGGCATCTCCAACGCCCTACTGCCCTCCGGCGTGCCCGCCGGGGTCATCCTGTGGGGAGCGGTGCTGGGCGCCCTCAGCTCCCTCACGGCCATGGGGATCGTGCTGGTCTACCGCTCCAGCCGGATCATCAACTTCGCCCAGGCGGACATCGGAGGATTGGCCGCGGCCGTAGCCGTGGTCATGGTCACCGGCTGGCACGTCTCCTACTTCCTGGCCCTGCCCATCGGCCTGGCCACAGCCCTGGCAACCGGTTGGCTCATCGACGTGGTGGTGGTCCGCCGCTTCTTCAACGCCCCCCGGCTCATCCTCACCGTGGCCACCATCGGCATCGCCCAGATCCTCGGCGGCCTGGAGATCGGCCTGCCTTCCCTCTTCGCCCACCTCCAACCCCTGACCACCTTCAAGACCCCGTTCCGCTTCCAGTTCAGCCGGTTTCCCTTCATCTTCACCGGGGATCACGTCCTGGCCCTGGCCGTGGTGGCGGTGGCCCTGGCCGGCCTGGCCTGGTTCTTCCGCCGCTCCGACACCGGCATCGGGATCCGGGCCGCGGCCGACTCCAGCGAGCGGGCCCTCCTCCTCGGGATACCAGTGCGCCGGCTCTCGACCATCACCTGGATCCTGGCCGCCGGCCTGTCCGGGGTGGCCTCCATGCTCTCGGCGCCGATCCTGGGCCCGAACCTGGGTGGGGTCAGCGGCCCCGAGAGCCTGCTGGCCCCCCTGGCCGCGGCGGTTATCGCCCGCATGGAGAGCCTGCCGGTGACCCTGGCGGCCGGGATCGGCATCGGGGTCTTCCAGCAGGCCGTCTTCTGGAACTACCCGCGCTCCTCCACAGTCGATCTGGCCCTGTTCCTGCTCATCACGGCCGCTCTGCTGCTGCAGCGCAAGCGCCTCTCGCGGGTGGACGACCGCGGTCTGGGCGGGTTCGTGTCGGTGAAAGAGGTCCGCCCGACGCCGCGCCTGTTGTCCGGTCTACCCGAGGTCCAGACCGCCCGCCTGGTGACCTGGCTGGTAGCCGGGGTGTTGGTGGTGATCGTCCCCCTGTTCCTCAACAACTCCAAGCTCACCCTGATCGCCTACATCGCCATCTACGGCATCCTGGCCATGTCGCTTCTCATCCTCACCGGCTGGAGCGGGCAGATAAGCCTGGGTCAGTTCGCCTTTGCCGGCGTGGGCGCCGCCGTCACCTCGTCCCTGCTCGTGCACGCCGGGGCCGATCTGTTCCTCGCCCTGCTGGCCGGCACAGCCGTGGGGGCGGTGGTGGCGGCCCTGGTCGGTATCCCGGCCGTGCGCATATCCGGTCTCTTCCTGGCCGTGGAAACGCTGGCCTTCGGCGTACCGGTCAACACCTTCTTCCTCAACGCCGCCTACTTCCCCATCCTCACCCCGGCCCAGGTCTACCGGCCTGTCCTGCTCGACCGCATCGACCTGGCCGGCCCGTTGGCCTTCTACTACTTCTGCCTGGCCGTGCTGGTGATGGCGGTGGTGATAACCCGTAACTACCGGCGCACCCGGGTGGGGCGGGCGGCCCTGGCGGTACGCGACAACGAACGGGGCGCATCCGCCTATGCGGTGCCGCCGGTGCGGGCCAAGCTGGTGGCCTTTGCGGTGTCCGGTGGTATGGCCGCCCTGGCCGGGGGCCTCTACGTCATCGGCCTCCAGGGCATGCCCTTCAGCGGCTTCAACCCCGAGACCAGCCTGGTCATCTTCACCATCGTCGTGATCGGCGGCCTGGGCTCGATGACCGGCCCCATCCTGGGGGCCATCTATGTCGAGGGGGTCGAGTACTTCCTCCACGGCGCCCTCCAACTGCTGGCCACCGGAGCCGGCCTGCTGCTTCTGCTCATGTTCCTCCCCGGCGGCCTCGGGGAGGTCTTCTTCGGGTTCCGGGACCGCCTCCTGCGGATCATCGCCCGCCGCCGGGGCCTCAGTGTCCCGAGCCTGGCCGAGCGCCCGGATTACGCCCCGGAGCCCGACGCAGCCCGGTCCGAGACGGCGGAGGTGGCGGCCCCGGAGGTCCTCGAGGACGACGTCCGCCCGGCCCGCGCTGGTCGGGCCTCTCGGGACCCGGCGCAGGCCGCCGGCGTCGACCCTCTGATCTCCTGTGTCGACGTGGATGCCGCCTACGGCCAGATCCAGGTCCTCTTCGACGTGGGCATGGAGATAGCCGAGGGCGAGATCGTGGCCCTGCTGGGGACGAACGGCGCCGGTAAGTCCACCGTGCTGCGGGTCATCTCCGGGCTCATGTCCCCCACCCGGGGCCGGGTCTACTTCCGGGGCCGGGACATCACCCGGCTCAGCCCCATCGAACGGGTCAAGCTGGGCCTGGTGACGGTGCCGGGCGGCCGGGGCGTCTTCGGCTCTCTCAGTGTCGAAGAGAACCTGCGCCTGGCCGCCTGGCTGACCCGCCGGGACCGGGCCTTCGTGGAAGAGGCCCGCCGGCGGATCTTCGAATTGTTCCCGGTCCTGTCGGAGCGGGCCCAGACCAGCGCCTCGTCTCTCTCCGGGGGCGAGCAGCAGATGCTCACCATCGCCCAGGCCCTCCTGTGCCGGCCCAGCCTGCTCATGATCGATGAGTTGTCCCTCGGCCTGGCTCCGGCCCTGGTCGCCACCCTGCTGGGCGTGGTCAGGCAGATAAATGCGACCGGTACGACCATCGTGGTGGTCGAACAGTCCGTCAACGTGGCCACCGAGTTGGCCCAACGGGCCCTGTTCATGGAGAAGGGCCAGGTCCGCTTCAGCGGGGCCACGGCTGACCTGGCCGGGCGCACCGATCTGCTGCGTTCGGTCTTCCTGAGGGGGGCGGCGCCGGCCCGACCGGCCCGATCCCCCCGCCGCCGCCAGCCAGCGGCTGAATCGGGCGTGCGACTGAGCGTCCGGGACATGTCCCGCTCCTTCGGGGGCGTAACCGCCGTGGCCGGCGTCGACTTCGAGGTCGGCTACGGCCAGGTCCTCGGCATCATCGGATCCAACGGCGCCGGTAAGACGACGCTGTTCGACCTCTGCTCGGGCTTCCTCTCCGCCGACCGGGGCCGAATCGTCCTGGAGGGGAGGGATATCACCGAGCTGCCGGCCTGGGCCCGAGCCCAGCGAGGCCTGGGCCGGGTCTTCCAGGACGCCCGGCTGTTCCCTTCCTTGACCGTGGCCGAGACCATCGCCGCCGCCTGTGAACGCCACGTCGATGTCAAAGAGCCCCTGGCCTGCCTGTTCCACGTCGGGGCGGTAGCGGACTCGGAGAAAGCGGTGCGGGCCCGGGTCGACCAACTCATCGCCGACATGGGTCTGGACCGCTACCGCGACGCCTTCGTGGCCGAATTGTCGACCGGCACCCGGCGCATCGTGGAGTTGGCCTGCGCCATGGCCCACCAACCCAGCGTGCTGCTGCTGGACGAGCCGTCCTCAGGCATCGCCCAGCGGGAGAGTGAAGCCCTGGGCTCGGTCCTGCTCGACCTGAAGGACCGCACCGGCGCCTCCCTGGTCGTAATCGAGCACGACATCCCCCTGGTCTCCTCCATAGCCGACACCCTGATCTGCTTGCACCTGGGTCAGGTTCTGGTGGCCGGGCCTCCGGCCCAGGTCCTCAAGGACCCCAGGGTCATCGCTTCCTATCTAGGCAGCGATGACGTCACCATCGCCCGTTCCGGCCGACGGCCGACCCCGGCCCGGGCGGCCAAAGCCAAGCCGGCCAAAGCCGCGGCGAGGTCGATCAGGAAGGCGACCGGCGGTCAACTCAAGAAGTGAAGCCGACCGGTGACCAGCTGTGGCCGCCGTCCCGGGTGATGTACAGGTGGGTGCGGCTGCCGGGTATGCCCACCTGTCCTTCGACCACGACACCCTGAGAGGCGTCGGTGAAACCCAGGTCCTCCCACGGGAGTCCGCCGCCGCTCGTGTCCTGTTCCACCGTGGTCCAGGTCCTGCCACCGTCGAAACTGCCGTACAGCTCCGAAGCCCCGGAGGCGGCCGAAATGACCAGGCTGGAGGTGCTGGCCATGGCCAGGCCCAGGGTGTCTCCACCCTGGGGGGCGCTTCCGGCCGCCTTCCAGGAGGAGCCGGCGTCAGCTGAGACATAGACCAGCTTGGGCTGCTGGCCGGCGGCGGCGCCAGAGGCGCACACCACCGCCATGTCCACGGTGTCGGCGGCGGCAATGGCATCCCCGGAGGGGCCCTGACACGGAAGGGAACGGGTCGCCCACGTCCCACCGGAATAGGCCCGAAAGACGCTGGCGCCCGCGGCCGGCTGCACCACCATCCAGAGCGAGGGTCCGTGGACCAGCACCACCCCAGCTACGGCGTTGGGGACGGTACCGCCGGGCACGACCGACCAGGTGTCCGCCCCCGCCGGGGTGCGGTACACGGCGGCCGGGGCGGGGTTGGCTCCGTTACCGGTGATCACCAGGGCATAGGCGAACCCGGCGCCCGCCTCCAGCGATTGGATCGACCCGCCGCCCGGGAGCGGGACATTCGACCAATGGGCGCCCCCGTCGTGGGTGGACTCCAGCACCTGGTGGCCGAAGACCCAGCCATCCATCGGATCGGCGAACCTGATCTCATCCGCCTCGGGTCCGCTGCCCACGCCGACCGACGGGGCCGGGATCCCGGCCCAGGTCCGGCCCCCGTCCATGGTGCGCAGGACCGCCGTGCAGGACGCGGCCGAGCAACTCGTCCGGCCCAGCACGTATCCCTCCTGGTCGGATACGAAGGTCACCGACTGTGCCTGGAAGCCGGCGGGCACCGGCCCCCCCGGTGGCCCGGCCGGGGCGGTGGTCGTGGTGCTCGAAGCGGTAGTGGTGGAGGAGGAAACGGCCGCGGCGGTGCTGGTCGTGGTGGTGGAGTGGCCCGATGCCACATGCGAGGAGGAGCAGGCGGCCAGGACCAGGACCAAGACGGTCAGGGAAGCGAACGCTCCGGGGAGCGGTGGATGCCGCCGTCTGGCCATGGCCAGACCGTAACCGCCGCCACTCCTGCCGGGTGGGCATGGCGGTTGGGCGGCCGGTACCGCCCCGGGAGGGTCAGGCGGCGGCCGGGTCCGTGTTGCGCAGATGCAGACGACCCCGCCGGGCCGCCGGCGCGCTGCGCTCGGCCATCACCCGGCGGAAGGGGCTGATGGTGAGCAAGGTTCCGCCCAGCGCGGCCAGCACGATCCCCACTCCCAGGCTGTAGCCAAGGACGGTGACGAAGTCGGCCAGTGGGCCTCCCGAGGCCGCCCCGTAGGCCGGAGCGGCCGTCCCGTAGAAGATCGGGTAGATGGAGCGGCCCAGCACGAACCAGGCCCCGGAGGCCAGGGCCAGCAGGCCGCCCAGGCGATGGAAGGCCAGAGCCACCCCCGGCCCGGCCACGGTCAGGAGCAGGCCGGCCGCCACCGCTCCGGCACCGGGCAGCAGGTTGAGCACGGTGTGGGGGGTGGTCCACTGCCACGCCCTGGCCCCGGCCGGACCGTAGTGAAAGACGGGACCGGCGTAGGCGACCAGCGCACCCCAGGCACCGACCAGCAGGACCAGCAGGCCGTGGAAAGCCGCCCGGCCCCGGGCCGGTTCCGTGACCGGTCGGGAAGCCTCGACGGCGGGAATGGCGGTGGTATCGCTCATGGCGACGGGGTCGTTGGACATGGGACGCTCCTCCTGCTCGTACCGGTCCGGGCCCAGCCCGGCCAGGCGTTACTGCGTCGTGTCATTCCCAGTCGGAGCCGGAGTCAAGCCCCCGACGGGCCGCCCAGGCTGCCTGGCCGGCAGGTCCACCTGGCTCCGCTCCCTTGGCCAGGTAGCTGCGGCCCCGGTACAGCTCTGCGTAGGTGTCAGTCAGCTCGGGGTGGGCTCTGGCCAACCAGGCCAGGTAGTGCTCCTTCACCCCGGGACGCAGATGCAGCCGGATCGGAGACACCGAGGAGGCTCCAGCGGCTCGACAGGCCTCCACCACTGCCGCCACCTGGTCTGAGCGGTCGGAGAGACCTGGGATGATCGGTGCCACCAGCACTCCACAAGGGATGCCCGCCTCCGAGAGGCGGCGAAGGGCGGCCACGCGCTGGCCGGGATGGGGCGTGCCGGGCTCGGTCTCTCGCCACACCTCGTCCTCGAGGGTCCCGATGGAGAAGCTGACGTGGGCCAATCCCCGGCGCGCCGCCTCGGCCAGTAGGTCCCTGTCCCGCAGGATCAGCGTTGACTTGGTCAGTATCGAGAACGGGTTGTCGGCCTCGAGCAGAGCTTCGATGATCCCTCGGGTCAGGTGGTACCTCCCCTCGCAGCGCTGATACGGGTCGGTATTGGTCCCCATGGCAATGGGCGCCCCGGCCCAGCGTCGGGCGGCCAGCTCCGCCCTGACCTTCTCCACCGCGTTGATCTTCACCACGATCTTGCGCTCGAAGTCCTCCCCTACGTTGAGCCCGAGGTACTCGTGTGTCGGCCGGGCGAAGCAGTACACGCACGCGTGGCTGCAGCCCCGGTAGGCGTTGATGGTGTATTCGAAGGGCAGCCGGGACGAAGCCGGGACCCGGTTGATCAGACGCTGGGCGTTTACGTGGAGGAATTCGGTGTCGGCGAACTCCCCCGTGCCGACGTGTCGGTCGAGGAGAGCATCGGCGTCGAAGAGCGCACCCTGGCCGGCATCGTCCCCGGCCAACCGCCACCGCAGCTGAGCCATATCCCACTATAGCGAACACCTGTTCGCCCGGTCGGAAGACGGAGTTCAGGTCACTTGATGACCAGGGCGTTGGGCGGGGAGGCGACCCCGGCGGCCAGGTTGAGAGGAGCTGAGGTGAAGAAGCCCTCGTAGACCCCGTCGGCGGCACAGTCCTCGGCCAGGGGCTCGAGATTCCACATCTCCCCGATCGGAAGGCCGAGCAGGGGCAGGATGGCGAAGTGGGCGAACAACTCGTAGGTCCGCTCGGGGTCCTCCCGGATGGCCTCGAAGGTCTCCGGGGTCGCCAGCGCACCCGGCGGCCAGACTTCCAGGGCGGGGTTATCGGCGGCCACGGCGGCGATGTGGAGGTCCCACAAGGTCTGCACGGTCTCGCGGGCCGGCCGCAGCCCCGGGGTCTTGAGCGCGCCGGCCAGTTCCTGGCGCTCGACGCCCGATAAACCGGTGTACCAGGCGATCCACCCGGTTCGGATCAGCAGGACGTCCCCGGTGGCGATCCGGGTCGCCTGGGCGTCCGCCGTGGCCAGGAGTTCGGAGGCGTCGATCGGATCGGAGGCGGTCATATCGAGAGGACGTCCCTGGGCTTGCCGCCAGCGCCCGACGTCCAGCAGGACGGCCCGGCCGGCCAGGCCCCGCCGGGCCCAGTGGTGAATGCCGTGATCCTCATCGTCCACCCCGCCGTAGAACCCGTGAGAGGCGCTCTTGATGTGGCGGAATCCGTCCCACTGGCTCGAGCTCTGGGTATTCCAGCCGCTGAGGCTGTCGTCGTGGCCCACCTCGTTGGCCAGCCACTCGACGTGGTGCTCGAAGGCCGCCCGGCCGAACAGAGGTGGGTCGGGGAGGTTCATCTCCCAGTTGAGGGCGAAGACCTTCCCACTCTTGACCAGCCCGGCCGCGGCCTTGGTCCGCTCTTCAGTCAGGAGGTTGAGGCACCCGAGGACATCCCCCTCGCCCCATACGCCCCAAGATGAGCCGGCCGGGGCACCCTCCCGCACCGGCAGCTCGTCATACGAAGGCAGTTCCTCAGGCAATTCTTCCCCCTAGTCTTTCGGCCCGGGCAGCGAGCCGTCGCAGGAACTTATCGGGAGGTGAGAGGACTGGGCGAGGTCCTGATCGGTACGGCGTCATGGACCGATCCGTCTCTGGCCAAGTCGGGTTGGTATCCGCCGGAGGCCAGCAGCCCGGCCGACCGGCTCCGGTACTACGCCACCCGATTCCCTCTGGTAGAGGTCGACTCCACCTACTACTTCCTCCCCTCGGAGCGGAACTCGGTTCTGTGGGTGGCGCGCACTCCACCCGGTTTCGTCTTCAACATCAAGGCCTTCTCGCTCCTGACCGGCCACCCCACCAAGACGGCGGCCCTCCCCAAGGATGTGGCCACACCGGCCGACAAGAAGCGGGTCTATCCGGACGCCCTAGACCCGAAGGCCATCGACACGATCTGGGACCGTTTCCTCGGTGCCCTGCAACCTCTGGACCGGGCTGGCCGCCTGGGGGCGGTGCTGTTCCAGTTCCCTCCGTGGTTCGGGATATCCAGGTCGAACAAACTCACCATCCTCGACTGCGCCCGGCGCTGCCATCCCTGGCCGGCGGCAGTCGAACTGCGCAACCCAAGTTGGTTCAACGAGGAGAACTGGGCCGAGACGGTGGACTTCCTGGAGGGCCACGATCTTCCCTTTGTCTGCGTCGACATGCCTCAGGGCCTGGAGGGGTCGGTGCCGCCCCGGGTGGCGGTCACCTCGGAGCTGGCTATGGTCCGCTTCCACGGGCGCAACGCCGAAGAGTGGAACCGGGGATCGGTGGAGAGCCGTTACGACTACGGATACCGCCCGGACGAGCTGGCCGAGTGGGTCCCGCGCATCCAGGAGATGTCGGCCCAAGCCGAGCGCACCCACGTTCTCATGAACAACCACGGCCACCACGCTCCCCGCAACGGAGCCGACCTGGCCGACCTTCTCCGGGCGGCCGGTACCAACCCACAGGCGGCCCCCTCGGTTCCCGCCCGACCGGGCGCCGAGCCGGGTCCGGATCAAGCCACGTTGCTCTGAGCGCGGAAACGGGTAGGACGAGGGGGCAAGTCGATCCAATAGGAGTGATTACGCCAATGGCGAACGAGCTTTCTGGTTAGACGGTCGTATTCCTGGTGGCCAACGAGGGCATTGAGCAGGTGGAGTTGACCAAGCCCTGGCAGGCGGTGGAAGAGGCCGGTGGACAGCCGGTGCTGGCGGCACCCAAGGGCGGAAAGGTGCAGGCCTTCAACCATTTGGACAAGGCCGGCACCTTCAAGGTGGATGTCACCACCGACCAGCTGTCCGGGCAGCAGTTCGCCGGGGTCGTACTGCCGGGCGGGGTGGCCAACCCCGATCAGCTGCGCATGGACCGGCCGGCTATGGAGTTCCTGTCCAAGTGGACGGAAGACGATCGGCCGGTGGCCGCCATATGTCACGGAGCCTGGACCCTGGTCGAGGTCGGTGCAGTCAAGGGCCGCACCTTGACCTCCTGGCCCAGCCTTCAGACCGACATCCGCAACGCCGGAGGCACCTGGGTGGACGAAGAGGTGCACACCGACCAGAACCTGGTCACCAGCCGAAAGCCGGACGACCTGGAGGCCTTCTGTGCCGCCTTGGTGAAGCTGTTCAGTTCGGCCCGGGACGAGCACAAGGCCGCCTGAGGATCTCTATCCGTCCAACTGACGCAGAACCTCGGCTTCCTGCGGGGACGCATCCGGGCCGTACTTGAGGGCCAGCGTGCCCCGGGCTGAACAGTTGGGGCATTCCAGCGCCACGACCAGCGCCATGTCGTCGGGGTCCGAGGCCCCCTCGGTACGGCGCTGGTCACGCAGCCGATAGCGGGCGGCCCGTTGGCTGGTACCACATGAGGCGCACCTCACCTCGGCCGTCCCGGCCAGAACCATCTCATCGGTGAAGCCCCGCTCCTCGTAGTGGGCGATCAGTTCCAAGACGCTGGATGCTCCCGAGGCGAAGGTCATATCGACCGCGATACCCGTCCGCGGGCGCCGCTACGCCGTACCCGAGGATGAGGGCTTGCCGCCCCTCCACAGCCGGGACATGCTGAATCATGACGCCTTCGCCTGAGGACTACCTGGATCACATCCGCGCTGAGGCCAAGGCCATGGCCGCCGCCGCCCGGGCCGGGGATCTCGAGGCCCGGGTGCCGGGTTGTCCGGAGTGGAGCGTCTACGACCTGGTCGCCCACACCAGTGGCGTCCATCGCTGGGCCACCGAGATGGTGCGGACCCGGGCCAGCCGGCCGGTGTCGCGCCGGGACATGCCGCCCGCCCCCGAGGGGGCGGCGGTCATCGACTGGTTCGCCCAGGGCGCAACCGAACTGGCCAGCGCGCTGGAAGAGACCGGCCCGGAGGCGGAGGTCTGGAACTGGTCCACGGATACCCGGTCGGCCTTCTGGTTCCGCCGGCAGGCCCAGGAGACGGCCGTGCATCGCTGGGATACGCAGTCGGCCCAAGGTGGAGGTGAGCCGATCCCCGCCGCTCTGGCCATCGACGGGATCGAGGAACTGCTCAGCCTCTGGCTGCCCGGACTGGCGGCCGGGCAGGAAGGAACGGGACTGGGTGGTTCGCTTCACCTCCACGCCACCGATGAAAACGGCGAATGGACCATTCACAGCACCGGGGGCGCCGTCTCCGTCCAGACCGGCCACGGTAAGGCCGATGCCGCCATCCGGGCCCCCGCCTCCGACCTGCTGCTGTACCTCTGGGGCCGGCCCGTGGACGGGGCGGTAGAGGTGTTCGGGGACGGGGCCATCCCGTCCCGTTGGCGGCAGCAGGTCAGGATCTAGCCGTGGCGGCCCGCCCGATGGTGCCTGCGTCACCCCGCCAGCTTGACCGCTTCCGCCGGGACCTGCGCCAGCCAGGGAGTCAGACCTCGGTTACGTCAGCGGCCCTACCGGTGGTCCCGAACACCGCCGCCACCGCCTCCTTGGCCACCATGAGCTTGTCTCTGACCGTGGCCAGCGTGGCCCGGTCCAGATCCAGGCCGGCGGCCCGCTCCATGATGTCCGAGGCGAAGGCGTCGAGGTCGTCCCGTAGGACCCGATGGCCGAGCCCGGATCCCTCCCGGCCCCCGCCTCCCCGCCGGCGGCCGGCTCCTTCGGACGGCCCCGCCGCCGCCCCGTCGGCCGACCAGGGCCGGGGGCGACGTCCCGCTCGGGAGGCGAAGCGGTCCTCCCGGCGGACATCGCGCATGGCATGGCGGAGGTCGTCCCGCAGATCCCGCACCGATTCCTTCATGTCCCCGCCGATGGCTCCGACCACCTTGCGGGCCGTCTCGGTGGCCCGGGCCTGCAGATCCTCCAGCTCGGAGCGACGGGATTCGAGCTCGGCCCGGCCGGCGTCGGTGAGGCGGTAGACCTTCTTCCCGTCCAGCTCATCGTGCTCGATCAGCCCTTCGTCCTCGAGGGACTGGAGCCGGGGATATACCGTCCCCGCCGAGGGTGTGTACATCCCGAGGAATCGGTCCTCGATGAGCCGGATCAGGTCATAGCCGTGACGGGGTGACTCATCGAGCAGCATGAGGATGAACAGGCGCAGACCGCCGTGACCGAATACTCGTCGCATACAGATAAGATATATCGCGTGTCCGTACGAATCAAGATATATCTTGTAAACCCATGAGCAACTCACCACCCGAAGAGGTGACCGTGACCGAGGACGACCCGGACTGGGCGGAACTGGAGCGGGAGCTGGTCGGACGCCGTTACCTCGACGCCGAGGCCACGGCGGCGGCGGCCGGGGTGGAACGGGAGGTCTCCATCCGCCTCTGGAGGGCCATCGGCTTTCCGGACGCACCCGAGGGCGAGCTCCTCTTCGGAGATCTCGACGTGGAGATGCTGCGCTCCGCCTCCGGGCTGGTCACCGAGGGTCTGATCGGCTTCGACACCCTGCTGGCCCTGGCCCGGGCCACCGGCCAGGCCCAGTCCCGGGCGGCCGAATCACAGGTCAAGGCCGTAACCGAAAGCGTGGCCAACGCCGGGCCGGGCGCCGATCCCCTCCTCTACGCCCGCATGGCCATACCCGGCCTGGAACGCTTCATCACCTACACCTGGCGCCGCCACATGCTCGACGCCATGTCCCGCGAACTCTCGGCCACCGCCGAAGGACTGACGACCGAGTTGGCCGTGGGCTTCGCCGACATGGTCGGCTTCACCGCCCTCAGCCAGCAGGCCTCCGAGATCGAATTGTCCGACGTGGTCGGCCGGTTCGAGGATCTCGCCTACGACATCGTGGCCGCCGGGGGCGGACGGGTGGTGAAGATGATCGGGGACGAGGTCTTCTTCGTGGCCGAATCGCCCCGGGCCGGAGCGGAGATCGCCCTGTCCCTGGCCAGCACCTATGCCTCCGACGATCGCCTCCCCGACATCCGCGTCGGGCTGTCGGTCGGCCCGGTGCTGCCCCGGGCCGGGGACTACCTGGGCCCGGCCGTGAACCTGGCCAGCCGGCTGGTCAACCTGGCCCGTCCCGCCACCGTGCTGGTCTCGGAGCAGCTGGCCGAAGCGCTTGGAGATCAACCGGACTATGAGTTCCGTCGCCTTCGGACCCGGAACCTGAAAGGCATCGGACGGGTGCCGACCATCGTGCTGCGCCGGCGGGAGGCCTGAGCGCGAAGCTGACCCGGTGAGCCGCTCCCCCACCGCCGGCCCCGGCACCGACGTCCGAAGTGGTGACGAGGACGCCACCGCCGGCCCCGGCCGGCCCGCCAACGTGATCCTGGTGCTGCTGGACAGCCTGAACCGCCACATGCTCGGCGCCTACGGGGGCAGCGAGTTCTCCACCCCCAACCTGGACCGGCTGGCCGCCTCGGCGGTGCGCTTCGACAACCACTACACCGGGTCCCTGCCCTGCATCCCGGCCCGCCACGACATCCTCTGTGGCGCCTGGGACTTCCTGTGGAAGCCGTGGGGGTCCATCGAGATATGGGAGGAGCCGATCACGGCCGCCTTGAGCGGGGCCGGGATCACCAGTGTCCTCTTCAGCGACCATCCGCACCTGTTCGAAGTCGGGGGCGAGAACTACCACACCGACTTCAGCGCCTGGGACTACCTGCGCGGCCACGAGAGCGACCCGTGGCGGTCCCGGCCGGATCCGAGCTGGACCGGCGCTCCCAGTTTCGGGCGGGGCTGGACCAACTATGACAACTCACGCGGATGGTTCCGGGGCGAGGAGGACTTCCCTGGACCCCGCACCATGGCCGCCGCCGCCGAGTGGGTCAGGCGCGACTCCCGCCACCATGATCGCTTCTTCCTCCTGGTCGACGAGTTCGACCCGCATGAACCGTTCGACACGCCCGAGCCCTACGCCTCCATGTACGACCCGGATTGGCAGGGTCCCCACCTCATCTGGCCGCCCTATACCGAGGCGGCCCGGGCCCGGGGCGTGCTGGATGAGCACCAGGCTCGCCAGATCCGGGCCAGCTACGGGGCCAAGCTGACCATGATCGACCACTGGCTGGGCCGGCTGATGGACGACGTCGAGGAGGCCGGCCGGGCCGATGACACCGTCTTCATGGTCTGCACCGACCACGGCCACTACCTGGGCGAGAAGGACGTGTGGGGCAAGCCGGCCGTTCCGGTCTACCAGACACTCGGCCACATTCCGTTGCTGGTGCGCTGGCCCGGGACCGGCGGTGGTGACTGCCGCGCCCTGACCACCAGTGTGGACCTGTTCGCCACCTTGGCCGACATCTTCGGCGTTACGGTCGAACACCGCACCCACGGGCGCTCGTTGGTTCCCCTCCTACTGGACGAGGCCGACTCGGTGCGGTCCTGGCTCCTCACCGGCGTGTGGGGACGGGAGGTGCACCTGGTCACTTCCGACCTCAAGTACTGCCGCGCCCCGGCCGCGGACAACGCTCCGATGTCGCTGTGGTCGAACCGGTGGTCGACCATGCCCGTTCACGGCCATCCCGAGCTCCGCTTGCCCCGTCCCGACCGGCGGGCCCAGCTCGACCGTATGCCCGGCTCCGAGGTCCCGGTCATCCGCCAGCCCTTCGCTTCCGGTGATCTCCTGCCCTTCTGGGGCTGGGCCCGCTTCAGCGGAAACCACCTGTGGAACCTCGGGGAGGATCCGGCTGAGGACGTCGATCTAGCGGACAGCCGGCACGAACCCGGTGCCGCTGACGCCCTGCGCCAGGCCCTGGTCGAGATCGAGTGCCCGGAGGACCAGCTCCAGCGCCTCGGCCTGGTGTGAGCCGACCGCACCATGTCTCAGCCGGGTGCAGGTCCGCTGCTGGTGGTCCGCCACTCGAGATCGGGATCGACCGACCGCCTGGTGGAAGCGTTCGGAGCCGGAGTGCAGATCGCCACCGAACAGATCGAAGATGCACCCCGACTGGAGGTCAAGGGCTGCTTCGAGGCCGGACCGGATGACGTTCTGGGAGCGGCGGCCGTCGTGCTGGCCACCCCGGCCAACTTCGGGTACATGAGCGGGGCCATGAAGGACTTCTTCGAGCGCATCTTCCACGCCTGTCTGGACCAGACGGTGGGCCGCCCCTACGCCCTCATAATCAAGGGGGACACCGACACCTCCGGGGCGGTGACCAGCGTCGAGCGGATAGTGGCCGGTCTCCAGTGGAAGGCCGTCCTAGCCCATCTCAGCGTCGTGGGCGACATCACCGACGCCCATCTGGCCGCCGCGGCCGAGATGGGGTCGACCCTCACGGCCGGACTGGCCGAAGGCCTGTTCTAGACCGACCGGTCAGAAGATCCGGCGCAGCAGAGCCACGATGGCGCCGATGATGACCACCACAATGGCCACCTTGACGGCGAAGAGAGCCAGGCCCAGTACGAAGGTCAACAGGTGCCAGGCCAGCACCACCGCCACCACACCGACGACCGTCCCGATCGCCGCCCGGGTGATTGATCCTCCGGAGAGGACCCGTAGGGCTCCCCCCGACTTCGGCTCCAATCCGGAACTGGTCGACTGCCATCTGCTCATCGCTGTGCACCTCCCGACGGCCGAAGAGGTCGTCTTGCCAACCAGCCTACGGATCCCCGACCCCATCTGTCGTCAGCCCTGGCGATGATCCTGCCTCCTACCGGAGGACTACATCAGGATCGGCCCTCTCCCCCGCCGGCGGCCACCAGGCCCGACTCGTAGGCCAGCACCACGGCCTGGATGCGGTCCCTCAGGTCGAGTTTGGTGAGGATGTGGGCGATGTGGGTCTTCACGGTGGTCTCGCTGATGTACAACTCTTCGGCCATCTCGGAGTTGGACAGGCCCCGGGCCACGGCCTTCAGGACTTCCAGCTCCCGCTGGGTCAGGCTGTCCAGCTTGGCGTTGCCCGCCGTCGGTCCGGCCGGCTGACGGGCGAACTCGTCCAACAGCCTCCGGGTCATCCGGGGTTCGATAAGGGCGTCGCCCCGGGCCAGGGCGCGGATGGCATTGGCCAGCTCATCGGGCGGAACGTCCTTGAGGAGGAAGCCGCTGGCCCCGGCCCGAACGGCGTCGAACAGGTAGGCGTCCAGGTCGAAGGTGGTGAGGATCAGGATGCGGGTGTCGTCGCCAGCGGTGATCCGGCGGGTGGCCTCCACCCCATCCATGACCGGCATGCGCACATCCATGAGGACGACATCGGGCCGTCGGTCGGCCACCACTTCGATCGCCTCCCGGCCGTTGGCCGCCTCCCCCACCACCTCGAAGCCGGGCTCGCTCTGGAGGATCAGACGGAATCCGGACCGGACCAGGGCCTCATCGTCCACCACCACGATGCGGATGGTTCCGGCCGGCGCCGGTCTCTCGGCTCCGCTCACGCCTCACCGGGCAGGAGGGGCAGCCGGGCGTGGACCCGCCAGCCCGGGCCGGGCTGTCGGGGCCCGGCATCCAGGGTGCCGCCCAGGGCCGCCACCCGCTCCCGCATGCCCAGCAGCCCGTGGCCGTCGGTCCCCCTTGGCGCCGCCGATGAAGTCCCGTCGTCATCGACGAAGAGAATGATGAAACCGGGTGCGTAGGTGATCTCCACCTGTACCTTGGCCCCCGGAGCGTGCCGCATGGCGTTGGTGAGGGCCTCCTGCACCACCCGATAGATGGTCAGCCCGACGCTGCCCGGCGTCTCCGGCTCGACGCCGGAGACATTGAGCTCGACGCCCAAGCCGGCCTCGTTGGATTCCTTCACCAGAACGGGGATGTCCCCCAGTCCGGGCAGGGGCTGGCGGGCGGCGGCGCGTTCCGATCCGGCGCCGGCGCGGCTGCCGGCCGCACCGATGGAGGCATCGGCACCGCGCAGCATGGACAACATGTTGCGCAACTCACTCAGGGCCCGTCGGCCGGTGTGCTCAGCGGCCAGGAGGGCCTCGTCGGCCTCGTCCGGCTGGCGGCGGTGGATGCGGCGGGCGGCGGTTATCTGGATCGTCATCAGACTCACACTGTGAGCCACGATGTCGTGCAACTCCCGGGCGATACGCACCCTCTCCTCGGCCACGGCCAGCTGGGCGCTGCGGTCGTGGTCGACCTTGGCCCGCTCCCGGCGGCCCATGACGATCCAGATGCCGACGGCAATGAGGGCGAGCGGCCAGGCGTCCCCGGCCTGCACCTGCCAGAGATGCAGGCTGTCGAGCAGAAAGGCCGCCCCGGCGGCCAGGTAGACCACGCCGAAGATCACCCGTCCGGGCCGGGTGCGCCCCTCGTCACGGTGGCCCCGGCGGCGCTGATGGCGCCGGCCGTAGCCATGGGGCCCGTTACCGCCGTCCCAGTGACCCGACCCCCTCCCCCAGGTCCACTCCTGGGTGGGTTCGTAGGTGTCGGTGTCGGTCATGATCCGCTCTGGGTCACCCTGATGTCCCCGGTGTAGACGGTCAGGTCGAGCATTACGCCCTTACCGGCGGAGGCGTAGCCGCCGGAGACCCAACTGGAGTCGGAGTTGATCCCCCCGGCCACGTCATGGCCCAAGATGGTGACGTCCCCGATCCGATCCGTGTAGTTGACGTCGACCTTTGTGCCAGCGGGCACTACCACCGTGAGATTCCCGGCCCCCACCGTGGCATGAACGGTGGGGTGGCTGGATAGGTCGAGTTGGCCCAGATCGATGGTCATGTTCCCAACTCCGAGGTTGTAGTCGTGCAGATCAGCCGGGGCCGCCGGGGAGTAGGACGGGTTGCCCACCGCCGATCCGGTCACGTGGATATGGCTGTTGGCGGCGGCCGAGCCGCCCATGAGGACGAAGAGGACGACGCCCCCGAGCAGGATCGGCCAGTGGTGGCGGCCGGAGCGGCGGGTGAGGAGCAGACCCGCCCCCACGCACATCAACAGGATGGCCAGAAGGGTGTCGGCGGCCAGGTGCAGGAGATTCATCCGGCCCAGCAGCCAGACCGCTCCCAGGAAGACCAGGACCAGGCCGAAGACACCCCGGTCCCCGCGCCGACGCCGGGTGCGGTACATCTCCTCGGCGGGGGCTCCCATAGCAAGAGGGTAACGACGCCGAGCCCGGATGGCATCGGCCACCAGGACGGAATCGGCCTCATCCTGGGGGAGGATGCCCGAGGCCCGCTTGGTTTAGGTTGCCGCTCATGAATCCCGAAATGGCCCGGAAGACCTGGCGCACCGTGGAGCCTCTCCACGGGATGATCTACTTCGTCCCGGAGGCGGCCGAGGAGTACGCCGCCGCCGGACTGGAGCCGAACATGGGCTACTTCGCCTCCCGCTCGGCGGCCATGGGACCGGTGGGGGCCGGGGTGGTGGTGGCCACCTTCTTCAACTTCGATCCCCGACTCGTGGAGGCCGCTCTGCCCGCCGCCTGGGAGAGGGCCACCCCCGCCGCCGTCCTGGCCGCCCGGCTCCGGGCCGCCGACCGGGCCCTCCGTCGCCTCCTCGGAGCGGCCGCCGGCTCGGCGGAGATGGAGGAGGCGGCCGCCCTGGCCCGCACGGCGGCCTGGGTGGCGGCGGAACGGCCGCAGGGACGGGCCCTCTTTGCCGCTCACGCCGGACTGGAATGGCCCGAGGCACCCCACCTCGTCCTCTGGCACGCCCAGACTTTGCTGCGGGAGTACCGGGGCGATGCCCACGTCGCCCTTCTGACCGCCGCCGGGCTCTCCCCGGTGGAGGCCCTCGTCATCCACGCCGCCTCGGGGGAGGTACCGGCCGCCGCTCTGCGGGCCACCCGGGCGTGGAGCGATGTCGACTGGGAAGCCGGCGTGGAGTCTGTCCGATCCCGCGGGTGGTTGGAGCCGGGACCGGATCTGGGGTTGTCCGAGGCGGGCCGGGCCCACCGCCGGGACATCGAGGACCGGACCGACCAGCTCTCGCTGGCGCCCTATGCCGCCCTGGGAGAGCAGTCCTGCGAACGATTGCGCCAGCTGACCCGGCCCATGTCCCGGGCCGTGGTCGACAGTGGGGCCCTGGCCACCATGTCGACCCGGCCGGTGCAGTCATGAGCAACCTGGACAGCTACGAGCGCAGCAGCTTCAGTCACGATGGCAAGCGGAGGGACGTCTTCCGGAAGGGCTCCGGACCGGCCGTGGTGGTGATCGAGGAGATGCCCGGCATAACCCCGGGCGTCCTCGAGTTTGCCGATCGGGTGGCCGGCCTCGGCTGCACGGTGGCGATACCCCATCTGTTCGGGACACCGGGAGCACCGGCCACGGCGGCGCACCTGCTCTCGTCCTTCGGTCCGGCCTGTGTCTCCCGGGAGTTCCATGTGCTGGCCACCGGTAGCACGTCCCCGGTCATCGACTGGCTGCGGGCCCTGGCCCGGTCCCTGCATGAGGAGTGCGGTGGGCCCGGGGTCGGAGTAGTGGGCATGTGCTTCACCGGGGGATTCGCCCTGGCCATGATGGGCGGGGCGCCGGTGCTGGCCCCGGTCTTGTCCCAGCCGTCCCTGCCCCTGCCGATCGGCTCAGCCCGCAAGCGGGCCCTGGGCCTGTCCGATGCCGACTTGGCCGCCGCCAAGGAGGCTTGCGCGGCCAGGAATCTGACCGTGCTGGGACTGCGCTTCACCGGGGATCGGGTCGTCCCGGCCGAACGCTTCGAGCGCCTGCGCCAGGAACTGGGCGACAACTTCGTGGCCGTGGAGATCGACTCTTCGCCGGGTAACCCGCACGGAAATCCCGCCTCCGCCCACTCCGTACTTACCGAGCACCTGGTGGACACGCCCGGACATCCCACCCGGGATGCCCTGGATCAGGTGCTGGGCCTGTTCCGAGACCGGCTGCTGACCCCGGCCTGAGCCGGGCGCGTCCTGGTGCGGAGATCCCGAGCCACGGCCGGTCCGTAGACCAGCGTGGTGAGGGACTGGTTCGGACACTGGACGACCGGATCGAGATTGGTCCCGCCCAGCGTGGTGGTGGCCAGGTCGTGGTGGGCATCGGTCAGGTAGGCGTGCGGGGCCTGGCCGGCCGGATACGGCAGCTGCACGTGGACGGAGTAGGCGCGATCGGCGTTGTCGTTGATCAGCTCCACCACCCAGCCGGTGCGGGCCTCGAAGGCCACGCCCTTGAGCCCGTCGGGCAGGCCGCCGACCAAATGGAGGACGGAGCCGGGGCGGACGTAGCGGCTGAAGGCAGCCATCACCCAGTACCGCTTGGTCAGATAGAAGGTCTGGTTATCGTCGAGCTTCCAATAGGGATCGAAATAGATCAGCCCATCGTTGCGACCGCCGGGGTTGACCTGGTTCTGACAGCCGGCCACCTGATCCGGGTCGCAGCCCAGATTGGGCGAGGCGGCCACCCACCAGTCGAAGGCGGAGTCCTGGGCTTCGACCAGGTCGGCCCAGATGGTGTCAGCCAGCCATAGGCCGTTGGTCATGGTGGGGTCGTACTGCCAGCCGAATCCCCGACCGTTGAAGCAGCAGATCTCCGTGGTCCAGTGCTTGAGCGGGAGATCGGCCACCTGTTCCAGGGTGGCCGCGTCGGGGTAGTCATAGCCGTGGTGGGCAATGACGGCCACCGAGGAACCGGCCTGAGCCAGCCACCCCGGGATCTGGGCCAGGAGCTGACGTACCAGGCTTGACTCATCGGCTATCACCTGGGTGTGGGTCGAACCGGCGGCCAGGTCGGCAGCCAGGTCGTTGACCAACGGAGCCCGCTCCGCCACCGGAACGATCATGCCCTCCTGGTGGCACCGGGCCTGGGAGGTGACCGGCTCGTTCATGGGGCTGACGTAGGACAGGTCGATGTGGTCGGCTTTGTGGAGGTGGACGACCACGGCCGTCAGGTAGGCGGCGAAGGCGTCGATCTGGGTCGGATCCAGCGTCCCTCCGCAGCTCTTGTGGTTGGTGGTGAAGGCAGGCGGAGCGCTGTTGACAAAGCCGATCAGCTCGGGGACGTGATAGTCCGCCGCCAGCTTGAGAAAGGCCATCCCGGCCGGGTCGGCGTTCCAGTCATAGGCGCCCGACGCGGTCAGGACGGTGGGCGGGGCCTTGTATGGGTTGGTCACACCCACGCCACCCCCGCCGATGTTGTAGCGGTACTGGCTCAGCTCCAACCCGGTCCTGGAGAAGAGGAGGTCGGCCAGCTGCCGCTGGGCGGCGATCGAGAAGTGGGAGACATCGGTGGGCCACCAGGCCCCCGACGCCCCGAAGCCGTCGATGCTCTGGGCCCCCTCGGATCCGACCACCCCAGTGGCGAAACCGACCTTGTCCCGATCGGCGGCGGAGCCGGCCGTCTTCCGGGTGGCGGCGGTGCCGGCCGTGTCCCGGTCGGTGGTGGTAGCCCGGGCTCGGGTGGGCGCCGGGGCCGACCTCGTTCCCGCCCCGAGAGCCGGACCCGCCCAGATGGGGAGGATGGCCAGGATGCCGGCCATCAGGCCGCCTAGCAGCCCGGCCTTCCTCGATCTCGAGGGTCCTACCCTCAACTGCGCTCTTCCACCGCGTCCGCCTCACTGTCCTGTCCCGGGCCGCCGGCACCGGCTGGAACCCGACGATGGCCCCGCGCCCATTATCGGTCGGTTAGGCCCACCAGGTTAGGTCATGAAGGATCGGGACCACCGGGCCCAGTACGGAGCCGGCCCATGATCGGGGAGGCCACCGCCCCGACCAGAACGGCCACGGTCAGGGACCACTGGGCTTCGTCCAGGGATACGCGGTCGACCCGGGCGATGGTCGGCAGCAGGGGTGCCCCCAGGCTGCTGACCAGGGACGTAACCATCCCGATAAAGACGAGGATCGACACCAGGAGGCGGTGCCCACCCCGGTCGGAGGAGGCCCCGTCCCGTCCGCTCACGCGCGGATGCTAAGTCGTTAACCTCCGGGCCTATGACCTCGTCTCCCCCACCCCCCCCATCGGGTGAACTGGCCGGCCGGGTGGCAGTGGTGACCGGCTCCTCCAGCGGTATCGGCGCCGCCACCGCCCGGCGTCTGGCCGGATTGGGAGCAGGCGTCCTGATCAACTCGCACTCCACCGGGGCCGAGGGCGAACGGGTGGCCGCTTCTCTGCCCGACGCCGTCTATGTGCAGGCCGATGTGTCCGAGGCGGAGGGCTGCGCCGCCCTGGTGTCGGCCGCCTTGGAGCGTTGGGGGCGGATCGACATCCTCATCAACAACGCCGGTACCACCAAGGTCATCCCCCACCACGACCTGGCGGCGGCCTCCCCGGAGGTCTGGAGGCGCATCCTCGAGGTCAACGTCATAGGGACCTGGCAAATGACCACGGCGGCGGTAGATGCCCTACGGGCCGGCGGAGCCGGCTGTGTCATCAACATCACCTCGGTGGCCGGGGTGCGCTGCACGGGAAGTTCCATCCCCTACGCCGTATCCAAGGCGGCCCTCAACCACATGACCGCCCTCCTGGCCAACGTCCTCGGACCGGAGGTGAGAGTCAACGCCGTCGCCCCCGGGCTGGTGGACACACCCTGGACCGCCGACTGGGACGCCATCCGTCATCACGTCACCAGCACCGCTCCTATGCGGCGGTCGGCCGAACCCGAGGACATTGCCGAGGCCTGCCTGGGCCTGGTCCGCAGCCGCCACGTCACCGGCCAGGTCCTGGTGGTGGACGGAGGCATGCTCCTGCGCCAGGGGTGAGTCCGCCCGACCCGATCTCAGGACGGAGCGGCCGGAGGCCCCGCCCCGCCGAGCCGTTCGACCCCGACCTCGACCCCTCCGATCCGGCCCAGCCCCACGCCGCCGGCACGCCGGCGCCGCCCTGGTCCTGGCGCCAACGGGCCCGGCCCGACACCCTGGCGTCGGTGGCCATCGGCGGGGCGGTTGGGGCCGGGGCCAGAGATTGGATCTCCACCGCCTGGCCGGCCGGGCCGGCCGCTTTCCCCTGGGCGACGCTGTGGATCAACCTGAGCGGCGGCTTCCTCCTCGGCCTGGGCCTGGTGTTGATCATCGAGCGCCTCCGGCCCGGCCGGCATCTCCGCCCCCTGTTCGCCACCGGCTTCTGCGGGGGTTTCACGACCTTTTCCACCCTGGCCGTTCAGTCCGACCTGCTCGTGCATCGGGGGCGGCTCGGCCTGGCCCTGGCCTACTTGGCCGGCTCGACGGTGGCCGGCCTGGGCGCCACCGTCCTCGGCATGGCCATCGCCCGGTTGTCCCCGACCCGTAGCTGGACCTGATGCCCTTTCCCTACGTGGTCCCAGTGCTCATCTTCGGCGCCGGGGGCGCCGTCTCGCGGTATCTGCTGGACGGCTTCATCGGGAGCCGGTTTCCGGCCGTCCTCCCCCGGGGGACCTTCCTCATCAACGTCACCGGCAGCCTCCTGCTCGGCCTCCTCACCGGTCTGGTGTTGTGGGGCCACGGGCCGGCGTGGTCCACCGACGTCCTGGGGACGGGGTTCTGCGGCGCCTACACCACCTTTTCCACCTTCACCTTCGAGTCAATGCGCCTGATCGAGGATGGGCACTACCGCCAGGCCGTCCTAAACATCGGCGGCAGTCTGGTCCTGGGTTTGGGGGCGGCCGCCGCCGGGCTCGCCGTGGGCGCCTGGTTGTAACGGGGGGCGAGGCGGGTGGTTCAGGCCTGGGGAGCGCGGACCGCCGACAGGGCCGGCGCGGGCCGAACGGTTAGGTCAGGCCCCCAGGGCCCGGCGCACCTCCGCCAGCCGGCCGGGTACGGCGCTCCACCACGTCCACTTGCCGCGCTTCTCGCCCGAGATCAGACCGGCCTCGGCCAGGATCCGGGTGTGGTGGGAGATGGTGGGCTGGCTGCGCCCCAGCGGTGCCTCCAGATCGCAGGAGCAGACTTCACCCTGGCCGGCCACCAGGGACAGCAGGCGGAGCCGGACCGGATCAGCCAGGGCGGCCAGCACCTGGGCCAGTCCTTCGGCCTCGGCCTCCCCTAGGGGCGCCTCGAGCACCGAGGAGCAGCACAGGCCGTCGGCGGCCAGTTCCACCCGGGCACCCTGTCTGATCGTCACCGAATCCTCCTATTGACAATCATCGATGTGAGATGGATACTCCCATCGATGACTATCAATCTTACAGGAGACCCCCCATGTCTCGAGTCCAGTTGGCCCTCAACGTTTCCGACCTCGACTCAGCCATCGACTTCTACACCAAGCTCTTCGCCACTCCACCGGCCAAGGTCCGGCCCGGATACGCCAACTTCGCGATAGGAGAACCGTCCCTCAAGCTGGTTCTGATCGAGGGCGCCGGTGAGCCGGGCACGCTCAACCACCTGGGGGTGGAGGTCGAACGGCCCGAGCTGGTCGGCGCCGCCCAGAGCCGCCTGGCCGGCGAAGGCCTGGCTACGGCCACCGAGGACGGCGTGGCCTGTTGCTACGCCGTGCAGGACAAGGTGTGGGTCGACAGTCCGGACGGCACCCCCTGGGAGATCTACACGGTTCTGTCCGACGCTGAGACGCCGGCCGACCGGCTCCGCGTCGATGACCCGTCCGGGCCGGCCTGCTGCGCCGAGCGCCCCGAGGCGGCGGTCCAGACCCCGGCCTGCTGCTGATGGACGAAGCTGGTCAGCTCGGCCGGCGGATGCTGGGCGAGTTCCTCGGCACTGCTCTCCTGGTAGCCGCCGTGGTCGGTTCCGGTATCGCCGCCGTCAAGCTCTCCCCCGGCAATGTCGGCCTGGAGTTGTTCGAGAACGCCACCGCCACGGCCGGAGCGCTGGTGGCCATCATCCTGGCCGTCGGCCCGGTATCCGGTGCCCACCTCAACCCGGTGGTGACCATGGCCGACCGATGGTTCGGAGGGCTGACGACCCGAGCTGCCGCCGGGTACATAGGGGCCCAGCTGGGCGGGGGCTGGACGGGGGCGGTCATCGCCAACCTCATGTTCTCCCGGGCCGCCTTCGAACTCTCCGAGAAGACCCGGTCAGGTGGAGGGCTGTGGCTGGCCGAGGGGCTGGCGACCTTCGGCCTGCTCCTGGTCATCTTCGGTGTGGTGCGCTCGGGACGCTCCTCGGCGGCGCCGTTTGCGGTGGGTGCCTACATCGGCGGGGCCTACTTCTTCACCTCGTCCACCAGCTTCGCCAACCCGGCCGTGACCTTCGCCCGCATGTTCACCAATACCTTCGCCGGCATCCGGCCCTCCTCGGCCCCGGCCTTCATGGCCGCCCAGCTGGCCGGGATGGTGGCGGCGGTGGCGGCGGTGAGAATTCTGTACCCCAGGATGGCCGAGGTGGCTCAAGAGGTGCTGATCCCCCATCCCCAACCGCGATCCGACCTGCTCCTCGACGGCTCGGCCGTCGTCGAGCCGCTCAGGGAGAACTCATGACCGGCGTACCCGAGGTCCTGTTCGTGTGTGTCCACAACGCCGGGCGCTCCCAGATGGCCGCCGCTCTGCTCGACCACTACGCCCAGGGCCGGGTGCGGGTCAGCTCCGCCGGTAGCGCCCCGGGGCCGGAGGTCAATCCCGCCGTCCGTCAGGTGATGCAGGAAGTCGGCATCGATCTGTCCAAGGAGTTCCCCAAGCCGTTGACGGATGCGGCGGCTCTGGCCGCCGACGTCATCGTCACCATGGGGTGTGGCGACGCCTGTCCTGTCTACCTGGGCAAGCGTTACCTGGACTGGGAGCTACCCGACCCGGCCGGCAGGCCGGCCGAGGAGGTCAGAGAGATCCGCGCCGAGATCGACGGTCTGGTCCGGGGCTTGCTCGAAGACCTGGCACCATCGGGAGGTCCAGCCTCGTTTTGAGGGTCCTGCGGCCTGGATCCTGAGCATCCGAGGTCCGGGGCCCTCCGGAATGTCGGCATGGCTACCAGGCGCGGCCGCGGTGGCCTGGGCGGGACATCGAGCGGCCGTGCCCGGACCGCTGAGGCCGGCCACCGGGCGGTGGAGCGGGACTAGTCCTGGGCGAAGGCGGTTCCGGCCCTTATCCGATAGAATGAACACCACAGCGTGTCTCCGCTGTCAGTTGCCCCGGTCCCCGGTGACGGTTCCTATCCGCCGAGGTGATCGATGCCAGCGACAGCCGAACTATCCCCCGCCCGCAACGCCCGGCCGGCCGATGACCTCGCCCCGGAGGGGACCCTCGCCCCGCCGCTGACCCCTGGGCCGCCTTCTGGCTGGAACCCCCAGCAGCTGGTGACGGCCCTGATCGTGTTCGGTCCCCTGGCTGCAGTCCTGGCGGTGGCGTTGGGTTTCTTCAGCCGGCGCATCACCTTGGTCGACCTCTGTCTGGCCGTCGGGCTTTTCCTGATCAGCGGGCACGGACTCTCCGCCGGCTTTCACCGCCTGTTCGCCCACCGGTCCTTCAAAGCCGCCCGCTGGCTCAAGATCACCCTGGCCGTGTCCGGGTCCCTGGGACTGGAGGGGAGCGTGAACAGCTGGGTCGCCAACCACCGGCGCCACCATGCCTACACGGATCGCCCCGGTGATCCGCATTCCCCTCACCGGTACGGCGCCAAGCCGGTGGCGCTGCTCCGGGGAGCCGCACACGCTCACATCGGTTGGCTATTCCACGCTCAGCCGACGGAGGAGGCCCGATGGGCTCCCGATCTCACTGCCGATCCCGATCTCGTCCTCATCAGCCGCCTCTTTCCCCTCTTGGGCGTCGCTTCGGTCGGTCTGCCCATGCTGGCCGGGTGGGCCTTGACCCGGACCTGGGCCGGCGCCCTCGGTGGCTTGATCTGGGGTGGAGCGGTGCGCATCTTCGTACTTCACCAGACGACCTTTGCCGTCAACTCGGTGTGTCATCTGTGGGGAAAGCGACCTTTCCTCACCCGGCGCGAGGATCGAGCCACCAATTTCGCCCCCTTGGCGGTGCTGGCCATGGGCGACAACTGGCACAACTTCCACCACGCCAGCCCAAGATCTGCTCGCCATGGTGTCGATCCCCATCAACTCGATTCGACCGCCCGCCTCATTTGGATGTTTGAGCGCATAGGCGCCGCCACCGATGTCCACTGGCCCGATTCCGAGACGGTCGAGCGCCGTCGGGTCGTCTTACCTTCAGTCAACCTGATGAGCGGGACGTCCTTCCCGACTCCGGTGGTAGAATGACCACATCCCATCGTCCCCTCTCATCCCAGATCAGTCCACTGGAGATCATGCGGGCGGAGAGACGCTTCCCCTTCGGATCTGCGGACGATGCCGCAGCCAGTTCGATGTCGAGCCCGGACAGGACTTACTCACGTTGAGGGATTGGTGGCTGTGCGAGCCGTGCCGCGACAGTCTGATGGGTCCTCGGGAGGACAAGGCGGTTCCGTCACCGGTCATAGCGCCATCGGCCGGCTCCCATGGCTGATGTGCAGAGCGAAGCCGTAGAGCCGGCCACCGACATTCCCGTCACCCTGGATCCCGCGCCCTCCATCGCAGCCAGTCCGGATGTCCCTTCCAAGCGGGGGTTGACCCGCCTGTCCAGTCTTCACACCGGTCTCATCGTGGCCGCCGTGGTACTGGTGCTCCTTCTGGTGTTCATCCTCGAGAACGACCACTCCGTCAACGTCCGGTTCATCGGTCTGAGTTCGCACCTGCCTCTCTCGGTGGCCTTGCTTCTATCCGCCGTAGCCGGGGCCCTGCTGGTCGGAACCATCGGAGCCGCCCGGATCACCCAACTCCGCCGGGCCGTCGCCCGACAGGCGCGTCGCGCCGATCGGCACCGCTGATCACCACGAAACAGTTCCGGCGGTGAGCACATACGGCATGGCCCGGACCGAGTCCGTCCCGACCTGCACCGTGACCACCGACTCTCAACCCGGCGCCACCGTCTTTCTCTTGACCGGAGTCGTGACCGCCGCCACCGCCGCTGACGTCCGGCTGGAACTGCGGTCCGCCATCGGCCCGCCGGCGGTCTTGCTGGACCTGAGCGCCGTCCAGTTCATCGACAGCATCGGGTTCGGCTCCCTGGTCTGGGTCCTCAGGAAGATTCACGAACACGAAGGCTTGGTCACCATCACGGGTGCGGATGCCCGACGCGGCGTGGCGGCCGCGCTTTCCGGCGCCGGTCTGGACCAGGTCGTTCATCTGGCCGGGACCAACGCGGAGGGTCTCGCCTGGCTCCTGAGCGCCCGCGACCCCGTCTCGCCCGGCTGAGTGGCCCCCGACCGGCTGACCCGCATCCTCACGCAATTGTCCGTGGCCGGAGTCGATGGCTGGTCCTCGGCTCGGCTATGCGAGGTGTTCCCAGACATCGTGGGCGCTACCGGGGCTGGGATCATGTTGATGACGGGGGATATGCGGCGGGGTTCACTGGGCGCCACCGACGCCGTCAGCCACTTGATCGAGGACCTGCAGTTCAGTTTGGGTGAGGGTCCTTGCGTCGATGCCTATCACCAGGTGCAGCTGGTGGCCGAGCCGGACCTGGCCAACCCCGCCGCCCGCCGCTGGCCCGCCTTCAGCCCGCCGGTACTCAAGGCGGGAGCCCGGGCCATCTTCGGCTTCCCCTTGCGGGTCGGCGGGATCTGCCTCGGGGCCCTCAATCTCTACCGGGCGTCAGCCGGGCCGCTGAATGAAGACCAGGCTGCCGATGCCCAGGTGCTGGCCGACGTCGCCGCCAGCTGGGTGCTGGAGGCCCAGGCCGGGGCGGAGCCCGACACGGTGGCGGAAGCCCTGGAGCTCGGGGCCGAGTTCCATCTCCGGGTTCACAACGCCGCCGGTATGGTCTCGGTCCAGCTGGGGGTCAGCGTCAACGAAGCGCTCATCCGCCTCCGGGGCTACGCCTTCGGCCAAGGCCGCCTCTTGGCCGACGTGGCCGACGATGTCGCGGCCCGGCGGCTGCGGTTCAACCCATCCGGCGGCGTCGAGCCCGCAGGCGGCCGCCCGCCCCGATGAACCCGGCTGCGCCGCGCCCACACCGAATGGTCCGACCGCCTCGACCGTCTCGGGGCCGGCCCTGGAGTGGCCGGATTCCTTCCCCGCCGAAGCCCGGTTCTCCCAGGGCTGGTCCGAACAGCTCGATTAAAGAGGTTGCACTAATACCTTGACATAACGGTCATAAAGAAAGACCGGTGTGCTCCAGGAATTTGAAGCACAGCTGTGTGTCAACCCCGGCCCGCTCCAGCGCCGTCTCCGCGGCCGCGCGGGCCTCCTCAATGGTCTTG
>DAHUYE010000095.1 GCA_027315345.1 Actinomycetota bacterium
AACCGGATGAACGACCTGATCCCCGGCTCCCGTATCGAGGGCCGGGTCGACTTCGACGGGGAGCCCCTCTATGGGCCCGGCGTCCGGGCCATCGAGATCCGCCGCCGCATCGGGATGGTGTTCCAGAAGCCCAATCCCTTCCCCAAGTCCATCTACGACAACGTTGCCCTGACGCCCCGCCGCAACGGGGTCAGGAAATCTCAGCTCGACGAGCTGGTCGAGGAGTCTCTGCGCAAGGCTTCCCTGTGGGACGAGGTCAAGCACAAGCTGAGCCAGAGCGCCTTCAGCCTCTCGGGGGGCCAGCAGCAGCGCCTTTGCATCGCCCGGGCCATAGCCGTGCGCCCGGATGTGATCCTCATGGACGAGCCTTGCTCGGCCCTGGACCCGGTGGCCACCTTCCGTATCGAGGAGCTCATGGCCGAGCTCAAGGACGACTACACCATCGTCATCGTCACCCACAACATGCAGCAGGCCGCCCGGGTGTCGGACAAGACGGCCTTCTTCACCGTGGACGTAACCGACCAGGGCCGGGTCGGGGTGCTGGTGGAGATCGTGGAGACCTCGAGCATCTTCACCTCGCCCGAGGACCAGCGCACCGAGGACTACATCACCGGCCGCTTCGGCTGAGGCCAGGGGCACCGGGCCGACGTCACGGCCGGCGGCGCTGACCCGCTCGCGGTGACCCGGTTCAGGCCGGGACGGAGATGCCGACGCCGCCCCGGGTCGACCCGCCGTAGCGGGCCTTCTCCTTGGCCAGGTCCAGCGGCAGGATCCGCTTGCGAGCCGCCAGGGCCGCCTCGTCCAGGAGGTCGGCCGGGATGATCCAGGCGACCTCGAACTCGATGCCGTCCGGGTCCTTAGCGTAGAGGCTCTTGGTGGTGCCGTGGTCGGAGGCGCCCACCAGGGCCCCGGCGGCGGAGAGGACGCCGGACAGCCGCTCCAGCTCATCCAGGGTGTCCACTTCCCAGGCCAGGTGGTACAGCCCCACCGCCGAGCGCCCGGCCGGGGAATCGGCGGCGGCGTCCCCGATGGAGAACAGCCCGAGGTCATGGTCGTTGGTCGAGCCCGGGGCCCGCATGAAAGCGGCCCCGGCCATCCCCTCGGCCAGTGACAGCCGGGTGAAGCCCAGGACATCCTCGTAGAAAGCGGCGCTGCGCTGGGCGTCGCGGACGTAGAGAACAGCGTGATTGAGCCTGTGGATGCCCATGGGTCACCTCCCGGCCGGCGGGGGCCGGTCCTCGCTGTCATCAACGACGGCGTCACGACCTTCATTCCGGGCGTGGAACAATCCGGTCATGGCTTCCCGGGGCTGGCCGGCCACCCTGCGTCTGGTCCGCCACGCCGAGAGCACCGGCAACGTCGATGCCGACGCCGCCCGCCGGGCTGGCCAGGAGATGTGGACCACCCAGGCCAGGGACCCGGACGTCGACCTCTCCCCCGCCGGCCGTGACCAGGCCGGGGAGCTGGGCCGGGCCCTGGCCAAGCTCCCCGCCGAAGAGATCCCCACCTCCCTGTGGGCGTCCCCGTTCCTTCGGGCCCGGGAGACGGCCCGGCTGGCCCTGGACGGTTGCGGTACGGACTGGAGCGGAATCGGATGGACGGTGGACGAGCGGCTCCGGGACCGGGAGCTGGGGGTCCTGGACCGGCTCACCGGGGCGGGGATCCGGGCCAGATACCCGGAGCTGGCCGAGCTGCGGATGCGGATGGGCAAGTTCTACTTCCGGCCCCCCGGCGGTGAGTCCTGGGTCGACGTGGGCCAGAGGCTGCGAGCCGTCCTGGACGACATCCGGGACCAGCACCAGGACGAGAATGTGATCGTCTTCGCCCACGACGTGGTGGTCCTGATGTTCCGCTACATCCTGGAGGGACTGGACGAGGCAGCCATACTGGAGATCGGACGGAAGGATCCCGTCCGCAACGGCGGAATGACGACCTACCGGTCCAACGGCGGACGACTTCGGCTGGTGAGCTACAACCAGCTGGCTCCCTAGCCGAAGTCGCAAGCCGAATGCCCGACCCGCCCAAATCCGGATCTACAGGCCCGGCCGATTCGGCCGATACCTCCCGGATGACCAACGCGGCCCTACCTCTGGGCTCGGACGGGCGGTTGGCCCAGCTGAGCCCCCGTGAGATGCAAGTAGCTCTGCTCAGCGCCGAAGGCGCCAGCATTGCCGAGCTGGCCCGGGATCTGGGCATCGGAACCGGCACGGTGATGTCGATCCGCCGCCACATCCGCAACAAGCTGGGCCTGACCCGGGATGAGTCGCTGGACTCCTCGCTGCTGGACATCATCTCCCGGCTGGGTCCGAGCACCTTTCCCACCCCAGTCCCCCGCCCTGAGGGCGATCCGGCCCGGGCGGCTCCTCCCACCCAGGCCACCCTGGCTCGGCGGCGCTACCTGGTGCTGCGCCAGGCCATCAGCGAGCTCGAGCGCACCAGGGAGCGGATAGCCGAGCGGGCCGCGGCCATGGCCCGTATGGCCTCCGAGCTGGACGATCCCGGCCAGGCCTGGCAACTCGATCAGCTCAAGCACCTGGCCGACGGCCTGGCCCGTTTCACCGAGGAGTTCATCGCCTCCATCCGGGGCCGCTCCCCCGAGTGACCCGGCCGCCGCCGGCGCCGGGCTAGTCCTGGAAGACCGGGTCGCGCTTTTCGAAGAAGGCCCGGACCGCCTCGGCCTGGTTGGGCCGGCCGATCAGGGAACCGATGACCTCGCGCTCATCGGCCAGCTGCTGGGCCAAGCCGGTCCGGCCGGCCTGATTGAGGAGACGCTTGGCCCCCCGGATGGCCTGGGGGCTCTTACCGGCGATCTCGGCGGCCAGGGCCAGGGCATCACCGCGCGGGTCGGCACTGACCCGGGTGGCCAGGCCGAGGCGGACGGCCTCTTCCCCCTCCACCATGCGCCCGGTGAAGGTCAGCTCCTTGGCCACATCCAGGCCCACCAACGACACCAGGGAAACGGTCCCGGTCATGTCCGGGGTCAGGCCCCAGCGGATCTCCAGCACCGACATGCGGGCGTCGGGGGCGATGATCCGGATATCAGCGCCCAGGGCGATCTGGCAGCCGCCCCCCAGGGCCACCCCGTGGATGGCGGCGATGACCGGCACCTCGAGTTCCTGCCACACCCAGGCCGACTGCTGGCCCCGGTGGGTCAATCGCCCCTCCTCCATCCGGCCGATGGACGAGGAGTCGCCCCGGGCCGCCGCGCCCCCGGCATCGGCCCCGCCGCCGGACTCGGCGCCGGCCATGGCCTGGAAGCTACCGAAGTCGAGGCCGGCACAGAAGGCCCGCCCCTCCCCTGACAGGACCACGGCCCGCACCGACGGGTCGGACTTGAGAGCCTCCCCCGCCTCCACGATGGCGGCGAACATGGCCGGGTCCAGCGCGTTCATCTTGTCCGGCCGGTTCAACCTGACGTCGGCCACGTGGCCGCTGATCTCGACACTCACCCGATCCGACATTGGCATCTCCCTTTCCCCCGGGATCATGGCAGGGCGGCGGCCGCCCCTGCCGGAACGAGGCGCAGCCCGAGGAACACCCAGCCCAGGGCGCTGTGCCGGTGCCGGGCCACCAGGAGAAGGGTAGGTCGGTAGCTTCTGGGAATGGAAGCTGTTTCGGAGCGGGCCCGGGCTCTGGCCGGGGCGCTCGAGCCGGTGGCGGGCCAGGTCTACTTCTCGCCCGAATGCCACTCCGCCTATCAGAAGCTGGGCTTCGGGCCCAGCCCGGGGGACTTTGCCGGGGTGGCCGGCCCGGACGGGACCGCCTACTTCTGCAGCCGGGGATCGGTGATGGGCCAGGTGCCCGGGGAGGTGATTGCCGCCGCCTTCGGGGTCTTCAACCCGGCGGTGGTGATACCGCTGGTGCGCCGGGGCTGGGAACTGACCGACGCCGCCACCATCTGCGGGGCGCGGGATGAGGGCGGGGTGGGGCAACTTCGCCGGATTCTGGGGGAACAGCCCGACGGGGTGGAGCGGGCCGGTGAGCTCCTGGAGCGGGCGGTGGCCCCGTTGAAGCCGGCCGGTAAGCCGCTCTACGCCGGCCTGGCCTCCCTCGGGGTGCCGGCCGACCCGCTGGGTGCCGCCTGGCGGCGGGCCGACCTGCTCCGGGAGTACCGCGGCGACGCCCACGTGGCCGCCTGGACCGCCGCCGGCCTCGACGGCACCGAGATCGGGCTTCTCACCGAGCCGTACTGGGGTCTACCCCTGCGCACCTACATCCGTTCCCGGTCCTGGAGCGAGCCCGACCTGGACGCGGCCGAGGGCCGGCTCACCGACCGCGGCCTGCTGGCCGGGGGGACCCTGACCGAGGCGGGCGCCTCGTTGCGGGAGGAGATCGAGGCGGCCACCGACGCCCAGTGCTCTCCCATCGTCGACGCCCTGGGGGACGACCTGGACGAGTTGCTGGGAATCCTCCGGCCCTGGGGGGCGGCTATCCGGGAGGCGAAGGGTTACCCGGCCGCCGGCCCCCACGACATCGCCCGCCGGTCCCGGCCCTGAGCCCGCCGTGACCGGTCCGGCCGAGGCGCTCCCGGACCGGGGCTGGAGCTACGAGGTGAAGGCCAGGACCTCGGCCCCGCCGGAGTCGGTCTGGGCCCTGATCAGCCAGGCCGACAGTTGGAAGGAATGGTCCTTTTTGACCCGGAGTTGGCTGCTCCGGGAAGGGTCGCCGGAGCGGGACGGAATCGGAGCCCTGCGTCGCTTCGCCGTCGGGCCGTTCGGCAGCCAGGAGGAGGTGGTCGAGTTCGACCCGCCCTTCCACCTCGCCTACGTCGCCCACCGGGGCCTGCCCGTGCGCAGCTACCGCGCCGACATCCTGCTCATTCCGGACGGCACCGGGACGGTGGTCGTCTGGACCGGTTCGCTGGAGCCGCTCCGCCCCGGAACCGGCTGGGCGGCGCTGGTCTACACCCGGGCCTTCATCCGCGTCTTCGCCCGCCAGCTGGTGCGCCACGCCGACCGGCAAGCCAAGGGACCCCACTGAGCAAGCCGGACACCTCCCGCTCCGGGGCCAGGGGTCAGTACATTGGTCAAGAGGACGGTGCCGCCGATACGGCCCTGTCCCTCCGCTGACCCCAGGAGGGCCCGCTTGACCACCGACCGAGTATGGGCCACCAGGCGCATAGCCGCACCCGCCGATCAGATCTACGAGATCGTCTCCACTCCGGAGGGCCATGTCCTCATCGATGGCTCCGGGATGCTCACCGCCGCCGTGGGCCAGGGGCGGCCCACGGCCGTGGGCGACACCTTCGACATGGATATGGACCGCCGTCCCCTGGGCGACATCCCCAACCTGACCGATTACCAGGTGCGCAACACCGTCACCCGGATCATCCCGGGCCGACTGTTCGAGTGGGCCATCGGCGGGGTCAACACTCCTCCCCTCGGCCACGTCTACGGCTGGGAGATCGAGCCGGACGGGGACGGCGCCTGCCAGGTCACCAACTACTGCGACTGGACCGGCATCGGTGAGGAGCTCCGCTCCCGCCGGGAGTGGCCCGTCGTTCCGGTCGAGATGCTGGAGCGGTCGGTGCACAACCTGGAACGGATCGTGACCGAGGCCCAGGAGAAGAGTTCCTGATGGCGCCACCGGAGATGAACGAGGGGCAGATCCTGGCCTGGATCGGCCAGCTGACCGAGGAGAAGGACAGCCTGAGGGCGGGTCACCAGGGCCGGCCCCTGTCGACCGTGGCCACCCAGCGCCTCCGGGACGTGGAGATGGCCCTTGACCTGTCCTGGGATCTGGTCCGCCAGCGCCGGGCCCGGCGGGCCGCCGGCCAGGACTGGTCCGACCTGTCCGTCCGGGCCAACGAGTTGGTCAAGACCTACCGGCGCTGACGGCCAGTCCCGGTGGAGCCGGTCCGTCGGCCCTAGAGCCGGCCGAAGGCCAGGGCGTAGGTGATAGCGGTCAGGCTGAAACCGTCGGGCATCCGTCCAGCCAGGATCTCCTCTCTGACCTGCTCCACCGGGAGCCACTCGACCTTCTCGGACTCCGACGGGTCGCTGGGCTCACCTACATGGGTGGCGCCCGAAGCGAGAAAGACATGGAAGGCCTGATCGCTGATGCCGTTGGTCGGCCGGTAGGTGAACAGAGGCTCAGGCGGGCCGATGGACCACCCCGTCTCCTCCAGCACCTCCCGTCGGGCCGCCTCCCGGATGTCCTCGTCGGGCTCGACCCGGCCGGCGGGTATCTCCCAGCCCCAGCGGTCGGTGATGAAACGGTGTCGCCACAACAACAGCAGGCCGCGATCCGGGTCATGGACGACCACACCCGCGGCCGGATGGGGCATACGGACCACGTGGTGCTCGAAGCGCTCGAGTCCGGGTATCTCCACGTCGGTGAGAGCGAGGGTCACCCACGGACTGTCGTAGATGATCCGCTCACCGTGGATGGTCCAACGCACCGACGGAGTGTCGCGCCGAACCGCTGGTGGCTGTTCCCCCTCATGCTGATCCTGGCCGGCTGCTCCCCGGCGGCCCGGCTCACGGCCCGGACCGCAACCACCACCACGGTGACGATACCGACCACCACCCCGCCGCGGCCGACCACCGTCCGGGCCGAGCCACCCTATCCGGTAACCGAATTGGTGCTGCCTCTGGTGGACCCCACCCGCCCGACCGTGAGCGGGGGCCGCATGGTCAGCTCGGTCCGGAAACTGACCACGCTGGTGTGGGTGCCTCAAGCTGCCGGGAGGAGGCCACTGATCGTCTTCGCCCATGGCTTCGACGTCGGTCCGGCGCCCTACACGGCCCTGCTGCAGGCGTGGGCTGCCCATGGTTACGTGGTGGCCGCGCCGGAGTTTCCCCTGACCGATCCGGCCGTGGCCGGGATCAACCTGGACGAGGCCGACATCGTCAATCAGCCGGCCGACGTCCGCTTCGTTACCGACTGGCTGATCGGCCCCTTGAGCCCGGTGGCCAACCGGATCGATCCCAGCCGGGCGGCGGTGGCGGGTCACAGCGACGGAGCCGAGACGGCGCTGGCGTCGGCCGCTGCGCCCGCCCCGGCGGGCGAGCCCGGTTACCGGGCGGCCATCGTGCTGGGCGCCCAGCCCGTGCCATCCGCATCCGGTCACAATCCTCCGATACTGGTCGCTCAGGGCGATGCCGATCCCATCAACCCCCCCTCCAATGGCATCGCCACCTTCCAGCAGGCGGCCTCGCCCAAGTACCTCCTCACCATCCACGGAGGCGGCCACCTGGCCCCGCTCGAGGCCGGCAGTGCATGGCTGGCGGGCATCGAGGCGGTGAGCCTGGCCTTCCTCGACGCCTACCTGGCCGCCGACGCGCCGCCGTCAGGGATCCTCTCGGCCGGCGCCTCGTTCCCCGATTTGAGCGTCACCACGGGCTGATCCCGGGCCGGACGGGTTTCCCCACCACCGCGGCATGCATTCGTGCGCCCTTCATGTCAGCGTCAGGCCTCCTTCCTATCCTCGGATCATGAGATGCTCACGGCAGATCGTCAGGGCTCGGTTCTGACCGGCCCGGCGGTGCGGGCCAGCCCGGGCCGCGGGCGGCTCATCCCGGGACGCGGGCGGCTCAGCGGGGGCCGTTTGGGCGGCCTGATGGTCCTGGCGGCGGCCGCGGCCGGCTGCGCGGGGGGCGTCAATCATCCCGGAGCAGTCCAGCCCGGGGCCACCGCATCCGAACCGCCGTCAGCGGCAGCCCGGCCCGTCACCATCACGTCCGCGTCCCCTCCGACCACGGTGGTGCCCGTCGACAGCGAGCCGCCCGTTGCCGGTCCCCCTCTGCCGGCCCCGGCCGGGCTGGCCCCGTTTGTCTCCCCGTCCGCAGCCGGGGAGGGCGTCTGGCGGCCCGCCGGGCGCTTCGTGCTGGGCCGGCCGGCCCTCTACGAGACCGAGCTCCGGGCTCCCGGGAGCGGCAGCTGGGCCGGCCTGGCCTGGATGGACACCAGGTTGCTGGCCGCCCGGCTGTATTCGGGTAGCGATCAGAGCCCGGGACCGGGCGCCTGGCAGTACACGGCGGCCATCCAGCCCCCCGCCGCCAGCACTCTGGTGGCGGCCTTCAACGGTGGCTTCAAGATGCCCGCCGCCGAGGGCGGGTACTACACCCAGGGGACGTGGGCCGTTCCGGCCCGCCCCGGGGCGGCGTCGCTGGTGATCTATTCCGATGGCACAGCCCGGGTCGGAGCCTGGGGGACCGACGTGTCCATGACCGGAAACGTCGTGGCCGTTCGCCAGAACCTCCATCTGCTCGTCTCCGGGGGCCAGCCTGCCTCTGACGCCGGGGCCGTGGGTGACTGGGGCGCGACCCTCGGCCAGGTATCGAGCACCTGGCGCTCCGGCCTCGGCCAGACTGCCAGCGGAGCTCTGGTCTACGTAGTTGGACCCGGTCTCGACCCCCTGGCCCTGGCCGAGTTGTTGATCCGCGCCGGCGCGGTCAACGCCATGGAGCTCGATATCAACCCGGAATGGACGGTAATGGTCACCTACACACCGCCGGCAGCCGGTCTGGCCGCGCCTTCGAACGGCACCGACCTGCTCCCGGGCACGATGCAGGGGCCGTCGACCTTCTTCGACAGCCGGTGGGCCAGGGACTTCATCACCCTTTCAGCCCGGTCCGGACGCGCCTGAGGCTGCCAGTGACCGGAGACCACCTTGGGCGCCCCCGGCAGGACTCGAACCTGCGACCATCTGCTTAGAAGGCAGTTGCTCTATCCGGACTGAGCTACGGGGGCGAGAAGTAGCCTCTGACCTGGGGGTTCACCCTTGAGGCATCGGCAGTGGCGCCGGCCCAAGGTATCGGAGTTCCGCCCCGTGTTCCGGGCCGATCAGTGAGCCCTGACCTCGGCCAGGTCAGGCTTCGGTGACAGCGAAGCCCCGCTCGACCAGGTCGGCCAGGATGTCGCTACGGTGGCCGGGGTCCCGGGTCTCCACCGTCACCGCCACCTCCACCGTGCCGAGCCCCGCCCTTGTGCCGGTGCGCCGGTGGGCCACCTCCAGAACGTTGAGACCCATGGCCGCCAGCTCCGTCGTCAGCCGGGCCAGGGCCCCCGGCCGGTCCGGCAGTCGCACCGTGAAGGCCAGGAACCGCCCCTGTACCGCCAGTCCGTGACTGATCAGATGGCCGAGCACCAGCGGATCGACGTTGCCCCCGGACAGGACGATGGCGACCGGGCCGGAACCGGGAACCTTGCCGGCCAGGACGGCGGCCAGCCCGGCGGCGCCGGCCGGCTCCACCAACCACTTCGCCCTCTCCAATAGAAGCAGCATGGCTGTGGATATCTCCTCGTCGGTGACGGTGATGACTTCGTCGACGAAGGCCTGGGCGTGGGCCAGCGTGAGCGGCGCCACCGCCCGGACCGCGATGCCGTCGGCCAGCGACGGACCGCCGCCCGCCATGACCGGCTCCCCTGCGGTCAGGGCCGCCTTCAGCCCGTCGTAACCCTCGGCCTGCACCGCCACCACTCTCACCCCGCTGGACCGGTGGGCCAGGGCGGCCCCGATGCCCCCGACCAGGCCCCCGCCCCCTGTCGGCACCAGTACGGCGTCAAAGCGGCCGGCTTCCTGGCCCAGCTCGAGGCCGACGGTGGCCTGCCCGGCTATGACCTGCCGGTCGTCGAAGGGCGGAACGTAGTCGGCGCCGGTGATGGCGGCCTGGTCCCGGGCGGCGGCTATGGCGTCCTCGATGGTCTCGCCGACTACGCGCACCTCGGCCCCGTAGGCGCGGGTGGCGTCGAGCTTGGGAAGCGATACGCCCAGGGGCATGAACACCATGGAGGAGCGCCCGGACATGCTGGCGGCCAGCGCCACTCCCTGGGCATGGTTCCCCGCTGAAGCCGCCACCACCCCCAGCCCTTCCGGCAGTTGGCTGATGTGGTTGTAGGCCCCGCGGATCTTGAACGAGCCGGTCCGCTGGGTGTGCTCAGGCTTGAAGAGCAGAGTCCGCCCCGCCAGCTCCGAGAGGGCGGGCCTTTCGGTGAGAGGCGTCGGCCGCACCACCGGCCTCAGACGCTCGGCGGCATCCAGCACCTCCTGGGGACTGATCAGTGCCGCTGGCATACCCTGTGCCTAGCACCGCCGGCCCGAACCGGACTTCCGGTCCCCGTGCGGATGCCCAGAGCTCTCAGGGGGTCAGCACCACCCGTCCCACCGCCTGCCGGCTCTCCAGATAGGCGTGGGCGGCGGCCGCCTCGGACAGCGGGAACCTGCGGTCGACCAGGACCCGGAGGCGGCCGGCGGCCACGCTGTCGATGTGAGCCTGGATCATGGCCCGGGCCCGGGTGGTGGCGATCTCCGCCCCCAGGAACACCCCGGTCAGGCTCTGGTTGCCCATCCCCAGGGCGGACACGTCCGGGGGCCGCTGGTTGCGCCCGGCGTTGCCGACGGTGATGGCCCGGCCCCGGTAGGCCAGACAGGCGATGCTCCTGGTGAGAGTGGCTCCTCCCACCGAGTCGACCACGAGATCCACGCCTCGACCGCCGGTGGCCCGGCGTACCTCGTCCACCCAGTCGTCCTTCGAGTAGTCGATGCCCACGTCGACCCCGTAGGGGGCGATGCGATCCAGGCGATCCGGACTGCTGGCGGTGGCGAGCACGACCGCGCCCACCCGGTGGGCCAGCTGGATGGCGGCTAATCCCACTCCCCCCGCTCCGGCCTGGATCAGGACGGTCTGGCCCGGACGCAGGTGACCGAACTCGAACAGACAGTCATCGGCGGTGCCGAAGGCGATCGGGACGCAGGCGATGTCGACCAGGTCGGCGTGCTCGGAAACGGACCAGGTCACCAGCGCCGGCGTGACCACCAGTTCGGCGTGCGAGCCCGAAGGCATGGTGGCCACCACCTGCTGGCCCACCTGCCGGTCGGTCACCCCTTCCCCGACCTCGATGATGGTGCCGGCGCATTGGTAGCCGACGATGTGGGGTTGAGAGGTGAGGGGGCCGCCGAGGCGGTTGAGAGTGTCGCCGCCCTCGATGCTGATGGCTTCGACCCGGATCAGGACCGAACCCGGCCCGCAGATCGGATCGGGGACATCCTCGTAGCGCAGGACATCCGGCGGCCCGTTCTCGTAGTACACGGCTGCCTTCATCCTTCAGACCCTAAGCGCCGGGGGCCGACCCCGCCGAGCCGTTCCCGGCCGGGCGCGGGCGTCCCCCTCCCGAGGCCAGACCGGGGAAGAGTCGGCGGCCCAGGTAGACGGCGAACTCGATGGCCAGTTCCGGAGACAGGTCGGGATCCTCGGTGGGCGGGTCGGGAAGCGAGGGGTCGTACCGGGCGTGCTCGAACAGTCCGTGGCAGAGGTGCCGGCCCAGCGTGCTCAGAGCTCGGTGGGCCGCCACCCGTTCCTGCTGATAGGCCGGGACAGGTTGAGCCACAGGTCCGGGCCAGTCCTCGGCCGGCCGGGGTGTCTCCAGGCTCAGGACGGATCGGAAGGTGCGGGCGCCCGCGTCGCGCTGGGTGAAGGGTGGCCCGAGATTCCATACCTGGCGCAGGGTGGCCAGAAGGGAGGTGTGGCGGTGCTCCTCACTGACCACCGTTCTCTCCGGCACCCAGGGCGAGACGATCACGGCCGGCACCCGGTAGCCGGAACGCTGGAAGGTGAATCCGAGTTGACCCGGCGGTGCCGCCGGATCGGGGGCGGGCACGGATCCGGGACGGACGTGGTCGTAGGTGCCGCCGGGCTCGTCGAATCCGACCAGGAGGGTGGTATTGAAGAGGTTGGACCGGCCCGCCGCCGGAGCCGAGCGGACGGCCCGGTAGATCCGGTCCAGGAACGCCTCCCCGGACAGGATGGACGAGGGCGGATCCATCAGCACCGAGAATCCGGGCAGGAGGGCCCGGCCGAAGGCGGGGTGGTAGTCACCGTGACCCGCCATGAGATTGGGCTCGATCAGGCTGAAGTGCGGGAGAGTGCCGGCTGCAACATCCGCCTCAAACTCCCGGAACGGCGCAAAGTGGCTAGCAAAGCGCCCTCTCAGGCGGTCCATGTGGATGAAGCCGGTGAAGGAGATGGGGTCTGGCTCGAGCACGTACACCTTCCAGCTTCGGCCGTGGCGGTCGAGGCGGTCGAAGACGGTCTCGGCCCGGTTATGCCGCATGAAGTTGGTCAGCGGGCGGTTCACCACGAATCCGGAAGAGGATGCCGCCGTCCAGAACGAGCGGTTGGCCATGGTCTGGGACGGAACCTCGCTGAACCAATGGTCGAACACACCGAAGCCCCGGGCCAGGCCGCTGAGCACCGGAACCTGCTCCGGCGTATAGCCGGCCATGATCTGGCTGTACTCCGCGTAGGTCGGCTGCCGACCCAACTCTACGGTCAGAAAGCTGATGTAGTCGGTGACGAAGCCGTCCATGGTCGCCACCTGGCCCTCGGCCGGGGCGTTGTATGGAGGCCTCATCTGGCCGGCATCGCGGAACCGGTTGTCGGGATCGAGAACGTTGAACAGCTGGGTGTTGGTGTGCTGGTACTCCTCGCCCGGATCGGGGTTGGGCCAGTCCATCCCGGCCGCCACTCCGTAGGGCACCACCTTCCGCTCGGCTCCGTGTTGCGCCCAGGCCGGGATGGGGTTGGTCAGCTCCCGACCGGTAACACCCTCGAAGGAGGCCACCTCCCCGGGCTGGTAGAGCCGGCCCAGGAGATTGTCGAAGGAGCGGTTCTCGAACAGCACGAGTACCACGTGGTCCATTGCGCTCTCTGGGGCTGGGGCCATGAGTTGCCTCTTCCTGGTACTGCACCCAAGCTAAAGGAGGGAACCAACCCAGCACGGAGCCGGTCCGGTCCGTGGTCCCGGCCGGCGCGCCTGAGGCCGCCAGACTGGAGCCATGGCACCTGATGACACCGGAGCCGCCGAGGTACTGAGCCGGGCCGGGGCCGCCGATGCCACCGACCCGCTGTCCGCCTACCGGGACCGATTCGTTCCCCTGCCCGACGGCGTCATCTACCTGGATGGGAACTCCCTCGGGCGGCCGCTGCGCCGGCTGCCCGAACTGCTGGGCCGGGTGATCGAGGAGGAGTGGGGCGGCGGCCTGATCCGCTCCTGGGACCACTGGGAGCTCCTCGCCTCCGAGGTCGGTGATGAACTGGGGGCCACTCTTCTCGGCGCCCGGCCCGGCGAAGTGACCGTCTCCGATTCCACCACCGTGAACCTCTACAAGCTGGCCATGGCCGCCATCGGCGCCCGGCCCGGCCGGGATGTGGTGCTGATCGACTCGGACAGCTTTCCCACCGACCGCTACGTCCTCGATGGGATAGCCGAGCGTCACGGGCTACAGGTCAGGGAGGTCGCCAGCCACCTGGACGAGGGCTTCGACGTCGAGGCGGTGGAGGCCTCCCTGGACGAACGGGTCGGCCTCGTATGTCTTTCCCACGTCGGTTACCGCTCGGCGGCCCGGGCCGACATGGCCCCTATCAACCGGGCCATCCACTCCAGCGGGGCCCTGGTCCTGTGGGATCTCTGCCACTCGGTCGGGGCGGTGCCGGTCGATCTGACCGGCACCGGGTGCGATCTGGCCGTGGGCTGCACCTACAAGTACCTGAACGCCGGCCCGGGCGCCCCGGCCTTCCTCTATGTCCGCCGGGAGCACCAGGCCCAACTCCGCCCGCCCATCTGGGGCTGGTTCGGGGCCGCCGATCAGTTCGAGATGGGAGCAAGCTATGAGCCCCGGGCCGGCATCGGCCGCTTCCAGGCCGGCACCCCGCCCATCCTCGGGATCCTGAGCGTGAGAGAGGGGGTGCGGCTGCTGGCCGAGGCCGGCGGCCCCTCCGGCCTGTATCCCAAGGCGGTGGCTCTGACCGCGTTCGGATTGGAGCTGGCCGACCGGTGGCTGGTCCCCATCGGGTTCCGGGTGGCCTCTCCCCGGCGCCCCGACCGCCGGGGAGCCCACCTGACCCTGGAGCACGCCCGAGCCCGTCAGCTCTGTCAGCTTCTGGCCCGGGCCGGTGTGCTCACCGACTTCCGCACCCCGGATCGGATCCGGTTGGGAATGGCCCCCATCACCACCACCTTCACCGATGTGGCCCGGGCCATCCTGCGCCTGGCTGAATTGGCCGTTCCCTGACCCCGGGCTTCTACCCTGCACACATGCCCGATTCCGATCTGCACCCGAACGCGGCCCGGGTCCAAGCGGCCCTGGTCCGGGCCGGAGCCGAAGGCGCTGTCCACCAGCTGGCCGAGAGCACGGCCACCTCGGCTGATGCCGCCCGGGCCCTGGGCGTGGAGCTCGCCCAGATCGGAAAGTCCCTTGTCTTCCTCGCTGACGACCGGGCCGTGGTCATCGTACTGAGCGGTGCCGACCGCCTCGACACCGCCGCCCTGGCTGCGTTCCTCGACGTGGAGCGGGTCCGCCGGCCCGACGCCCAGGAGGTCCGGTCCCAGACCGGCTACCCCATCGGTGGGGTCAGCCCCATCGGGCTGCCCCCCGGCGTTCCTGTTCTCATCGATGATGGCCTGGCCGCGTTCGACGTCATCTGGGTGGCGGCCGGGACCCCGAACGCCGTGTTCCCCACCACCCACGCCGAGCTGGTGCGGATCACGGCCGCCCGCCCCGGCCGCTTCCGGGTCTGATTCGAACCCGGCCTCAGGGAGCCGGCGCCGTCTCCACCGCCGCCGATCGGGCCGGCGACGTGGCCAGGATCGAACCCAGCAACACCAGCGGGAAGCCGACGGCCAGGCCGGCCCCGAAGGGCTCCCCCAGCACCGTCACGCCCAACAGGACGGCCACGGCCGGGTTGACGTAGGTGATGACGGTGGCCCGGCTCGGGCCCACCTCGGCAATGAGCTGGAAGAACAGTACGAAGGCCAAGGCGGTGCAGACGACCGTGAGCCCGACCACCGAGGCGATGGCCGAAGCCGGGTATCGATGGGGCGGGTGGGTGATCGCCCAGGGGGCGTAGGCCAGCGCCGTCATGGCCAACGAGGCGGCCACCACCCCCACACCGGGAAGGTCGGAGAGCTGGCGGTTGATGAGCATGGGCCCGACGGCATAACCCGTCACCACCACGATCATCTCCGCCGCCGCGCCGAAACTGGCGCCGTGCACGTCCACCCCCACCAGCACGGCCACCCCGGCCAGACCCAGTACCAGACCGGCCAGGCGCCGGCGGTCCAGGAGGTCGGCTCGCCCCCCGAGTCGGTTGGCCAGCAGGCCGACGGAGGGAACCGTGGCCACCAGCAGGGAGGTCAGAGAACTGCTGAGCCTCTGCTCGGCCCGGGCCAGCAGGAGCCAGGGGATTCCCAATTCGACGGCGGTGTAGAGAAGCACCACCCGCCACCGCCGGAGCACCGGCACCAGCGCCCCCCGGCTGGCCGCCACCGGCAGCAGCATCAGAGCCGCCGGGGCGGTGCGGGCGAAGACCAGGGTGGCCGGCGAAAGATCCCGCACCGCCACCCGGATCAGCAGGTAGGGAATGCCCCATATGACCGACATGGCTCCGAACAGGAGCCAACCCCGACGGCTCAGGCCGCTCCCTCCCCCAGGTAGGCGGCCCGGACCCGGTCATCGTGGAGGAGGACCTCGGCCCGGTCCGACATCACTATCTCCCCCGTCTCCAGCACGTAGCCCCGGTCCGCCACCGACAGGGCCTGAGCGGCGTTCTGTTCCACGAGCAGGACGGTGGTTCCGCTCTGCCTGATCTCCTTGATGATCCCGAAGATCTGGGCCACGATCAGGGGGGCCAGGCCCATGGACGGCTCGTCCAGAAGCAGCACCCGGGGCTGACCCATGAGAGCCCGGCCGATGGCCAGCATCTGCTGCTCGCCCCCCGAGAGGGTTCCGCCCAGCTGCTTGCGGCGCTCCAGCAGGACCGGGAAGAGTCCGAAGACGCGATCCAGATCCGGACCCAGGTTCCCCCGGCGGCGGTAGGCGCCCATCTCCAGGTTCTCGACCACGGTCATGCGCGGGAAGATGCGGCGGCCCTCGGGCACGTGGCCGATACCGAGCCCGACGATCTCGTGAGGGGCAACGCCTTGTATGTCGGCTCCATCGAAGATCACCTTGCCCGGACGTGGTACCAGCAGACCGGAGATGGTCCGCAGGGTGGTGGTCTTTCCGGCGCCGTTGGCCCCCAGCAGGGTGACGATCTCGCCCTCCTGCACCTCGAGAGAAACCGCCTTGAGGGCTCGGATGGACCCGTAGCTCACCTCCACCGCCTGCAGAGCGAGGAGGCTCACCCCTCACCTCCCGACTCTTCGGTCTCGACCCGGCCCAGGTAGGCCTCCACCACGGCCGGATTCCGCTGAACCTCTCCGGGGGTACCCGAGGCGATGACCTGTCCGAAGTTGAGCACCGTCACCCGGTCCGCCACCGACATCACCAGGCGCATGTCGTGTTCGATGAGCAACACGCTCACGCCCAGCTCCCGGTTGACGCGGCGTATGAGCTGTTCCAGAGCCAGCTTTTCGCTGGGATTGGTGCCCGCCGCCGGCTCGTCCAGCAACAGCAGCTTGGGTTCGGTACCCAGAGCCCGGGCGATCTCCAGCCGGCGCTGGTCCCCGTAGGGAAGGCCGCTGGCGATCTCATCGCCCCTTCGGCGCAGACCGACAAAGTCGAGCAGCTCCACGGTACGGGTGTCGCTCTCCTTCTCCTCCCTCATCGTCCGGGGCAGATGCAGCATGGCCCCGATCGGGCCGGTCCGCTGGCGGGATTCGACACCGATCTTGACGTTCTCGAAGGCAGTCAGGGCGTTGAACAGCCGGCTGGTCTGGAAGGTGCGGGCGATGCCGATCCGGTTGACCCGGTGCGGCTTGCGCCCGATGAGAGAGACTTCGTGTTCGGGGGTCGGACGGAAGATGATCCGTCCCATCTGGGGGTGGTAAACGCCGGTGAGGCAGTTGAAAAGTGACGTCTTCCCCGCCCCGTTGGGACCGATGACGGAGAGGATCTCGCCCCGCTCCTGGGTCAGGCTGACTCCGGCCAGGCTGACCACCCCGCCGAAGCGCAGGTGTACATCCTCGACGCTGACGATGGCGTCGGCCACCATGGTCGGGGCGCTCAACCCGGCCCCGCCGCCGGATCGGAGGACCCGCTCATGGCGTCGGCGGTGCCGACGCCCTCCTCAGCCAGGGCCAACTCCCGGCGCCGGCGCCGGGACGGCCAGATGCCCGACGGCCGGAAGATCATCATGACCACCAGCAGGGCGCCCAGGTATATGTACAGGTCCTGCTGCTGGAACCCCAGGATGGGGTGGTTGCGCAGATACTCGGGGGCCCACTGCAGCACGGCTGCCCCCAGCACAGCTCCCGGCAGGGAGCCCATCCCGCCGAAGGTCACCAGGACCAGGATCAGGATCGACAGCTGAACGGTGAAATCCCCGGGGGCGACGAAGCTGATCTTGGAGGCGAAGAGGAGGCCGGCAAAGCCGGAGGTGGAGGCGCCGATGGCGAAGGCCATGACCTTGTACTTGAGGACCCCGACCCCGGACGCCTCGGCGGCCACCTCGTCCTCCCGGATGGCGGCCAGGGCCCGGCCCACCCGAGAGTTCTCGAGGGACCGGAAGGCCACCAGCACGATGACCACAAAGCCCAGCAGCAGGTAGTAGTAGGGCAGGTTGGACAGACCCCACTGGTAGTGGAAGCTGGACAGATGGACGGAGAAGTGCGGGATGCCGATGATCCCCTGGGCGCCACCGGTCACGCTGGACAGGTTGGTGGCCACGATGGAGATGATCTCCCCGAAGCCCAGGGTGACGATGGCCAGATAGTCACCCCGTAACCGGAGGGTCGGCACGCCCAGAATCACACCGGCCACCACCGCCGCCAGGATGGCCAGCGGGATGACGTAGAAGGGATTCAGGTGGAAGACCGGATGAACGGGCAGCGCCCCGGTCCAATAGGCGGCCGAGTAGGCGCCTATGGCATAGAAGGCGATGTAACCGAGGTCCAGCAGTCCGGCGTAGCCGACCACCACGTTGAGCCCGACCGCCAGCAGCACGAACACGCCGATCTGGTCGACCAGCACCTCCTGCCAGAACGAGTTGAGTTGCGTCGGGACCAGGATGGCCAGCACCAGGAGGACCAGGTAGGTCCCGTGACGGACCCGGTTGTCTCCCAGCAGCTTCTCCCGCAGTTGTTGAACACCCCGGGTGGCGGAGTGGACCCGGTCCCGGCTGCGCACCCGGGCCGTGCTCAGAGCCCACATGACCAGCCCGAAGGCCAGATAGCCCAGCACCCTGGGGTGCAGCAGGGAGCCGGTGAAGCCGGCAGTGGGAGAAGTGGTCGTGCCGGACGGCCCGGTCATGACGGCCAGGATCAGGGCGCCGAGGACCCAGGCGCCCAGGCGTCGGACGTCCTGGCTGCGACGGAGTGACGACATGCTGACCCCGTTGATGGCGATCCGGCTCATGCCGAGCGCCCCAGTCGCTCTCCCAGCAGGCCGGTGGGCCGGATGATCAGGACCGCCACCAGGATGCCGAAGGCGATGACGTCCCGCCAGGACGTCTGGATGCACGCCGATCCGAAGTTCTCCACCAACCCCAGTACCAGGCCGCCGACCACGGCGCCGCGGATGTTGCCGATGCCGCCCAGCACCGCCGCCGTGAACGCCTTCAACCCCGGGGTGAAGCCCATGGTGTACACGACGCCGTAGTTCAGTCCGAACAAGAACCCGGCCGCTCCGCCCAGGAGGCCGCCGATGACAAAGGTCTGGGAGATGACCCGGTCGATGTTGACGCCCATGAGGCTGGCGGTGTCGGCGTCCTGGGCCACGGCCCGGATGCCTTTGCCCAGGCGGGTGACAGCCACCATGCGATCGAGGCCGACCAGCATGACGATGGCGGCCACCGCCACCACCACCTGGTAGGTCTGCACCTGAGCCCCGAAGAGCCGAAAAGCGTTTCCGTCCAGGTTGAACGGGGCCTTGATGCTGACCGCGTCCCGGCCGAACTCCTTGCCGGCCAAATTGTAGAGAAAGTAGGAGGCGCCGATGGCGCTGATCAGAAAGGCGATCCGCGGCGCATTGCGCCGGCGCAGGGGCCGGTAGGCGGCCCGCTCCAGACCGAAGGCGACCAGACCGCCGAAGACCGCCCCCCCGACGGTGCCCAGTACCACCATCAGGACCGAGTCGAGACCGTGGGGGGTATGGCTACCGATGGTGCGATTGAGGATGAAGTACCCGGCGAAGCCGCCGGACATGAACACTTCGCTGTGGGCGAAGTTGATCAGTTGGAGCACGCCATAGACGAGGGTGTAGCCGAGGGCAATCAGTGCGTATAGGAAGCCGTCTGAGAGCCCGGAGACCAGAAGGCTCCAGAAGGGATGGATGATGCACATGGGCGAGCCCGGAACGGGAGCCGGGCGCCCCTGCGCCCGGCTCCCTTCCGGTATTCGTATCTCCTAGCTACCCACCAGCTGGGACACCAGTCCCAACTGGACGAAGCTGCCGTTCTTGACCTGGTAGATGTACACGGCCGTCCCGCTGATGTTCCCATTCGACTGGAACTGGACGTCCTTGGTGATGCCCTGATAGTTGACGCTGTGCAGGGCGGTCACGATGGCGGCCCGGGTGATGTTCTTCCCCAGACCCTTCATCACATCGATGATGGTGTTGGTGGCGTCGTAGGACTCCGCCGAGTAGGTGCCGACCGCGAAACCGGCCAGCTTCTTGAAGGCCGACACGAACGACGCACCGGCCGGGACCTGGGTGATGTCACCACAGGCGCAACTGGCGATGGTTCCCTCCGCCACGGAGGCACCGGCCTGGACGATGTAGTGGGGATCCAGGCTGCCGTCATCCGAGGCCAGCTGGCCCGAGTAACCGGCCCCCCGGACCGCCTTGGCCAACAGGGCGAAGTCGCAGTAGTAGCCGGCGTAGAAGACAGCCGAGGGGTTGGCTGCTTTGATCTTCTGGGCCAGGGCGCCGTACTGCTGCACGTTGCCGGTACCGGCCTGGCACTGCGTGGTGCCGGGGGCGGTCTCGTGGGTCACCGTCGCACCGGCGCTCTGGGCGGCGGTGTCGAAGGTGGCGACCAGGCCACTGGCGTAGGCGCTGGCGTCGTCCACCGAGTAAACGGTCTTGTCCCCGAGCTTCTTCACGATGTAGTCGGCGTCAGCCGGCCCCTGGGCGTTGTCATCAGCCACCACCCGGAAGAAGTTGGTCCACCCCTGGGTGGCCAGCCCGGGATCGGTGGCCGAGGGGCTGACGGTGGCCAGGTTGGCCTCATGGAAGAACGGCTCGGCCGCCTTGGTGGCACCAGAGAAGGCCGGGCCAACCACCGCCACCACGCTGCTGTCGTTGATGAGGGCCTGAGCGGCCGTCGGGGACTGGGTGGCCGAACCCTGGTCGTCCTGGGTCGTGAACTTGAGGGTGAAGGGAAGCTTGCCGAAGGTCTTTCCGGCGTTGGCCTGCTGGATGGCCAGCTGGACCGCGTACTTCATGTTGAGACCGAGCTGGGCGTTACCACCCGACAGCGGTCCCTCATAGGCAATGGTGTAGCTCGGCCCCGAACTCGAGGAGGTGGTCGAGGACGTGCTCTTGGAACTACTGCCGCAAGCGGCCAGCGCGATGGCGGCCACTCCCAGCACGGCGGCGGCCTTGATGGCCGACCGCGGGGCTCGGGGGGCGAAGCCCCCCAGACGTGAATGCATATGTGAACTCCTGGATCGCCGATGTTTCGAAGGGACCATGCTAGGGGTTCGGTCAAGCAAACTCCGGGTTCCCTCCCGGGCCGGGCGATTCGCGTCATTGGCGCCCTTCAGTCCGACCCGCTGCCCTCCAGCCGGCGCAGCAGGGTCCCGGCCCCGAGCACGGCCGCTCCGGCCGAAGCGCAGCGGCGGCCCAGCTGGCGATCGGAGCTGAATACGGTCCGGGATCGTTCGGAATGGGTCATGACCAGGTCCACAATGGCGTCGTCGGCCGATCGGCCCGGGCCGGCGTAGACGACCTGCACCGGCTCATGACCGCCGGCCCCACCCGGCCCGGTTCCTCGCTCGTCCGGCCCGGGTCCGTCGAAGACGATCACGACTGCGGTGCCCTCGGGCCAGGTCCGGGATCGGAGTTGGGCCGCCAGCCGCTGGGCGGCGCCGCGCCGATCCCGCCACCACCCGTCCGGACGTGACCCCATCACGTTGTTGCCGTCCACGATCCAGAGTGCTCCCCGCAGCTCGGATCGGTCGGGGCCGGCCACCGGTGAAACCTTAAGCGTCGGCCCCGGGCCGGGCCTGTGCAATGCTGGGCGCTTCCATGGTGGCCGTAGCTCAGTTGGTTAGAGCGCCAGGTTGTGGCCCTGGAGGTCGGGGGTTCAAGTCCCCTCGGTCACCCCACCGGGCGGTCCTCGGCCCTGGAGCCGACCGCTAAAGTCCTCCTCTCGCGCCTCTAGCTCAATGGCAGAGCAACGGGCTCTTAACCCGCAGGTTCAGGGTTCGAATCCCTGGGGGCGCACCAAGAAAGCCCAGGTCAGAGGCCTTATTTCAGAAAACTGACCTCCAGGACGATCAGAGGTATCCCTACCGCATCCCTAGTCTGATCTAGGATTGGCGTGATGAAGGGGACCATCAGGGAGCGGAAGCCCGGCGTTTGGGAGTTGCGCGTCTATGTGGGGCGAGATTCCATCACCAACAAGCCCCGCCAGGTGAGCCGGACGGTCCGCGGCGGGAAGCGTGCCGCCAACTCTGAGCTGGCCCGCCTGGTGACCGAGGCCAAGGCCGGAAGATTGGCGGCCACGGACGCCACCGTCGACCTTCTCTTTGACCGGTACCTGGAAGCCCTGGAGCGGAAGGGCCTCTCGCCCAAGACTCTTCATACCTACCGCCAGCAGATCGAGGCCAACATCCGCCCGGCGCTCGGGGGGCGCCCGCTGCGCAAACTGACCGCCTGGGATCTCGACGCCTTGTACGCCCGCTTGGACGATGCCGGTCGAGCCCCCAAGACGATCCGGAACCTGCATGTGATGATCTCCGGCGCCCTGGGCCAAGCCGTCAAATGGGGCTGGGTGCCGACCAACGTGGCCAAGTTGGCCAGCCCTCCGACCGTTCACGCCGTTGCCGTCGTTCCGCCGACCGCCGATGAGGTGCGGGCCCTGGTGGCCGCGGCCACCGAACGCTCCCCCATCCTTGCCAGCCTCATCATGTTCGCGGCCATCACCGGCGCCCGGCGCGGTGAGCTCTGCGCTCTGCGCTGGTCGGACGTAGACCTCGGCACCAGCACCGTGCGGATCTCACGGTCGATGCTCGACATACCCGGGCGGGTGGAGGAGAAGAGCACCAAGACTCATCAGGAGCGAACCCTTGCTCTGGGCGGCGCTGGGCTGGCGCTCCTCCAGCTGCACAAGGAGGCGGTTGGGAACTTGGCCCTGACGTGCCAAACAGAAGTTGCCCCGGATGCCTACGTATTCTCCGAGCATCCGGACGGCGCTGTTCCGGTCCGCCCGGACCGGGTCACGCGGCTCTTCTCCGCCGTCCGGGACGAGCTGGGTCTATCCCATATCCATCTGCACTCGCTCCGTCATTTCATGGCTACGCAACTCGCCGCCAGTGGTGACGTGTCGGCTCGCACGCTGGCCGGCCGACTGGGTCATGCTGACGCGTCGGTCTCCCTCCGCGTGTATGCCGCCTTCTTCCCGGCGGCCGACCTGGCGGCCGCCGACCACCTGGGCCGGGTGCTGAGCCCGCCGAGCCCGGGATCCAAGATTCCATGAGGAACGAGTTGCTCGGCAGACCGAGCACCGCAACGGGCGGGACGACGTCGTGGCCTCCGTAGCGCTGGCGTGCTGGCAAGGCGATCGGGCCACTCACCTCGATGAGCTCCTCGAGGCTCACGGCCTTGTCGGTGGGCAAAGTCGCGGCCGGCGGTGGCGGACCACCCAGCTGAATCACTCCCTGACCCTGTTGTTGGCGGCTGAGTTCCAGGGCTTCGCCCGGGACCTGCACGACCTGGCTTCCTCGACCTTCGCGTCGTGGGCCGCCCCAACCAACCCCACGCTGCAAGGCGTCATCGAGGCTCGCCTGACCGACGGCCGGTTGTTGGATCGGGGCAACGCCCAGGCGTCCTCGCTGGGATCTGACTTCGGCCGCTTCGGGTTCAGCCTCTGGCCGGTGCTGGCGGCCCGAAACCCCGACGCAAAGGTCCGCCAGGCTCGCCTTGAGGCCTTGAACGTGGCCCGCAACGCCATCGCCCACGCGGATGCCGGGGCTCTGGCCGGCCTTCGCGCACAGGGCTATCCGATGACACTGCAGACGATACGAATATGGCGGACGTCGCTGGACCGGCTGGCCGGTAGCCTGGATGTTGAGGTCGCTGGCCAGCTAGGCCAGCTCTTCGGACGGCCCCCACCGTGGTAAGGGAGAGGACATGGCCAGCACCGCTACCAGCCTGAAGCCCGGTGACCGGGTCGTCGTTCCCTGGGGACTCACGGAACTTGTCGGCACGGTGATCGAGGTATACGGCCCCCGCGCCAGACGTTCCGTGCTGGTCGAGGTTCCGGTGGAGGGCGCCGAGCGAGAGGTGCTGGCGCTGACCCGGGTCTCCTACCCCGCCTCGGGCGTACACCTGGCCCCGGCCTGAACGAGTAGCCCTCTGCCCTCTCCTCGTCTCCGCCTTCTCGGCGGGTCGAGCACATCGGGCTCGCCCCCTGGTAGCCCGGGCCGCCTCAGCGGGAGCGGCGGGTCAGGTGACGGCCGTAGGCCGAGCGAGAATCGAAGCGGCGCCCCCAGGCGGAGCGCAGGCTCGCCGCGACCCTCGAGGCGCCGAGCCCGCTGGGGCCAGCCCACTGAGTCCCCACGGCCGGCCGGCCCCTCCGCCACTTGAGGGGCCGCAGATGGGCCGGGGGCAGGTTGCCGTGGATGAGTAGAGCCTCTCCCCTCTTCATCTGGCGCAGCACCGCCGGGGAGGCCACCGCCAGGGTGGTCACCGGGTCCTCGTCCCAGTAGTTGCGCCGGGCGCCGCGTGACAGGCGAGCCGGAAGGTGCTCCTCGCCGGCCAGGCCCGAGACGTAATCCAGGCCGGCGGTGTCACTCATGCCCGAGTAGAAGAGCTTGGTGGGGTGGTTGGTCAAGATGGCCTGGTGCTCTTTGCCGTAGGCGGCGGCGATCTGGGCCACCGACTGCCAGATGGTGACGAGTTGCACCCCCACCCCGGCCAAGGTGGCGGCCCAGGAGGCGAGCTGGTCGGGCCGGATGGCGGCGGCCTCGTCGATGACGAGCAGCAAGCGCCGGTCCAGCTCCCGCCCGGCCCGGTGGTGGTGGTCATAGACGGCGGCCACCACGGCGGCGAGCGCACCGCCCAGCACCGGGCGCAGGCGGCCCTCGTCGGTGAGGGGCAGACAGACATACAGCGTCCCGGTGCCGGCCAGGAAGATGTCCGGGTCGATCAGGTCCCCGCCCCGACCGGTCGCCGCCGCCACGTTGGGATCGACGAAAGCCCAGATGAGGGTGCGGGCAGTGGCATAGACCGAGGAGATGGTGCGGTGGTCATTGCGCCACAGGCCCTCCAGGGCATCGGCCACGAACACCCCGGCGGCTTGGCGGGCGGGGTCGGGGTCGGCCCGCAGCGCCCGCATGAGCGGGGGCAGCGTCGCCGGCGCCGTCTCGGTGGGTACGTCGGTGGCGATGACCCAGCGCACCACGTCGGAAAATGAGCGCTCGGTGTTGGCGGCCAGAAGGAGGAGGGCGGCCAGCAGGCCCTCAGCGCTGCGGTAGAAGAACTCATTCGCCTCCCCTCCGGCGGAGCGGGGAGCGGCTTCGGCCAGGCTGGCGGCCATGCGCAAGGCTCCCGAGATCGTCGTGGCGCCCGACAGCGGATTCCACACCGCGCTGGGCCGCCCGGTGACCCCGGCCGGGTCGAAGACCTGAACCGGACCCAGCCGGGCCCGGGCCGCCTCGGTCTCGGCTAAGAGGTCGGCCTTGACCGAGACCAGCACGGCGGGGCCGTCCCAGGCCAGGATGCCGGACATGGCCGTGGTGGTCTTGCCCGATCGGGTGGGCCCGACCAGGGCCACCGGAGCCAGGGCGGCGTTGATCCCTCTACCCCGGCGACGCGGATCCTCGGTGGCCACCAACCCCCGACCGAAGCGGCCCAACACCAGCCGCCCAGGAACGGGATGGGAGATGAGGAGGGGAGCCAGATCCCGCCTCGTGGCCAGGCGGCCCTGGGTCTGGACCCCCAGGCGCTTGCGGCGGTCCAGGCCCTTGGCTTCGGGGCTGAGGTGGAACAGCTTCCAGATCCCCATGGCCCCGGCGATGAGGAGTACTCCGGCCAGGACGGTGGAGAACCAGTACAGGCCGGGCGTGGCCAGCTTGGCGCTCTCCGGGGCGGGCCAGGCCAGGCGGGGATCATGGGAGAAGCGCCCGAGCTTCACCCAGAAGGCCAGGGTGTCGCTCGCCGGCAGGTGGACGAAGTGCCCGTGGGAGAAGAAGGCGCCGAGCTCGGCTCCGGTCCATCCCAGGGCGATGGCACCGATCAGCACGGCGGCGCCGATGGCCATCAGCATTTGTTCTATGCCCTGGTCCGAAGGAGGCTGGGGCCGGCCGTTCATGGCTCCACCACCACGGCCGGGCCGCCATCGGGGCCTAGGTGGTCGATGGCAGCGGTCTTCGCTCCGCTGCGGGCCAAGGCGGCACTGAAGGCCTCCACCGGGTCGAGGGCGGGCTCCCAGCCATGACCGTCAGGGCGCTCGGGGGCCACCACGTAGACGTGGTTGGCCTCCCGGCCCCGGGTGAGGCCGGTGTATCCCACCTCGGCGGTGAAGCTGTCGTCTCCCAGCACGAAGACCCGGTCGACGGACAACCCCTGCGCCTTGTGGATGGTGGCGGCGAAGGAATGGGTCAGGTTGCCCTCTTCGATGTAGGCGCGGGGCAGGAGGACGCTGCGCTCCCCCACCGCGACGGTCAGGGCGGCGTCACTGCCACCGGTGACCACGCCCCGCTCGGCGTTGAGGATGCCGAGGCCGTAGTCGTTGTGATGGGCCATGACCTCATCGCCGAGGGAGAAGGCGACCTCGTCCACCTCGGCTACCGGGGCGCCCAGCTCTCCCTGTTGGGCCAGCAACGCCCGGGCCCGGGCGTTGAGGTCGGCCACCACCTCCCGCCGGGCCGCCAGCATGAGTACCTCCTCGCCCCGGCCCCGCGCCTCGTACCAGTCGGCGACCATGGCGTCGCGCAGCAGATCGGCATTGTCGGCAGTGGTGAGCCGGCCGTGTCGTTGCATGCGGGACAGGGCGGCTTCGGGGTCCCGGGCCCGCAGCTCGGCGGCGGTGGCCACCTCCTCGGGATCGCGCTGGCGGCGATTTACCGACAGCTCGACGTGTCCCAACCGTCGGGACAGGGAGGCGAACAGTCCCCCGGCGTCGATCTCGGGCAACTGGGCGGCGTCACCCACCAGCACCACCTTCGATCCGGCGGTATCGGCTTCTCTGACCAGGGCGGCCAGTCGTCTTGTTCCCAACATTCCTCCTTCATCGATTACGACCACGGTGCGGGCATCCAGGGTTTCCCGGCCGGCAGCCAGGGAGTTCAAGAGCCGGTCGGCGGTCTGGGAGGCGATGCCGGCGTCGGTGGTCAGCTCCAGCGCGGCCCGGGCGGCCAGAGCGGTGCCCATGACCCGATAGCCATCGGAGGTCCACGCCGCCCGGGCGGCATCGAGGCAGAACGTCTTGCCGCTGCCGGCCACCCCGATCAGAACGGTGAGGGAATCTCCGGACCGGCACATCGCCTCCACCGCGCCGGCCTGGTCGGTCCCCAGGGAGGGACGCAAACGGATGGCAGCAGCGACCTTGTCTGGACTCACGACGCCAACGCCGGCCGCCCGGCCGGCGGCGGCAGCAGAAACGGTGGCCTGCTCCAGCTCGAGTATCTCCGGGGTGGTCCAGGCGGTGGCGTTGAGGGCGATGGCGTAAGGACCGCCCAGGAAGGCATCGGTGCGGGCCTCGATCTCGGCCAGGGTGGCTCCCTGGGTCGCGGCCTGGGCCACGGCCCGGATGACGTCCCTGCGCTCGAAGGCCGCCTGGGACTCGGTGAGGCGTTCGGCGATGTCGGAGTCGTCGACCACCAACCCCGGCTGGCGGGCCATGCGGGGCAGGTCGGACACCGACCAGCCGAAGGCCTCGGCCTGCGAGTGCCAGCGAACCCGAAGGTCGGCCTCGGAGAGGTGCTCGGTCTTGGCCGCCCGGGTGGACAGAGCCGCCGCCTGCGCCCCGGCGGCCGAGGTGGCGCCGTGGACCTCCATGGCCTTGAGGATCTGGCCCCGCCGCACCGAGAAGGCGTCCCGCAGTTCGGTGGGCACCCCGGCCACATCGGCGTAGCCCCGCTCCATCTCCTCGAAGAGCACGCCCAAGGTGCTGGCCAGCTCATGGCGCAGCACGGCCTGGTAGATGAACCCGGCCGTGCGGCCATGGGCGTAGAGGGCCCGGGTGTCCAGCGCCGTCCAGCGCCTGTCGGGTCCCTCGGCCATGTTGGACAGGAGCACATGGGTATGCAGGGCGGGATCGCCGGCCCGTGAGGTGCGGTGGCGGAAGGCGGCGGCCACGAAGCCCGAGGCGTCCTGGACGTCGAGTCCGTAGTGGCCGCGGCGGACCTGGCAGGCGTGGGACTCCAGATACTCGAGGGCAGCGTCGACGCCAGCCTCATGGGCGGCCACCACTGCCGTCGCCGTGTCCTCATCGCCGAGTCCCCAAATCACGGACACCGACTTAGGGGATTATGCCGAGTAGGCGATTATGCCGAGTAGGCGAGAACAGCGGCTGTGCTGAAGGCAAATCTATTTGAGGCGGTTCGGCATAATCACAGCGTCTCCAGGAAGGCCATGAGCGCGTCGGAGGGTCGATAGCGCCCG
>DAHUYE010000005.1 GCA_027315345.1 Actinomycetota bacterium
GGCGGTTCGGCCCTGGTCTATGACCAGGGTGGCTACGTCTCGGCGGAACTCCCTCGGATACCTACCCCGACGCCTGACCGGCTCGGGCTTCTTCTCGGTCACCGTTGGCATGACTACCTCCTAATCGAGGTGTCCGGCCAACGGGGGGATGCTCAATGGTCAGGGCCGGACGACCACTCAGCTTGCGGAGCTCAACGGAAGCCAGCTGGCGGCCGCAGGAGCGAACGGCAGCGCCGAGACCCACGATGTCGAGGGCCGCTAGAGCATTCGGCCAGATCGAAATGGCTGTCCCGGACTTGCCAAGCTCAGGATCGCGCTCGAACACCACAACATCTCGGCCTTGCGCCTGTAGCGCAGCGGCCAGCGTCAAGCCACCGATGCCTGCTCCCGCGATCGCGATGGTTCCCATCAGACCAGACCCCCAAGTCGCAGCAAATCTACGGCCACCGAGGCGCTCAGGGCTGCGGCCCCCGGTGAACTGACCCTCGGGCGAGCGGAAGCGGGAGGCTGAAGCCCCGCGGGTTTCTCTTCCTGTACATATCCGCCACTGAGGACGGCCCAAGGACTTGAGTCAAGCCACGGAAAGACACTCAATCGACGGATCCGCACTCCACGGTCCTTTCAGAGCGCGCGCCTAACCTCCCGCGAGGACTCCCGTCAGCCGGAAGCAACCGGAGATTTCCCAAGGTCACCCGGAGTACACGTTCAGCTCGATGCCGAAGCCGTTTTGGTGGTGGGCGTGAAGGTCCAGGTGTCGTCGTAGATCGACGAGCCGAGTTCGACGCCCGTACTGCCGATCGTGCTCCACGGGTGACCGGAGCCGCCGAAAAGCAGGGCGTCGTCGTTGGCCGGGTCGAAGGCCATGGCTGCGTCGCCGCGCCCAGGCGGGCCGTGGCTTACTGCCAGCTGGGTCCATGTGGTGCCATCCCAGATCCAGGTGTCGGCGAGCTTTCCCTGGCGCCCGTAGCCGCCGAAGAGGACCACGGATCCCGAGCCTGCGCGAGCCATGGAGGATTCGACCCTTCCCGGGGGCGACCTGGAAGGATCCAGCTGGGTCCACCTGTCGTCGTTCCACGCCCAGGTCCGATCGGAGTAGCCCGTCGGACCTGTTCCGCCGAAGAGGATGACCGTGCGCGTGCGTGACACGTAGGACATCGAGGCCCCAGCGGTCACTGAAGGGACCGTGGTCGTCTGGGGCCTGTAGGGCATCGAGGCGCCGGCGCTCACCGACGGGGCCGGGGTGGGAGGGCGCTCTGTCCATCTGTTCCCGTCCCAGGTCCACGTGTCGGTGAACATGACCGGCTTGTGGTCCGTCCAGGCCATCCCCCCGTACAGGACAATCTCTCGGCTGGCGGCGTCGTAGGCCATCGCCGCGCCATACCGGGCGGGTGGGCCAGGCGCCGAGGATCGGGTCCAGCGCCGCCCGTCCCAGAGCCAGGTGTCACCGAGGGCGGTCGAGTTGAGGCCCCCGAAGAGAAGGAGCTGGCCGGTCGCCTCGTCGTAGGCCATCGCCGCCTCCCAGCGGGCCGGGGGCCGGACGGTGGCGGCCACCGGGACCCAGCCAGCTCCAGCCCAGCTCCACATGTCGGCGTGGCTGGCGTCGAGGGGCTCCGAGCCGAAGCCGCCCACCAAGACAACCCTGCCCATCGCCGCGTCGTAGGCCATGGTCGCCCCGATACGTCCCGACGGCCGTGTCAGGACCAGCGGCTGACGCCAACCCCAGGCGGGAGAGGTCAAGCCTCCTTGACGAACCGCTCGGGCGGGCCAGGCTGTCAGGCAGCTGACCAGCATCAGGGCGAGGATCAACCAAGCCAAGCTCCATCGAGCCTTCCGTAACGCCACGTTGGTACCCCTCATCGGCTTGCTCTGTGGGCCGGCCAGCATCCCTGGCCCGTCGAACCCAGCAAGTGAGTGGGGTCGGCGACGGCAAATCAATCGGGCGAGCTCGAAGTCGGTAGGGCAAATTCGCTGCGTCGGACGTCCCGGCGGCGGTAGAAAGGCGGGCGGGACCATCGCCACCGTTGGGTCGGGACCTGGGGACGGGTCTGTGCCCTTGGAGGTGTCCCACCTTGGAGCAGCCCAAAGAGCCCGCTGCAGCGGAGTATCCGCACGAGGGAGCCCTCCGGCGCGCTCGATCGTTTCCCGGCGGCCAGAGGACCCCGCGATTCAAGACGTCTGCCGAGCGAGCTGCCAGGCCCTCGATCGCCGGGCTGCTATCGCGGACACGCTGTACGCAGTCGGCCGGTCGTGGACGATCGCTCACGACGCCGAGGTCCTGCGGTGCCGCCGAGGCGACTAGCCCAGACGTGCCGATATACGGACGGATGCGGGTCGTCGCCCTGGTTATGCTTCGAGTCCAGCACAAGGTGCCATTGGCCGGGGGGTTGCGGTGGAGTCAGGACCCGCAGAGGGAAAGCCTCTATGGCAACCAGGCGACGGCTCACGGGCGCTGCTGCGGGCACAGCGGATCTGGAGTCGAGATCACCGTACCGGGTTCCGCATTTTGGGCGCGGCCGCCGCCGCCGGCTCCTTCTTCGTCTTCTCGCACGTCCATGGCGCCGGGCACTGGTATCTGGTGCCAGCGGCCGCCGTCCTGAGCCTTACCGTGCGACTCTGGCTCTGGCGCCAAGTTCAAAAGCCCTATTCACCTCGCCGGTCGTCTCAGCTGTCAGAGCCAATTGGGTGGTGGCATGTGCGAGGAGACCGGTAGCCGTCGGCAGATTGATTCTCTCAGCTGGTGTCGGACACTGTCGCCCCGACATGCCCGCAGCGGCCGGACGCTGGCATGTCCTTCCAGGCGGTGGGTGGCCAGAGCGGAAGTGCCCTCTTCGGCGGTGGGAGCGATTTAGCTCTGACGTGGAACTCTCGAGGCTTTCGCTGGCTCTCGGGAGGCCGCAACCTGGGACATTTCGCCGCTAGACATCCCGACCTGGGCAGGCGCAGACTCCTGGACGGATGATCGCTGGCGGCTGGGCGACAGCTCCGCCCACGGGATCCGCACGGGCTGGCCGTCGGTGGTGACCTGGCGCAGGTGGCCGCCCACCAGGGTGAAGATCGTCCAGGTTTGGCTGGACGCGCTGGACCCGATCTCCACGAAGATCTCGGCGTGTCCGTCGTCGTTGGCGTCCACCGCGGCCACGATCTTCACCCCGAGCACCCCTGGCCGCTCAGCCCGGCAGTCTGGCGGCCGAGGCTGGTCATGTTCCCACGAGGCTGTAGTCATCCGAGTACGGGGCGTTCGTCTGGGCGCCGGGCCCGACGTAGACGATGTGGGCGGTGTCCGCCCGGCCGTCGCCGTCGACGTCCCGGTCCGCCGCCACCTAGGTAGGGCTGGTGCCAGCGGTCGTGGGTGTCCGGGCCGAGCCGGGCTTGGAGGACTGCAGCGGGCGGCCGCCTAGCCCGTAGGCCTGGGGCACGAGCGGACCTGTGGCCGAGGCGACCAGGGCCCATCCGGCTGTACCTACGGCGCCGCGCACCTGGTGTCCATCCGGAGTCGTGCCGTAGAAGGTAAGGGCTCCGGTTCCCACCGAGGCCGCATCGACCCACCCGCCTCCGGGGAGGCGGGCCTCCAGCACCGGGGTCCACTGATTGCCTCCCGGTCGCGGGGGCGACGCCCCACAGGACGAGGCGACATCGGCTCCGGCGTCGGTGACGATCGCACACCCACCCCCGACGTCGATACCCAAGACCGTTGCGTCGGGCCCGAACGTGGCAAGGGCCTGTCGGCGCGGACCCGACCAGGCTGTGGCCGACCACCCCGGGTCTGACCCTGTCGGTGACGGCGAGGAGGTCCTACAGGGGATGACCCAGGTCGGCTGGGTCTGGGAAGCGTCGTCGACTAGGACCAGGTCGTGCACGGTCATGGTCGTGGAGGGTGAAAGCGAGCCCGGCGGGTCGGATCCCTCCTCCACGGTCACCTCCACGACCCAGCGATCGGCGGGCTGAACGGCCAGGGAAAGCCCCGGCTTGGGTGCCCCGGGAGGGCTCCGCACGGCTGCGAAGTATGCATCTGCCCTGGCCGCGAACCAGGGCTTGAGCGCGACTCGCGACTCCGCCTCGGCAATGACCTCGGGCGGAGTCCGGGTGGGCACGGTCCCGTCGCTCACGGGGGCGAGAATGATGCCGGCCCCGGTCAGGTCAGCGGCACAGAACGCGTCGCTGGGTCCCAGGACAGCCTGGGTGGTGGCGGTGGTCGTTCCCGGGCTCCGGGGCGATGACGCCTGCAGCCGCACGCTCGACCTGGCGCATCCCGTGATGCTCAGCGCCGTCAAAACGGAGACGCCGAATACGGCCAGTGACACGGGACGCACCTCATAGCCATACACCCGGTGCGGGCGAACTGTGGGATCGCCCCGGCGGCGCTGCCTCCGAGGGGTCGTTGCGAGGCGACTCGTCGGGGCACGGGGCGCCACGTACTGCAGTCCACGGCACGGACCAAGCGGTCGGGCCAGGAACGACCGGCTGCGGAAATGTGGGTGCCCGTCGGGGGCCACTGTGGACATCGTCGTAGCCGCCCAGGGCCGGCGTACTGGGCTAGGTCACCGGAGGCGCCGCCGCCGATCTTCTGGGGCAGTCACTACTCGGTCATCAGCGACGGGCCGTCTTCCGTACCCAGAGGGAACCCCAGTTGCCTGGGTGCGACTGGCCTCCCACCCCTGGCCGCCGGCAGGTACCGGACAAGGATCGAGTGGTCGGAGTCCGTTCCGATCCCCGCGCCTCGGTCCGTTACGGTCGGCTTGAGGAATAGTTCGGTGGGCGTCGGGCGAAGGGACACGGGCCGGTGTCTTGGGGCCGCGGTGGACCGCCTGAACCCAAGGGCGCTCGGTCGTCCTACGTTGGCGCCCGGTAGGGGACGCCGGTCTGAGCTGGAGGATCTCCGACGTCGCCTGTACGGGCAGACCAATCTATGGGAGTGACGAAGGACCGGGCGTGGCTGCGCGTCGCGGCGGTGGTGATGGCGGCAGCGGTCCTGGCGGCCTGCAGTGGATCGCCCAGCCCGGGGGCGGGACGGAGCGGTGCTTCGACAGCCGTTACTACTCCGGCCTGGCCGGCCCGGGAATGGAGCCACGCCGCCGAACTGAGCGGGATCAGCTGTCCGGCCCCCTCGGCTTGTCTGGCCGTGGGACGCTCCAATCCCTACGACCCGGCCATCCTCAGAGGCAACCCCGCCGGGGGTGGTTGGTCCCCCGAGCCAACGCCCGGGGGGGCGGGGCCCCTCTTCTCGATCGCCTGTCCCAGCACCTCTCGCTGCATCGTGACCGGCATCGATCCCAGGGCCAACCCTGCCATCTTCTTCACTTCCGATGGCGGGAGATCCTGGAGCCCGGCCCGGCTTCCCACCGGGCTGTCCACGGTCGGCCCGCTGAGCTGCGCTTCGATCATGTCCTGTGTAGCCAGTGCGGCTAGTTCGCCGGCTCCTGGGCGCGGCGCGGTGTTCCTGGTCAGCTCCGACGGGGGGGCGGCCTGGTCCGAGGTGGCCCCGCCCCAGGGAGTGGGAACCCTGATTGGCGTGTTCTGCGGGGCTGGCTCGACCTGTCTGGCCCTGGCCAGCGCCCCCCCGAGTCCCGCCTCCCCTACTGCGCTCCTGCTGGCGAGCTCCGACGCCGGGAGGACCTGGGGCGAGGTATCCCTACCGGTCGGCGCCTTCGGACCGGCGTCGGTCACCTGTGCCGGGGCCGCGGACGCCGATTGCGTGATCACTGGCTACGACGACAACCGCCGGGTCCCGGTGATCCTGTACTCAGCCAATGCCGGATCGACGTGGTCGATCTCCTCGGTGCAGGCCAGCCGGCCGGTCGGCCCTCCGGTGGGGCTGGCCTGCGAGGAGCGGCACTGCCTGGTCGTCTCTAGCCCGCCCATGGGACTGGGTAGCTCTGCCGTGCTGGTCAGCTCCGACGCCGGGGCGACCTGGACCACCTCGGTCGACCTGGTCAGCCTCAGCCTGCCGAATACCCTGGCCTGTGCCACGCCGAGCTCCTGTGTGGCGGGCGGGGACAACTCCTCCCTCCTCGCCACCACCCACGACGGGGGCATGACCTGGTCGACACCGCCCGCCCCTGACGCCTTGGGCGCCCTGGGCGCCATCGCCTGTTGGACCGAAACGGGCTGCGTGGCCGTGGGCAGAACCTCCCAGCGCCGACCACTGGTGTTGGTCACCATCGACGCCGGCAGGCACTGGCAGCTCCCGAGGCTGCCCGCCCAGGTGGGGGTCCTTGATGGGTTGGCCTGTCGGGCCCGAGGACGCTGTGTGGCCGTCGGGGGTGCCGACTCCTACGGCAACGCTGACCCGCTGGTGTTAGTCAGCGCCGATGCCGGCTCGACGTGGCGATCCGTCGCCGTGCCCGGCGTGGGGACCCTCCGGACTCTGTCCTGTCCGGGCGCCCGGCTCTGTCTGGCCGGGGGAGAGACGTTCTCCCAGGTCCGGGGGGGCCGGGCCCAGATCGCGCTCATGAGTACCGACGGTGGGAGCCGATGGACGCCCGTGCCGGTGCCGTCTGACATCGGCCCCATCGTTTCCATCAGCTGCTCGTCGGTGAAGACCTGCCTGGCCGTCTCCGGCGTGGACGGGACCGGGGCGGCCGGCATCTTGCGCCTGGTGGTGGGGGCGCACGGACCGGCTTGGAAGGTGGCGTACCGCAGCCCGGGGGACTGGAGTCTCGTGGCCATCGACTGTGTGAGCGAGAGCCGCTGCCTGGCTGCTGGCGCCGACCTCGGGGCCGGTCTGGCCCCCCGCCATCTCGCCGACCTGGTGGTTGCCACCGCCGACGGGGGCCGCACCTGGCGCGCGGTGGATGTGACCCGGGCCTACGAGGGCCTCGACGCCCTGGCCTGCCCAACAGCTCAAGGCTGCGTGGCCGTCGGCAGCGGTCCGCCCAAGGCCGGGGCCGGGGTGATCATGAGCGCCGGCTCCGGAACCAAGTGGCGGGCGGGAAAGCTCCCGGGCGGGGTCGGCAACCTCTACGGGCTCAGCTGTCCGTCCCAGTGGTCGTGCTACGCAGCGGGAACTGTGCCCGGCACGGCAGCCGTGCTCACCAGTCATGACGGTGGGGCAAGCTGGAGCGACTTGTTCCTGCCGCCGTTCGCGGTGATGCCTGAGTCCGCATCCGGGACCTGAGGCGCCCCGAGACTGACGGACTTCCCGTCGTCCAAGAACCTCCGAGCGCTGCACCGTGCCGGCGATCCGGGACGGGCCGAGGACGATTCGGCCAGGACATTCTGGGGCACGTCGGCATGCGTGCCTTGCAAAGCCAGGTGATTGCCGCGGGGCCGGGACGGCTTCCTCGGCGGGCGGTCGGTGGAGCGCCGTAGGCTCCGGCGATGACCGATGTCCAAGACAGGTACCGGCAGGTGTCGAAAGGCTTCGACGGCGCCGTCCGAGCGGTGGCCGCTGACCAGTGGGAGGCCCAGTCCCCCTGCGAGCAGTGGAAGGCCCGCGATGTGGTGGCCCACGTGGTCCAGGGCCATCGGAGGGTGATCGCCGGCGTCAGGGGCGGGGAGTCGAAGCCTCTGGGCGACGGCGAGGACCCGAGGCAGGCGTGGGAGGAGGCGTCTCGGACAGTCGACGAGATCACCGCAGACCCAGAGGCGCTGGCCCAGGAGATCGACGGACCCGTCGGCAGGATGTCCGCCGGCGAGATCATTGGCCGGTTCGTAACCATGGACCTGCTCGTGCACACCTGGGATCTGGCCCGGACGGTGGGTGCGGATGAGCGCCTCGACCCGGACTCCGTCCGGCACGCCTACGAGGCTCTCAAGCCCATGGACGCCATGATCCGCCAGCCCAACGTCTTCGGGCCCAAGCTGGAACCACCGCCCGGTGCGGACCTGCAGACGGAGTTCCTCTACTTCCTGGGCCGCCGAGCGTAGGCAAGGCGTCACCCCGGGCCGGCGATCTGGGGCCTTCACGGGCTTGGCATCCGGGCGTTCGGGGACACTGGCGCCGGCCTGACTCAGATCGAGCGGCCCTCTGAGACGAGAATCCCTGGAACCCACGTCCTGCCCCAACTGCTGGCTCCCGCACTCAAGCGGCGACGGTGTGAGGGAGATGCTTCGAGCTACTCGCCGCGTAGGAACAGGCAAAGCGGATGGCCGGCGGGGTCCAGCATGATGCGGATCCGGTCGCGGTCCCGGTCAGGTGGCTGCCACGGGGCCTCGGTGCCGCCAGCCTGTAGTGCGGTGCCGATCGCCTCCTCGAGATCGTCGACCTGTACCTCGAAGTGGAGCATTTTCGCTTGCTCGCCCGGTTTCTCCGGCCAGATGGGTCTCACATACCGGGCCTCGCCCTGGATATTCAGGTGTACGCCGCCCGCCGGATCATGCAGTTGCGCCCAGCCGGGCGGATCGAAGTCGCCGATCTCGAACCCGAGCAGGCGTGCGTAGAAATGGGCGACGGGCCCAGCGTCGGCGCAGTCGATCGCGACGCCGGTCCATCGGATGGTGGTCGTAGCCATGTCGGCAGTCTCTCCGAAATAGTGACCGGCTGCCGGCGGAAGGGGGCAGGTGGCCATCTCCTGCCGCTTGGGATTACGAGACAGCCCCCGGATCGAGGGCAGTAGGCGCCAGATACGGCAGTCTTCGAGCGCTCGCGGACACTGATCCGGGAACAGACGGCTAGTTGTCCTGCTCGTCCTGACCAAGTGACGGGTGATCATTGTCCGGCCCTTGCTCGTTGAGGCGATTGTGCAGGCGGGCGGCCAGTGCGTCGAACCCATCGCTCGACTGGGTGGCCGACGCTCGCTCCGGTGCGCGATGGCCTCGCTCTTCCAACCCCCTGCTGGTCGGACGCACTCCGCTGAGCAGCCCCACGACCGTTGCTGACGGGGTCCAGGTTCGTATCCCTGATCGGAGCCGCCAGATAATGGTCACGAGCCATATAACCGACAACGGCGCCATGATTGCTACAAGGGCCCACTCGTGGTCCAGTGCTCCTTTGACGCCGACGTAGGCGAACATCGCCGGCGGAGCCACCCAGAAGGTCATCTGGATGACCCGAAGCCAACCCGTGGGGTGCCGCTCTTCCACGGAGCTCATGATGACGCGCATGGTTGGGGTGTGCGATCGCGGCTGGGTGCCCGCCGCCCGCCGCTACTCGAAATGCCCGCCTCCGGTCATCTCGGACATTGCCTACGAGCCGGCGG
>DAHUYE010000039.1 GCA_027315345.1 Actinomycetota bacterium
GAGATGGTCATGCCCGGGGACAACACCACCATGACCGTGGAGCTGGGCAAGCCCATCGCCATGGACGAGGGCCTGCGCTTCGCCATCCGTGAGGGTGGGCGCACCGTGGGTTCCGGCCTGGTCACCAAGATCATCAAGTGATGAAGGGCTCCCGGGACCATGGCTGACGCCGCCAAGCAGAAGATCCGGATCCGGATCAAGGCCTATGACCACGAGGTCATCGACCAGTCCACCCGCAAGATCGTGGAGACGGTGCTGCGCACCCAGGCCAAGGTCCGCGGGCCGGTCCCCCTGCCCACCGAGAAGCACCGCTACACGGTGATCCGCTCCCCCCATAAGTACAAGGACTCCCGGGAGCACTTCGAGATGCGCATCCACAAGCGTCTGCTCGACATCGTCGAGCACACCCCCAAGACGGTCGACGCCCTCCAGCGCCTGGAGCTGCCGGCCGGGGTGGGCATCGAGATCAAGGTCAGCCAGAACTAGCCGGCCTCCGGCCCGGCTATAATCACTGGGCTCCGGCTCCGGCCGGAATCCTGAAGTCGACGTCCGTGGACGCCCTCCGGGGTACCCCATGGCAAAACCTGACGAGCAACTCCGCTCGGGCGTGCCCGAGCGGAGTTTTCATGTGTAAGCAACGAGCGAGAGAGCCCCTCCAAGATGGCAAGCAAAGCGATCGTGGGTGAGAAGGTCGGCATGACCCAGATCTGGGACGACCAGAACCGGGTCATACCGGTCACGGTGGTGCGCGTCTCGCCTGTGCGGGTCGTCCAGGTCAAGACCCCGGAGAAGGACGGCTACGCCGCCCTCCAGGTGACCTACGGGTCCAAGCGCCCCCAGACCCTCAACAAGCCCGAAGCCGGCCACCTGGCCAAGTCGGGCGTCGAGCCCGGCCGGCGCCTGGTGGAGCTGCGTCTGAGCGACGTCAGCGGCTACGAGGTGGGCCAGGAGATCAAGGTCGACGTGCTGGAGGCGGGTGAGCGCATCGATGTCACCGCCGTCAGCCGGGGCAAGGGCTTCGCCGGCGGCATGAAGCGCCACAACTTCAAGGGCCAGGGCGCCGGCCACGGTAACCACAAGCACCACCGGGCTCCCGGCTCGGTAGGCGCCTGCGCCACCCCGGCCCGGGTCTTCAAGGGCACCCGGATGGCCGGACACATGGGCGGGGAGCGGGTCACCACCCTCGGCCTCCAGGTGGTCCAGGCCGACGCCGAGCGTGACCTACTTCTCCTCAAAGGCGCCGTACCCGGACCCCGGGGCGGCCTGGTCCTGATCCGCAATGCGGTCAAGGGAGCCTGACATGGCCACCGCCCCCGTCAACACCAACATCCGGGTCGACCTCTACCGGGGTGACGGCACCGCCGGAGGTACCCGGAGCCTGGACCCCAACTTCTTCGGCCTCGAGCCCAACGTGGCCCTGATGCATCAGGTGGTCACGGCCCAGCTGGCTGCGGCCCGCTCCGGGACCCAGAACACCAAGACCCGGGCCGAGGTCCGCGGTGGCGGGGCCAAGCCCTGGCGCCAGAAGGGCACCGGCCGGGCCCGGCAGGGCTCCAGCCGCGCTCCCCACTGGGCCGGCGGCGGCGTGGCCCTCGGGCCCAAGCCCCGCTCCTACAAGCAGCGGACCCCCAAGAAGATGGTGTCCCTCGCCCTGCGCTCGGCTCTGTCCGACCGGGCCGCCCAGGGCCGCATCGCCTTGGTCGAGTCCTGGTCCTTCGACGGGCCCCGCACCAAGGACGCCGTCAAGCTCCTCTCCAGCCTCGGCGTGGCTGGGAAGGTCCTGGTGGTGATCAACCGGGACGATGACAACGCCACCCTGTCGTTCCGGAACCTGCCCGAGGTCAAGCTGATCCTGTCCTCCGAGCTCAACGCCTACGACGTCCTCTGCTCGGACTGGGTGCTGTTCACCGAGGCCACCCTGCCGGGCGGTTCGACCGCTGGCACCGGCTCCGCCCCGGCGGCTACCACCGAGGCCGCTGTCCCCGCCCAGGCCGCGCCGACCGAGGCTTCCCTCACCACCGCCCCGGCCGCAGCTGAGGCCCCCACTGATGAGCCCGGGGCGGCCGCCGCCGGGCCGGATGAGGAGGACGACCAGTGAGCCTGCTCACCGATCCCCGCGACGTGATCATCAAGCCGGTCGTGTCCGAGAAGTCCTACGCCCTCATCGACCGCGGGGCCTATGTCTTCATCGTGCACCCGGATGCCAACCGCACCCAGGTCCGCCAGGCCGTGGAGTCCATCTTCTCGGTCAAGGTCCACAAGGTGAACATTCTCAACCGGAAGGGCAAGCGCAAGCGCAACCGGCGCCAGTCCACTTTCGGGACGCGGTCCGATACCAAGCGGGCCATCGTCACCCTGGCCGGTGACGACCGGATCGACCTGTTCGAGAGCTGAGAGACCGACCATGCCCCTCCGCAAACGCAAGCCGACCAGCCCCGGCCGCCGCTTCCAGACCGTCTCGGACTTCTCCGAGATCACCCGGAGCCGGCCTGAGCGCACCCTCATCGAGGCCAAGCCGTCCACCGGTGGCCGCAACAGCTACGGCCGCAAGACCGCCCGCCACCGCGGCGGCGGCCACAAGCAGCAGTACCGGATCATCGACTTCAAGCGGACCAAGGACGGCGTGCCGGCCAAGGTGGCGGCCATCGAGTACGACCCGAACCGCAGCGCCCGCATCGCCCTGCTCCACTACTACGACGGGGAGAAGCGCTACATCCTGGCCCCGGCCCGGGTGCAGGTGGGCGACGTCCTCCAGAGCGGCCAGGGGTCCGACATCCGTCCCGGCAACGCCCTGCCGCTGCGCTACATCCCGGTCGGCTCGGTCATCCACAACGTGGAGCTCAAACCCGGCGCCGGCGGAAAGCTGGCCCGGGGCGCCGGCATGAGCGTGCAGCTGGTGGCCAAGGAGGGCGTCTTCGCCACCCTGCGGCTGCCCTCCACCGAGATGCGCCGGGTGCCCATCGATTGCCGCGGCACCCTGGGGGAGGTGGGCAACTCCGAGCACGAGCTGACCTCCATCGGTAAGGCGGGCCGGAACCGCTGGAAGGGCGTCCGGCCCCAGACCCGAGGCGTGGCCATGAACCCGGTCGACCACCCCCTGGGCGGTGGCGAGGGCAAGACCTCGGGTGGACGCCATCCGGTCTCCCCCTGGGGCAAGCCGGAGGGCCGCACCCGCGCCCTGCGCAAGGAATCCGACAAGTTGATCATCCGCCGGCGCCGCAAGCGCGGCGCCAGGCGATAGGGAGCAGGGCCAATGCCGCGTAGCCTCAAGAAGGGCCCCTTCGTCGACGACCATCTGCTCAAGAAGGTCGACGATCTGAACAGCCGCAACGAAAAGCGGGTCATCAAGACCTGGTCGCGCCGGTCCACGATCATCCCGGACATGGTCGGCCACACCATCGCCGTCCACGACGGGCGCAAGCACGTGCCGGTGTACCTGACCGAGTCCATGGTCGGGCACAAGCTGGGCGAGTTCGCCCCCACCCGCACCTTCCGCTTCCACGCCGGCCAGGAAAGGGCGGGTCGTCGCTGATGCCCGGTCTCAAGACCAACGAGATCCCCGGCACCCGGGCCGTGCTGCGCCACAGCCGTATGTCGGCCTACAAGGTGCGCGAGGTCCTCGACATCATCCGGGGCAAGGAGGTCGCCCTGGCCGCCGAGATCCTGCGCTTCAGCGAGCGTGACGCCGCCCACGAGGTGGGAAAGCTGCTGGCTTCGGCCGTGGCCAACGCCGAGAACAACGACCAGATGGACCCCGAGGAGTTGTACGTCTCGACCTGCTACGCCGATGAGGGCGGCACCATCAAGCGCTGGAGGCCCCGGGCCCGGGGCCGGGCCAGCCGCATCCGCAAGCGCACCTGCCATGTGACCGTGATCGTCAGCCGGCTCCCGGAGGACCGCCTTCAGCGGGTCCGGGCCCGCCAGGCCGCCGACCTGGCCACCCGCCGCGCCCGCCGGGTGGCCGGCCAGCGCCAGTCCCAGCGTCCGAGCGAAGCCGACCAGGCCGAGCTGGAGGAACTGGCCGCCGAGGCGGTTGAGGCGGCTCAGATCGAGGCCGAAGAGGGCATCGTGGACGAGCAGGCGGCGGCAGTGGCCGCGGTCGAATCGGCTACGCCCGAGGAGCTGTCGGCTCTTCCGCCCTCGGCCCAGGAGGAGCCCGCCAGCGAGGTGGCCATGGAGGAGAGCAGTACTGAGCCCGGCGGGGCCAGCCCCGTCGAGAGCACCGAGGAAGGCGAGTAATGGGCCAGAAGGTAAATCCGTACGGATTCCGTCTCGGCGTCACCACCGACTGGAAGTCCCGGTGGTATAGCGACCGTGAGTACAAGGAATACGTCGTCGAGGACTGGAAGATCCGCAACTACCTGACCACCCAGCTCGAGCGGGCGGCCGTGAGCCGCATCGAGGTGGAAAGGACGCGCGACCGCCTCCGGGTGGATGTCCACACCTCCCGCCCCGGCATCGTCATTGGCCGCCGGGGGGCCGAGGCCGACCGCCTGCGGACCGACTTGGCCAAGATGACCGGTAACGCCAAGATCCAGCTCAACATCCAGGAGATCAAGCAGCCCGAGCTCGACGCCGCTCTCATCGCCCAGGGCATCGCCGATCAGCTGGCCGGCCGGGTCAGCTTCCGCCGCGCCATGAAGCGGGCCATCCAGACGGTGCAGAAGGCCGGCGCCCAGGGCGTCCGGGTCCAGTGCGCCGGCCGCCTCGGTGGTTCGGAGATGTCCCGTCGGGAGTCCTACCGCGAGGGCCGGGTGCCCCTGCACACCCTCCGGGCCGACATCGACTACGGCTTCCGCGAGGCCAAGACGACCTATGGCCGCATCGGTGTCAAGGTCTGGATCTACAAGGGCAACATCCTCCCCTACAAGATCTCCTCCGAGGAGAAGATCACCCGGGAGGCCGCCATGGCCGTCGGGGAGACCTCTGGTCAGGCCCGGCCCCGCCGGGTCATCTCCGCCGGTGGCGGCCGCCGCCGCCCGGAGCAGGGTGAGCCGGGCGAGGCTGGGGAGACCACCGGTACCGCCGCCCCCGAGGCGACACCGGAGGCCCTGGGCGCCACCATCGACCCCGAACTCGAGCGCATCCTGGCCGAGGAGGAGGAGATCGAGCGTCGCACCCGCGATGAGCATCACGAGGCTCCCCACTTCCGCAAGGAGAGTGACTGAGCCATGTTGATGCCCCGCAAGGTCAAGTACCGCAAGCAGCAGCGCGGCCGTATGAGCGGCCAGGCCAAGGGCGGCACCACGGTCGGGTTCGGTGACTTCGGCATCCAGGCCCTCGAGCCGGGCTGGATCACCGCCCGTCAGATCGAAGCGGCCCGGATCGCCATGACCCGCCACGTCCGCCGAGGCGGGAAGGTCTGGATCCGGGTTTACCCGGACAAGCCCGTGACCCAGAAGCCGGCCGAGACCAGGATGGGTTCGGGCAAGGGCAACCCGGAGCACTGGGTGGCCGTGGTCAAGCCCGGCCGCATCATGTTCGAGCTCGGTGGCGTCACCGAGGAGCTGGCCAAGTCGGCCATGGAGCGCGCCATCCAGAAGCTGCCGATCAAGGCCCGCTTCGTGGTCCGTTCCGAGGAAGTCCAGGTGGAGGCCTGATGCCATCCCACACCGAGGAACTGCGAGAGATGGATCTCGACGAGTTGGACCAGCGCCTGGCCCAGCGCAAGCAGGAGCTGTTCAACCTCCGCTTCCAGGTCGTGACCGGCCGGCTCGACAACACGTCCCGTATCGGCCAGGTCCGCCGGGAGGTCGCCCGAATCCTGACCGTCCAGCGCGAGCGCGAGATTGCCGACGCCGAGGCCCTGGCCGCCGGGCCCGCTCCTGGCGCGCCTGTCCGCGTCCCGGCTCCGGCCGCCGTCGAAACCGATGAGGAGAGCAGTGATGTCTGATCCCAGTGCCGAGGCCGGGACCACCCAGCCCGAAGAGGCCCTGGCGGCTGCCCCCGAAGGTGGAGAGGTAGCCCTCTCCACCGACGCCACTGCGGCGGCCACCGCCCCGGCCCCGGCCGCTCCCGCCGCCCCGGCCCCGTCCGCTCCCGCCGCCCCGGCCCCGTCCGCTCCGGCGGCAGCCGAGGAGGATGGGACCCGACCCAACCGGCGCAAGGTCCGCGAGGGCCTGGTCGTGTCCAACTCCATGGACAAGACGGCCGTGGTGGCCGTCATCGAGCGGGTCCGCCACCCCCGCTACGACCGCACCGTGCAGCGCACCAAGCGCCTCTACGTGCATGTCGAGGCCAACGACGTGAAAGTCGGGGACCGGGTCCGGGTGGCCGAGACCCGTCCGCTGTCCAAGCTCAAGCACTGGCGGCTGCTCGAGGTCCTGGAGCGTGCCAAGTGATCCAGCAAGAGTCCCGCCTGCGGGTGGCTGACAACTCCGGGGCCCGTGAGGTCCTCTGCATCAAGGTGCTGGGTGGCTCCCGGCGCCGCTACGCCTCTATCGGGGACGTCTTCGTGGCCACGGTCAAAGACGCCATCCCGGGGGCAGCGGTCAAGAAGGGCGACGTCGTCAAGTGCGTCGTCGTCCGCACCAAGAAGGAGAAGCGCCGCGCTGACGGCAGCTACATCCGCTTCGATGAGAACGCCGCCGTTCTGATCAACGACCAGCAGCAGCCCCGCGGCACCCGCATTTTCGGTCCCGTCGGGCGAGAGCTGCGTGACAAGCGCTTTATGCGCATCGTTTCCCTGGCTCCGGAGGTGATCTAGGACATGCGGATCAAGAAGGGTGATCGGGTCCAGGTCCTCCAGGGCAAGGACCGGGGCCATCAGGGCGCGGTCATGCGCGTCCTGCCCAAGACCAACAAGGTCATCGTGGACGGAGTCAACCGGGTCAAGCGTCACACCCGCTCCACCCGGGCCACCATGCAGGCCGGCATCATCGATAAGGAAATGCCGATGCCGGTGTCTTCGGTGGCGGTCATCTGCTCGCAGTGCGGCCCGACCCGGGTCGGCTACCGGTATGACGACCTGGGTCAGAAGATTCGGGTCTGCCGGAAGTGCGGGGGTGACCTGTGAGCGATACCGCCACCCGACCCACCGCCCAGCGGCCCAGGCTCCGGACCCGCTTCGACCAGGAGATCCGTGCCCAGCTCAAAGAGCAGCTCGGCCTGGCCAACATCATGCAGGTCCCCCGTTTGGAGAAGATCGTCATCAACATGGGTGTGGGCCGGGCCACCCAGACGCCTTCCCTGCTGGAGGGCGCCGTCCGTGACCTCGAGGCCATCACCGGCCAGAAGGCGCTGGTGACCCGGGCCAAGAAGTCCATAGCCGGCTTCAAACTCCGGGAGAACAACCCCATCGGGGCCAAGGTGACCCTCCGGGGTGACCGGATGTGGGAGTTCCTCGATCGGCTGGTGGCCTTGGCCATCCCCCGCATCCGTGACTTCCGTGGCCTGCCCCCCAACGCCTTCGACGGCCGGGGTAACTACACCTTCGGGGTCACCGAGCAGCTCATCTTCCCCGAGATCGACTACGACCAGATCGACACCACCCGGGGCATGGACATCACCATCGTCACCACAGCACGCACCAACGCCGAGGGCCGAGCCCTGCTCGACGCCTTCGGCTTCCCGTTCCGACGCGAGGGGCAGTAACAGAGATATGGCCAAAAAGGCTCTGATCAACAAGCAGCAGAAGAAGCCCAAGTTCCGGGTGCGCGGCTACACCCGCTGCCAGCGCTGCGGTCGCCCCAAGTCGGTGTACCGGAAGTTCGGGCTGTGCCGGATCTGTCTGCGCGAGATGGTCCACGCCGGGGAGATCCCCGGCGTGACCAAGGCGAGCTGGTGAGGAGATGAGCGACCGATGACAATGACCGATCCCATCGCCGACATGCTCACGCGTATCCGTAACGCCAACGTCTCCATGCAGGACACCGTGCGCATGCCCAGCTCCAAGCTCAAGGAGTCCCTGGCCGCCATCCTCCAGCGGGAGGGCTATATCAGCGACTTCAAGGTCGAGGACAACCAGGTCCGGCCCGGCCAGGTGCTGGAAATATCCATGAAGTACACCCCGGAGCGGGCCCGTACCATCTCGGGGATCCGCCGGGTCTCCAAGCCCGGTCTCCGGGTCTACACCAACGTCGATCGTCTGCCCCGGGTCCTAGGTGGCCTCGGAGTGGCGGTCCTGTCCACCAGCCACGGTCTCATGACCGACCGGGAGGCTCGACGCCGCCGGGTCGGTGGCGAGATCCTCTGTTACGTCTGGTGACGGAAGTCAGGAGCTGAACGCAGATGTCTCGAATCGGTCGATCCCCCATCCCCGTCCCCTCCAACGTGGAGGTCTCGGTGGCGGGCCGCGACGTCACCGTCAAGGGGCCCCAGGGCAGCCTGGGCCGCCGCCTTCCGGGTGAGATCACCCTGCGCCAGGAGGACGGCTCGGTGCTGATCGAGCGGCCCGACGACCAGCGCCAGAACCGGGCTCTGCACGGCCTCACCCGTTCCCTGGTGGCCAACATGGTCACCGGCGTCACCAACGGCTTCTCCAAGGAGTTGGAGATAGTCGGCGTGGGCTACCGCGCCATCCCCAAGGGGCCTAGCCAGATCGAACTGGCTTTGGGCTTCAGCCACCCCGTCATCGTCGATGCCCCCGGCGGGATCACCTTCGAGGTCCCCCAGCCCACCCGCGTCGTGGTGAAGGGGATCGACAAGGAACTGGTCGGCCAGGTGGCCGCCAACATCCGCAAGATCCGCAAGCCCGAGCCCTACAAGGGCAAGGGCGTCCGCTACGCCGGGGAGCGGGTCATCCGCAAGGCCGGAAAGGCAGCCAAGTGAGCGCCCCGCGTTACGGCCGGGCGTGGGGCAGGGGCCCCCGCGCTCCGGAGGAGGCCGGGCCTGCGGGGCGCCCGGCCGGGAAGGAAGCAGAGTGAGCTACTCCACCAAGGACAAGCAGACGGCCCGGGCCCGGCGTCACTTCCGGGTCCGCAAGAAGGTCGCCGGGACCGCCGAGCGCCCCCGCCTGGCCGTGTTCCGCTCCAACAAGCACATCACGGCCCAGGTGATCGACGACCGGGCCGGGCGGACGGTTGTGGCGGCCTCCTCGACCGAGCGAGACCTGCGGGCGTCGGGCCCGACCGGCAACAAGACCGCGGCC
>DAHUYE010000041.1 GCA_027315345.1 Actinomycetota bacterium
CCTCATAAGGCCGCATAGTGCATACCTCCCTGTGGACCCGTCGCTGGCGACCGGGGCCCCTACCGGGGCAGGGCTCGATTGGAACTGGCAATGCTACCCGAGCCCTCTCCACATGGGAAAGGGTGGCTCAAGGCTGTGACAACCCCGGCCCGGTCCCGGGCAGATAGTGGTTGGTCAGGTGGGGGCGGGGCGGGTTGTTGGCCCCCTGGACCAGGAAGGACAGGCAGCTGGCGGCCAGGAGTGTCCACACGGCGGCCCGGACCCACCGCACCCCGGCCTCGGTGCCGGCTCGAGCGGCCCAGGTCTCCAGGAGCGGCGGGCGGGCCACGTCAGGCCGAAGCCGCCCGGCCGGAGCCGTAGGGGTCGAGGGTCTCGCCCGGCACGTGGTAGCTCTCGGCCTCGCTCGGGAACCGGCCCGAGCGCACATCGGCGGCGTAGGCGCCCACCGCCGCCGTCGCCTCGGCCTTGAGGTCGGCGTAACGACGGACGAACTTGGGCGTCACCCGGTCCTCCAGCCCCAGGAGGTCGTGCATGACCAGGACCTGGCCGTCACAGGCCGGACCGGCGCCGATCCCGATGGTCGGCACCGGGAGGACCTCGGTGACCCGGGCCGCCACCACGTCGGGCACCCCCTCCAGGACCACGGCGAAGACCCCCGCCTCCACCAGGGCCATGGCGTCATCCACCAGCGCCTCGGCGGCGGCGGCGTCCCGGCCCTGGACCCGGTAACCACCCATGGCGTGGACCGACTGGGGGGTCAGGCCGATGTGGCCCATGACCGGGATCTCGGCGTCGACGATGGCCTCGACCACCTCGGCCCGCTTCCGCCCCCCCTCCAGCTTGACGGCCTGGGCCCCGGCCCGGACCAGGGTGGCGGCGTTGGCCACGGCGTCGGCCGTCCCCCGGTGGTAGCTCAACCAGGGCATGTCCCCGATGATGAGGGCCTGGGGGCGGGCCCGGCTGACGGCGCCCACGTGGTGGGCCATGTCCGCCACTGTGACCGACAGGGTGTCCTCGTAGCCGAGGACCACATTGGCCACCGAGTCCCCCACCAGGATCAGATCGACCCCGGCCCCATCCGCGATGCGCGCCGTGGGGGCGTCATAAGCGGTCACCATCACCAGTGGCTCGTGCCCCAGCGACCGCTTGCGAGAGCGGACGGCGGGCACCGTGAGCGGCTTGCGCACGGTGGTTTCCTCCTAGGTCCCGTCCAGCGCCCGAATGGCTGCCGGCGGTCCCCGGATTCTACCCGCCCGGACCGGAGCCATGCCGGGCGGGGCCGGGGTGAGCCGTCCGCCCGGGCCGGGGCCCCCGGGCGGGGTTAACGTCGGTGGCGATGGGCACCCGATGTGAGAACTGTGATCGGGACGATGATGATCTGGTCAGCGTCCACCGCCTCTACGTGGTGCCCGAGGACTGGGACACGGCCGGCTCGGTGACCAAGGTCGACCAGGCCGAGCGCTGGTGCTTCTCCTGCCGGTCCCTCTATCCCCACGAGCTGGCCGGCCGGGGCTAGCTGCCAGCAGTTAGCCGCGCAGACCGGGAGCTGTGGTCGGCGTGGACCTGGACGGGGCGGTAGTGGACGTCGTGGACCCTGGGGCCGTGGTGGTGGTCGATCCCCCGGGCCGGGTGGTGGAGGTGGTCGACGACGGGGCCGAGGAGGTGGTCGATGACGAGGCCGAGGAGCCGGCCGTCGTGGTGGTGGTCGATCCCCCGGGCCGGGTGGTGGAGGTGGTCGACGACGGCGTCGAGGTGGTCGTGGTCGGGGAGTAGTAGGCGGAGGCGCCGGTGATGAGCCGGCCGGGGAAGTCGTAGAGCGGGGCGAAGGTGCCGCTGTTGGTGCCGGCCAGGGCCTGGCTCATGAACCGCTCGAAGATGGTGGCCGGCAGGGTCCCGCCCGTGACTGGACCCCCCCGGTCGTTGAGCATCTCCTCCGACTCGCTCTGGGGATAGCCCATCCACACGGCCGTGGTCAGGGTGGGCGTGTAGCCGATGAACCAGGCATCGTCGTAGTTGTTGGTGGTCCCCGTCTTGCCCGCGATCTCGTGGCCGGGGACGGCCGCCCCGGTCCCGGTGCCGTGGAGGACGACCTGGCGCAGGGCGTAGTCGACCTGGGTGGCATCGGAGACGGTGAGGACCCGGTTGCGAGGGGGCTGGTCGTTCCACAGGACATGGCCGTCGGCGGTGGTGACCTGTTCGATGACGTGCGGGCTGATCTGGACGCCGTCGTCGGCCAGGGTGGAGTAGGCACCGGCCATCTCCAGCACCGACACGTCGGCCGAACCCAGCACCAGCGAGGGCTGCAGCGGCAGGGGGGAGGTCACGCCCATGGCATGGGCCATGGCCACCATCTTGCCGACGCCGATCTTGGCCTCCAACTGGGCGAAGACGGTATTGACCGACAGGGCCGTGGCCTGGATCAGGTTGATGGGGTAGGAGAAGCTCTCGCTCTCGAAGTTGTTGACCACGTAGTCCTGCCCGTTGTTGGCCTTGGGCAGGATCAGCTGGGGCGGGGCCGGGAAGGCCGACTGCAGGGAGTAGCCCTCATGCACGGTGGCGGCCAGCAGGAAGGCCTTGAAGGTGGAGCCGGCCTGGCGCCCGGAGCCGCCTCCGGCCGTGCCGGTGGCCAGATTGACCTGGGACTGGGCGTAGTCCCGGCCCCCGACCATGGCCACCACGTCACCGTTGGAGTCCACCGACACCAGGGCCCCGGCCGGCTCGTACGGGCGCAGGTACCCGTAGACGGCGTCGTAGGCCTGGGCCTGGGTGTGAAGGTTCAGGGTGGTCCGGACCCGCAGGCCCCCGGCGTCCACCGCCGCCTGCCCGAAGCGGGCCACCAGGACCCGGCGGACATAGTCGATGAAGTACTGGGTGCCGATACCGGTATCGACCACCTGGGGCGCCTCCTGGCGCCGGTTGATCACGTAGCTGGCCACCGGGATGGCCGCCAGCCGGTAGCGCTCGGCGCTGCTCAGGTCCCCGTAGCGGACCATCTCATTGAGGCTGACATCCCGGCGCTCGTTGGCGATGGCGGGGGCGACGTCGGCGTCGGCCGTGTCAGGGGAGCGGATCAGGCCGGCCAGGTAGGCGCTGTCGTTGAGGTCGAGTCGGCTGACGTCCTTGCCGAAGTAGACCTGGGAGGCCGCCTCCACCCCGTAGGCGCCTCGGCCGAAGTAGATGGTGTTGAGGTAGCGCTCCAGGATCTGGTTCTTGGACAGCTCCCGCTCCAGGCGGACGGCCACGGCCGCCTCCTTGACCTTGCGCAGGAAGGTGCGCTCCGTACCCACATAGACCTGCTTGACGTACTGCTGGGCGATGGTCGATCCCCCCTGCAGGGGTTCCCCCCGCAGGTCGTCGTAGGCGGCCCGGAGGATGCCGACCGGGTCGAGGGCGCCGTGATGGAAGTAGGCATGGTCCTCGGTGTCGAGGACGGCCTTGATCAGCACCGGGGGGACCTGGGAGAGCGAGACCGGGACCCGGTTCTCGCCATTGTCAATGGTGGCCAGCCTGGCCCCGGTCGAGTCGGTGATGAAGGTCGTCTCCCCCTCCACCGTGGCCGGCGGCAACGGGGCCAGGAGCAGCAGGTAGGCGAATCCCGCCGCGGCGGTGACGAAGAAGAAGCCGAGCAGGAACAGGAGCCGCCGCCAGCGCCAGAACCACGACGGCCGGCGCCGGGAGGCCGGGGTCCGGGTGGTGTTGCTCAGCGGGCCGGCCGGGTCTTGGCCACGGGGAAGGTGCGGGAGAGGTGGTTCCACCCGCAGGAGGCGCAGACCTCGACCACGTAACAGGAAAGGCTCTGCGCCCGCCGGGCCATGCGGACCAGTTCCGCCTCGCTGCTCACGGTGTGGCCGCTGGCCGGCAGGCCGGTCCCGAAGACATAGCTGACGTGGACCAGGGCCCGTTCCTTCTCACAGATGGGGCATGCCTCGGCCGTGGGATCCCCGACATTGCGGGCGGCCCGCAGGAGGTCGGGGTGGGCGTCGCATACGTCGTTGCGTCCGAGGCGACCTTTGCGGAATTCGGAGAGCACGGCGTTGCGGGCCAGACGGAAGTCGATCTCCCCGGCCCGGCAATCCCGGGACACTCCCGCGGCGGCGTCCGACTTCTGGCGCATCAGGCCACGGAGGTTACGCGTCCGGCGCCAAACTGCGAAGGTAGCGTCTCGATGTATCGACTCGATATATCTGAACGTGCTATTGTGTCCTCATGTTGGAGCTGGCCATCCTCGGGCTTCTCAAGGAGCAGGAGCTCCACGGCTACGAGCTCAAGAAGCGCCTGAGCGACACGTTCGGGCCCATGTCCCGGGTCTCCTTCGGCTCTCTGTACCCGGCCCTGCGCCGGCTGGAGAAGGCCGGGGCGGTGGAGGTGACCGAGGCCGGCCCCTCGGCGGCCGCCGTGTCCATCCCCACCACCGGTTCCCTGTCCGGGGAGCGGGCGGCCTACCGGGCCCGGCGGGCCGGCGGGGGCCACGACAGCCGGGGCCGCAAGGTCTACCGGATAACCCCTGAGGGCCAGGCCCTGTTCGAGAAACTGCTGGCCGCCGAGGACGCCTCCGCCGAGGACGACCGCTCCTTCCAACTCCGTCTGGCCTTCGCCCGCCATCTGGCCGCCGACCAGCGCCTCGGGTTGTTGGAGCGCAGGCGGGCCCAACTGATCGAGCGCCTGGCCCGGGCCCGGACGGCGGTGCGCGCCGGCCGGGAGCGCCTGGACAGCTACGCCCGGGCCGTGGCCGAGCACAGCACCGAGGCCACCGAACACGACATCTCCTGGATCGAGCGGCTCATCGAAGTCGAACGGTCCGACCAACTAGAGAGGGAACTAAAGCCATGAGCAAGAAGATCCGGGTCGCCATAGCCGGAGTCGGCAACTGCGCCAGCTCCCTGGTCCAGGGCGTGACCTATTACAAGGACGCCGACCCGACCGAGTCCGTCCCCGGCCTCATGCACGTGATGCTGGGCGAGTACCACGTCGGTGACGTGGAGTTCGTGGCCGCCTTCGACGTGGACGCCAACAAGGTGGGCCTGGACCTGTCGAAGGGCATCTTCGCCGGGCCCAACAACACCATCCGCTTCGCCCAGGTGCCCAACCTCGGCGTGCGGGTGCAGCGGGCCCCGACCTTTGACGGCCTGGGCAAGTACTACCGCCAGGTGGTCGAGGAGTCCCCGGAGGAGCCCGTCGACGTGGCCCAGGCTCTCCGGGACGCCAAGGCCGACGTGCTGGTGTCCTACCTGCCCGTCGGTTCCGAGGAGGCCCAGCGCTACTACGCCCAGGCCTGCCTGGATGCCAAGGTGGCCTTCGTCAACGCCATCCCGGTGTTCATCGCCAGCGACCCGGTGTGGGCGGCCAAGTTCACCGAGGCCGGCGTGCCCATCGTGGGTGACGACATCAAGAGCCAGGTCGGGGCGACCATCGTCCACCGTCTCCTGGCCCGCCTGGCCGAGGACCGGGGCATGGTGCTCGACCGCACCTACCAGCTCAACGTGGGCGGGAACATGGACTTCAAGAACATGCTCGAGCGGGAGCGCCTGGAGTCCAAGAAGATCTCCAAGACCCAGTCCGTGACCAGCCAGATCGAGCACGGCATCTCCTCCGACAACGTCCACATCGGGCCCTCCGACCACGTGGCCTGGCTGGAGGACCGGAAGTGGGCCTACATCCGGATGGAGGGCCGCAACTTCGGGGACGTGCCCCTCAACATCGAGCTCAAGCTGGAGGTGTGGGACTCCCCCAACTCCGCCGGGGTGATCATCGATGCGGTGCGCTGCGCCAAGATCGCCCTCGACCGCGGCCAGGGCGGACCGGTGGAGTCGGCCTCGGCCTACTTCATGAAGTCACCTGCCAAGCAGTTCCACGATGACGAGGCCCGCCAGATGGTGGAGGACTTCGCCGCCGGTCGCTGATCCCGCCGGTCGCTGATCCCCCCGGAACAGGACCAGCTGAGGCCAGAACCACCGGTCCGACCTGTAGGCGTGGGAGCCTGTAGGTCGTGACCGACATCTTCCGCTACGTCCCCCATCCCCATATCGCCGCCCGCCAGACGTCCGGGCCGCCCAAGGTGGCCGACGCCGCCGCCGCCGTGCACGGGCCCGGCCTCTTCGGCCGGATCAACACGGCCCTGGGGCTGCGGATCACCATCATCGTGGGCACCATGTGGGCGGCCTACGTCTTCGCCGCCATCGCCCTGATCAGCCTGCCGGACAACATCCACTCCACCCAGAACCTGATCCTCTGGATCAGCAGCAGCTTCCTGCAGCTGGTGCTGCTGCCCATCATCATCGTGGGTCAGAACATCCAGGCCAAGGCGGCCGACGCCCGGTCCGAGGCGACCTACAACGACGCCGCCGCCGTCCTGGAGGAGGCCAAGCAGATCCAGGCCCACCTGGCCGCCCAGGACGACGCCATCTCCAAGATCCTCGATCAGCTGGCCAACGTGCCGCCGAAAGGCTGAGATGGGGACCATGGACAACCAACTCCCGGAGGTCACCCCGGCCCGGGCGGCCGAGATGGTCAGCGAAGGTGCCTTCCTCCTGGATGTGAGGGAGCAGGATGAGTGGGACGCCGGCCACGCCCCGACCGCCATTCACATACCGATGGGCCAGATAGCCGCCCGGCGGGACGAGCTGCCCGAGGGCGCGGCCATCCTGTGTGTCTGTCACCTGGGCGGGCGCTCGGCGGCGGTGACCGAGGCCCTCCTCAACGCCGGCCACCAGGCCATCAACGTGGCCGGCGGCATGGAGGCCTGGGCGGGCGCCGGCCTGCCGGTGGTCAAGTGAGGGCCGGGCACGCGGTCCGCGCCGCCCGCCGGGTCCGGCCTCCGATCCGAGGGAGCCGGCCGTGACCGACCAGAACGTGGAGACCCACGTGATCCAGTACGGCCCCGAGGTGGCCACCGAGGACGAACTCCGCCTGCTCGGGGACCTCAAGGGCAAGCGGGTGGTGGAACTGGGCTGCGGGGACGCCCGCTGTTCCATCGCCTTCGCCAAACAGGGAGCCACCGCCATAGCCGTCGATTCCGACAGCGACGCCCTGGCTACGGCCCGGGTGCTGGTGGACCGGGAGGAGGTGCGGGTCGAGCTGCGCCATGGGGACCTGGCCGACCTGGCCTTCCTGCGGGCGGACTCGGTGGACCTGGTCTTCTCCGCCTTCGCCTTCGGCCAGGTGGAGGACCTCAACCGCATCCTGCGCCAGGCTCACCGGGTGCTCAAGGTGGGCGCCCCCATCGTGTTCTCCCTCCCCCACCCGGCCTACGCCATGCTGGCCGAGGACGAGGCCCAGCCCTTCCGGATCGGGAGGTCCTATTTCGACCGCTCCCCGGTTCGTACCGCCGGGGGGGCCGACGGGGGCGAGTACCCGCACACCATCGAGGAGATATTCGCCGGGCTGGTGCGGGCCAGCTACCGGGTCGACGCCATCATCGAGCCCGAACCCAGGACCGGGGGCCCGAGGACTCCGCAGTGGCGGGAGGCCTTCCGCTTCGTGCCCCGCACCCTCATCGTCCGGGCCCGCAAGGAAGGTAATTAGCCCGCTGATCCCTCGGCCGCCCACCAGGCCCGGAGGCGGCGGGCGGCTTCCTCCTCGCCCAGGGGACCTTCGTCCAGGCGGAGTTCCAGCAGGTAATCCAGCGCCCGGCCGACCTGGGGGCCGGGGGTCAGGCCCAGTTCGGTCATGACCTGCCGGCCGTCGAGGTCGGGGCGGATGGCGTCCAGCTCCTCCTGCTGGCGCAGCTCGGAGATGCGAACCTCGAGTTCGTCCATGCGCCGCTCCAGCTGGCGGGCCTTGGCCTCGTTGCGGGTGGTGCAGTCACAGCGGGTCAGTTCGTTGAGCCGGTCCAGGAGGGGCCCGGCGTCGCGGACGTAACGGCGCACGGCCCGGTCGGTCCAGCCCAGCCGGTAGGTGTGGAAGCGCAGGTGGAGCTCCACCAGGGTCGAGACCAGCTCGATGTCCTCGACCGAGTAACGCAGCGCCTTCATGCGCTCCCGGGTCATCCTCGCCCCGACCACCTCATGGTGGTGGAACGACACTCCCCCGCCGGTGAAGGCCCGGGTCTTGGGCTTGCCCACGTCGTGGAACAGGGCGGCCAGGCGCAGTAGGCGGTCGGGGCCGGTCTTGTCCACCACCGCCAGGGTGTGGGCCAGGACGTCCTTGTGGCGGTGGATGGGGTCCTGCTCCAGGGCCAGGGCCGGCAGCTCGGGCAGGAAGCGAGCGGCCAGGCCGGTGCGGACCAGGAACCACAGGCCGGGTCCGGGCACGTCCACCACCATCAACTTGTCCAGCTCGGCGCGGATCCGCTCGGCCGAGACGATGTCGAGGCGCTCGGCCAGGTGGCCCACCGCCTCCACCAGGGCCTCGTCCGGGACCAGGTCGTAGCCGGCTATGAACCGGGCCGCCCGCATCATGCGGAGAGGGTCGTCACTGAAGGACTCCTCCGGGGACAGGGGGGTCCGCAGCCGCCGGGAGGCCAGGTCGGCCAAGCCGCCGTAGGGGTCGATCAGCTCCAGTTCGCCTTCACCGCCGAGGCGCAGGGCCATGGCGTTGACGGTGAAGTCCCGCCGGGACAGGTCGGCCTCCACCGAGGCGGAGAACTTGACCGCCGGCTTCCTGGACTCGGGTGCATAGGCCTCGGCCCGGTGGGTGGTGACCTCATAGACCCGGTCACCTCGGCGCAGCCCGATGGTCCCGAACTCCTTACCTGTGGTCCACGTGGCGTCGGCCCAGCCCGCCACCGCCGCCTCGATCTGATCCGGCTCGGCGTCAGTGGTGAGGTCCAGGTCCTGGTCGGGACGGAGCCGGTCCAGGAAGGCGTCCCGGAGCACGCCGCCGACCAGATACAGCCGGTGGCCGGCCTGGGCGAAGCGGGCCGCCAAGGGCCCCGTCTCCCTCACCAGGGGCTCCATCCGCTCCGGAATCACGGCCGTGAGTGTACGGAACGCCCGCGCCACCCCATCCGGCCATGCGGCGATAGGTCCAAGTTCGTCCCGGTTTATCCCCCGGACTAGTCGGGTCTGGTCACCTGTAAATGATGACAACTGGTCATTCAGAGCACTGCCACGGAGGGCGAAAACATAACCACGCAAAGTACGGAAGCATCGGGGGAGGACCCACAATGAAGATCAAGACCCGCAGGCTGGCGGCGATGGGAGCGGCCGGAATGGTCGCCACCGCCGCCCTCGGCCTGGTGGCCGGCACCCCGGCCCGTGCGGCCATCGTCAACCCCAGCCTGGTGATGTCCAACAACCAGTCGGCCAGCTCCAGCACCTATACCTTCACCTTCACGCCCGGCCTGACCCTGACCGAGATGCTGACCGGGTTCAACGGCGTGCTCGGCATCCCCGGCGGCGCTACCGGCCTCGCCACCGCCCCGGTCTCGGTCTACGAGAACACCGGGAGCGGCTGGGGCTCGGCCCTGGCCTCGGTGACCAGCACGGTCAACTCGGCCAGCACCCTGGTGGGCATCGCGGTGCCTTCCACCGACTTCACCGGCCTGACCACCGTTCCCCAGCTCAAGATCGTCATCTCCAGCCTGACCAATCCCACCGTCACCGCTTCGACCACGGCCGGGGCCTGTATTGCTGACGCCACCACCGCCATCAGCGGCATCAGCGCGTCCACTTTTACCACCGGCACCTCGGGATCCACCGCCTCCTTCGACTCCACCCTGGCATCCGCGCTGGCTGACATCGGGTGCCTGACGTCGACGGTCGTGCCCATAGGCACCAACGGCGTGACCGAGCAGCTGAGCGTGGCCCCGGTGCTCAATGTGACCCTGCCTTCGACCAGCCACGCCTTCTCGGTGACTCCCACCACCAGCGGTGTGGCGGTCAGCTTCCCGACTGACTCCATCACAGTGGCTACCAATGCCTTGACCTACACCATCGAGGGTCTCATCGGTAACAGCACCTCAGCGCTGACCTACGACGATGGCGGCAGCTACTCGCTGCCCATCACCGCCACCACGGGCACCAGCTGCAGCTCTTCGGCGCCCCTCGGTTCCAACGGCACGTACAGCACCCTGGCCAGTTCCCTGACCGGCCTGACCAACGGCGCCATCACCTCGGTCACCTACTGCGGCAGCAGCGTCACCCTGAACTCGCCGGCGGGCACCTACTCCGGAACCATCACCTACCTGGTTGTCCCGAGCTTCTAGACCCCCGGGCAGCTTCTCCGCCGTCACCGGCGCCGGCCGGAACCAGATCCCACTAAGTCGGATGCGGCTCCTCGGAGCCGCATCCGCATTTTCCCACCCGGCAACGTCCGATCCCCGGTCCCACCGGTACTCTCCGATCTCTCGTGAAGGGCCACCCCATGCCTCACCCGATCCGTCGCCTCACCGCTTCCACCCGGGCCCGCCGAGCGGCCGGATTCGCCCTGGTCGGCTGGGCCGCTGTCGGGGCCGGGGTCCTGGGGGCCGGGGTCTTGGGGGCCGGCGCCGGGGTGCCGGCCTGGGCCGCCTCGAATGGCGGCGCCGGCTTCACCGTGGCCGGGGGCCCGACCGGGGACCTCAGCCTCCCACCGGGTCAGGTGGTCCCCGTTGACTTCACCGTCATCAATTCCACCAACCAGCCCGAGCAGATCAACGTGGCCATCACGGGCCTGCACTTCAACGGCCAGACCCCCGAGTTCAACGGCTCGCCCTCCCCCGGGCTGACCGTGACGGCCAACACCACCAGCCTCACCCTGGCCGCCCAGGCCAGCCAGAGCGTGAACCTTTCCGTGGAAGCGGCCCCCGGCAGCAAGCCCGGGGGCCTGTACGCCGGGGTGGTGTTCAAGGAGATCCCGCCGGCCTCGCAGAGCTCCACCACCGTGGAGGAGGCTCAGGCCAGGCCTCTAATCGGCCACGTGCCCGGGCCAACTACCGACACCGGCCAGATCCAGGCCTTCGCCGCGCCATCGGCGGTGGCCAAGCCGAATGGCGTCGTCTTCGACCTCACCTTCCTCGACACCGGGGACATCGACTACCGCCTGGGCGGGACCGTGGACCTGGTGACCGTCTCCGGCACCCAGGTCGGGACGGTGGCCGTGCCCCCGGACACGGTATTGCCGGGCAATCCCCGCGTCATCCCGCTGGCCTTCAACGGCACCGCTCCCAGCGGACAGCTGACCGGGCAGCTCCATCTGACCTGGGGCACCTCGGAAGAACACACCGGCACGGCCATGGCCACCGTTCTCGTTTCCGGAACCGTTGGCAGCTCGGTGGGGCCCGGGGCGGGAGGGGCCCCCAGCGCCAACCACCAGAACGTGACCATCTTTTCCCGCCACGGCGGCCACCCGGTGTCCTGGCTGTTCAAGGGCCTGGCCCTGCTCCTGCTGCTGATCATCATCGCCCTGCTGATCCGGCGCTACCTGCAGCGGCTGCACAACGAGAGGAAGCTGCGGGCTCGGAGCTGAGACGCCGCGGCCGGGGCCCCAGGTCGGGAGGTCGGCGCCTACGGCTGGGGCATCACCTTCAGGACCGCGGCGGCGGCCGGGACTGTCAGGCCAGGAGGCGGGCGAGCTCGCGCTCGAGGAGGCCGGGCTCCTCCAGCATGCGGGCGAACAGCACGATCTCGGCCGAGGTGATCGGGTCCCCCACCTCACCCAGCTGGCGCAGGGCGGCGCCGTTCTCGAGCAGGACCAGCACGTGGCGGGGGCTCAGCGGCCGGCGCACCTCATCGGCGCACCGGGGGCAGTGGAACTCGTAATCCATCGGGTCGCCATCGGCCCGCCGCAGCACGGTGACCGTGGCGCACTGGATCTCGATCGTCCCGCAAGTTGGGCACTCCGTCCGTACCAACGCCATGCAGATACTTCGTCATTTGGGCCTGGCAGCTTGAGCGCGTTCTAACCCTCCCCGATGGCGACCGGAGCGCCGAGGGCCCAGGCCTGGCGCCCTCCCCATTACTGTCCGGGCCAGACGTGAGCGCCCCTAGCCCCCAGGTCATCCGCTGGGGCGCCGAGCGTGCCCGCTGCACCCCCTGGAGGGGCGACGGGAGGCTGGCGCACCTGGCCCCCGCCAGCGACAGCCAGATCCTGTCGACCGGCTTCGTCCGCCACTGCCTGGGCCGGCTGGCCGGCGAGGGCTACGCCGGGGTGGTCACCTCGGCCCTGGCTCCGCCAGAACAGGCCGGGTTCATCGGGGCCGGCTTCGACGTGGAACAACGCCTCCACCTCCTGGCTCACGATCTGTCCGGCCTGCCCGAGTTGAAGGCCCCGGCCGGAGTCAGGTTGCGCCGCACCCGCCCCCAGGACATGGACGCCGTCGTCCGCATCGACCGCTCGGCCTTCGACGAGTTCTGGACGATGGACGCCGCCGCCCTCGAGGACGCCACCCAGGCCACCCCCCGGGCCCGGTTCCGCCTGGCCCTGGCCGGGGCCGGGGTATCCGGGGGCGGAGCGAGGGCCGGAGAGACCGGCGGAACGGGGGCCCAGCCGGCCGGCTACGCCATCACCGGCAAGGCCGGTAGCCGGGGCTATCTCCAGCGCCTGGCCGTCGGGCGGGAGTTGACCGGACGGGGCATCGGGAGGTTCCTGGTCGGCGACGGGCTGCGCTGGCTGAAGCGATGGGGGGCCGAGCGCTGCCTGGTCAACACCCAGGAAGGCAACCAGCGGGCCCTCGATCTCTACCAACGGATGGGCTTCCGTCTCCAGAGTGGGGGCCTGGCCGTGCTCGGCACCCGGATCGAGCCGTGAGAGTACGCCTGCGGGCCGTCCTGGCCGTGGGCGCCGGTCTGGTCCTGGCCGGGCTGGGCCCCGTGCCGGCGCTGGCCGCTGGCGGCGGAAGCGGGACGACCTCGGGCCCCTCCCTGACCCTGGTCTCACAACCACTGTGGGTTACCCCGGGCCAGCCCTTTCCGATCAGGCTGGCGCTCGGAGCCACGCCCGCCGCGACGGCCAGTGACGGGGCCGAGCTCGAGGTCTCGGTGTTCCAGCGCCTGGTGACCCGGTCCGCCTTCGCCCTGTCCCAGCAGGGCCGCTCCTTCGGCCGGGCCCTGTGGAGCGACACCACCGCCCTCAGCTTCGGCGCCGCCGGGGGCCAGCCGGGCGTGTGCATCCCCGTCGACACCGGGCCCAGCCCGCTCTGCGCCGCCCCCTACGGCCTGCAGACGGGAGACGTGGCCGGGGTCTACCCCGTCGAGGTGACCGTGCGGAATGCGGATACCGGGGAGGCCGAGGCCCGCCTGATCACCCACCTCATCATCGTGGACCCGGGCCGGGCCGCCAATCCGCTCCGCTTCGCCCTCGTGGTCCCCGTAGCCGGGACCTCCCCCCTGACCCCGGCCGGGGACCGCAGGGTCGGCACCACCGGCCTCAGCCGGCTGGGCCAGCTGGTGGGCGGCCTGGCCCTCCATGGCCCCGACGCCCTGACTCTGGCCCCCGACCCGGCCACCTTGGCCGCCCTGGCCGACACGCCGGAACCGGCGGCCCGTTCCGTCCTCTCCGGGCTGCGCCGGATGACCCCGGGCGTTCAGGTCCTGGCCCAGCCCTTCACCGACGTGGACCCGGCGGCCCTGGTCGGCTCGAGCCTCGTCTCCGAACTGGCCACCCAGACCAGCCGCGGCGCGGACATCGACGAGGCGGAACTCGGTCTGCGCCCGCCGGCGGCCACCTGGATGGTCCAGGGCCCCCTCGACCGCGACACGGTGGCGGCGCTGGCCGGCCTGGGAGCCCGGAGCCTTCTGATCCCGTCCGCCGATGCCGCCGCCGGCTCGGCCCGGCTGACCCCGGACCAGCCCTTCCCCCTGGCCGTGGGCCAGGCCTCCTACCCGGCCCTCTCCGGAGACCCCGGGCTGGCCTCCGACCTGCAGATCAGCGATCCCATGCTGGCGGTGCACGAGCTGCTGGCCGACCTGGCCCAGGTGTACTTCGAGAACCCCAACCTCGAGTACTACCAGAACGGATCGCTGGTCCCCGAGCCCCGGGTGGTGGCCGCCGTAGCGCCCCGGTACTGGGCGCCGGACAAGGCCGCCCTGACCGAGTTGTTGGGGGGCCTGGCCACCGGGCCGTACCTCCAGACCGTCACTCTGAACGCGGCTCTGTCCGTCCCGGCCTCCACCAGCCCGGCCACTCCCACCGGGCCGGTAACGACCCCGGCCGGTCGAAAGCTCGGGCTCGACCCAACCCGGATCCGCGCCCTGCGGACCGAGTTGGGAGCGCTGGCCGGCTCCCTGGTCCGGCCCATCCCCACCCTGTTGTCGACCTCGGACCTGATCCTCGCTTCCGAGGCGGCCGGGCTCACCCCGGCCCAACGCAGCGCCTACTTGGGCGCCGCCACCCGGCAGGTCGCCAATGTGCTCAACCAGGTCACGGTGGTGGCCTCGGCCATAACCCTCACATCACGCCAGGGCCGCATACCCCTGTCCATCGTGTCCAACCTCCCGGTGCCGGCCCGGGTCCAGGTTCAGCTGTCCAGCACCGGCCTGGGCTTCACGGGCGGGGGCCAGGACAGCGTGTCGAGGACCTTCACCCTCAGCCTGCGCAACACCACCTGGCTGGTGCCGGTGACGGCCAGGAGGACCGGACGATTCCAGCTGGAAGTCAAGGTCTTCACCGCCGCCGGGGACCAGCCGATGTCGTCCGCCGACGTCTACATCACCTCCCGGGCCTTTTCCGGAGTTGGAGTCGTCCTGTCAGTGGGGGCCCTGCTGCTGTTGGCCTTCTGGTGGGGCCGGGCCCTCCAGAAGGGCCGGCGCAACCGCCGCCTGGTCGAGCGGGATGACTGAGGCCTCCGGGGGCGAACGGACGGGGCGGGCCGCCCTGGTCATGTCGGTGGGGACCCTCTTCTCCCGCCTCACCGGCTTCGGGCGGGTGGTGGCCCTGGCCTACGCCCTGGGCCTGACCCACCGCCTCACCGACGCCTACAACCTGGCCAACACCACCCCCAACATCGTCTTCGACTTCGTCCTGGGGGGGGTGCTTTCGGCCACGCTCATCCCCGTATTCGTGGACCGCCTGGCCACCCGGGACGACGCCGAGGCCTGGAGGGCCATCTCGGCCGTGGTCAGCCTGGTCACCGTCCTGCTGGTGGTGATGACGGCCCTGTTCGAGATCGCGTCCCCCGAGCTCATCCGGATCTACACCTTCGGCACCGCCCACTCCGCCGCCGAGGACCGGGCCGCCACCGGGCTGTTGCGCATGTTCGCCCCGCAGTTGGCCTTCTACGGCTGGATCGTGTTGAGCACGGCGCTGCTCAACACGCGGAGGCGGTTTGCCGTGCCGATGTTCACGCCGATCGCCAACAACGTCCTGGTCATCTTCGTGCTCCTGGTGGTGCGCCACGTCGCCAACGGCATGAGTGTCGACAACGTCTCCAGTCACGCCGGGGCCTACTGGCTGCTCGGGCTCGGCACCACCGCCGGCGTAGCCGTGCAGCTCATCGGCCAGCTGCCCGCCCTGCGGCGGGCGGGGGTTCACCTGAGCTGGGTCTGGGATCCGGGCCACGAGGTGGTCCGCCAGATGCTGCGTCTCTCGGGCTGGACGTTCGGCTTCGTGGCCGCCAATCAGGTCGCCCTGTGGGTGGTCCTGCTACTGGCCAACCGCCGGGACGGGGACGTGACGGTGTGGATGACGGCCTACACGTTCTTCCAGCTCCCCTATGGGATAGCGGCCGTGTCGCTGATGAGCGCCATCCAACCCGCCCTGGCCGACAGCTGGGCCCGCCACCGCCTGGCCGCCTTCCGGCGGCGGATGGCCGGCGGCCTGCGGGCCATGCTCTCCTTGGTCGTCCCGGCCGCAGTGGGCTACCTCCTCCTGGCCCGGCCCGCACTGGAGCTGATGCTCCGGCACGGGGCCACCACCGCCGGCGGCGCCGGCCGGGCCGCGGTAGCCACCGCCCTGCTGGCCCTGGGCCTGCCCGGGTTCTGCGTGTTCCTACTCCTGGTCCGCAGCTACCAGGCCATGAAGGACGCCCGGACGCCGTTCCTCCTCTACCTGCTGGAGAACGCCCTCAACATCATCGGTGCCATCGCCCTCTACCCGTCCCTCGGCGTGCGGGGCCTGGCTCTGTCGGTGTCCATCGCCTACACGGTGGCGGCCGGGGTGGCCCTGGTCAGCCTGCGCCGTCGGCTCGACGGCATCGAGGGCGGACGCCTGCTGGCCCACCTGGGCCGGGTGGGGGTGCCCACCCTGGTCATGGCCGTCGGGGTGGCCCTGGTGGGGGCGTTGATCACGGGTCAGAGCACAGCTGTCCTGGCCGGGCGGGTGGCCCTGGCCATCGCCGTCGGGGCGGCCGCCTATCTGGCCGCGGCCGGCCTGATGGCGGCGGTGCTGGCCCGGGGATCGGCCGCCTAATCTGCCTGGGGCCGGGCCGATCGGGCCCGTCGGGGAGGGAATTCAGTGGCCGGTATCAAGCTAGTGACCGACAGCGCCTGTGACCTGCCCCAGAACCTGGTCGATGAACTGGCTGTCGACATCGTCCCCCTGTCGATCCGTTTCGGGGCCGAGGAGTTCATCGACCGCCGCGACCTGACCCCGGATCAGTTCTGGTCCCGCTGCTCGGCCTCGGCCGTCCTGCCCGAGACGGCCGCCCCATCCCCCGGGGCCTTCAAGGCCGCGTTCCAGAAGGCGGCCGAAGAAGGCTTCACCGGGGTGGTCTGCGTGAGCCTCTCCTCGGCCCTGTCGGCCACCCATCAGGCCGCCGTCAAGGGAGCCGAGGACCTCGACATCCCGGTCAGGGTCATCGACTCGACCTCCATCACCCTGGGCCAGGGGATCATGGTCCTGGCCGGGGCCCGGGCCGCGGCGGCCGGCAAGAGCCTGGAGGACGTGGCCGGAACCGTCGAGGACCTGGTCCCCCGGACCCGGGTCTTCGGGGCCCTGGACACCCTGGAGTACCTCAAGAAGGGCGGCCGGATCGGGTCGGCCCGGGCGCTCCTGGGCTCGGTGCTGTCGGTCAAGCCCATCCTGCGTATCCAGGACGGGGCCGTGGCCGAGGAATCCAAACAGCGCACCCGGGGCCGGGCCCTGGCCTACCTGGTGGACAAGGTGAAAGAGGCCGGGACCATCGAGAACCTGGGTGTGCTCAACGGCGCCGCCCCCGACCTCGAAGCCTTCCTGGACATGCTCGGCGCCCTCTACCCCCGGGAGGAGATCGTGGTGGGCGACATCGGCCCCGTCATCGGCTCCCACTGCGGACCGGGCACCATCGGGGTGACCTACCACACCGCCGTCTGAGTTCCCGGCGGCGGGCACCCGGGTCCTTCGGACCACGCCCGCCGCTGTGCCCGGGGGCCCAACCCCGGGCGGCTCTCAGTCCCTACGCCCCGCGCCCCGGTCCTCGGGGGCTCAGTGGGCCCGGGCCTCCAGCCAGCGCTCGGCGTCGATGGCGGCCATACATCCGGATCCGGCGGCGGTGATGGCCTGGCGGTAGACGTGGTCCTGGACGTCCCCGCAGGCGAAGACGCCGTCCACGTTGGTCCGGGTCCCGTCGTGGGTGATCAGGTACCCGTTGTCCTCCATGTCCAGCTGACCCTTGAACAGACCGGTATTGGGGGTGTGCCCGATGGCCACGAACAAACCGGTGAAGGGCTGCTCGCTCACCTCCCCGGTGACCAGGTTGCGCACCTTGAGGCCGCTGACCGAGCCGTCCCCCAGGACCTCGTCCACGGTCGAGTCCCAGATGAAGTCGATCTTCTCGTTGCGGAAGGCCCGGTCCTGCATGATCTTGGAGGCGCGCAGCTCCTTGCGACGGTGGATGATGGTCACCTGATCGGCGAACTTGGTCAGGAAGGTCGCCTCCTCCACGGCCGAGTCCCCGCCACCGACCACCGCAATGCGGTGGCCCCGGAAGAAGAAGCCGTCGCAGGTGGCGCAGGTCGACACGCCGTGCCCGAGGAGGCGGTCCTCCCCCGGGATGCCGAGCATCAGGGACTGGGCCCCGGTGGAGACGATGACGGAACGGGCCCGGTAGGTGGGCTCGGCCGCGGTCGGATCACCCACCCACAGCCCGAAGGGAGAGGCGGACAAATCGACCCGGGAGACCTTCTCGGTCACATATCGGGCGCCGAAGCGGGCCGCCTGGGCACGCAGGGTGGTCATCAGCTCGGGTCCCATGATCCCGTCCACGAAACCGGGGAAATTCTCCACCTCGGTGGTCAACATGAGCTGGCCCCCAGGCTGGTCCGAGGTGGAACTGGGCTCGCCCTCGATGACCAGCGGGGCCAGATTGGCCCGGGCTGTGTATATGGCTGCGGTCAGACCGGCCGGGCCGGACCCGACTATGACGACCTCGAACTCCTCGGCCATTGCTCTACCTCTTGGTGGTTCCGGCGGCGGACCGTCCGCGTGAGAGCAGGAACAACCCGGCCAGGGTGAAAAGTCCCCCGATGGCACACAGACTGATCCAGTCCTGGAACCCGGGGATCTCGTTGAGACCCCGGACGGCGGCCACGGCGGTCAGAACCAGCGCCACCAGGCCCACGATGGCCGCCAGCGGGCCGTAGACCAGGGCCCGGGCCAGGACCGTGGCCGGCCGGACGGCCTTGTCCCGGACCAGGCCGACGGCGGCTTCGACCCCATCGGCCACCTGGGCCGGCCAGTTGGCGCCGATGGAACCCAGACCGCCGGCCGGCGGACCGGGGGCAGGCGGGCCCGGCGGGGATGTCCTGGTCGGCTCCATGGCGGGTCGGACACTACCCTCACCTGCCGATGCGCACCCCCCTGGCGCTGTTGGGCGCCGCCGCCCTCTCGGCCCTGGGCGGGGCCATCCTGGGCGAGTACAGCCTGAGCGGCATCCTGGCCGTGGTCGCCTGCCTCCTATACGGCATCGTGATCGGCGAAGCCGTCATCGTCCTCCAGCGCCGTCCCAGCCGCCCAGGCGTGGTGGTGGCCGGGATCTTCCCTCCCATCGGGTGGGTGTGGTCCCTTTGGATCTCGACCGGCCACCACCTGCACTACGCCAGCGGCACCCAGCTGGGCGCGACCGTGGTGGCCGGCGCGGCCGGGGCGATCTGGGCCCTGACCGGGCGCCGGGCCCTGGAGCGGACCCCGCCGGGCGGCTGAGCGCCCCGGCCCGCCCAGGAATCTTCCCGGGGTGGAGATGGTTTCACCCTGCGGAGCGCCTAAATAGGGCGGAAACCGGAAAGGGTTAGGACCATGTCCGCCAATCTCACCAATCTGACCGACTCGAACTTCGACGAAGAGGTGAAGTCGTCGGACGTGCCGGTCCTGGTCGACTTCTGGGCCGAATGGTGCGGCCCCTGCAAGATGGTCGCCCCCGTGCTGGAGGAAATTGCCAGCGAGAACCCCGACAAGATCCGGGTGGTCAAGCTCAACATCGATGACAACCTGGAGACGGCCCGCCGTTTCGACGTGATGAGCATCCCCACCATGATCCTGTTCAAGGACGGTGACGCCCAGGTCCGCATCGTCGGCGCCAAGGGCAAGGGCCAGCTCCTCCAGGAGCTCGACTCCTACCTGTAATTGAAGTTACCCACAACTACATACACAGGTTGTGGATCTTCAAAGCTGAAGCGGACATCGAGAGTTGTTTGGTAGAACTTGCCAGCGGCCAGGGAGCGCTGGCAAGTTCGCGTCGGCCCTGCTCAGGGGCTATCTCTGACCAGTATCCCGGCCGATTATGGCCGGCTCAGCCCGCCACCATGCGGCGATAGATGCGCTCCAGGTCCTCCAGGTCGGCGAAGGAGACCACCAGCTTGCCCTTGCCTCGGGCCATCTCCACCTTGACCCGGGTGTCGAGGTGGGTGGCCAGCAGCTCCTCCAGCTCGGCGAAACCCGGCTCGGGGAGGCGGCCTCTCAGCTTCTGCCTGGGATCGGTCCCCTCCGGGCCCTCGGGCCCCGCCCCTCCGGAGCGAGCCCGGACCGCTTCCTCCACCGCCCGCACCGACAGCCCCTCAGCCACGATGCGGCGGGCCAGGGCCTCCTGGAAGGCCCGGTCGGGCGTCCCCAGCAGGGCACGGGCATGGCCGGCGCTCAGTTGGCCCTCAACCACCGCCTTCTGGATCACCGGGGGAAGCTGGAGCAGGCGGAGGGTGTTGGTGATGGACGCCCGGCTCTTTCCTACCCGGTTGCCCACGTCCTCCTGGGTCAGCTGGAAGTCCTCGATGAGCTGCTGGTAGGCGGCCGCTTCCTCCAGAGGGTTGAGGTCCTGGCGGTGGAGGTTCTCGACCAGGGCCTGCTCCAGCGAGCCCCGGTCCTCGACCGTCTTGACCAGGGCGGGGATGCTCTGCAGGCCGGCCCGGCGGGCCGCCCGCCACCGCCTCTCCCCGGCTATCAGCTCATAGGTCTCCAGGCCGGTGGCCCGGACCAGCACCGGCTGGAGCACCCCCAGGACCTTGATGGAGTCGGTCAGGGAGGCCAGTCCCTCCTCATCGAAGTGCGACCGGGGCTGGTGGGGGTTGGCCTGGATGCTGGCCAGGGGAATCTCCTGCAAGATGGAGCCGTTACCGGCCCGTATCTCCTGGGGAATGAGGGCGCCGAGGCCCCTACCCAATCCGCTGCGGCGCGCCACCGGACACCTCCTTGGCTAGCTCCCGATAGGCGATTGCTCCCCTGGACGTGGGGTCGAAGACGATGATGGGCTGGCCGAAGGAAGGGGCCTCGGACAGCCTCACAGTGCGGGGGACGATGCTCCGGCACACCTTCGGCCCGAAGTGGCTGCGCACCTCGGCGGCCACCTGCTCGGCCAGGTTGGTGCGGGCATCGAACATGGTCAGGATGATGGCTCCCAGCTCGAGGGTCGGGTTCAGGGCGCCCTGGACCAGGTTGACGTTGCGCAACAGCTGGCTCAGACCCTCCAGGGCGTAATACTCGCACTGGATCGGCACGATCACTTCGGTGGCGGCGGCCAGCCCGTTTACGGTCAGCAAGCCCAGGGATGGGGGACAGTCGATCAGGACGAAGTCGAAGTCCTCCAGCACCCTCTCCAGGCCCTTGCGCAGGCGCAGCTCCCGGCTGAACATCGGGACCAGCTCGATTTCGGCCCCGGCCAGGTCGATGGTGGCGGGGCAGACGAAGAGATTCCGGAGGCTGGTGGGCTCGATACAGTCCTCCAGCGGTGTATCTCGCATTAATACGTCATATATGGATGTATCCAGCCCACGAGCGTTGATCCCGAGGCCGGTGGTGGCGTTACCCTGGGGGTCCAGGTCAACCACCAGGGTCCGATAACCCAGCTCGGCCAGGGCGGCCCCCAGGTTGACGGCGGTGGTCGTCTTGCCCACCCCGCCCTTCTGGTTGGCGATAGCCATAACCCGGGGCAGCGGCCTGGGCCCCACCCCCGCCATCGGAACGAGAGGAGCTTCGACCGGCGGTGTCTCCGGTTCAGGGGCGGCCGCTTCCACTACCGGGTCGGGATCAACGACGTATTCTTCTTCTGGGACGGCCGTACCCTCGGAGGGCTCGTCCGGTGGCACAAAAGCGTGTCCGGGTTCTTGCCAGTCGCTTCCCCACTGCGTCACCCACCCATCCTGGTCTGCAGAACAGGCCAGGTCAAGCATTACTCCGGTATTGACGTTTCACGTGGAACGTCTGTCACGATCGCAACACGCCAGAAGCCGACGTTCCACGTGAAACCTGCCCCATCGAGCCGTGGAGTCAGAACAAGGGGCGCTTGGCCGGAATCCCGGTTCGACGTGGGAAGCGCTCCGGGCACGGGCCTCCTTGGCGTAGAGCCACGAAGTGATAGCCGCCGGAGTCCTGCGGGCTGGCGGGCTCCAAGCCAAGCTGGGCCAGGGGAGCGGCCGGCCAACGATCGATCGGGGAAGGTGGCTCCGAGACCAGCAGCGTACCTCCTACGGCCAAGAGTGGAGCGGCGCACTCGGCCGTTACAGCCGGAGCCCCGAAGGATCGGGCCGTGACCAGGTCGAACCGCTGACGCCAAGCCGGGTCTCGTCCCACCTCCTCGGCCCGGGCCTCCATTACCTGAGCACGGCCGGACCAGCCCAGCTCGGCCAGCCCATCCCTTAGGAAGGCAGCCCGGCGCTGGCCGACCTCTATCAGCACGGCACTGGCGTCGGGCCAGAGCCCGAGCAGCGCCAGAGCGGGGACACCCCCACCCGAGCCGAGGTCGGCGAATCTTCCGGGGCCATGCCCCTGAGCCACTCCAGCCATGGCTCGGGCATGGGCTATGTGATCCTCCACCGGCCCGCGACCCAGGAAGCCCAGGCTGCGGGCCTCTTCGAAGATGGCAACCAGCCGGCCTTCGCCTGGTCCGGTCCCAGCCTGGGCAGAGGGGGAGTCGGTTATGGCTAGGACTGGGGGAGGATGACCACCCGGCGCCGGGGCTCCTCGCCCTCCGACACGGTGGAGACGCCCTCGATGGCGTTGGCCGTGTCGTGGACGATCTTGCGATCGGCGGCAGACATGGGCTCGAGCAGCCGGCGCTGGCCGCTGGACAGGACCTGGTCGGCCACGTCCTTGGTGAAGCGCTCCAGCGCCACCTTGCGCTTCTGGCGATACCCCGAAACGTCGACCAGCAGCCGGCCGTTGTGGGCGTTGAGCTTGCGCTGCACCACCGTCCTGGTCAGCTCCTGCACGGCTGACAGGGTCACGCCCTTGGGCCCGATGAGCAGGCCGAGGTCTCCCCCGTCGATGCGGATTTCGAAGTTGTCCTCGTCCAGGATTTCGCTCGTCACGCCTCCATCCAGCCCGAAGCGGTCGACCAGGCCCTTCAGGAACTCCTCGGCCTCCTGGGCCTGGGTGGTCAGGGGCACCGGTTCATCCATGTTGTTTCCCTTTTCACGGGGGCGGCTGGCGCCCGATCCATTGCGGCTCCGCGGGCTCTCGGCCCCGTCTCGGCGACTGGCAGTCCGGGGCCCATCCGGGTGGTCCGCAGGCGCCGCCTCCTCGGACGACTCTCCCGCCGGACGCCGCCGGCGCTCCCGGCGGTCTTCCTTCGGCCGGGGCTGGGTCGGGCGGACCCGGACCCGGACCCTGGCCTCGCCCCTCATTCTCCCGAACAGGCCGGGCTTGGGCTCCTCCAGAATCTCAACCTCAGCGTCATCTTCGGCCACGCCGAGCTGATCCAGGGCGGCGTCAACCGCCTCATCGACGGACTTACCGGTCGTTTCGACCCATTCCATAGCTTTGAATCCTTCCTAGCGGGACCGGCGACGCTTCGCCTTGGAGCGGTTGCGGTCCTGGTGCTTGGCTGAGGGGCCGGCCGGCCCGCCCCGGCGGCGGGACTGGCCCGGGCCGTTGGAGGCAGGGTCGCCGGCGGGACTGTTCCCGTTGGCCGTCCCGTTGTTGGTGGACTTGGCGCCGGTGTTCCTACCGTTGCCGTTGCTTGAACCCCCCAAGGTGCCCTTGGCACCTCCGGAGGACCCGATGAAGCGATCCAGGTTGCCCCGGCCCGGACTTGACCCAGATGGTCCCCGGCCGGAGACGCCCGGCGTCGGATCAGGATCGGCCAGTCCCAGCAGGCGGGCGATGCCCCCGCTGCCCCGGCGTCCGCCCGGGCCGGCGCCGGCGGGGCCGGGTTCGTTTCCGGTCTGGCCGGAGCCCGACCCACCCAGCTGACGGGAGGAGCGGGGGGGTAGATCCACCGGCTTTCCGGTGCGGGCGGCCAGCAGCTGTCGGCGGAGCACCGGGTCGTATTTGAACATCAGGCTCTGCTGGGCGATCCGGCACAGGGCCGAAACCAGGAAGTAGACGTTGACGCCGGCCTGGATATTGATGGAGATGAAGCCGAAGAACAGCGGGAAGATCCGCTGCATCATCTGGGCCTGCGGGTTGGCGGAAGCGCCTTGGTTGCGCCGGTTCACCTGCCGGGTCTGCCAGTACTGGGCCGCCACCACCAGGGCCACCAGGATCAGACAGCCGATCAGGGCGCTGCCGTGGGCGGTCCTGACCCCCAGGGTGAGGTCGAAGCCGAACACCTTCATGTGGCCGCCGGCTACTACCAGATTCTGGTAAAGGAGGGTGTGGGTACCCAGGTTGGTCGGGGCTGAGCAGGAGTACTTGCCGCCGGCCAGGACGATCTGGGCCGTTCCCCCCGTCGGGGTGGGACAGGACGACGACGCCAGGGCATGGGTGGCGAAGGTCAGCCGGTGGGAGAGGTTGGCGATGGTGTGGTAGAGGACGTAGAAGACCACCATCTGGGGAACGAGCGGGAGGCACCCCGAGAGAGGGTTGATCCCCGCCTCCCGGTAGAGCTTGGTCATCTCCTCGTTCATGGCGACCCGGTCGCCTTTGTATTTGGCCTGGATCTTTTTCATCTCAGGCTGCAGGGCCTGCATGGCGATCATGCCCCGGCTGCTCTTCCAGGTGAGCGGGGTGGTGACGGCCACCGTGGCCAGGGTCATCAGGGCGATGGCCAGGGCGTAGTCGTGGGTGACGGCGTAGCAGCCGCTCATCAGATCCGCCATCAGGCGGTACAAGGAGCTCAGGCTGACAGCACTCAGGGTCATCAGATCCTCACTCTGGGACTAAATCCACGCCGTGGCCGCCCCAGGGGTGGCACCGGGCCACCCGCCGAGCCGCCAGCCAGGCACCGCGCCCGGCGCCGTGACGCTCCAGGGCCTCGACGGCGTAGGCGGAACAGGAAGGCAGGTAACGACAGCGCGAGGGACGGCCGGCCGCCACCGCCTGGTAGATCCGGATGAGCCCGAGGAGCACCTGCACCGCCCAACCCGGCCGGCGGGCGGCGGAGCCTGCCTCGGAGGGGGCGGGCGGCCGCCGGACGGCGTCAGCAGTGGTCGTCATCGGGGATCGGCCGCCATGGACACCGCTCGGCTCAACAATGATCTCAACTCTCCATAGCCCAGCGCCACGGCCGGGGCCGACGCGCTGACCAGGTAGACCCCCGGGCTCATCCCGGGCGCCAATTCGGCCACCACCGCCCGCAGGCGGCGACGCAGCCGGTTGCGCACCACGGCCCCCCCCACCCTGCGCCCGATGGCGTAGGCAACTCTGGGCGGTCCGTCGACACCGGCTGGGAGGAAGGTTACCGAAAGCGGGCCGCGTCGCACCCGCCGCCCCTGGCGGCGTAGCTGATCGAAGCTCGATCGGGAGGAAACCCTCCAGACGGTTCCGGGCGAGGCGGGCACCGGAGACACCGGCCGGCCCTGGGCCCGGTCGATCAGGCCGAAAGCCGGTGGCGGCCCTTGAGGCGGCGCGCCTTCAGGACGGCCCGGCCGGCCCGGGTGGACATGCGGTGCCGGAAACCGTGGTTCTTGGCCCGCTTCCGGTTGTTGGGCTGGTACGTACGCTTCACTTGGATGCTCCTGGAGTTCCCGACAAGGTTAGAGGCTCGGCGGCCACCCACGCACACCCGGGAAATTGCTGCGAGCCCCGTGGGCGCCTCCGGGCCGATGGCGGCTCTGGGCCGGTGCCGGCTCTGGACAGTGGTGGTAGGTTCGCTGTCCGGTTCTCCCTGAACCGCAACTTGGTTCAGGCCCTCCTTCCCCGGGGTCTGTTGGTATCCCTCTGAGGGACGGGGCAGGTGGCTTTGAAGGGTTATCCACAGAGTGTGGACCGGCTTGTGGATTCGGCGGCGCAGTGGAGGCGGACATCCTGGTGACCGACGCAGCTGAGCTGTGGACAGCCTGTTCGGACCTGCTGCGCCAGCAGGTCTCGGACGCCACCTGGCTGACCTGGTTCCAGGCCATCCAGCCGGTTCAGGTCAGTTCCGAGGCTTTGGTACTGGCTGTCCCGAATTCTCTGGTCAAGGAACGGATCGAGGGTAGGTACCTGACCATGGTCCGCGACGCCATTTTCGACGTCTCCGGGAACGACACGCCCATACAGCTGGAGGTGCGCACCTCGGCTGGGGAGGATTCCGGGGCCGGCCAGGCCAGCCTGTTGTCGGAGGCGGCGTGGAACCGTCCGGTCATCGCACCCCCTGTGGCCGGGGAAGCGGTGGGCACGGTGACGATGACCGGCCAGGACGAGCTGCCCCTCAACCCCATGTACACCTTCGACCGGTTTGTCATCGGGGCCTCCAACCGCTTCGCCCACGCCGCCGCCCTCTCGGTGGCCGAGACCCCGGCCAAGTCCTACAACCCGCTGTTCATCCACGGCGGGGCCGGACTGGGCAAGACCCACCTCCTGCACGCCATCGGTAACTACGTGAGGGAGAACTTCCCCACCCGCCACGTGCGCTACGTGTCGACCGAGACCTTCATGAACGAGTTCGTCGACGCCATCCGGACCAACGCCACCACCGCCTTCAAGCGCCGCTACCGGGTATGTGACGTCCTTCTGGTCGATGACATCCAGTTCATGGAGAACAAGGAGGCCCTCCAGGAGGAGTTCTTCCACACTTTCAACACCCTCCACGAGGCCTCCAAGCAGATCGTCATCAGCTCCGACCGCCCGCCCCGCTCCCTGGCCACCCTGGAGGACCGGCTGCGCAGCCGGTTCCTCATGGGACTGACCACCGACGTCCAGCCCCCCGAGCTGGAGACCCGCCTGGCCATCCTGCGCAAGAAGGCCGGGGCCGAGCGGGTCGACGTCTCCGATGACGTCCTGGAGTTCATCGCCACCCACGTCAAGGACAACATCCGCGAGCTGGAGGGGGCCCTCATCCGGGTGTCGGCCTACACCAGCCTCAACCGCCACCCCCTCACCCGGGAGATGGCCGAGCGGGTCCTCTCCGACATCGTCACCGGTGACCAGCCCCGCCAGATCACCCCCCAGGTCATCCTGGACGCCACGGCCAAGACCTTCGGCTTCAGCGTGGAGGAGATCTGCGGTACCAGCCGCCGGCGGCCGCTGGTGACGGCCCGCCAGGTCGGTATGTACGTATTCAGGGAATTGACCGATTTCAGCTACCCGGCCATCGCTCGGGAGTTCGGGGGCCGGGACCACACCACCGTCATCCACGCCGTGGAGAAGATCACCGGGCTCATGGGCGAGCGCCGCCAGATCTTCAACCAGGTCACCGATCTGATCCACCAGATCCGCTCGGATGGCTGATCCGACCGGCGGGCCAACGGGGAGGCCCTGTGGACAAGCGCAACCGGACTGGGGACGGAAGGGGTCCACGGCGCGGGTATCACCGGCTGGTGTCGCAGCCCTGTGGAATCCTCCAAGGACCTGGGGACGGCCAAACCGGCTCCCACCAGCACCGGGACCGGGTTGTCCACAATCCACAGCTGTTACTACTTCCATTAATCATCTTTTAGATAAAGAACCAATAAGACGGGAAGGGAAACTGTGAAGCTTCGCTGCGAGCGGGACACCCTGGTGGAGGCTCTGGCCACAGCCAGCCGGGCCACAGCCAGTCGGGGCGGAGCCCTTCCGGTCCTGTCCGGGGTGCGCCTGGAGGTCAAGGGCGATCAACTTCTGGTGGCCGGTTCCGATCTGGACCTGACCATCGAGACCTCGGTGGGGATCAGCAACGGGGTCGACGGCGTGGCCGTGGCCCCCGGGCGCCTGGCGGTGGACATCGTCCGCTCCCTGGAGCCCGGGGCGGTGTCCTTCGAGGCCGATGAGGACAAACTCCAGATTTCCTCGGGCCGGGCCCACTTCTCGGTGATGCTCTACGCCTCGGATGACTTCCCCCGCCTGCCGGTGCGATCCGGGGAGGCGGTCTCGGTGGGGGTGGCGGAGTTTGCCGAAGCCGTCCGCCAGGTGGTGCCGGCGGCGGCGGGGGATGACACCCGGCCCATGCTGACCGGTGTTCTTCTCACCTCCGAGTCCGGGACCGGGCTGCGCATGGTGGCCACCGACAGCTACCGCCTGGCCAAGCGGGAGCTGCCCGGCACCAGCGTCTTGTCCGAGGGCCAAAAGGTCCTGCTGCCGGCCCGGGCTCTCACCGAGTTGCAGAGGATCCTGTCCTCCGCCGATGAGCTGACCGTTCGCCTGGGCGCCGCCGACGCCGGCTTCGAGGTCGGCCATGTGGTTCTGACCACCCGGCTCATCGAGGGCGACTACCCGAACTACAACCAGCTCATCCCGGCTCACTACCCCAACCGGCTGACCATCGGGCGGGAGCCGCTGGTCGAGGCCGTGCGCCGGGTCCGGCTGCTGGTGAAAGACGCCACCACCCCGGTGCGGATGGCCCTGCGCCCCTCCGGGGCCGAGCTGTCGGTCAACAGCCAGGAGGTCGGCCAGGCCACCGAGGAGCTGGACGGAAAGTACGAGGGGACCGAGGGCCTGACCCTGGGGTTCAACCCCGCCTATCTGATCGACGGGCTGGAGGCAGCCGGGGGTGAGGAGATCACCCTGGAGGTGCTCGACGCCCTCAAGCCGGCCACCATCCGCCCGGCCGGCAACGAGGATTACCTGTATCTCCTCATGCCTGTGCGCCTGTGAGCCAGTGACCACCGGTGCGGCTGGATCATCTATGGCTGACGGATTTCCGTAACTACACCATGGCCGAGCTGGCGCCGGACCCGGACGGACTCACCGTCATCCGGGGCACCAACGGCCAGGGCAAGACCAACCTGTTGGAGGCCGTGTCCTACCTGGCCACCCTGGAGTCCTTCCGGGGCGCTCCTCGGGAGGCCCTGGTCCGGCGGGGTTCGGAACGGGCCGTGGTGCGGGCCGAGGCCAGCCGCGACGGCCGCTCACTGTTGCTCGAGGCCGAACTCCCCCTCAACGGCCGGGACCGTTACCTGCTCAACCGCCAGCCGCTCCGCCGGGGCCGGGATCTGCTGGGGGCCCTGCGGGTGAGCATCTTCGCCCCCGAAGATCTGCACCTGGTCCAAGCCGGCCCGGCCGGCCGGCGGGATCTGCTCGATGGCGCCCTGGTCGCCCTCCACCCCCGCAACGACGCCCTGCGTTCCGATCTGGAGCGGGTCCTGCGTCAGCGGGGCGCCCTGCTCCGCCAGTGCGACGGCCGTCTCGACACCGATGCTGAGTCCACCCTGGATGTGTGGGATTCCAAGCTGGACGAGTTGGGATCGCGCTGGGCCGACCTGAGAGAGGAAGTGACCGGCTCCCTGGGCCCCTTGGTCTCGGACTACTTCGCCGAATTGACCTCCGCCCCCGCTCATCTCTCCCTCACCTACAGACGTTCCTGGGAGGGTCGCCTGGCCGATGCGCTCCTGGCTTCGCGGCGGGAGGATGTGCGCCGGGGTGTCACCACCATCGGGCCCCACCGGGACGAGCTCGACATCCAACTGGCCGAGATGCCGGCCCGGACGCACGCCTCCCAGGGCGAACAACGGGGCGTGGCTCTGGCCCTCCGCCTGGGGGTCCACTCCCTGGTGGGCACGGTGGTCGGAAGCGCCCCCGTGCTGCTCCTCGATGATGTCTTCTCCGAGTTGGACCCCGCCCGGTCGGCCGCTCTCATCCGGCTGCTGCCCCCGGGTCAGTCGCTGCTGACCACGGCCGGGCCCCTGCCCGATGGCCCCGTGCCGGCTCTGGTGGTCTCGGTCGGAGCCGGAGAGGTCCGGGCCGCGTGAGTACGCCGCCGCCGGAGGCCCCGATGAGTACGCCGCCGCCGGAGGCCCCGATGAGTACGCCGCCGCCGGAGGCGGCATGAGTACATGGCGTCCGTTCGGCCGTGGCGACGACGGGATGCCCCGGACGCTGGCGGAGTCCCTGGACCGGGTGGCCCGGGCCATCGGGGGACGGGATTCATCGGTGATGGCGGTGGTTTTCCGCCACTGGGAGGCGGCGGTAGGGCCCTCGGTGGCCGACCACGCCCGGCCTCTCAGCCTGCGGGACGGGGTGCTGGTGGTGGGGGTGACCGAGCCGGCCTGGGCCACCCAACTGCGGTTCCTCTCCGCCGACATCCTGGCCAATCTGGAAGCGGCGGCAGGCACCCCGGTGGCCGAGCGTCTGGAGGTCCGCATACGGCCTTCCAGGAGTCGCTAGCTGGTAGAATTACACCTATCGAACGGCCGGGTCCGATCCCGCACAAGCGGGTCCCGAGCAGTTCCTCCCGCCGTCATCCAGAGGCCGGCTCGGGGCCGGCAACGAAAGGTCGCGCCCGTGGCGTTGGAAGCAGCTGACGAAGGAACCGAGGAGACACCGCGGCCGCGCAGCGCCGCCACCAGTGGCTCCTACACCTCCAAGGACATCACCGTTCTGGAGGGACTGGATCCGGTCCGCAAGCGCCCCGGCATGTACATCGGATCCACCGGCCCGTCCGGGCTGCACCATCTGGTCTGGGAGGTGGTGGACAACTCGGTGGACGAGGCCATGGCCGGCCACTGCACGCGCATCGACGTGACCCTTTTGGCCGACGGGGGCTGCCGGGTGGTCGATGACGGCCGCGGCATTCCCACCGACCCCCATCCCCAACACAAGGGCAAGACCGGGGTGGAGATCGCCCTCACCATCCTCCACGCCGGCGGAAAGTTCGGCGGCGGCGGCTACAAGGTCTCCGGCGGCCTGCACGGCGTGGGGATCTCCGTCGTCAACGCCCTGTCCAGCCGCTTGATCGTCGAGGTCGACCAGAATGGAAAGCACCATCGGCTCGAATACGCCAACGGCGGTAAGCCCAAGGGCAAGCTGGAGGTCACCGGTGACGCTCCCCGGGGCCGGACCGGCACCACCGTCAGCTTCTGGCCCGACGCCACCATCTTCGATGAGGTCGAGTTCCGGGCCCAGACCATTCTCGAGCGCCTCCAGATGTACGCCTTCTTGAACCGGGGCCTGGAGATCCGGTTCCGTGACGAGCGCAGCCCGGAGCGGTCCGACACCACCTTCAAGTACACCAACGGCATCGTCGACTTCGTCCGGCACCTGAACACGGCCAAGGAGGCTCTGTTCAGGAAGCCGGGCTACTTCGACCAGGCCGAGGAGACCCAGGAGGTCGAGGTCGCCTTCCAGTGGAACACCGGTTACAACGAAGGCATCCACTCCTTCGCCAACGGCATCGCCACCACCGAGGGCGGCATGCACGAAGAGGGATTCAAGAAGGCCCTCACCAACGCCCTCAACAAGTACTCCCGGGGCAAGGGCCTGCTCAAGGAGAAGGATGAGAACCTGGCCGGTGAGGACATCCGCGAGGGCCTGACCGCCATCATCTCCGTGCGGCTGGCCGAGCCCCAGTTCGAGGGCCAGACCAAGACCAAGCTCGGCAATGTCTCCATGCGTTCGCTCTGTGAGCGGGCCACCAACGAAAAGCTGGGCGACTGGCTGGAAGAGCATCCCACCGAGGCCCGCCAGATCGTCCAGAAGGGCATCCAGGCGGCCCGGGCCCGCTCCGCCGCCCGCCAAGCCCGTGATCTGATCCGGCGCAAATCCTCCCTGGAGGGCGCCGGCATGCCCGAGAAGCTGCGGGACTGCTCCACCCGGGACCGGGACCAGGCCGAGCTGTTCATCGTGGAGGGGGACTCGGCCGGCGGCTCGGCGGTCAAGGCCCGTAACCCCGAGACCCAGGCCATCCTGTCCATCCGGGGCAAGATCCTCAACGTCGAGCGGGCCCGCATCGACCGCATGCTCAAGAACAACGAGATCCAGAGCCTCATCGGCGCTATCGGGGCCGGGGTGGGCGAAGAGTTCGATGTGGACAAGATCCGCTACAACAAGGTGATCCTGCTCTGCGACGCCGACGTCGACGGCAGCCACATCCGGACCCTTCTGCTCACCTTCTTCTTCCGCCAGATGCGGCCCCTGGTCGAGTTGGGCCATGTGTACATCGCCCAGCCCCCGCTCTATTCGACCGTGGTGTCCCGGGAGAAGGTGTACCTGAAGGACGACGTGGCCCGGGAGCGGTTCCTGGCCGAACAGGCGCCCCGGAAGTTCGAGTTCCAGCGCCTGAAGGGACTGGGCGAGATGGACTTCGATGAGCTGGGCGAGACCACCATGGACGCGTCCCGCCGGACCCTGCTCCAGGTGTCCATCGAAGAGGCCGCCACCGCCGACCTGGTCTGCGCCGTGTTGATGGGAGATGACGTCGAGGTGCGCAAGCACTTCATCCAGACCAACGCCAAGGACGTGAGGTTCCTCGACATATGACCGATGTAGTGGCCGGGGGGTCGGGCGGAAGCGATGATGACGGTGGTGACAACGGGGATGTGACCTTCGGCTCCATCGAGCCGATCGAGATCCAGGAGGAGATGGAACGCTCCTTCCTCGAATACGCCATGTCGGTGATCACCGGCCGGGCCCTGCCCGACGTGCGGGACGGGCTCAAGCCGGTCCAGCGCCGGATCCTCTACGGGATGTACGACGTCGGTGTCGGTCCCAACCGGGCCCACATGAAGTGCGCCCGCATCAGTGGCGACGTGATGGGCCGGTTCCATCCCCATGGGGACTCCGCCATCTACGACGCTCTGGCCCGCATGGCCCAGGACTTCTCCCTGCGCCATCCGCTCATCGACGGGCACGGAAACTTTGGATCGCCTGACGATCCGCCGGCCGCAGCCAGATACTGCGTGACCGCCGATACGCGGGTTCGTCTCCCGGGGGGAGCGAGCTACCGGATCGGGGAACTTGTCGGTCTGCCTGCCAACAGCGAGGCGGAAGCAGACTTTGAGGTTCTCGACCGGGACGGTAAGGCGGTCCGGGTCACCAAGGTCTTCAACTCGGGCGTTCATCCGACCCGCCGGGTCGTCACCGACGAGGGCTTCGAGATCCGCGGCTCGCACAATCACCCCCTTCTCTGCCTGGTTCCCATGGCCGGGGTGCCCATGTTCCAGTGGTTGCAGTTGGATGAGATCACCCCGGGGACCGTTGTCTGCATCGCCCGCAACGCCTGGAAGCAGGTGGTGCCCACCTCCCGCGAGTACAACCTCGGAGTTCTGCTGGGTGCCTGGGTGTCTGAGGGCTGGGTTTCTGAAGACAGGGCCGGCTTCAACAACGCCGACAACCATTTCTTCAACGAGGTGTTGCACGCCTACGACTCCATCATCGGACGCCACCGGTACGTCTCTTCCCGGCAGACCCGCCGGGACCGAAAGCGCATCTTCGAGATAGACGTCCAGAACATCGGAATGGTCGAGCTGCTGGCCGGGCCGCTGGTCGAGCTTTTGGGCAAGCGGGCTGCGGCCAAGGTGGTGCCCGAGGCGGTTTGGACCGGCGGCTGGGGCGTCAAGCGGGCCTTTCTGATGGCCTTGTTCGAGGGTGACGGATGTGCGAGGAAGGCCATCGATGGCTTCACAATCCAGTACACCAGTTACAGCGAGACCTTGGCCCGACAGGTTCAGGAGTTGCTGGCGGAGTTCGGGATCATCGCCACCCACAAGTCCTATGTCCGAGCCAGTGGGAACCGTGAGCACCGGCTGTTGATATCCGGGCTCCGCAATGTCCGGGCCTTTGCCGAGCGGGTCGGGTTCCTCAAGACCAAGCAGGCGATTCTGGAGGATCTGCTGGTCCGCTCTCCACTCCGCCCCCACCGCCTGAGCCGGGATCACTTTCCCTACGTGGCCGAATACGTTCGGTCCAGCTTGGAGCCCGGCCGGCGGGGCACCGGCAAGGACTGGCTGGAGCGCCATAATTTCGACCGGGTTGAACGGTGGGAGACCGAGAGGCTCCGCATCATCGACCGGATCAAGGACGTGGAGACCCTTCAGGTCATCCTCCCCATCATGGACTCCGGCTACCGCTTCGCAACGGTGGCAGTGGTAGAGGAGGCCGGCCCTGCAGAGGTGTTCTCTCTCAAGGTTGATAGCGAGGACCACTCCTTCCTGGCCGGCGGGTTCGTCAACCACAACACGGAGTGCCGGTTGGCGCCGCTGGCCATGCAGATGCTGGCCGGCATCGATGAGGACACGGTCGACTTCGCCGACAACTACTCGGGGGAGATGCAGGAGCCCCTGGTGCTCCCGTCCCGGTTCCCCAACCTGCTGGTCAACGGCAGCCAGGGCATCGCGGTGGGGATGGCCACCAACATCCCGCCCCACAACCTGGGTGAGGTCATCGATGCCGTCGTGCATCTGATCGACCATCCCGAAGCGACCCCGGATGAGCTCATGCAGTTCGTCAAGGGCCCCGACTTCCCCACTGGTGGGTTGATCCTGGGCCGTTCCGGGATCATGGACGCCTTCCGCACCGGCCGGGGGTCTATCCGGATGCGGGCCAAGGCCGAGATCGAGGAGACCAAGCGGGGCACGGCCATCGTGGTCACCGAGCTGCCCTACCAGACCAGCGCCGGCTCCATCGCCGCCAAGATCCGGGACCTGGTCGACAGCCGGGATCTCGACGGGGTGCGGGATGTCAACGATGAGTCGGCCCAGGGCCGGACCCGTCTGGTGGTCCACGTCAAGCGGGACGCCAACGCCAACGTGCTGTTGAACAACCTCTACAAGCACACGCCGTTGCAGACCAGTTTCGGGGTCAACACCGTCGCCCTGGTGGACGGCATTCCTCGCACCTTGAACCTGCGCGATGCGCTGCTGGCCTACGTCGAGCACCAGGTCGAGGTCATCCGCCGCCGGTCCGAGTTCAGGCTGGCCAAAGCCCGGGCCCGGGCCCACATCGTCGAAGGGCTGCTCAAGGCCCTCGACATGATCGACGCCATAATCGTCCTGATCCGCGGTTCCGAGGACCGCTCGGCCGCCCGGGACGGGCTCATGGCCGCCCCCTTCGAGTTCAGCGAGATCCAGGCCAACCACATCCTGGACATGACCCTGGGCCGGCTCACCCGCCTGGGCCGTTCTGAGCTGGATGCCGAGATGGCCGAACTGCGCGAGACCATGGCCGACCTGGAGGCCATCCTGGGTGACGAGGGCCGGTTGCGCAGCGTCATCAAGGAAGAGATCGGGGAGATCAAAGAGAAGTTCGCCACGCCCCGCCTCTCCCAGATCGTTTTCGACCCGGGTGAACTCGGGGTCGAGGACCTGATCGAGGACGAGGAGCTGGTGGTCACCATGACCCGGGCCGGCTACATCAAGGCCGTCCAGGCCGGCGCCTTCCGCACCCAGGGCCGGGGTGGGCGCGGCGTGCAGGGGGCCCGCCTGCGGGAGGAGGATCTGGTGAGCCAGATCCTGCACACCACCGCCCATACCTACCTGCTGTTCTTCTCCAACACCGGCCGGGTCTACCGCCTCAAGGCCCATGAGATTCCCATCAAGGAGCGCACGGCCCGCGGGACGGCCGTGGTCAACCTGCTCCCCCTCGCCCCGGGCGAGACGGTGCAGGCCATCGTGGCCACCCGGGACTACCCCGAGGACCGCTTTCTCTTCTTCGCCACCCGGAAGGGTCAGGTCAAGAAGACGGCCTTCTCCGAATACGACAAGTCCCGCCGCGAGGGCTTCATCGCCATCAACCTCCGGGAGGACGACCAGCTGGTCCGGGTGGTCCAGACCGGCGGCCAGGACGACATCTTCATGGTCAGCCGGGCCGGGATGACCATCCGTTTCAACGAGGAGGAAGTCCGGCCCATGGGCCGGGACGCGGCCGGGGTGCGAGGCATGCGCCTGCGGGCCGATGACGAAGTGGTCTCCATCGACGTGGCCGCCGATGAGAGCGACATCCTGATCGTCACCGACGCCGGCTACGGAAAGCGGACCAAGCTGGAGCGCTTCAACCGGCAGGGCCGGGGCGGCCAGGGGGTCCGGGGAATCCGCCTCACCGCCCGCCGGGGATTCGTGGTGGCCGCCTTCATGGTCGGCCTGGACGATGAGATCTTCCTCATCTCCTCGGGGGGAGTGACCATCCGGACCGAGGTCCGCCAGATCTCCTCCCAGGGCCGCGACGCCACCGGGGTCCGGGTCATGCAGCTGGACTCGGATCAGACGGTGGCCTCGGTGGCGCCCATTCTCTCCCTGGACGAGGAGGAGTAGCCGGCGTGGCGGCGGCGCCGGCCCGCCGGGGCGAGGGGAGACCGGTGCTGACCACCGTCATCCCGGCCCGGGGCCAGGCCGGCCACGTCCTGCGCCAGCTGGATGTCCGGTCCGTGGCCCGGTTCTCGCTGTTGTTCTACCTGACCATGGTGGCGGTGTTCCTGGTCATGGCCGTCGTCCTCTACGCCCTGGCCGCCGCCGCCGGACTGATCACCGGCTTCGAGCGCTTCATCCAGAGCCTGTTCGGATTCACCTACTTCCGTTTCGCCCCGGTGAGGTTGTTCCTCGGGGTACTCATCACCGGGGTGGCCCTGAGCCTGCTGGGGACCCTGTTCAACGTGGTGGCCGCCGTCATCTACAACCTGATCTCCGACGTCAGCGGAGGAATCGCGGTGCGCATCGAGGACCGCCATGGCCCCGGAGGTCCTCTGCGCCCGCGGGTCTGAGCCTCCTGGGCAACCGGGCCATGGTGGAAGGTTGGCGGCTGGTCCTCTAGAAACTATCGATGCTCAGACTCCCAGGCCGCGGCCGAACCCGGTGGCGCGACGAGGTTGCGGTCGTTACCGGCGCCTCCTCGGGACTGGGCCGGCGCCTGGCCCTGGACCTGGCCACCTCCGGGGCCACCGTGGTGGGCCTGGCCAGGCGCTCATCTCTGCTCGACACCTTGGCCGAGGAGATGAGGCGAACCAGCCCAAACTCCTCCTGCCGGGTGGTCGACGTCTCCGATGTGGAGGGCTACCTCAGGCATCTGGGTGAGATCGAAGCCGAGCACGGACGGATCGATCTCCTATTGAACGTGGCCGGCCACGGTGGGCTGCGCCGGTCCGAGTGGCCGGAGATGCGCCCGGTCAGGAAGGTCATGGAGATCAACTTCTTTGCCCCCTACGCCTCCTTGTTGGCGGTCGTCCCCGGCATGCGGGCCCGTGGGCATGGAATCGTGGCCAATGTGGTCAGCGACGATGTCCGGGCCCCCGGGCCCGGCCCCGGTGACTACGAAGCCTCCAAGGCGGCCCTCGCCGCCGCTACCGAGAGCCTCTCCTATGTGGCCGGCCGCGACGGCGTCCACCTTCATGTCGTCTATCCGGCCTGGATGCCCACGGCCATGGGCCGGGCGGCGGTCTCCAAGGGCGGCGTCCCCGTGCCCCCCCGGGCCGCCCGCCGGAGCGAGGAGCACGTCTCGGGGGTCATCCTGAGGCGCCTGGGTGGGGAACGGATCGAGATCAACGGAGCGGCCCTGCCCCTCCTGGCCCCGTTGGCCCGAGTGGTCGTACCCCGCCTTTACCACCGCCTCCGCCCCCACTTCTAGGCCAGATCGACCCGGGGCCGCCGCCGCCGAGCGGATGCGGTCACATGTGGCCAGTGCCGGGGTGCCCCTCTATTACGCTGTCGGTGGCGAACCTGGGAAGGGTGACGACGACCGCCGAGGAGTGTCAAGCAGCGAGGTCGCAAGGTCAGACGCACCACTCCTGTTCCGGGGCTATAGCTCAGTTGGTTAGAGCGCAGCACTGATAATGCTGAGGTCCGTGGTTCGAATCCACGTAGCCCCACCGTCGCCGAGTCGTAACCTCGGGAAATGACACAGACACCCGGCTCCGATGGCCAACTAGCGGAGCACTGGGATGCGGCTTACGGTGCCGCTGGGGCCACCGCCGTGAGTTGGTTCGAGCCTGGGGCCGCCACGTCTATCGAGTTGATCGAGCGGCTGGCGATTCCCAGGACTGCCGCCGTGATCGACATCGGCGGGGGAGCCTCGGCGTTGGTCGATGGTCTGGTCGAACGGGGCTATACCGACATCTCGGTACTGGATGTATCCAAGACGGCCCTGGCGGAGGTCCGGCACCGCTTGGCGCCGGACGCCCCGGTATCGCTGCTCGAGGGTGACTTCTTCGCCTGGCGTCCGGAGCGTCAGTACGACCTGTGGCACGACCGGGCCCTGTTCCACTTCCTGGTCGACGAGGGCCGGATCGGGGCCTATCTCAGGACCCTGCGGTCGGCCCTGCGTCCGGATGGCCACGTCATCATGGCGACCTTCGCCCCGGATGGCCCCGAGTACTGCTCGGGCCTGCCTGTATCGCGATACTCGGCCTCCGCTGTGGCCGAGAGATTGGGTTCGGGCTTCGACCTGGTGGAAACGTGCCGGGCAGAGCACGTGACCCCGGCTGGTGTCGTCCAACCCTTCACCTGGGTGGTGGCCCGGCACATCGGCGGCGGCGGCTAAGGCGTCAGACCGGCGCCGAGCCGTTGGCGGTCGCCCAGGCGCCGAACCCGCCGAGCAGATCGGACACGTCGGTGAACCCGTTCGCCTCCATCAGGCTGGACGCGGCGATGGAGCGGTAGCCGCCGGCGCAGTAGACGAGCACCGGTCGCTCCGGATCGAGTTGGCCGATGTCACCGAGGAGTCGGGGCAGGGGCAGGTTGACCGAACCGGGCAGAGCCCCCTCGGCCGACTCCCCCGGGTTGCGGACGTCAACCACCTGGATGTCGGCCAGGCCGCGGATGTGGCGGTCCACCTGGCCGGCGTCCAGGCGGCTGCTCGAAGCGACCAGGGCCGGGTCGTCCACCAGGGCCCCGGGTTCGGTCACGGCGCCGGTGACGGAGTCCACCCCGACCCGGGCCAGGCGCAGCCGAGCCTCCTCGACCTGCTCGGGGGTCCCGAAGAGGATCACCTCCTGACCGGGGGTGTGCACGGCGGCGGCGTATTCGGCAAAGCGCCCCGACAGCCCGACGTTCACCGCCCCCCGGAGATGGCCGGCGGCAAAAGACTGGTCGTCGCGGACGTCGAGAAGTAGAGCGGCCTGGGACGCCCGCCGGACCGCCTCGGCCGGTGTGACGCCGGGTACCGGGGTGGCCGGGTCGAAGGGCAGGTGGCCGGCCCGGTTGAGCGCCACGTCCTCGCTGAAGTAGGCCGGGGGCTCGGCCAGGCCCTGGGTCACGGCGGCCACGAACTCCTCCTCGCTCATCGGAGCCAGTGCGTAGTTCGACCGGCGCTGCTGGCCGAGGGTCGAGAAGGTCTCCGAGGACAGGGCCTTGCCACACGCACTGCCGGCGCCGTGGCCGGGGTAGACCAGGACGTCGTCGGGCAAAGGGAGGATCTTCGCCCGCAGGGACCGGTACAGCTCGGCTGCCATCTGCTGGGCGGTCCGGCCGCTGGCACCGAGCAGGTCGGGCCGGCCCACGTCCCCGATGAAGAGGGTGTCCCCGGTGAGCAGGGCGTGGGGGGCGGCATCCGAGCCGTGCTCGAAGACGGCTATGGAGATCGACTCCGGGGTGTGGCCGGGCGTGGCCATCACCTCCAGCACGACTCCGGAGCCGGGGTCACCGAGGGCCAGGCGTTCACCGTCGGCCAGGCGGTGAACCGGAAAGGAGACCGGGGCCGCCTCACCCATGGCCACCTGGGCCCCGGTGGCGGCGGCCAACTCGGTGTGACCCGGGACGAAGTCGGCGTGGACGTGGGTGAGCAGGATCCATTTGATGACCAGTCCGTGATCGGCGGCGTAGCTCAGGTACTCATCCACGTCCCGCCTCGGGTCGATGACGGCGGCCTGACCCGTTGCCTCGTCGGCTACGACATAGGAAGCCTGCGAAAGACAGCCGAGGTAAATCTGCTCGATGATCACGGTGCGCACTTTCCTCTCTGGGCGGTCAGCCCTTGCGGATCAGGTATCTGTAGCCACCATCCAATAGGTCCGTGCCGATCAAGTCGTGGCCCATGTCCCGGGCCCACGCCGGGATGTCGCGGCAGCTGCCTGGATCGGTGGCCTCCAGGGCCATCAGCTGGCCCGACTCGATGTTGGCCATGCCCTTGCGGGCCATGACGACCGGCATCGGACAACTCTTACCCTTGGCGTCGACGACTATGTCTGGGTCCACGTGGACTTCCTTTCCCCTTGGCTACCAGGGCCAGATCAGATGAACAGGTTGATGGATGACCGCTGCATCTCCGACAGGGCACTGGCGGCGCCGACCGGCTCACCTACGCCGTCGACCAGGTCCTTGGTGGTGAGGCCCAGGAGGTCCATGGTCATCTGGCAGGGCCACAGGTTCACATCCAGGTCGCGGCAGACCTGAAGCAACTCGGTCGGGCTGGCCACCTGATGACGTTCGGCCAGCGCCTTCATCATCCTGGGTCCGGCCCCGCCCATGTTGAGCTTGGAGAGCTTGCTGCGGGAGAGGCCGGGTGCGTTCATGGTGGACAAGGCCTTGGTCATCCAGTCGCTGCCGGTGATCCTCCTTTCCTCCTTCACCAGACTGAACAGACCCCAGAAGGTGAAGAAGATGGTCACCTCCATGTCGTAGGCCGCCGCCGTGCTGGCCAGTATCAGCTGGGGCCACACCCGGTCGAGGTCCCCGCTCCAGGCCACCAGCGTCATGCGCTGGACCTGGTCGGTCTTGGAGAGTTCTTCCATCGAGTTCCTCCCTGGGCGCCGGCACCACCTTTACCGGATATGCAGATATGAGCATACACTCTGAGACAGACGTCACATCTGTCGGGGGAGGGCCAGGCGACATGCCGGTACGAAATGGTTGACACGATTAGAGGTCTCGAGCTCTGGGAGGGCCTGAGGACAGGGTCCATCCCCCGGGTGGTGGACATGCGCAACGAGGATGACATCCGCGCCGCGCCCTTCGACGGCCCACCCGGGACCATGGTCGATTCAATCCCCATCTGGCGGGCGCTGGACGAGCCGGAGCAACTGGCCGGGGCCATCGAGGACGGCACCGCCCTGGTCTGCGCCCTGGGCCACGGGGCCGAGATGGTGGTCGACATGCTGGCTGAGTCAGGCCGGCGGACGGTGGCCCTCGAAGGCGGGATGGCGGCCTGGGCCCGCCTGCTGGTGGCGGTGGAGATCGGGCTTCCCCCCGGCGCCGGGATCAGGGTCTGGCAGGTGCTGCGCCCGGCCAAGGGCTGTCTCTCCTACGTGATCGGTGTTCCCGGCCGCGGGGCGGTGGTGGTGGATCCGGCGCGCTTCGTGGCGCCGTATCTGGAACTGGTCGAGTCGGCCGGGATGCAGCTGGTGGCGGTGGTGGACACCCACCTTCACGCCGATCACATCAGCGGTGGAGCCGAGCTGGCCCGGACCGCCGGGGTCCCCTACCTGCTACCGGCCGGTGATTGTCCGGAGGGGACCTTCCCCGGGGGGGACCCGGCGTCGCTGGAACTCGACCCGGAGCGCCGGGCCGAGATCATCCGCCTGCACCTCCCCGGTCACACGCCCGGCTCCACGGCGGTGTCGGTACCGGGGGTGCTGTTGGCGGCCGGGGACACCCTTTTCCCCCACGGAGTCGGCCGGCCGGACCTGACCGGCCAGGCCGAGGTGTTGGCCCGCCAGCTCCACGCCAGCATCCACGACCGCCTGGCCGGGATACCGGCCGACACCCGTCTGCTGGCGGCGCACTGGTCCCGGCCCGAGGACATCGGGGCCGACGGGACCGTCGTCAGCCGGCTGGGCGACGTACTGGGCGCCGATCATCTGACCGGCCTGGACGTCGACCGCTTCGTGGAACAGGTCGCCGCGACGCTGGCTCCGGCCCCCCCGTCCTACGATCGGATCCGTGAGATAAACGCCGGCGCCGAGGCCGGGGAGGAGGAGCTCGAGATCCTCGAGGTCGGGCGCAACCAGTGCTCGGCTGGCATGAGGCCGAGCTAGACACCCGGGCTTCAGCCCAGCCCGCTCACTGGTTCCGGGCGGCGGAACCGGGAAGAATGGTGGGCTCAATCGAGGAAGGACGCCACCGTGGAGGAAACGCAGCGAGCCGAGGTGATGGCCCTGCATGCCAGGCTTTGCCAAGCCCTGGCCGATCCGAAGCGGCTGCTGCTCATCTACGAGCTCGACGCCGGGCCTCGGAGCGTGGGCGAACTGTGCGCCACCCTCGGCATTCCTCAATCCAACGTCAGCCAGCACCTGTCCATCCTGCGTGACCGGGGCATTGTCACCGCCTCGCGTTCGGGCGGCCGAATCGAGTACCGCCTGCGCGGTGAGAAGGTGGTTCAAGCTCTGGATTTGCTGCGTGAGTTCATGAGGGAGCAGGCCACCACGGCCCTCCTTCACTGAGCAGGCCCGCTCCGGCTCCGGCTCCGGCTCCGGCTCCGGCTCCGGTCCGGCTCAGCCCACCCGTCGCCGCAGCAGGCGGCTGAGCACGGAGGAACCCGATCCCGACGCTTCAGGAGCGTGCCCCTGGCAGCGGTCCGCCTTGGGAACACCGGCCAGAACCTGGTCCACATGGCGGCCGCAGCCGGCCCAGGTCGTCTTGGAGCACTTCTTGCACCTCACTGCACGACACATGGCAGACGACGTCCTTTCGTCTTTCATCCGGATGGTCCGGACCTTCGACTTATACCCTATGGGGTACTCGGACCGAACGGACGGGCTCCCAAGCAGAGCTTTGGGATACCCAAGGTGGAAGGTGCTACCGGCGGACCGCACCCGTCGTTACCATCGCCCCTGATGACCATGACGGACGGCCGGCCCTCCGAGCCGGCGGCGCCCCGGTGGGTCAAGGTTCTCGATCAGACCAGGTGCATCGGCTGCCACGCCTGCACCACCGCCTGCAAGAGCGAGAACTCGGTGCCTCTGGGCGTCACCCGCACCTACGTCAAGTCGGTGGAGGTGGGGACCTACCCACAGGTCCGGCGCAACTTCCAGGTGACCCGCTGCAACCAGTGCTCCGACGCCCCCTGCGTGGCCGCCTGTCCGACCCGGGCCATGTACCGCCGTCCGGACGGCATCGTCGATTTCGATAAGTCGATATGCATCGGCTGCAAGGCGTGTATGGCCGCCTGTCCCTACGACGCCATCTTCATCAACCCCGAGGACCACTCGGCCGAAAAGTGCAACCTCTGCGCCCACCGGCTCGAGATCGGCCTGGAGCCGGCCTGCGTGTCGGTCTGCCCGACCGAGGCCATCCTGGTGGGCGACCTCAACGACCCGACCTCCAAGGTGGCGAGGATCGTGCAGCGCGAGCCGGTCACGGTGCGCCGCCCGGAGAAGGAGACCCGGCCCGGGCTGTTCTACAAGGGAGCCCACCAAGCCACCCTCGACCCACTGGCGGCCCGCCGCCCCGACGGCGGCCTGTACGCCTGGTCGACCCAGGGCGATCCCTCCAACCCGCAGCTGGTGGCCGCCGGTCACCCCTCGCACCACAACTCCTCGGCCGCCGCCCTGGTCTCCTACGACGTGCCCCACCTGGCCCCCTGGGGGTGGCGGGTGAGCCTGTACACCTGGACCAAGGGCCTGGCGGCGGGCGCCCTGGCGGTGGCGGTCGTGCTCGCCTATCTGGGGCGGCTCGGATTCTCCAGCTCGATCCTGCGCTACGCCGCCCCCTCCCTGGCCCTGGCCTTCCTGGCCGTGACCGGGGGACTGCTCATCTGGGACCTCAAGCACCCCTTCCGCTTCTACCTCATCTTCACCCGGCACCACTGGGGCTCATGGCTGGTGCGGGGCTCGTTCATAATCGGCGCCTACGGTGCTGCCGCCAGCGCCTTTCTCCTGGTCGGGATTCTGGCCGGGACCGGGGCGGTGGCCGAGTCGGTGGCCGTGACGGCCATGAAGGTGATCGGTGGCCTGGCCGTGGCCGGGGCGGTGGGCACGGCCTGTTACACGGCTTTCCTCTTCGCCCAGGCCAAGGCCCGGGACCTGTGGCAGAGCCCCCTCCTGCCCCCCCACCTGGCGGTGCAGGCGGCCCTGGCCGGCTCGGCGGCGCTGATCCCCTTCGCCTACGGCAGCGGACTGCACCCGGCCCGCGCCGCCCTGGAGGTCACCCTGGCCCTGGCCGCCGGGCTGCACCTGCTCCTGGTCCTGGGTGAGCTGACCCTGACCCATCCGACCGCCCACGCCCACCTGGCCGCGGCGGAGATGTGGAGGGGCCGCTACGCCCGGTTCTTCTGGCCCGGCCTGCTGCTGATCGGCGTCGGAGTGGCCGCCCCCTGGATCGGGTGGGTGGCCGTCCCCTGCGCCCTGGCCGGTCTGCTGGCCCATGAGCATTCCTACGTCCAGGCCGGCCAGTCCGTCCCGCTGGCCTGACCAGGGCACAGAGCCCGATAAGAAGGCGGTAACCGACCAATGGCTGACCCCGACGAGAAGACCCCCGATCTGGCCGCTCTGGGAGCCCGGGTGTCGGCGGCCCGAGCGGCCACCGAGGCCCGGGGCGAGACCTTCTATCAGGGAGCCTCCCGGACTGTGCTGGCCGGCTTCCCGCCCATCGAGAGGTGGGACGACTGGGTGGAGCTGGACTCCCGGGCGTGGCCGAAGAGGGTCGAGCACCACTCGATGCTGGTGCCGACCACCTGCTTCAACTGCGAGTCGGCCTGTGGGCTTCTCGCCTACGTCGACCGTGAGACGCTGACCGTGCGCAAGTTCGAGGGGAACCCGGAGCATCCCGGCTCCCGGGGCCGGAACTGCGCCAAGGGCCCCTCCACCCTCAACCAGGTGACCGATCCCGACCGCATCCTGTATCCCCTGCGCCGGGCCGGACGCCGGGGCGAGGGCAAATGGGAGCGGGCCAGCTGGGACGAGGCTCTCGACGCCATCGGGTCCCGGTTGCGGGCGGCCATCGTGGAGGGTCGCCAGAACGAGATCATGATCCACATCGGCCGTCCCGGTGAGGACGGCTTCACCGAGCGGGTCCTGGCCAGCTGGGGGGTCGACGGCCACAACAGCCACACCAACGTGTGCTCCTCGGGGGGCCGCACCGGTTTCCAGTTCTGGACCGGGATCGACCGGCCCAGCCCCGACTATGCCAACGCCAAGGTCATCTTCCTCATCAGCGCCCATCTCGAGACCGGCCACTACTTCAATCCCCACGCCCAGCGGATCACCGAGGCCCGGGCCAGCGGGGCGAAGGTCATCGTCGTCGACACCCGACTGTCCAACACGGCCACCCACGCCGACTACTGGCTGTCGCCCCGCCCGGGTAGTGAAGCGGCCATCAACCTGGCCATCGCCCGCCACATCATCGGTTCGGGCCGGGCCAACTGGGACTTCATCCGCGACTGGTGGAACTGGCAGGAGTACCTGAGGGACTGCCGGCCTGAGGGCCCTCAGACCTTCGAGGCGTTCCAGGCCGCCCTGGGCGAGATCTACGACGGCTACACCTTCGAATACGCCGCCGCCGAGTCCGGGCTCGACGCCACCGTCATTGCCGAGATCGCCGAGGTGGTGGCCGGGGCCGGCACAGCCTTTTCGTGCCATTCGTGGCGCTCGGCGGCGGCCGGAAACCTGGGGGGCTGGCAGGTCTCACGCACGCTGTTCTTCCTGGCCGCCATCCTGGGGGCGGTCGCCACCCCAGGGGGCACCTTCCCCAACTGGTACAACAAATACGTCCCGAAGCCCATCTACACGCCTCCGCACCCCCAGGTGTGGCAGGAGCTGTCGTGGCCGCTGGAGTACCCGCTGGCCCAGAACGAGCTGAGCTTTCTCCTGCCGCACTTCCTCAAGGACGGCCGGGGCCGTCTGGACACCTATTTCACCCGGGTCTACAACCCGGTTTGGACCAACCCTGACGGACTGTCGTGGATGGAGGTCCTCACCGATGAGGACAAGGTGGGCTGTTACGTAGCCCTGACCCCGACCTGGAACGAGTCGGCCTACTACGCCGACTGGATCCTGCCCATGGGTCACGCCTCGGAGCGCCACGACACCCACTCCTACGAGCAGTACGACGGCCAATGGGTGGGCTTCCGCCAGCCGGTGCTGCGGGCGGCCCGGGAGCGCCTCGGGGAGGACATCACCGACACCCGCCAGGTCAACCCGGGCGCGGTGTGGGAGGAGAACGAGTTCTACATCGAGCTGTCGTGGCGGATCGACCCGGATGGATCCCTCGGCATCCGCTCCTTCTACGAATCCAGGGCCCGGCCCGGAGAGAAGTTGTCCGTCGACGAGTACTACGGCTGGATGTTCGAGAACTCCGTCCCCGGCCTGCCGGAGAGGGCTGCGGGAGAGGGCCTGACCCCGCTCCAGTACATGCGCCGCTACGGGGCGTTCGAGATCACCCGGGGTCGTGGGGCGATCTACTCCGAGGACATCCCCGGTGATGAGCTGGCTGACGTGGCCGTGACCGACATCGGACGGGTGTACTCCGCCACCCCCAAGCCGGACTCGCCCAACTTGGCACCCCAGGGGGCGCCGGAACCCGATGATCAGGGCCGTCGGGCGGTCGGGGTCATGGTGGACGGCAGCGTGCGGAGGGGCTTCCCGACGCCGTCGGGACGCTTGGAGTTCTACTCGTCCACGCTGGCCGGTTGGGGCTGGCCGGAACACGCCCTGCCCGGTTACATCAAGAGCCACGTCCACCCGGACAACATGGCGGCCGACCAGATGGTCCTGCTCTCCACCTTCCGCCTTCCTACCCAGATCCACACCCGCTCGGCCAACAGCAAGTGGCTTGATGAGCTCTCCCACACCAACCCGGTGTGGATCCACCCCTCCGACGCCGGCCGGCTCGGGGTGGCCCGGACCGGTGACCTGGTCCGGGTCGAGACCGAGATCGGCTACTTCGTGGCCAAGGCCTGGATCACCGAGGGGATTCGCCCCGGAGTCGTGGCCTGCAGCCATCACATGGGCCGCTGGAAGCTGGTCGGCCATGACGCAGTCGGCAGCGGCGGGATGATGGCGACCGTTGCTCTCGACCGCGACCGCGAAGGCTGGACGTTGCACCCCCGTCAGCGGGTCAAGCCCTACCCCTCCAGCGACCCTGACACCCAGCGAATCTGGTGGTCCGATACCGGTGTACACCAGAACCTCACCTTCCCGGTACACCCCGATCCGATCTCGGGCATGCACTGTTGGCACCAGGCTGTCCGGGTGCGCCCGGCCGGGCCGGGGGATGCCCACGGAGACGTTTGGGTGGATACCGCCAAGGCCCATGAGGTCTATGACCGGTGGCTGGCGATGACCCGGCCGGCGGGGACCTTTTCGCCCGACGGCAACCGCCGGCCCACGTGGCTCATGCGACCCCTCAAGCCGGCAGCCCGGACCTTCAAGCTCGACGCCGCCGCTCCGGCCGGCGGGTCGTAGTGGCCCGAGCGGCGGTGACGGGGCCCGCCGCGGACACGGTCGGCCCGGCCCGGTCCGCAACCGGGCGGGCCCGGATGGCGGCTGGCGACCGTTGGGAACTGCTCCGGGCCCTTGGCGCTCTGATCCTGGACGACCCGACTGTCACCCCGGCGTTGAGCCGGGCCCTGGGTCTGCCGGAGTGGAGCCGGGCCGACCACACCGGCATATTCGTCCTCGACCTGCCTCCCTACGCCTCGATCCACCTCGGCCCGGAGGGCAAGTTGGGAGGCGAGGGGGGCGATCGGGTGGCCGGATTCTGGCGCACCCTGGACCTGGATCCGCCCTCCGACGCCGATCACCTGTGCTCCCTCCTGGCGCTCTACGCCGAGTTGGGGACGGCGGCCCAGGAGTGCGTCACCGCCGCCGCCGCCGCCCGTCTGGACCACGCCCGGGCGGTCCTTCTGTGGGAGCACCTCTGGTCGTGGGTCCCGGGATACCTGGCCGCGGTAGCCCAGGACCCGGCCGGGAAGGCCTGGGCAGAGCTGACCGGCCAGGCCCTGCGAGCCGAGGCGGAGGCCACCCCCGAGCCGCCCGAACTGCCCGCGGCCCTGCGTCACGCCCCCGAGCCCCTCGATCCTGGATGCGACCTGGCGGAGCTGTTGGACGGGTTCACCGCCCCTGTCCGGGCCGGCTTCGTGCTCACTTACCGGGACCTGCTACGGGCCGGCGCCGAGATCGGCGTGGGGGTCCGGCGGGGGGAGAGGCGTTTCGCCCTGCGCTCGATGATGGAGCAGGACCCGGTCGCCACGCTGCGCTGGTCGGCCGGCCACGCCCGCCGATGGGCCCGGATCCACGGGGACCAGCCCGACCACGGCGCCGGTACCGGCCGATGGTGGGCACAGCGGGCCGCCGCCACCGCCTCCTGCCTGGACGAGATGCGCGCCGGGCGCTGACACCCGACCGGACTCTGCCGGGGGCGCCCAGGGCTACGGTCACGCCGGTGGCCTCACTGGAGAGCGTCGAGCTGTTCGAGTTGCGCCTGCTGCACGCCGTGGCCGAAACCGGCAGCCTGGGCCAGGTCGCCCTGCGCTACAACGTTTCCCAGCCGGCGGTCAGCATGCGCATGAGTCAGCTGGAGCGCCGGCTCGGGCTTCGCCTCCTACGGAGGGACCCATCCGGGACCCGGCTGACCTCGGCGGGCGAGGAGCTCCTCGTGGCAGCCCGCCCCATGCTCAACTCCGCCGACGCCCTGCTGCGGGTGGTGGACCGGCTCCGGGCGGAGGCTGCCGGCCGGTTGCGGGTGGCGGCGTCCTTCACCGTGGCCGAGTACCTGGCTCCGGCCTGGATCGAGACCGTCCGCTCCGAGGCGCCGGAGGCGTCGCTGGCCCTGGAGGTCCTCAACTCATCCCAGGTGATCGTGGCCGTCGAGGAGCGCCGGGTCGACGTGGGTTTCGTGGAGGGGGCCGAGCGGACCCTGCCCACTCTCACCACCCAGATGGTGGCCACCGACGAGCTGGTGGTGGTGGTCGCCCCCTCCGTGCCGCTGGCCCGCCGGCGTAAGCCCCTCGGCCCGGCCGAGCTGGCCGGGCTGGACCTGATCGTGCGGGAGCCGGGGTCCGGTACCCGGGAGATCCTCGACCGGGCCCTCGAGGCGTGGGGAGGCCCCTCGTCGCGTCTGGAGCTGGGTTCGTCCGAGGCGCTTCTGGCCGCCGCCCGCCGTGGGGAAGGCCCGGCCGTGCTCAGCCGTCTGGCGGCCGCTGACGACCTGGAGAGCGGCCGGCTGGTGGTCGTGCCCGTCAGCGGTGTCGACCTGACTCGGACCATCCGGGCTGTGTGGGCCGCGGACACCGTGCCCGGCCCTCTGGCCCGCCGCCTGCTGCGGGCCGCCGTCCACCCCGAGGGCCCCCGAGGGCCCTGAGGGGTCCGTGGTCCCGTCGCCACCCCTATAGTCGGCGTGCGTGCGCGCCCTGGGTCGAGCAGCGGTGGCCCTGGGCGTGGCCGGGGCGGTGGCATCGGCGCTGCGCCTGTTCGTCACCCGGCGTCCGGTGTCCGAGCAGGGCGGAGGTTGGCGGGAGCTGACCGGGCCCGAGATGGAGTAGGTCTTGGCCCGCTATGTGGTGGCCGGCCTGGGGGCGGTGGGGGCACGTGCCGCCCGCCAAGTCCATTCCCTCGGGAACGTGGATGCGCTCTGGCTGGTCGGAGCTGACCGGGCCCGGGCCCAGGAGATTGCCGGGGCCATCGGTGGCCCGGCCCGGCCCGGCGCCTGGGAGGCGGCCCTGGCTGATTCTCCCGACGCCGTCGTGTTCTGCGGCGCGGCGGGGCAGCTGATCCGAGCCGACCGGGTGGTCGAGCGGGCCTCGGCGGCGCTGGACGCCGGCGCCAGCGTGGTTTCCACCGCCGACGGGCTGGAGGAGATGGACGGGCTGCTGGCTCTGGACGCCCGGGCCCGCGACGGGGGCCGCCACGTGGTGGTCGGGGCCGGCTTCTGTCCCGGCCTCAGTTGCATTCTGGCCGTCCATGCCGCCGCCCGGATGGCCGAGGTGGCCGAGGTCAGGGTGGCCGCCTCGGGAGCGGGTGGGCCGGCCTGCCGGCGAAGTTACCTGCGCTCTCTCCGGGGTCCCACTCACGAGTGGGAGTCAGGCACGTGGGTATCCCACCCGGCCGGCTCGGGCCGTGAGCTGTGCTGGTTCCCCGATCCCGAGGGGGCCCGGGACTGCTACCGGGCCGACTTCGCCGCCACCCAGTTGCTGTTGTCCGCCTTCCCCTCGGCCCAGCGCATCAGTGCCCGGCGGGCCGGCTCCCCCCGGGAGCGGATGGGCCTGGGCCAACGCCTGGTGCACCGGCACTCGGAGGGATCGTCGGGCGCCGTCCGGGTCGAGGTGGTCGGACGCCAGGACGGAGCAGTGGTCTCCAGGGTGCTGGGGGCCTACGACCGGCCGGCTCTGGCCGCCGGAGCCGTGGCCGCCCTGGCGGCGCACTGGGCGGTGGAACACCGGCTGGCCCGCACCGGCGCCGGCGGGATGGGGGAACTGGTCAAGGACAGCGCCGGGTTCCTGGCCCAGCTGGCTGAGCGAGGCGTGAAGGCGGCGGTCTTCACTGGCAATGATGGCTGAGCCGGGCCTGAGCCGGGGACGCCGGCCGCGCCGCAGGGCCGGCGGTGCCGGGCCGACTTTGAGTGGCCTGGCCGGTCTGGTCGCGGCCGGCCTGGTCCTGGCCGGCTGCGCGGCCGGTAACCAAGCCGGGGCCCTGCAGGCGCCGGCGCCGGTGTCGGGGGTGGTGACGGCCCGACCTCCATGCGCATCGGGACAGGCCTGTTCGTTCCTGGTCGCCCTGGTTCCCGGTGCCCTGGTGGTGGCCAACGGTAAGGACGGCACCCACGAGGTCCGGGCCGACGGGCACGGGCGCTACCGGATCTTCCTGCTGGAAGGGGTGTGGACCCTCCAAGCCGCCCGTAACCCCAACTCTCCCATGGGCCGACCGGTCCGGGTCGACCTCACTGCCGGGCGGGCGGTCACGGTGAATCTGTCGGCCGGCTCCTGAGCCGCCGGCCGCCACGCCGCCGGGTCAGCTGACCCGGCGCACGTCGAGGTACTGAACCCCGAACTGCTTGCAGTCCTCATAGGTCGGTTCCCACACGTCGATGTGGCGGCCCCGCACGGCGCCGCCGGTGTCATCGGCCACCCGGTAGCCCACGCCCTGGATCCACAGGCGGGTGCCGAGCGGGATGACGGAGGGATCGACGGCCACGCTGTCGGGACCGGCTTCGTCTCCGTTGGCGGTTTGGCCGTGGATGTCGTAGCAGGTGGCCATGAACTGGCCCAGGTCGGTGCCGCCCGGGCCGTTGGTCTCCGCCTTGGCGGTGACGACCGGGGCGGCGGTGGTCGTGGTGGTGGTCGGAGCGGTGGTGGTGGTGCTGGATGTGGTGGTCGTGGTGGGGGCCGGCTCCACCAGGGCGGCCAGGTCGGCCTCGACGCCGTTGTTGGCCGGTCCGGACAGCTCGGCGTGGTGGGCGCCGGTCGGGCCGGGCGAGTCCTCGGCCCCCACGGCCAGGGAGTGGGCCGGGGTGAAGACCAGGACGTTGGCTCCCGCTCCGGCGGCCAGGGCCAGGGCCAGGCGGCGACGTCTACGGCGGGGAAGGGGTACGGACATGCAGGGGTCCTTTCTGACGGGGGGTGACGCGCGCCCGGGACTGGTGGGTCCCCGGCGCCAGGTCCCTCGAGTCTTTGGAGGGCTCCGGCAGGTACCGAAGGAGCTACCCCGGAGGGCTGCCCCGATCGCTCGGCACCACGCGACCGCTGCTTGCTGTAGTTAGCACTTTAGCACAGGTGGCCTGACTAGTCACGGATGGGCGGCCCGCCGGCTCTACCCGAGGCCGCTCCATACCCGTATCGGGCCGGCTCTATGCATGCCGATACGCCGCCCTTAGGGTTGGGCGATGGTGGTCCGGTGGGTGGCTATGGCGGCAGGTTTCGGGCTGCTGGTCCTGGGGGCCACCTCCATCGTCTTCACCCTGGTCCTGCCCCGGGCCCATCCCTCCCGGTTGCCGGATCTGGTGCTGCGGGGCCTGCACGGATTGAGCCGCCACGCCGCCGACCGGGTCGACACCTACGAGGGTAAGGACCGGCTCATGGCCTTTGCCGGGCCGCTCGCCCTCATGGGGCTGTTCCTGGTGTGGCTGACCGTGTTCTTTGCCGGGTACTCGCTGGTTCTCTGGCCCCTGGTGCCCGGGTCCCTGCTGGGGTCACTGGCCGCCGCCCTCAAGGCGGCCGGCTCGGCGCTGTTCACCCTGGGGCTGGCCGGCCAGCCGGCGGGTCCGGCCATAGCCGCCTCCTACGCCGCCGCCGCCACCGGACTGGTGGCGGTGGCCCTGGAGATCGCCTACCTGCCCACCATCTACTCGGCCTTCAACCGGCGCGAGACGCTGGTGACCCTGCTGCAGAGCCGGGCCGGCGCCCCGGCCTGGGGCCCGGAGATCCTGGCCCGCCACCAGCTGGTCGGCATCACCGACCGACTCCCCGACTTCTACGAAGCCTGGGAGCAGTGGTCGGCCGAGCTGGCCGAGACCCACACCACCTATCCCGTGCTCGTCCTGTTCCGATCCCCCCATCCGCTCCGGTCCTGGATCGTGGCCCTGGTGTCGGTGCTCGACTCGGCCGCCCTGTACATGAGCCTGTGCCCCCGCAGCGCTCCCACCTCGGCCCGGCTCTGCCTGCGCATGGGTTTCGTCTGCCTGCGGGAGATCGCCCCGGAGTGGGGCTTCCACCCCGACCCCGACCCCCTGCCGGACGGTCCCGTCGAACTCTCCTACGAGGAGTTCCTGGAGGGGGTGGCCCGCATGGAGGGGGCCGGCGTGGTGCTCGAACGCAGCCCGGCCGAGGCCTGGCCGCACTTCCGGGGGTGGCGGGTCAACTACGAGTCGACGGTGTACTTCCTGACCGAGTTGACCAGCGCCGTGCCCGCCCCCTGGTCCGGGCCCCGCCGGCGCCTGGCCCCCATCTCGCCCACCCGTCCCAAGGATCGCACCCCCGAGGATCCCCAGGCGGCCCGCCAGCCCGAGGGTCGTTGGAGCGGACCGACGCCCTACCCCTAACCTCCCCGCTTCGTGAAGGTGGGCATCCCGACAGAGACACAGCCCGGTGAGAACCGGGTGGCCATGGTGCCGGCCGTGGCCGGCTCCGTCATAGCCGCCGGTCACCAGCTGGTGGTCCAGTCGGGGGCGGGGACGGCGTCCGGATATCCCGATGCCGACTACCAGGCCGCCGGGGCCACCGTGGTCCCGTCGGGGGCCGAGGTCCTGGGCGGCTCGGACATGATCCTCAAGGTCCAGGTCCCCAGCATGGCCGAGGCGGGCGCCCTGCGAGAGGGCGCCGCCCTCATCGCCCTGTTCAGCCCGGGTCGGCGCCTGGACGAGGTCCGGGCCCTGGCCGGACGACGGGTCACGTCCTTCAGCCTGGAGCTGCTGCCCCGCACCACCCGGGCCCAGAGCATGGACGCCCTGTCCTCCCAGTCGACCGTGGCCGGCTACCGGGGCGTGCTCATAGCCGCCAACCGCCTGCCCCGCTTCCTGCCCATGTTCATGACCGCGGCCGGAACGGTGGCCCCGGCCAAGTTCCTGATCCTGGGGGCGGGAGTGGCCGGCCTACAGGCCATCTCCACGGCCAGGCGGCTGGGGGCGGTGGTGTCCGCCTACGACGTGCGGGCCGCCTCCAAGGGGGAGGTGGAGAGCCTGGGGGCCAAATTCGTGGATCTGCAGCTGGGCACGGCCGAGGGCGCCGGGGGTTACGCCGCCGAGCAGGCCGAGGAGACCCAGCGCCGCCAGCGGGAGGCCTTGGCCCCCTTCGTGGCCGCCTCCGACGTGGTCATCACCACCGCCCAGATCCCGGGCCGGCCCGCCCCGGTGCTGGTGACGGCCGAGATGATGAAAGGCATGCGGGCCGGTTCGGTGGTGGTGGACCTCGCCTCCGACACCGGCGGCAACGTCGAGGTGTCCCGGCCCGGGGAGGAGGTCGACCATGACGGGGTGGCCGTCATCGGCGTGTCCAACCCGGCCTCGGCGCTGCCGACCCACGCCAGCCAGCTCTACGCCCGCAACCTGGCCAACCTTCTGGCCCTCATGACCAAGGACGGAGCCTTCGTGCCCGACTACGAGGACGACATCGTGGCCGCCACCGTGGTCACCCGAGATGGTGAGGTCGTGCACGGCCCGACCCGGGAGCTGGCCGGAGCGGCGTGGTGACCGACTTCCTGACGCTTTTCACCATCTTCGTGCTGTCGATCTTCCTCGGCATCGAGGTCATCTCCAAGGTGCCGAGCATTCTGCACACGCCCCTCATGTCCGGCACCAACGCCATCCACGGGATCATCCTGGTCGGGGCCATCGCCATCCTGGCCTCGGCCGACACCACCACCCTGCGGGTCATCGGCTTCCTGGCCGTGGTCCTGGCCACCCTCAACGTCATCGGCGGCTTCGTGGTCACCGACCGGATGCTGGAGATGTTCAAGGGCCGGGGCCAGCGGGGCCGCCGGGACCAGGGGGCGGCGGCCTCGGCGGTCACCCCGCCGGCCGAGCCGGCCCAGTGATCGGGACCCGACCGTGACCGCCGCCCTCCACTGGTCCTATCTGGCCGCCGCCGTCTGCTTCATCCTGGCCCTGCGCGGCCTGTCCGGGCCCCGCACCGCCCGGCCGGGCAACCTCATCGGCGCTTTCGGTATGGCCCTCGCTCTGGCCCTGACCCTGTCGGCCACCCACCTGTCCAACCTGGTGCTCCTGATCGTGGCCATGGCCGTGGGCGTGGCCATCGGCGTGCCCGTGGCTCGCATGGTCCGCATGACGGCCATGCCCCAGATGGTGGCCGCCTTCAACGGCGTGGGGGGCGGGGCGGCCGCCCTGGTGGCCCTGGCCGACTACATCCGCAGCAGCAATGGGGTGGCCCTGTCCACCGGTAACCGGCTGGCCGTGATGCTGGGGGTGGTCATCGGCTGTATCTCCTTTGCCGGGTCGGTGGTGGCCTTCGCCAAGCTGCAGGAGCTGATCACCGGACGGCCCATCGTCTATCCGGGCCAGCAGGTGGTCAACGGTGTCATGGGGGCGGCCGCCCTGGCCCTCACCGTCACCGCCATCATCGGCCCCCACGTCGGACTGGTGGCCATCGTCGGGCTCATCGCCCTGGGCCTGGGCGTGGCCGTGGTCATGCCCATCGGCGGCGCCGACGTGCCGGTGGTCATCTCGCTGCTCAACTCCCTCACCGGCCTGGCCGTGGCCGCCTCCGGCTTCGTGCTGCACAACGTGGTGCTGATCGTGGCCGGCACCCTGGTCGGCGCGTCGGGAACCCTGCTGACCCGCATGATGAGCCAGGCCATGGGTCGCTCCCTGGCCAACATCATCTTCGGCGCCTTCGGATCGGTGTCGGCGGTGGCCGGGGCCGATGGAGCCGGCGGTGAGCGCACCGTCCGCTCCGGTACGGCCGATGACATCGGGACCCTCCTGGCCTACTCCAACCGGGTCATCGTGGTCCCCGGTTACGGCTTGGCCGTGGCCCAGGCCCAGCACACCATCCGGGAGCTGGCCGATCTGCTGGAGTCCCGTGGCGTGGAGGTCATCTACGCCATCCACCCGGTGGCCGGACGCATGCCCGGGCACATGAACGTGCTCCTGGCCGAGGCCGATGTCCCCTACGAGCAGTTGAAGGAGATGGACGAGGCCAACCCGCTCCTGCCCAGCACCGACGTGGCCCTGGTGGTAGGGGCCAACGATGTGGTCAACCCGGCCGCCCGGGACTCTCCGGGGAGTCCCATCTACGGGATGCCCATCATCAACGTGGACGAGGCGGGCAACATCATCTTCCTCAAGCGCTCGATGCGGCCGGGCTTCGCCGGCATCGACAACGAGCTGCTCTACAACCCCAAGACGACCCTGCTCTTCGGGGATGCCAAGGACAGCCTCTCCAAGCTGGTGGCGGCGGTCAAGACGGCGTGAGCGTGCCGGGGCGGCGCCGGCGTGAGAGCCTGAGGCGGTGACCACCACCGAGCCCTTCGTCATTTCCGGGACCGTCCAGAAGCAGGCCTGGGAAGACGGGATCATGCCCCCGGTCGAGAACCTGGGCGGCGGGCTGTGGTCCATCCCGGTCCCGATGCCGCAGAGCTCGCTGCGCTACGTCATCGTCTACGCCCTGGAGCTGACCGATGGGGTGGCCATCATCGACGCCGGCTGGGACACCGACGCCGCCTGGGCCGCCCTCAACGCCGGGTTGGGCACCGCCGGCTACCAAATGGCCGACGTCAAGGCCGCCCTCATCACCCATATCCACCCGGACCACTATGGCCTGGCCGGCCGGGTCCGGGAGGCCTCCGGGGCCTGGATCGCCCTCCACCCGGCCGACGCCGCCGCCCTCTCCCAGCGCTACGTGGACATGGACGACCTGTTCGTCAAGATGCGGGCGCATCTGGCCGACTGCGGTGTGCCGCCCGAGACCACCGATGACATGCGGGGGGCGTCGATGGGGGTGCGGCCCTTCGTCAGCTTCGCCGAGCCCGACGTGCTCCTGGAGGACGGGGACAGTCCCGATACCCCGGGCTGGGACCTGCGGGCCATCTGGACCCCGGGCCATTCCCCGGGCCATCTCTGTTTCTACGCCCCGGAGCGCAAGCTGCTCATGTCCGGGGACCATGTGCTGCCCCGCATCACCCCCAACATCTCCTTCCACCCCCAGCAATCGGCCAGCCCTCTGGCCGATTTCATCGAGTCCCTGGCCAAGGTGGCCCTGTTGGAGACCGATGAGGTCCTGCCCGCCCACGAGTACCGCTTCCGGGGCCTGGCCGCCCGGGTGACCCAGCTGCGGGACCACCACGAGGAGCGCTTCGGGGAGATCCTGGCCACGGTGTCGGCCCGGCCCGGCTGCACGGCCTGGGAGGTGGCCACCACCCTGACCTGGAGTCGGCCCTGGGACCAGATCGAGTCCTGGATGCGCCGGGCCGCCCTGGGCGAGACGCTGGCCCACATGATGGTGCTCGAGACCCGGGGACAGTTGCGCCGGGAGGGCCGCTCCCCGGAGCGGTGGGAGACGACGGGGCGCTAGCGCTAGCGGCCCGGGCGCCGGCCGGCGCCACTCGTGCAGGCGCCCCAGCCGCTGGTTCAGGCGTCGCCCAGCGGGCGGCCGATGGCAACTTCCCGCATGGTGGTGAGGGCGTAGACGGCCATTTCGCCGTCCTGGAGGAAGCGGGTGGTGACGAAGCGGGTCCGGGCCCGGGCCTTCTCCAGCCGGCTCTCGATTTCGAAGCGGGGACCGAGGATGGGCTCGAAGTAGTCGATGCGCATGTTGGTGGTGGCCAGCCAGTTGCGGGGGCCGTTCGTCCACTCCTGACGCCGGCCGGCCCTGACCGTCTGCAGGGCGACCATGTCCACGTAGGTGGGCGTGAAGCCCCCGAAGAGCTGGCCCCGGGGGTTTCGGACCTGGGTCGGCAGGTGGCAGGACACCCGGAGCAGGCCCGGGCCCTCCTCCAGCAGATCCCACTGGTGGGCCTCCAGGAAGTCTCCGGCCGGGTGGCCCCGCCCCATGAGGCGGCCGGGCTCGGGTGCGGTCCAGGCCCGGACCGAGCCGGGGTCCATGGGGGCAGCGGGCGGTGGGCGGCTGGGGTCGGACACGGCGGCATCCTGCCACCCGGGTGCCCGCCGCCAATCAACAGGGAGGAGGATGGGAACGCACAGACGCAACCATGGAGGGCCCGCCCGGGGTTGGGCCCCCGGGCACCGCGGGGGGCGTGGTGCGAAGCACCCGGGTGCCCGCCGCCAATCAACGCGGCAGGGGCTGGGGCGGGGGAGGCCCGACGTAGCGGGCGCTGGGGCGGATGATGCGGTTGTCCCGGGCCTGTTCGAGGATGTGGGCGGACCAGCCGACCACCCGGGCGGCGGCGAAGGTGGGCGTGAACAGCGTCCGGTCCAGCCCGGCCAGTTCCATCACGACTCCGGCGTAGTACTCGACGTTGGTGTGCAGTTCCTGATCGGGCTTGAGCTCGGCCAGGGTGGAGAGGATGGTGGCTTCGACCTGCTGGGCGAAGTCCACCAGCGGGCCGCCCATCTCCCTGGCGATGTCCCGGAGCATGGCCGAGCGGGGGTCATAGGTCTTGTAGACGGGATGGCCGAAGCCCATGATCCGCTCGCCCCGGGCGATGGCGTCGCGCACCCACGCCTCGGTGCGCTCGGGCGTGCCGATGGCGTCGAGGGTGTCGAGGGCCCGGCTGGGGGCGCCGCCGTGCAGCGGCCCGGACAGCGAGCCGAGGGCGGCCACGACCGCCGAGCCCAGGTCGGCCCCGGTGGAGGTGACCACCCGGGCGGTGAAGGTGGAGGCGTTGAAGCCGTGCTCGATGGTCGAGGTCATGTAGGCCTCCACCGCCCGCAGGGCCATGGGCTCGGGCTCGGCCCCGTGGAGCATGTAGAGGTAGTTGGCCACGTGGCCGAGGTCCTCCCTCGGCTCGAGGGGGGCCATCCCGTGGGCCAGCCGGTGCAGGGCGGCCACCAGGGTCGGCACCGCCGCCCCCAGCCGCAGCCCGTCGGCCCGGAGCCGCTCCGGGCTCACGTCCAGGCTGGGGCGGAAGCCCTCGGCCAGGGCCAGCAGGGACACGGCCGTCCGGAGCGCGTCCAGCGAGCCGGCTCCCCCCGGCGCCGCCAGCCCGGCCCGGGCGATGGCCGGCAGCACCTCGGCCACCGGCTCGGGCAGGCGGCGGAGGGGGGCCAACTCGGCCCGGAAAGTGGCCGCCTCATCGGCGTCGGGGAGGTGGCCGTCGACCAATAGGGCCCAGGCGTCCTCGAAGCCGTAGTGGGTGCAGACGTCCACGGCCGAGTACTGGCGGTAGTGGTAGAAGCCCTCCAGGCCCCGTACCTCCCCGATCTCGGTCTCGGCCACGATGACACCCTTGAGCCCCCGCGGCACATCGGTGAAGGCACCCTCCACCGGGCGGAGCTGGGCCACCCCCATCAGGTCCCGCTCGGTCAGTATCCCCACCGGTCGATTGGCCTCGGCCACGACCACCGAACCCACGCCGGCCTCGGCCATGCGCCGGGCGGCAACCTCCAGGGTCTCCGCCGGGCCGGCGGTCACCGCCGGGCTGGTCATCAGGTCGGCCACCGTCCGCACTGTCGCTGTCATCACTGGCTCCTCTGAGCGTCGTCGGTTCTCTTGGTGGCTCTGATCCTCACCTTTCGGACTTATATTGTCAATATTGATTGAATCAACATTGATTTAGGAATCAAGTCAGGTAGGGTGGGGACATGTCAGGGGTGGAAGGTGGGTCGGGTGTGGAGTCCTGGCTCAGTGCTTCGGAGGCAGCCGCCCGTCTGGGGGTCCAGCCCCAGACGCTCTACGCCTACGTCAGCCGGGGCCTGTTGAGCAGCCACCCGGTCCCGGGCCGGCGGGCCAGTCGCTACTCCCGCTCCGAGGTGGAGCGCCTGGCGGCCCGCACCCGATCCGGAGGCCGGCCGGAGCGCTCCGGGGGGCTGGAGATCGTGGTCGATACCAACCTGACCCTGCTGGACCCGGCCGGCCACCTCTACTACCGGGGCTGGGACGTGACCGAGGCGGCCCGGACGGCCAGCTACGAGCGGGTGGCGGAGTGGCTGTGGTCCGGCCAGGACGAGGGTGAGCCGGCGGCGTGGAACTCTCGCCCGGAGGCGCTGGGCGCGGTCAGCCAGGCCGTCGCCGGCCTCGCTGGCGGCGCGACGTTGGTGGACAGGATGCGGATCGGCACTGCCGTGGCGGCTACCACCGATCCCATGCGCCACGACCTGCGGCCCCCGGCCGTGGCGGCCCTGGGCCGTGCCCTGGTGTCCACATTGGTTGACAGCCTGCCTCCTGCCGGTGACCAAGAGCCGGGCACGGGCCACGGCCCCGGGGTGGCGGCCCGCCTATGGCCGGCGTTGTCCCCCAGGGATCCGAGTCCGGCCGAGTTGGGGGTCCTGAACGCCGCCCTGGTCCTGCTGGCCGACCATGAACTGGCCGCCTCCACACTGGGAGCCCGGGTGGCCGCCAGCACCTGGGCCGACCCCTACCTGGTGGTTCAGGCCGGTCTGGGGGTGCTGGGCGGTCCGCTCCACGGTGGGGCCACCGAGGCGGTGCGGGACTTCCTCGGCCCGGTGGCCGAGGGCCGGGTCGGGCCGGCCCAGGCCGTGGGAGAGCAGCTGCGGACCGGCCGGATCCCCGGCCTGGGCCACGCCGTGTACGAGGGCCCGGACCCCCGGGCCGCCGCCCTGCTCAGGGCTCTCGAGTCGGCCGAGCCGCCCGAGGCGGCCTGGGCCGGGGTCTGCGGAGTGCTGGGTCTCCTGGAGGAGCGGGATCTCCCCCTGCCCAACATCGACATGGCCATGGGCGCCATGGCCGTGTGCCTGGGGCTGGCGCCGGGGTCGGGAGAGGCCATTTTCGCCCTGGCCCGGATGGCCGGCTGGTTGGCCCACGCCATGGAGGAGTACCAGCACCGGCTGCGGTTCCGGCCTCGGGCCGTCTACCTGGGCCCGCCGCCCCGGCACGCTTAAACCACGGTTCAGCCCGGTTGAATCCTCCCGCGGGCCCCGGCCCGGCCCGGTGGCTGGGTCCGGCGGAATTGGCCGGCAGACCGGAGTATCAGCCCCTCGGCACCTCAGGTGAACCAGGCTGCGGTCGAAAGACACCACCGACGACGGAGGCGGCCGGTCGCTGACCCAGGCGTGGCGCGTCCCGTTGCCCCTTCTCCCGATGCCACCGACCCCTCCTGCGCCCGCCCCCGGCCCTGATCGCTGCCGGTTCGGAGGCGCCGCGGCGATAGCCGTGGAGGACGGCCGGGCGGAGGCCTCCCGGGCGGAACGGGAGGTGGGGGTCCTGGCCGTTGCCATCTGCCTCCTCCTGGTGGTCGCTCTGGTAGCCGTACTCGGTCTCAGGGGCCTGGGTGGGGCCGCGGGCTCCCGGGCGGCCGAACCCCGGATCGGAGTCGCCCGGGCCGGCGGTGCCGGCGCCGGCCATGGGTCCGCCCCGGTGAAGCCCCCCGCCCACACCCGGGCCGGGTTCCTCCCGCCGTCCCGCCACGCCGCCACCAACAGCCCGGGCCGCTCCGTCCGGGCCGCCGGGAAGGCCGGGAAAGCCGGGAGTGCCCGACGGGGTCAGGCCCGCTCCGCCTCGGCCGCCGCTCATGTCAGCCCCCTGTGGGGACCCGGCTACCGGCTGGCCGCCGCCGACGGGGGGGTGTTCAGCTTCGGAAATGCCCGATTCCTGGGCAGCATGGGATCCGAAGCTCTGGCGGCTCCGGTGGTGGCCCTGGCCACCACTCCCGACGGCCTGGGCTACTGGGAGGCCGCCGCCGACGGAGGGGTCTTCGCCTTCGGGGACGCCCGCTACATGGGCGGAATGGGCGGCCACCCGATCTCGGCTCCGGTGGTGGCGATGGCGGCCGTCCCCAACGGATCGGGGTACTGGTTGGCCGCCGCCGACGGTGGGATATTCACCTACGGAACTGCGCCTTTCCTGGGCTCGCTGGCCAGTAAGGAGCTGCATGCCCCGGTTGTGGGCATGGCCGCCACCCCGGATGGCCGGGGCTACTGGCTGGTGGCCGCCGACGGCGGGGTCTTCGCATTCGGGGACGCCCGCTACTACGGGGGCATGGCCGGCTACGGGATAGCCGCACCCATCGTGGGTATGGCCTCCACCCCGGACGGGACCGGCTACTGGCTGGTAGCCGCCGACGGGGGTGTCTTCACCTACGGGACGGCCCGCTACTACGGGGGCATGGGAGGCCATCTCCTGGCGGCGCCGGTGGTGGGCATGGCCGCCGAGCCGGACGGCAGCGGCTACTGGCTGGCCGCCGCCGATGGCGGCATCTTCACCTACGGGGCGGCCGGCTTCTGGGGCGGCCCGGGCGGCTACAGCCTGTATCGGCCGGTCACGGCCGTGGCCGCCGGCCTGAATCCCGCCTACCGGGCTGACCCTCAGGTTGAGGTGGATGGCCGCTACGGCTTCGATGTGTCCTGGCCCCAGTGTGACGACCGGGGCCTGCCGAGTGGGCATGCCTTTGCGGTGCTGGGGATCACCGACGGGAAGGCCTTCACCCGCAACCCCTGCCTGGGCTCCCAGTGGGCTTGGGCCACAGCCGCCGCCGGGGCCGGGGGTCTCTACGTCAACCTGAATGAGCCCGCGGCCGGTTCCCGGTCCGACTTCGGCCCGGCCGGGCGCTGTAAGCGAGGGGATCTGGCCTGCCCCGCCTACAACTACGGCTCCAACGCCGTCGATCATGCCCTCTCCTATGCCCGCTCCCAGGGCGCCACCGCCCCCATGATCTGGCTGGACGTGGAGACGGGGAACTCCTGGACTCCCTACGGGGACGTCAACGCCCTGGTCGTCAAGGGGGCCATCGATCAGCTCCACCGCCGGGGGCTCGGGGCCGGGATTTACTCCACCCCCCTGCAGTGGGACCAGATCACCGGGGGGGCTGATTTCGGTGTGCCGGTCTGGGTGGCGGGCTCCCCGGACCTCAACTCGGCCCCTTCCTATTGTTCCGACGGTTTCAACGGGGGCCAGGTGTGGATGGTCCAGACCATGCTCGATTACGACGTCAACTACCTCTGCCGGCAGGCCTACGCCGCCAGCGCCTTCGGGGTCCACCCCCTCCCCGTCGCCCCGGCCTTCCCCCTCGATCGGCCCCGGCCCTAGGGCGCCGGCGGGTGGGCCCGGACCCGGGCCGGGCCGGCCTGGACAGCAACGCGGGTGGACGTCGGCTAAGGTTCCGGCCGACCATGCGGCGGACCTCTGGGCTTGGCCCGGCCCACCGCGGACGTCGGCTGTTGAAGTTGATGGCAGCCGTCACCGCTTCCATCAGCGCCTCGGCGCTGATCTCTTCAGCGACGGCGCGAGCGGACAGCCTCAGTTCGGCCCGGGCCGAAGCGGCCCAGATCACGGCTCAGCTGAGCCAGCTGAACCAGGCGGAGGCTGCGGCTGACGAGCGCTACAACCAGGCTCAGATAGCCCTTTCCGCCGACCAGAGCCGCCAAACCGCGGCCCGGGAGGCCGAACGGGCCGCCGCTTCCGCCGTGGCCGCCAAGCGGTCGATCCTCCAGCAGGCTGCCGTCAACGCCTACGTGGACGGCGGGCAGGGCAACTCGATCTCCGAGTTGATCCAGTCCAACGCCGCCGATGTGGGAGCGGCCGAGAGCTACCTCAACAGCATGGTGGACACCCAGCAGAGCGCCGTGGACGGATTCCGGGCTGCGGAGGCGACCCTGGCCCAGCAGGAGTCGGTCCTGGCCAAGGCCACCAAGGCAGCCGCCGCCCAGGTCGGCCAGATAGCTGCCATCCGCCAGAACCTCAACGCCACCGCCACCCAGGAATCCACGACCCTCAACCAGGTCAAGGGCAAGATCGCCCAGATCGTGGCCGCCGATGAGGCCGCCGCCGCGGCCGCCGCCGCCGCCCGGGCCAAGGCGGCCTACGAGGCCCAGCAGGCGGCGCTGGCCGCCCAGGCCCAGGCTCAAGCCCAAGCCCAAGCCAACCAGGGCGACAGCGGCGGGCTGGGGAACTACAACTCGAATCTGGGCAACGGGCTGCCGCCGGCGCTCAATGGCAATGCTCAAGCAGCCGTCAACTACGCCCTGGCCCAGTTGGGCAAGCCCTACCAGTACGGGGCGTCCGGTCCGGACAGCTTCGACTGTTCCGGTCTGACCATGGAGGCCTGGGCCGCCGCCGGGGTGGGCCTGCCCCACTCCGCCGCCGGGCAGTGGGACGACACCGTCCGGGTCAGCTACGCCCAACTTCAACCCGGTGACCTGGTCTTCTTCTACCAGCCGGTGGATCACGTGGGCATCTACGTGGGCAACGGGACCATGATCGATGCCCCCCACACCGGGGCCAACGTCGAGTACGACTCCATCTGGTGGTCGGGCCTGGACGGCTTCGGTCGGGTCACCTAGGACCACGAACGGTGAGAAAAACCTTACCTTAATCACCCATTGCGTTCGTTTCGACCCCGGCGTACTGTCAGGCCTGCTCGGCCCGTGGGGTGCCGGGGCCGGCTCTGGGGGCCGTTGACGCGAAAGGGGAGTCATTGCTGGGGAGCAATGTGGACACCGGTCGGCCGCCGGCCGGCCCCGCGCCGGCGCTGGAGCGACCCAGGGCCCGCCGAGGGCGGGTAGGCGGCCGGCTCAGCCTCGGCCACGTGCTGCCGCTGGCGTTGGCGGTGCTGGCGGGTCTTCTGGTTTTGGCCGGGCTCAAGGACCGATCGGCCACCGAGACGGTGGCGGTGGCGGCCCATCCGGTCTCAGCCGGCCAGACCCTGACGACGGCTGACCTCCGGTGGGTGAGCGTCCACCGTTCGGATCAACCGGTGATGGCCGGGTTGCTGAGTCCCTCCGACGGGCCCGGCCCCTGGGTGGCCGCCGTCGACATTCCCGCCGGCGCTCCGGTGGCTCTGGGCGAGCTGACCGGGTCGTCTCCCGTCTCGGGACTGGGCTCCATGAGCATCCAGGTGCCGCCGTCCCACGCCGACGGTGGGGCGCTGCAGCCGGGCGACCGGGTCGATGTCATCTCGGCCGCCTCCGGGCAAGCCGTCTACCTGGCCACCGATCTGGTCGTGCTGGCCGTCGACCAGGCCCAGCGCGGCGTCCTCGGCAGCGTCCAGGACGGGAGCTACTTCGTCACCGTGGCCGTGGATCGCACCACCGCCTTGAGGTTGGCGGCCGCGCTCGGAACATCCACCTCGGGCGGTAACAACACCCTCGAGTTGGTCGGATCCACCGGGGAGGGGCCCGACCCCGGGGCGGTATATCGGGGCCCGACCCCGGCCGGAGGACGCGGGTGACACCGGCGGTGCTCCGGATCGGAATAGCCGCCACCCCGGCACCCTGGTCCAAGAACTTCCGCAACTACGCCCGCGATCATGCTGCCGGCGTCGAGGTGGAGACACTCCTCGATCCCCGCCAGCTCCGCCGGCCCGGCCGGTCACCTTTCAACGTCCTGCTGGTGGACGACACGGCTCGGACCTTCACGGCCGCGGCCATCGCCGACGCCGTGGGTAGCGGCACATTCGTGGTTGGGCTCTTCGACGAGGCCACCGGCATGGGCAAGGCGTTCCTCGAGCGCCTCGGCGTCCAGCTGATCCTGCCGGCCGCCTCCGAACCGGACGAGTTGATCCAGGCGCTGCAGCGGCTGACGCCCGTCCCGTATGCACCGCCATCCCAACCCGGGGACGAGGACCGGGCGGGGGCACGGACAACGACCGACCCCGGGCGGCCCCGGGCGGGCCGGAGCGGAGGCAGGGTCAGCGCCTGGTACGCGGTCACGGGTGGATGCGGGCTGACCGAGACGGTCATCGGGGTGGCCGAGTCGCTGGCCGCCCGGGACCGCGTCCTGGTGGTGGAGGCCGAACCACTCTCCTCCTCGATGGCAGCCCGTCTGTCCCGCTCTCCGGCCGTCGGGTTGTCCTGGACGCTGGGACGAATTGCCCACGGCCAGCCGGCGCTGCCGGACGGCTTGGCCGGAGCCCGGGACGACGGGGCCCGCCCCCTTGGGCGGTTCGATCTGGTCGCCCAGACTTCGATGCCGGAGGGCCCGCCGCCGGTGGACTCCGGGGCCATGCTCGGTCTGATCTCCGAGGCCCGGGACTGTTACGACCATGTGCTGGTCAGTGTCGGGCCCCTGGTGGGGGCGCCGGCCTCCCAAGGGAGGGACAGATTCGCCGGTGGCCGCGCCCTCTTGGGTGAGGCGGAGGTGGCTGTGGCCGTGGCGACGGCGGACCCGTTGGGGGCGGTGGAACTTGGCTCCTGGAGGGCGGCGGCGTCCGAGATGGGTGTGAGGGGGCCGGCCTGGGGGGTCCTGGGCCGGGGCGGACGAGCCCGCTTCCAAGAGACTCAACTGGCTGATCTGGTCGGCGCCGCTACCGCCCTGCGCCCCTTCCAGCGCCTGTGGTTCCTGCCCGAGGACGAGGCGGTGAGCCTGGCCCGGTGGAACTCGCACCTGGTGGCGAGGGGGCGTTGGCACAGCTGTATCCGGCGCCTGGCCGCGGGCCTGTCCGCGGTCGAGCCCATTCCGGCCGCCGGCACTCCTGGTCGAAATGAGGCCTGGGGCCTGGTGGGGTCGCGGTGAACCGGTCGTGACCACCGCCTACGAGGCCCTCCGGGAACGCCTTCACGCCATGGTGGCCGAACGGGATCTGGACGTCGTCACGGCCGGCACCGAGGTGCGCCGGATGGTCGAGAGCGAACTCGAGCGGTTCCAGCGCGACGCCATGCGGGGGGCGGGCGGATTCGAACCCTTCGCCCGTCCCGATGACGTCCTGGGCCGGCTGGTCCGCGATCTGGAAGGCCTGGGATCCCAGCTCGAGGCGCTGATCGCCGATCCCGACGTCGAGGAGATCTACGGAATCGACGGTGAGCTCACCTATCGCACCGTCAGCGGGGACACCTTTGCCGTTGAGCCACCCCTGCCGGCGTCGGCGGTCTTCAACGTCGTCCAGCGCTGGGTAGCCGGGGCCGGAGACCAGTTGGATGGATCGCACCCCAAGGTCGACGGAATCCGGGTGACCCTGCCCGGGCCTCGCCAGGCTCGCCTGCAGGCGTCGATCGCGCCGCGCATCGATGGCACCATCGCCTTCACCCTGCGGCTGCCCCAGAAGCGCAACACCACGCTGGACGACCTGATCGTGTTCGACTCCCTGTCCCGGGAGGCGGCGTCCTTCCTCACCGTGCTCATGTCGGCATCCCGGGTCAAGGTGCTGGTGGTGGGCCCTCCGGGGGCGGGCAAGACGACCATCATCGAGGCGCTCCTCCGAGCCGTGCCCGCCTGGCGCCGGACGATCGTGGCGGAAGAGAACCGGGAGCTGTCCGCCCCCCTTCTCAACGGGGAGTACTGGCAGACCTCGAAAGTGGAGTCGCTCTATGACCTGATCCGTTCGGCCCGGGTCGCCAGTCCGGATCTGATCGTGCTGGGGGAGCTCAAAGGCACCGAGGCCTGGGAGCTGGCCATGGCCGCCAACCTGGGCACCGGATGTGTGGCGGCGGTACACGCCGACACCTGCTCGGAGGCCTTCGATGCGCTGGCCGTGGCCGCCTCGGCCGCCGTCCCGGCCATGGGGCGCTCGGAGTTGCGGAGTCTCTTTGCCGAGATGTTCGACGTGGTCATCTTCGCCGACAAGGACGATTCCGGATCCCAGACCCTGCGCCAGGTCACCGAGATAGCCGTGGTGCCTCCCCAACTTGGCCATGGCGGGATAGCCGTCAACCCGATCTTCGCCCGGTCCGAGATCGGGGCACCCATGGAGTTGGTCTCCTCCGCCGTGGGCGAGGCCCTGGAGCGCAAGTGCAACCGGGTCCTGCGTCACAGCCGGGTGCGCCTCCACGACGTTCTGAGTGGCTCCGAGGTCGGCCTGTGAACGCTTGGGCCGCCCTCTGCGCCGCCGCCGCCGTCTGGTCGGGCGTCGAGTGGTTCCGGGGTGGCGATGGGCTGAGGTGGGCCGGAACCCCATGGCTTCGGCGGACCGCCGGCTCGGGCAAGGTCTCTCGCCAGGTCTGGCTGTCCCAAGCTGGAGCGGCGGTAACGCCCCGTCAGTTCTGGGCGGTTTCGGCGGTAGTGGCGGTGGTGGCCGTCGGCGTTCTCTTCCTGGTGGACCACACCGTGGTGGTGGCCGTCATACCGGCGGTGGGGGCGGGGTCGGCGCCCTACGCCTACTGGTCCGCCCAGCGACGCCGTCGGGCCAACGCCAGGCTCGAGGCGTGGCCGGAGGCCCTGCGCCAGGTGATCGGACAACTCGAGTCGGGAGCCTCGACCCTGCACGACGCACTCGAGAGCCTGGCCGTGGCCGGCCCCCCGGCCCTCATGGCTCCGATGGGCCGTTATGTCCGGCTGGCCGGGCGGGTGGGCTATCGCCAAGCCCTGGAGGCGGTGCGGATGGAGCTGGCCGACCCCATCTCCGACCCGGTGCTGTTGACCTTCGCCATGGCAGTGGAGGAAGGGACCGACCAGGTCCTTCGCATCCTGTCCAGCCTGATCCACCAGATCGAGGGCGATCTGCAGCTGGCCGAACGGATCAGGACGGTCCAGACGCAGTCTCGGATCGCCACCTGGGCGGTCTTCGCCGTTCCTTACGTCCTGTTGGTGTTCCTGTGTGCCACCCAGTCGTTCTACCGGCGGTTCTTCTCTGAACCGGTGGGTCTGGCCGTCATGGCCGTCGGGGTCGGACTCTCGCTGGTCGGGCTGGTTCTGGCCCGTCGCTTGGCTCGGCCGATCCCGACCACCGAGCGGGTCTTCGTGGCTTCCGGGCCGGCGGCATGAACACCGACCTGGTCATGGCGGCGGTCTGCGCCGGCGCAGCGGCGGGACTGCTCGTCCTTCAGGTGGTGAGGCCCAGGCGCTACGTGGTCCGCCGTTTCCTTCCCTGCACCGAAGTAGCCCGCTCCCGCCTGGGCGGTGAGATCGCCTTCTTCTCCCAGCCGGCCCTGTACGGCGAAGCCACCCGGAGAGTCCTGGGGCCGCTGGCCACGGGCCTCGGGGCCGGGGTGGCCCGGGTGCTGGGGCTGGGCGACGCCGGGGAGCTGGAGAGGCGTCTGCGCCAGGCCGGCCACCTGATGACCGCCGACGCCTACCGCCGGCTCCATCTGCGCTGGGCCCTCGGAGCCCCGGTGGGACTCGGTTGTCTGGGGCTCCTCACCGGCTCGGCGACCCTCACGGCCGGCTTCTTCCTGGCCGGAGCCGTGGTGGGAGTCCGCCGGACCCCGGACCGCCTCCGCTCCTCCATCGCCCGCCGCTCGGCCCGCCTGCGCAGCGACCTGCCCACGGTGGCGGCCATGCTCAGTCCGCGGATCGAGAACCGCAAGAGCCTGATGACGGCCGTGGCCGAGGTGGTGGCGGAAGGCTCGGGTCCGGTGGTGAATGACCTGAGCCGGGCCCTGCACCTGGTGGCCGCCGGCTACGGGGACGCGGCCGCCTTCGGTCTGTTGGCGTCGGAGACGGCGGAAGAGGCGGCGGCCCGCTTCTACCGGTTCCTGGCTGCCGCCACCCGGGGTGGCATCGATCTGCCCCAGGCGCTCCTCGACCATGCCGACGCCTTGCGCCAGCAGCGACGGGAGGAAGTGGAGCGCTCGGCGGCCCGGCGGCAGATGTCGATGGTGCTGCCCGACCTCGTCTTCATGGCCCCGGTGCTTCTGCTGTTCCTGTTGGCCCCCGTTCCGCGGCTTCTGTTCGGAGCGGGCTGAATCCCCGCCCCATCAATCACCCTCACCCATCAATCAAAGGAGAAAGTGATGTTGCAGACGACGCCGGAAGACTCCCGGTGGAGTGAAGCCCTCGCCTGGCTGGCGGTCGTGGCTACGACGGCCATGACGGCCCTCGCCGGCTGGGTCCACCGGCCCCTACGGGACGAGGCGGGCAACGTGATCACCGACAATCTGGCCTGGATCGTCTTTGGGGTCGTGGCCATCGTCGTGATCGGTGGGCTGCTCGAGACCCTGGGACGAAGCGTGGTCTCCTGGGTGTCCGGCCAACTCGGCCTCTGATCCGTCATGGTCAGGCCGGCTGGAGGAGCGACACGGGACGAAAGGGGCGACACCTTCGTCGTCACCTTGATGGCCGTGGTCATACTCCTCGGCGTCGTACTCATGGGTGCCAACCTGGTCATCGACCAGTACGGCCAGGGAGTGGTCCGGACCGCCGTGGACGAAGGGGCCCAGACGGGATCGGTGCAGGGTGATCCGGCCTCGGCCGTGGCCGCCTGCCAGGCCAAGGAGTCCGAGGTCATGTCCGGGCTCCTGGCCGGCGGCTTTGGCCGGGGTCTCCGACTGAGTTGCCAGGTCCAAGGGTCCGACGTCGTGGCTGAGGCCTCCGGCACCCTGCCTGGCTGGTTGCCCCCGGTCCCGGCGGTGCACGTTCAGGAATTGGGGATCCAGACCTTGGAGACCCCACCCGGGCCGACTACGCCGTGACCATGGTGAGGCCTATCCATCGTCAGTCGGGTTCGGCGCCGCTCTCACTCACGCTGGGCCTGGGTCTGATGGTCATACCGGTCCTCCTGCTGGTCCTGACCCTGCCGACCTGGGAGGCCAGAACCGTGGACGCCCGCGACGCCGCTTCCGCCGCGGCCCGTACCCTGGTTCGGTCAGATTCGTGGCCGGACGGAGTGGCCAGCGCCGACCAGGTGGTTCAGCAGATCGGGGCCACGGATGGCGTCGGCGGTGACCAGCTCTCGGTCAGCTACCAGGGATCACTGAGTCGCGGCGCCGAGGTGTCGGCCACGGTGACGGTGGTGATACCGGCGGCGCAGATACCGCTCATCGGTGCGGTCGGGGACCTGCACTACTCCGCCACCAGTACCCAGCTGGTCGACCAGTACCGGAGCATCGGGTGACCGGGCGGCCGAGGTGCAGAGGCCAATCCGGCGATGCCCTGGTGATCTGGTGCCTGGGCATGGCGCTGGTGCTGCTCCCGCTCGGCGGCTTGAGTCTTGACCTGTGGCACAGCATCTCAGTCGAGCGGAGTCTGCAGAGCGCGGCCAACTCGGCCGCCGCTGCCGGGTCGTCCGGCATCGACCCGACGGCCTACCGTCAGACCGGGTCGGTAGTGCTGGACGCGGGCCTGGCTGATGCCCTGGTCTCCGAGAACCTGGCCGCTCAGACCGGGCTGCCGGCCGGCTACCGGGTCTCCCAACTGTCAGTGAGTGGAAACTTGGTCACCGTTCAGCTGAAGGACTCTGTCGACCTGACCCTCCTGCGGATTCTGCTCCCGGGGGGATCCGTTCATCTGACCGCCACCGCCGAGGCCGAAGCGACGCCATCCGGTGCCCCCTAGCCCGAGGAAGACTTGACGATGATGACCGATGAAACCCCGTCCGACATGGAGGTCTTCTACTCCGATGAGCCCCGCGGCCCACGATCCCGCCGCCTCCGGATCCTGGCCGCCGTCACCCTGGTCGCACTCGTGGCCGGTGCCGGGCTGGGCTTCATCTTCACCGGCCACAACTCCACCCCGACCGTCCGCCGCACCGTTCCCGCCGTCTCCTCTCCCTACGCCCTCAACAACGACCCCGCCCCCTCCCTGGCCGGCGCCTACAGCGACAACCTGATAACCGCCTTCCGAGCCCTGTACGCGTACCACAACTGGTTGTACGAGCACCCAAACGCGGCCTTAGTAGCGAAATACGCCCTACCGGGTAGCCCGAATTACAAGATTGAGTTGGGCAACATCGACTATTTGCTCGCTCACAGCGCCCATGCTGCTGATGACCCTCGCGGCCTCGACGGTGACATCACATTTATAAAGGTCGCGGCGGAACCAAAGCCAGTGGTTGGAGTTGATGGGACGCAGGCTATGCGCAACGGACATCCTGCCTACAGCTCGGGAGTCGTAACGATCGTAGCTACGTACGTTGAGGATGACCTATTCGGGCCCAACGGATCGTTCATCCAGTCTGGTCAACATCCAGGTACTGCGGCCGTCGATTATTCCCTTGTTCAGGGGAACGATGGTCAGTGGCTCATCTACGGAGCCACGGTATTGAACCCACCCGGCGGGCCGCAGTCGGTGGAGCAATGAACCCAGTCAGGTTCATCGGGGGCACCGTAGTCTTGGCTCTAGCGATGGGTGTTGCGCCCGGCAAAGCGGCTGCTCTCGCAGAGGGAACGGGGGGTCTCAGCAATTATGGACTGGGGGTAAGTGTGGCTTCCGGCGGGACGCCCACGCAGGATGTCGGTCCTGTGCAGACTGCCTCCGCTGCGTCGGGATACGGAGGGGCGACTGTCCTGTCGGACAATTTTGCTGGCGTGGTCTGGCTGGGCACGGGAAGTCCTTACGGGACCCAAGTCTGTGGCCCCGTCGGGGGTACGGCTGTGCCATCCTCGTCGGCCCCGCTAGGTAGCACCGTGTACGTCGCGATCGCGTCGGATGGAGTGCCCGTCGGCTCGACGGTCGTCGCGTGCGTCCCAAGCCCCGGGGGGCCAGTGGTTCCGTCTCCTCCGCCTCCGCCCCCCTCCTCGAGCCAGGTGTGGGCGTCGGCGGGAGCGTGGGAGCCGCTGGTTTCATCTGACATCGAGGTGAACCCGACGACGCTGGGGTTGACGGGCCTGGCGTCGTGGTTCTGGCTTTCCAATCCGACTACCACCCTGCCGCCCCTGACGGTCACCATCGCCGGTTACTCGGTCACCGCCTCGGCCGCCATCAGCTCGTACACGTGGGCCTTCGGAGACGGGGAGACCTCCCCTGCCTACGGGCCCGGTTCCCGGTCC
>DAHUYE010000047.1 GCA_027315345.1 Actinomycetota bacterium
CATCGGGCCCTGCACCGCACTGTTCACCACCCGCTGGCGGGTAACCGCGGCGATCGGGGTCGCCGTGGTCATTGCCGGGAACCTTTTGGCTGCCAGCGACGGGGTCTGGGACACTTTCACTGATCTCAGCGGGCTCATCACTCTGGTGGTCGTGTCGGTGAGTGCCACGGCGGCGGCGGCGGCGATGGAGCGCGGCCGCTCCATCCAGGCCCAGGCCCGGCTACACACTGCGTCAGCTTGATTGTCAGTATCAGTCAGGCGGTTGGACTGACGAATAGCTGGATCGCCGGACCGCCCCAATAAACCGCCAGGCGACGACCGGCGGAACCAACTGGGGCATGCCCCGGGGTGCCGTTATCTTCAGCTCGTGGGGGAAGTGGGTCCTCCACCAGCACTCAGTGCTCTTCTGAGCGGGAGGCGATCACGACCTCGGAGGAGACCCCCCAGGACTGGACCATGGTGTCGTCCTGCACCGCCCATGAACGTTCTGGGATCAGTGGTAGAAGCCAGATCGGCCGGTATCCGCCGACCAGGCGCGGGGCGCGCCTCCACACCCCGTGCCAGGCGGCTGTGACGATCGCCCCGGACCGGGACCGGCCCCAGGTCAGGCTGGCGAGGCAGAGCCGGCCGCCGGGGATGGGAACCCGATGGGCGTACTCGATGACCCGACGGGCGTAGTCGGGCTCGAGCAGGTCGAGGACGTAGGTGGCGACGAAGCGCTCGGCGGAGCCGTCGGGGAGCGGGAGAGGCAGCGACCCGTCGGTGTGAAGGATCCGGGCCCGATCCGCCCAGGGACCCACACGGCGGCCGGCCAGGTCGACCATGCGGGAGCTGACGTCGATCCCGAGGTATGTGGCGCCCGGCGCCAGATGTTCCCTCAGGAGCCGACGGGCCAGGCTGTGGTGCCACCGCCCAGGTCGACGGCCGATGCGGCGGTGTCAAAAGCCCGGCGGCTATGAGGTGATCAACGGCAGACCGCTTGAAGCGGGCCTGGGTGTCTTGCAGGCGTCCGATACGGTCGTAGACCGCAGCCGCGACACCCGGGTACAGCCCGCCTCCGCCACGCGAATCCACTCCTTATTCAGTGTCGTGGACTGGGCCCCTGCGGCTGAGCCGCCGGTGGGGGGCCAGAGCCCACGGGCCTGGCCAGGAACTCGAGTATGTGGCCGGCGACGGCGTCGGGGCGCTCCTCCATGAGCAGATGGCCGGTGTCGGCCAGCAGCTCGACGCCGACCGCTCCGGGGATGTCGGCGGCCAGCCGCTCGGCCCAGGCCCGGCCGAAGTGGGGGTCGTCCGCCGGCGGAGGCTCTGCTTGCTTCGCCTAACCGTTCGGAACCCCGGTCGTGCGGGTCAGGGGCGCAGATCCGCTTCGGGCGGGTCACCCGTTCATCTTCCATATTCCCGTTCTTCGCCCGGCGGATCGCGTCACCGACTCAGCCCCGAGCCGGTCCGTCCCGACATCGTTCATGCGGACCTTAGCCGAGCCCGTGCTCCATGCCGTGCCGCTCATGGAGACGGCCGGCCCCCGACCTCAAGCCCCAATCCTTGCCGAGCCCGCACCGTTGCGAGCGATCAGTGCCTGGTCGTGACCCTCTCGACGATGGCGGCTGCGAGCGTGGAGACGAAGGAAATCATGAGCGCGGCGACGAGCACGACGACCTTGCGGGGTAGCCCGATCCGCCCGGCGACCACCGCGCCCAGACCGAGCAGGGCGGCAAGGTTGGAGACATTCGAGCCTATGACGACACCGTCGCCCAGGGTTCGCTGGTGGTGAGAGACGGCAGTGACCGAGGCCGTTATCTCCGGGGCGTCAGCCGCCAAGGCGGCGAGCAACCCAAAACGCCTCCGAAAGCCCGAGCCGCTCGCCGACCATCTCCAGCCTGGAGACGAGCAGCCAGCTGGTACAGAGGCTCACAGCCGTGCCGACAAGGAAGGCAACGGTGGCAAGCCCGAGACCCACGGACGTCAGGTCCCGCCGTGATTGGCGGGCACGCTCTGACGAGCGCCGCCCGTCCGGACTCAGGACAACCAGCCTGAACTCCCGAGTCGACCCCTCTTCCGCGGACGGATGACGTGCCGACCAGGCTTCCCGGCGCTCCTCAAACACCTCAGCGTAGGGCGCGCAGCCCAGAAGCCCCGAACCGGTCGGTCGCAGTACAGCCCCGTCCACGATAGCCGGGGCGTACCGCATAAGGGGAACCCAACCACACAAGGACGCTCTCGCGGCGACGAAAGCCAGGTGAGAGGCATGCCTCGGTCGACAGGTGCGGGCGTAGCCGCCATAAATCGGCGCCGCCTTGTCCGACTCGCCCACTGGGCGCTCCCCTCGCGACGGCGGTGGCCCTCGGGCCATTCAGGGACAGCTTCCCGGGTAGCGACGCGGCGTTGCTGATGGTCGTCGTCACCGGCGCGGTGGTTGCCGCCGGTGACCGATCCGCCGGGCCTCCTTGGCGCCGTCTCCGCCGGCCTGTGGTACGACTTCTTCCTGACCCGGCCCTACGAGCGCTTCACCATCAGCCACCGTCCCACATTCCCCCCGGAGTGCATCAACTACCCGATGGCACCAGGTAGCTGTAGTACGACTCGAGGACGTACTCGAGTTGTTCGGTCGTAAATGCTTCGGGGTGGACGACCTTGATGACCCCGTCGGGTCCGACGATGACAGTGAATGGGGTGGCGGATACGCGATACGAGGCGGCCACCGTCCCGGCTTGATCCCTGGCGAGGCGGTAGGTGAGCCCTGCCGCCCTGGCGAGGGTGCGGGCGGCGGGAGCGTCGTCGGCCACGTCGATGCCCACGAAGTTCACCTTGGCCCTAAGGTCCCGGTAGGCGGCCTCGAGGGCGGGCAACTCCGCTCGGCACGGGGCACAGGTGCTGGCCCAGAAGTTGATCACGGTGGGCTTGCCCCGCAGGCCGGCCAGGCTGACCGCCGGCGCGCCGGGCCGGAGGGCGGGGAGACGGAAGGCCGGCGCTGGCGCCCCCGGGGCCACGTTGCCGGCCGCCGGCGGGGGGGTGGTCGGGCCCCCCACCCGGGCCTGGGCGGACGCAGGCAGCAGGTCGACGGCCATCTGGGCCATGGCGTGGGCGAAGAAGGCGGTATTGGCCGAGCTCATCTCGAAGTCCCCGACGGCGCGCTGGTGTCCGCTCGGATCGATGAAGAACAGTTGGGTGCCGTGGGTGACGGTGCGGGCCTGGGTATCGAGGGCCACGTAGATCCCGTACTCGGCCCAGACGGGTCGCAGCACAGCCGGCGATGCTGTCCCGAAGTACCAGTTGGGCAGGCCACCGAGACCATGGCTATTCGTCCACGCCCGCACCGCACCGACCCCCGGGTAGAAGGGGTTGACATTGACCGATACGAACGCGACCCGGCCGGCGGCGGCGCCCAGGTCCCGGTCGGCGGCGACGATATCCTGGGCCAGGAGGGTGCAGAGATTCGGGCACTGGTCGTCGTTGAACGACAGCACGACCACCTTGCCCCGGAACTGAGACAGCGCCATGGGCTGGCCCTGCTGGTCGGTGAGTGCGAAGTCCGGCGCAGCGCGCACGGCCTCGGGGGGGGTGACATCGAGGCTGAGGACCTGAGCGGTGGGTTGGTCGATGCCAGGAGCCACCTCGGCTACGGCTGGCACCTGCGAGGGGCTCCAGGCGCCGCCGAAGAGGATGACGGCCAGCGTGACCGCCAGGGCGATGCCCGCTAGCAGGAACCCGATCCGCGGACGGCGGGGGCCCGGAGCTGGAGGCCGAGGGCCGGCCTCGGTGGCGGGGATGGTGGTCATGGCCCGGGCTTTCCCTGGGGCGCGCTGGGCGGGGTGGCTCGCATGGGCCGGCGTTCGGCGGCCGCGCTCGCGGCCATTGCGGCCAGGACGACGCTGCCCAGGGCGACGCCGGCCCAGCGGGTGGCCCCCGACAGCCATCCGGCCAGGCTCGCCCGGACGTGGTCCACCTCGCCCACCAGCCACGGGGCTGCCAGCGGGTCGACCAAGGCGTAGGACCAGTAATACACGAGGTAGGCCCCCACCAAAACCAGCACCGCCCCACCGAGGCGGGGAACCAAGGCAGAGGCGCTCCGGAAGCGCCGCAAGGCGCCAGCCCCCCCGGTGGCCACGGCCAGGGCGGCCACGGCCAGTAGGAGGCCCATGCCCAGGGCATAGGCGACGAAGTCTCCGAGGCCGGCGGTGAAGCCCGATCTGGCGAAGCTGCCGGCCACCCCGGCGAGGAACACCGGCAGGGCGCAGGACAACGAGGCCATCCCGTAGGAGGCACCGAAGCCAGCCAGGGCAGCGGGCCGGTGCCGCCAGGTCCCCGTCGCCACATGCAGCGCTGGCCCGCGCAGCCGCCCGGCCACACCGGCCAGCCCGATGCCCACCAGGCTCAAGGCGAGCGGGATCATCACCCACGGGATCCAGACCGTGACCAACCCGACGCCAGCCTCGGCCAGCAGCCCCACCAGGCCGAAGATGGCCACGAAGCCTACGGTGGCGAATCCGGCGCCGGCCAGTGCCTGGGGGATCCGCCTGGTCACGGTCGCCTCGGTGTCGCCGACGAAGAGGGACATGTAGGCGGGCAGGAGCGGGAACCCGCACGGGTTGAGGCCCCCGACCAGTCCCAGCCCGAAGGCGTAGAAGGTGGTTCCCTCGGTGCCGCTCATCCGCCCACCCGGGGCGACCGGGGCGTCTCGGACCCCATGGTCGGGACCGACCCGGTACGCGCCAACCACGCCGCCGCCCAGGCATCGGAGTCCGCCGTGGGGGCGGCGGCGCCAGTGGCAGAGGCCGAGCGGCCCGGGCGGGTCGCGGCCCGCTCTTCGGCCGCCAGCCATCGCCACGCCACTATCCCCGCAGCCAGGGCGGTGATGGCCATCGCCCCCACCCAGAACACTTGGCCCCCGTTGTGCACGTCGGTCACCGTGTGTTCCGGCGCGATGGTTTGTTTGGCGCTCATGAGGGCGACGGCCAGGAACGACTCGAAGGGCATCCCCAGGCCCAACGCCGCCAGGCGCACCCCGAGGTTGAGCTGGCGGGGCAGGCGGTCCACTCCGGTGGCCGGCCACCAGAACAGACAGCCCAGGCCAAAGAGGACCACGTGGCTGGCGTCGTGGATCAGGGGATGAGTGAGCGAGTAGGGGTAGAACGAGCTCTCCATGTCGGCCCACATGGAGGTGTAGTAGAGGCCCCCGGCCACCAGCGGAGCGGTGAGAAGGACCACAGGGTGGCTGTGTAGAACCCTGAGCAGGCCCGTCTGGACCGACCTGGATCCGGATTGCAGGGCCAGGGTGATCGGAGCGCCCAGGGACAGAAGGGGTGGGGCCACCATCATGAGCAGCAGATGCTGGATCACGTCCATGGTGAACACCGAGTTGTCGTAGGACGCCAAGCCGGACACCAAGGCCACGAATAGCGTCGCCAGCCCGGAGAAGAACGCCACGACGCGCCAGGGCGACCAGCGCCGGCCCCGGGCCGCCAGTCGGCGTACCCCCCACAGGTACATAGCGGCGGCGGCCACCTGCAAGCACAGGGCCACGTCGGCGGTCCAATCCCCGAACTGCCATCCGGCCAGCAGCTGGTGCAGCTGCACCGGAGGCGAGACCAGGTCGGCCACGACAGCACTCACGGGCCCAGGTTCCTGTGGGGCGCCGCCACCGTGCAAATCGTCCCGGTGAGGGAGGTCCGGATCGTCGTGCGGGAGGCCAAACCCAGCGCTCGTCTTGCCTCAGGCGATCGAAGAAGAGAAAATGGCCGCCCCTGCCAAGGCGAAATTCCTGATCGGACGGCGACTTCACCCGAGTCCGTCCCGGCCAAAGTGCCAGGCCGAGGAGAATCAGTATCGAAGCGGCTCCTGGGTCCATCGCCCCGCTGTGGAGTATGCCGACGAGACCGTTGTTCAAGAGTCCTCCGAACCCCTGCCCGAAGGCGTAGGCGAGCGCCGTCACCAGCCCGCCTGCCAGCGCCGCACGGCGGGTCGGCGCGAGAAGGACACCGAAGCCGATGAAGGCCTAGATCAACCCGGCGGCCAAGGCGAACAGCGTGGCGTGAACGCCGATGAGGTTGGCGACGCTGTGGGTGAGACCCGCAAACCAGCTCGGGCTGGCGAGGCCGGCACTGTAGATGGCGTCACCGGCGGCCCGTGCTTGGCGGTTCATGGCCTCCCTCATCCAGCAGGGCGGTTCCCAGTCAGAGGTCGGCCCACCACGAGACAGGGAGGGGCCGAGGAAGGAGACTTGGATCGGCAGCGCTTTCGGCCTGTGCGGTGGTGTTCCGCCGGGGCCAGACCAGCAGAGGCCATCAAGGCGTAGGCCAGGGCTGGGCCAGGGGCGCCGGTCAGGGCCGAGGCACCTTCGGCGAAGGGTCTTCCAGCGACCTCCTCGGCCAGCCACACGGTCAGCGCTCAGGGAACCGGCGCCGCCAGAGAATTAGCGAGGCACTATGGGGCGAGACAACAGACCCGCGCCGAGGATAACCTGGAGAGAGGCAAAAAAATCCAGTTGGCGCCCGAGGAGTGCGCCGCCAGGATCGGCTCCAGGCGGACGCCGACATCTCCGAGCCACACCGGCGGGGCGGCCGGTCCCATGTTGAGCATCATGCCGAAGAAGTGCGGGCAGACATGTTTGGCTGGAATTGCAGAAGCCATCCAGGAGCCAGAACAGCCCGAGGGGGACCTGGAGAAGTCCGCTGGTCAAGATGAGACCGGCCGGCGATGACCCTGACTACTGGCTTTGCGGACCGAGCCAGCTCACCCAGAACCCACTTCCTGCCAACGCGCTATGGCATCTCCCCAGAGGACCACGAGGAACAAGAGGAAGGCCACCACGTGGGTGGCGGTGCAGTAGAGGCAGATGGCCCGGATCCAGCGCAGCTCGGCATAGAAGAGATACAGGACCATCACCATGCTCACCGACACGCCGAGCAGCCGGAGCTGGTGGACTCTCGGGTTGGCCGCTCGCCAGGCAGCCGGCACGCAGAGAATCAGCATTCCCAGAAAGAAGGCCACCCCGAGGTCGGCGACCGGAATCCCGGCCAGCTTCGAGTAGATACTGGTTGTCACTTTCCCACAGTTGATGGCCCCTTTGTCCGAGCAAACGAGGGTGGCGTTACCGGTGTAGTGCTCGAAAGTCAGATAAATGTCGATCGCCAGGCCGACCAGGCAGAGACCGATCGATGAGGAGGAAATCCAGGTGGGGGTGGACCGAGAATGCTCGTTCGCGTGGTCCACGTTAGCCACGGAGACCACTTGCCTTGGACCGGGTCGCCTGCCGCCAGCCCCACGCGGCGACGTCGACTATGAGTCCAAATTGCCCTTGGTGAGCGTGGAGGGATAGTCGACCAGGTGGAGACATCTGGAACGAGAGCCGACGGCGTGGCTCGGCCGGTCGACTGCCTCTGGGGGGCAGTGTCAGGCAGCGGCTGACCAGACCGCAACGAGCTGGCCCGGTGCCTGTCTCCACTTGAGGTCAGCTTATGCGGGCCCGCAACAGCGGCCAGTGCTGGCGGCTCGTCGTTGCTCCGGAGGCACCGGTCAGGATTCTGGGGATGAGGCCGCCCGGGCTGCACCCGTGGCCACCGTGGTACTCATCCAGACAGCGGCCGAGCGTGACCCAGACCAGGGCACCACAAACTAACCTCAGTGCGGTAGCCCGATGGTTGGAAGTCCTCAGCGCGTCGGGCTCCCGCTAGTGGAACTGAGCGTACCGGTACCCCGCTCAAGGGGATCGCGGGCGCTGGACAGAACGTTAGGTGCCCATATTAGGCGTCAACGTGTGTTGCGCCGATTATCGCGCCGTGAACCCGGCCTTCTGTCGAGTTGACGAGCGCGTCGTCAGGGGCTTACCGGAGGCCCATTGCAGGTCGGTGTGCTTGAGATGCCAAGCGTTGCACTCCGGCAGCGGGGAAAGCCGCAGGGGGTGGGGGCGCCCACTAGGCCCAGGTCGAAGGCGTAGAGCGTCGTTCCTTCGCCGCCGCTCACCCGGCAGCCCCGCGGAAACCTGCTGCCTCGGGGGAGGGCGGGCGCCTGGTTTCGTTGTGCAGCCCCGCCAGTCACGCCGAGTGCGGGCGGTCGGTGGCCCACTGCCGTCACGCCCTGCCGGTAACCCCGAATGTACGCGGGTGGCCTTCGATGCCGTCCAACAAGTAGCGCAGCCCTACGGCGAACTGGCGGGGAGTCGTGTATGTCGCTAGCTGAAATGCCACGCCCCCGGTTGCCTCGCCCGGGGGGGTCCAGCCCGCCCGTGATGCCTCCAGGGCGGCGAACCCGACCGTGTAGGTGTGGATGGCACCATAGGCCCGCCGAGCCGCCGCCTCGTCGGCTCCGGCGCTACGCAGCACTTCGAGCATCGCCTCCATCCGGGTGATGGCCGAGTGCGACACCACGGGATGCTGCAGGTACACGTGGAGGGCGGCGGGCTGGGTCACGAGAAACCGGCGGAGATTGTCGGCGGCCTCGGTGACCCAGGCCCGCCAGTTGCCCTGGTCGGTGCGGGGCCGCCAGGCCCGGGCCAGGAGCCGATCGACCACCTCGTTGAGTAGGTCGTCTTTGTCGCGTACGTGGCGATAAAGCGACATTGGGGCCACACCCAGCTCAGCAGCCAGGCTCCGGATGGTCATCCGCTCATAGCCACCCGCCCTCACGGTCTTGATGGCCGCTGCGACGATCTGCTGGCGCGAGATGGTCCCCCACGGGGCCCGCCCACCGGACGTCCGCGAGTTCCCGCCCTTGCGCCCTCGCGATGGTGCCTCCTGTCGAACTGCCACAGCGCCATGGTAGCTCTTGCGTACCTGTACGACTTGTGAGAAGATTGCGTACTAGTACGTGTGGTGAGAGGAGGCGAGGGCGATAGCGGCCCTCTTATTTGTGCTCGTGCTGGTCTTGGCCGGAGTCCTCTTGGTGGCCACCGCCTACACGACGATGGTCGGGCTGTTGGGGACGCTCACAGGCGAGCGGTTCGAGCGCTGTCCTCGCTGCCACCGCTACGGCCTGACCTTCGCCAGACGCCGCCACCCGGCGGGTTGCCCGATTGGCGCTCAGGAACGCCTGCACAGGATCGGCGCCGACATTCACAACCTCCATCTGCGGCACCATTGAACGCGACCAGCGGACCGGCAGGCTCGTGAACGGCCACGGGGAACAGGCCAAGGAGTCTCTGCTGTCGGCGCCAATGAATATGGAGCCCAGTGGTCAGCCCGAGTTGACCTCGGGTCCCTTGAGCGGTCCCGTGCGCGACGCTCCGCGCGTGCAAGCGGGGCTTCGCATCGAGATCGGCCGGATCGGATCGCGCGTGAAGGTGGCGGTCTCCGGGACCCTAGACGCCTGCCACGGTGAGCACCTCGGACGAGTGTTGTCGGACCTCATCGACGGGCAGGGGAACCTGCGTGTCGAGGTGGACTTGGCGGGCCTCGACGAGTTCGACTCATCCGGACTGGGGATCCTGGTCGCGGCCCGCGAGGAGATGCGCCGCCATCGGGGCGAACTGGCTGCAGCCGCGATTCCTCCCTGCGCCGCGGCCGTGCTCGGCTCCCTGATGGACCCGACCACCGAGCCCGCCACAAGCGCCGATATCCCGAGCTGAACTGGACGCCGCGAGCCGGGAGGCGCTCGGCTCCCCATCGAGCAGTCGACCCAAGATGGGCCTGGTGTCACCGCCTGCAAGTTCTCTCGTTCGACACTAGGCCGATGAGCGCCGTTCCCCGCGTTGAAACTTCCCGGTTCGGATGGTTTCTTTGGGAGATCATCGGTAGCGAGAGCCACGCTGGGGGGTGATACCCGGTGAGCATGACCCCATCGCTGGATGGCGAGAGGCGGGGCCGATGTTCTGCCGAGGCCGCCGGTCGGCGGGACCCAGGGCCCGGATCCGCAGGCCGGACTACTGCGGAGGTCGGACTCAGTGGTCCAGTGGAGGTGCGCAATCGCTTCGATGGACGCTGGTTGGTAGGCTTCGAGATCGCTGCCGTCGGCTAGCCCCGTATTCCGCACATGAGGGTCGGTAGGGTCCAGGAAAGAATCTGGGTTTTCGTGCAGGAGATCGCGCAGATGGCGCGAAATGCATGGAATGCAACGACCGCGAACGCGTCTGGGGCCGCCTGCTGTTGAGGA
>DAHUYE010000048.1 GCA_027315345.1 Actinomycetota bacterium
TCCTCAACAGCAGGCGGCCCCAGACGCGTTCGCGGTCGTTGCATTCCATGCATTTCGCGCCATCTGCGCGATCTCCTGCACGAAAACCCAGATTCTTTCCTGGACCCTACCGACCCTCATGTGCGGAATACGGGGCTAGCCAGCGGCGTCGGGACCGCCATGGGCCCGATACGGGTAGGATGAGCGGGCTGCTCCTGGCGGCACCGCCCCGGACCCTGGTGGATTCAATCGGAGTCCGAAGATCGGTGGTGGGCCATGCCAGATGCAGGACTGGCAAGGGCGGAGAGTCACTCAGCGGGCCGGGTTGCCGACAGCGCCTTCTCGGACGCGGCCGTGTTTCATCTCCGGGGCCACCTCGACCGCGCTTCGGCGGCCGGGCTGCGGATCCAGCTACGAGCGGCTGTGGGCGAGTCGATGGTGCTTTTCGACCTCAGCGGGGTGCTGTTCATCGACAGCATCGGCGTGGGGGTTCTCCTTGGGGCCATCCGCAGCATTCACGAGCACGGCGGGGTGGTCGCCATCGGCGGAGCCGACAGTCGCCGTGGGATCTGGGGGGTCCTCCAGCGGGCAGGAGTTGGGCGTCTGGCGTTCCTGAGTGAGTCTCCGGCCGGGGCCATGCACTGGTTGCGTCAAGGCCCCCCACCCGTGACCGGCCGGTATCCGGTGAGCCGTCCCGGCGGGGCGCCGTGAGCCAGATCAATCTGCTCCCGCCCGATTGGACGGCGCAGGCGGCCTGTCGAGGCTGTCCGCCCGACAAGTTCTTCCCCGCCGCCGAGGATCCGGCCGAGGGCGCCAAAATGATCTGTCGGGGCTGCCCGGTCCAGGGACCGTGCCTGGATCACGCCCTGCGCTACCGGGAGGCCGGGGTGTGGGGTGGGACCACCGAGCGCGAACGCGCCCGCATCCGCCGGGCTGCCCCCGGACGGGCGGCGGTCCAGGAGGGCGCCCTTCGGGTGGCGTCACCCCATCGTGGCTGAGGAGCGCCTGCTGGAAATCCTGACCCGCCTGGTGGAACTCGATCCGGACGGCGGGAGTGAGCACCTCTGTCAGCTGAGTGCGGAGGTGGCCGGCGTGAGCGGGGCGGGAATCATGCTGATGTCCGACGACCCCTTTCCACAGGGAGCCTTGTGCAGCACCGACTCGGTCAGCGCCCTGATCGAGGAGTTGCAGTTCACCCTGGGTCAGGGCCCGTGCATCGACGCCTTCCGGGACGATCAGGTGGTGAGCGAGCCCGATCTGGCCAGCCCGGCCTCCATCCGCTGGCCGGCGTTGTGTCCTCCGTTGCTGGCCGTCGGCGCCCGGGCCCTCTTCGGCTTTCCGCTCCGGGTGGGCGGCATCCGGATGGGCGCCCTCAACCTGTATCAGGACCGAGCCGGTGACCTCAGCCCGGACCAGCACGCCGACGCTCTGAGCCTGGCCTACCTCTCGGCGCGGGTGGTTCTGTCCCAGGCCGGGGATCTGGATGCGGTCGGGACGGGTCCGGGGGCCGATTTCCATCTGGTGGTCCACCAGGCGGCCGGGATGATCTCCGTGCAACTGGGAGTGAGCCTGGCCGAGGCGCTGGTCCGGCTGCGGGCCAGAGCCTTCGCCGAGGACAAGAACGTCGATGAGGTTGCCGACCGGGTGGTGGACCGCCGCCTGAGGTTCACCTGAGGTGGTCCGGGGCCACCGCGGACCGAATGGAGAACCGGCACGGAAGGCGATCCTCGCCCTCCCCGTTCACCGAGGAGGTGGAGCGAAGTGACCAACCAAGTGCTCCTGGTACAGACCATGGTCGAATTGGCGGACAGTCTGGTCGATGACTTCGACGTGGACGAGTTGCTCAACCTACTGGCCGGGCGCTGTGTGGACATCCTCGATGTCACCGCCGCCGGGCTGATGCTGGCCTCTCCCGGCGGTGAGCTCAGGGTGGTGGCCTCCTCCACCGAAGCCATGCGGGTCCTGGAGCTGTTCGAGATCCAGTCCGAGGAGGGGCCATGCATGGACTGTCTCCGTTCCGGGCGGGCCGTGGTGAGCACCGACTTGGACGTCGGGGACGGCCGGTGGCCGCTCTTCTCGGTCCGGGCCCTGGCCGCCGGGTTCCGTTCCGCCGACGCCGTGCCGCTCCGGCTCCGAGGCACGGTCATCGGCGCCCTGAACCTCTTCCGGGCCGAGGCGGGCGGCCTGCACGCCAACGACGTGACATCCGCCCAGGCCCTGGCCGACATCGCCACCATTGCCATCCTGCAGCACCGCGTGGCCCGGGAGGCCAAGTTGCTCAACGAGCAGCTGGATCACGCCCTCAACAGTCGCATCCTCATCGAGCAGGCCAAGGGGGTGCTGGCCGAACGGGGCCGGCTGGACATGACCCAGGCCTTCTCCAAGCTGCGTTCCTACGCGCGGGGCCACAACCTGACTCTTCTCGGGGTGGCTGCTGATGTGGTCAGCGGCACCATCACAGACCTGTGACCTGGCGGATCAGCGTCGGGGACTACATGGGCACCGCCGTGTTCCATCTGCAGGGCGACCTGGACTCGACTGTCGGCGTGCTGCAGGCGGAAATGACCCGCACCGTCAAGGACGGCTCGATCCTGCTCGATCTGACCGGCGTCGACAGGGTCGACGCCTCCGGCCTGAGGGAGCTCCTGGGCGTGATCCGGAACATCCATGCCGAGGGAGGCCGGGTGGCCATCGCCAGTGCACGCCCCAAGGTGATTCAGGAGCTGCGCGCCGCCGGCTTCGATCGACTGGTGTACCTGGCCGAGTCCCCGCTGGAAGGGATGGGATGGCTGAGCGTGGGCTCAGAGGTGGGTGTCCCACCAATCGAGGATGGCTTCGAAGCGAGCCAGCCGGTGGCTGGGCAGCCCTGATCGGGACAGTTCATGGCCCTCTCCGGGGAAGAGAAGCAACTCGGTCGGCACTCCCCGGCGTTTGAGGTGGACGAAGAGCCGCTGAGCCTGCTCCAGAGGGCAGCGCCAGTCGTTCTCGCTGTGGATGATGAGCATAGGAATGTCGATCCCGTCGGCGTGGGCCAGGGGACTCTGGGCGGCCCGGGCGGACGGGTCCGGTCCGCAGTAGAGGTTCCCGAAGTACCAACCGATGTCGCTGGAGCCTTCGAAGCTGTCCCAGGTGTTGACGGCCCGCTCGCTGATGGCGGCCTTGAACCGCCCGCCGTCGTGGGCGGCCAGCCAGGTGGTCATGAAACCTCCGTAGGAGCCGCCCATGACACCGACCCGGCTGGCGTCGAGGCGGGGGTCCAGCAGGGCCAGGTCCAGTACGGCCAGGAGATCGTCGCGATCCAGGTGGCCCATGTCCCCGACGATGGCCCGGGCGTGTCCCTCCCCATTTCCACTCGATCCCCTCGGGTTGGCCATCACCACGGCCAAACCGGCGCCGGCGTACACCTGGGCCTCATCGAAGAGGGTGTAGCCGTACTGGGTGGCCGGTCCGCCGTGGATGGCGAGCACGACCGGATGGGGGCCGGGCCCGGGCGGGCACACCAACCAGCCCTGGACCCGGTAGCCGTCGCTGGAAGTGGCCTCGAGTTCCTCCATCTCCGACAGGCCGGCCGTCCGGCTCAGTTCGAAGCCCAGCTCGGTGAGCTCTCTCCAGGTCCCCTCTTCGGCCGGCGCACCGGCGGGTCGGACCATGACCTCGCCCGCGGAGGTGGCCGAGGAGACCACCGCCGCCAGGGTGGCCCCGCCGACACTCACGTCGGTGACCATGTGCCTGCCCTCACCTAAGGCGACCGGCTCGCCCCCACCGGCCGGGATCGACACGACCTCCACCGCCCCCCGCCAACCGGTCAGGGCCAGGAGATCGGAACCCCGGTCGATCAGACGGCCGGCGGCGTGGCTGTCCGAGAGGTCCCAACGGTCCGGGTCGGTGACCCGTTCCGGCGGCCGGCTGCCGTCGAAGGGAACCCGGAACAGACTGGTGGACCGCCCGGCCAGGTCGAGCTCGTCAGTGCCCAGGTAGTGCACGGTCAGGCCGTCAGGCGATACCGAGCAGGGGCCGACGGTGGTGGTGGAACGGGTGACGCGGCGCAGTTCGCCTCCGGTGGCGGCCACGGCGTAGATGTCCCCGGCCAGGGACAGCTCGGTATCGGTGTGATGGGTGGAACAGAGGATCCAGCGCCCGTCCGGGCTCCAGGCCGGGTCCCCGAACTCCCAGTTCTCCTGGGTCAACTGCCGGGCCTCCGGTTCGCCGGCCAGGGGGTCCACCACGAAGAGATGCGAGGGGCGATCGAGCAGGAACCCGACGCCGTCGAGGCGGTAGCGCAGGCGCCCGATGCGCCGGGGCGGCTCCTTGCCGGCCGGGGTGGCGCCGTCGCCCCGTTGGTAGCGGCCCGCCTCGGGGACACGGGCGGTGTAGGCGATCCGGGTGGAGTCGGGGGACCAGGTGATCTCATCGACCCCCAGGGGGTGCTCGACCATCCGAACCGCCTCCCCACCTTCGACGGGAAGGAGATGGAGTTGGCCGGGCTCATCCTCTCCACCGCGGCGGAAGGCGATCCACCGCCCGTCCGGTGACCAGCGGGGCTGGCTGTCAAAGCCGCTCCGGGTGAGCCGGCGGGGTGGTGAGGAGCCGTCGGTTGCCACCATCCACAGATCGCTGCGGTAGCCGTTCTCCTCGAGGTCGATCCGGTGCACGGCCATGGCCACCCGGGTCCCGTCCGGTGACACGGTGGGGGAGGAGGGCCAGCGCAGCAGGGACAGGTCAGTCGGTCTCATCCCCCCCTTCTAGCCTGACGCCGCGGCCCGCTCAGCTGGTCGGGGCCCTCAGATGGAGTCAGCGGCGGGCCATTTCGGCCAGGAGGGCCCGGCTCCGGTCCCTCGACCCGGCCCGGTCGGCCCCGACCGGGAAGACGGCGGCCCAGACGTCGGTGGCCCCGGCCGAGAACAGGGCCTCGATCTGGCTCCTGACCGACTTCTCGTCGCCCACGATGGCCGCCTCGGCCGGCCCCGGGGCCCCGCCGATGTCGAGGATGCGCCGGTAGTTGGGCAGCACCCCGTAGCCGGCGAACTGTTCCCCGGCCGCCTGGCGCGCCTCGGCCTCATCGGAATGCACCGCCACGGGCAGGCCGACCACGATGCGGGGATCGCTCCGCCCCGCTTTGGACGCCGCCGCTCGCAGCCGGGGCGACACGTGGGTCTCCACCGCCCGGGCGTTGGCCATCCACAGGATCACCCCGTCGGTTCTCTCCCCGGCCACGCGAATCAACCTGGGGGCCAGGGCCGCCACCAGGATGGACACCGGCGCCACCGGCTTCAGCCCGGCGCCCAGGTGCACTTCGAAGTCCTCGCCCTTGAAGTCGATTCCTTCCCCGGCCAGCAGGGTGGACAGGATGGTGAGGTACTCCTCGGTATGCCGGCCGACGTGGTCATAGGACATCCCGTAGACGTTCTCGATGACCGGCCGGTGCGAAGGCCCGATCCCCAGGGTGAATCCCCGGCCGATGGCGTTGGCCACCGCCGCTGAGCGCTGGGCCTGCAGCACCGGGTGGCAGGGATAGGTCTGCACCACCGAGGTGCCCAGTTCGAGCGTGGTGGTGGCCCGGCCGGCCACCGCCATGGCCGCCAAGGGGTCACCCCCGATGGCCCCGGCGTACCAGAGGCTGGTGAACCCGTCTTGCTCGGCCCGGGCCGCCTGGTCGACCATGCGGTCGACGGTGGCCCCTCCCCCCGACAGTCCTATGCGCATGGCCGAACGCTAGGCGCCCGGCGCCCCGTTGACCTGGTGCAACTCGATCCCGTTACCGGCCGGATCATTCAGGAAGGCCTGCAGGCTGGTGCCGACCGGATTGGGCGGGCTGACATCGATGCCGCGCCCCTTCAGCTCTTCCACGACGGCGGCCAGGTCGTCCACCTGGAGGGCGAAGTGCTGGCCCGGTGCCGGCGTGGAGTCGGACTGGATGAGATGGACCTGCTGACCCCCGGCGTCCAGCCAGGCCCCGCCGAAGCCGAAGTCGGGGCGGTCCGGCCTCTCGGTCAGGCCCAGGACCTCGGTGTAGAAGCGGCGGGCGGCATCCACGTCCGAAACGTTGACGGACACATGGTGCACGGCCAGTGGCTTCATGGCGGCGAATCTAGAGCGTCACCGGGTCGGGCGCCTCGGGCTCGATGCCGTATTTGGAGAGGGCCTTCTTGACCTCTTCCGGCTTGGCCTCGCCCGTAACCACCAGAGCGGCCAGCACGGCCACGGTGACATTACCGGCGTCGACCTCGAAGTAACGGCGCAGGTAGGCGCGCGAGTCGCTGCGTCCCCATCCGTCGGTGCCGAGGGACACGAAGTGGTTGGGTATCCAGCGGGACACCTGATCCGGCACCAGTTTCATGAAGTCGGTGACGGCCACCACCGGCCCCTCGGCGTCGGCCAGGGCGGTGGTGATGCGTGGGGTGAGGGGAGCCTCATCCGGATGCAACCGGTTCCAGCGCTCCACCTTGAGCGCCTCCTCCCGCAGCTGCTTGTAGGAGGTGACCGACCAGCACTCGGCGGCCACGCCCCAGTCCTCGGCCAGCAGGCGGCGGGCCTCCATGGCCGCCGACCACGCCGTCCCGGAGAAGAGGATGGTGGCCCGCCGCCGGCCATCGTCCCCCTCGGGTCGCTCGGCAAAGCGGTACAGCCCGGCCAGGATCGCCTCCCTATCGGCGCTCTCCGGCCGGGCCGGCATGGCGTAGTTCTCGTTGTAGAGGGTCAGGTAGTAGAAGCAGTCCTCCGGCTCGGGCCCGTACATGCGCCGGATGCCGTCCTCGATCACGGCCCCCAGCTCGTAGGCGAAGGCGCAGTCGTAGGCCCGCAACGACGGCAGGGTGGCCGCCAGCACCAGGGACTGGCCGTCATCGTGCTGGAGCCCTTCGCCTTCCAGGGTGGTGCGCCCGGCGGTGGCGCCCAGCAGGAAGCCCCGTCCCCGGGCGTCCCCGAAGGCCCAGATGAGATCCCCCACCCGCTGGAAGCCGAACATGGAATAGAACAGGTAGAAGGGGATGGTCGGCTCACCGAAGGTGGCGTAGGACGTGCCGGCGGCGGTGAAGGAGGCCATCGCTCCCGCTTCGGTGATCCCCTCCTCCAGGATCTGGCCGTCCTTGGCCTCCGAGTAGCTGAGCAGGAGGTCGGCGTCCACGGGGGTGTAGAGCTGTCCCGTCGACGCGTAGATGCCGACTTCGCGGAAGAGGCCGTCCAGGCCGAAGGTGCGGGCCTCGTCCGGGATGATGGGCACGATGTGGCGGCCGATGTTGGGATCACGGAGCATGTTGCGCAGCATCACGGCGAAGGCCATGGTGGTGGAGACGGCCCGCTGGCCCGATCCCTTCTCGAACTCGGAGAAGACCTGAGGATCGGGGGCCGAAATCGGCTTGGCCAGTACGACCCGCTGGGGCAGGAACCCGCCCAGCCGGCGCCGGCGGGTGAGCAGGTATTCATGGGCGGGAGAGCCCTCCGGGGGCCGGTAGTAGGGGGGCAGGTCGGCGTCGAGGGCCTGGTCGGGGATCTCCTCCTGGAGGTAGAGCCGGTCCCGCAGGGCGAGCAGCTGGGCCTTGTCCATCTTCTTGATCTGATGGGTGGAGTTACGGGCTTCGATGGCCGGTCCGAGGGTCCAGCCCTTGATGGTCTTGGCCAGGATGGCGGTGGGCCCGCCGGTGTGCTCGGTGGCGGCCTTGTAGGCGGCGTAGAGCTTGCGGTAGTCGTGGCCGCCCCGGGGCAGGGACTGCAGCTCATCATCGCTGAGGTGTTCGACCAGGCGGCGCAGCCTCGGATCGGGGCCGAAGAAGTGCTCGCGGATGTAGGCGCCCGATTCGGTGGCGTACTTCTGGAACTCGCCATCCACGGTCGTGTTCATCCGGTTGAGGAGCACGCCGTCGACATCCCGGGCCAGCAGTTCGTCCCAGCGCGATCCCCACACCACCTTGATGACGTTCCAGCCCGCCCCCCGGAAGATGGCCTCCAGCTCCTGGATGATCTTTCCGTTGCCGCGCACCGGGCCGTCGAGGCGTTGCAGATTGCAGTTCACCACGAAGGTCAGGTTGTCCAGTTCCTCGCGGGCGGCCAGAGACAGGGCCCCGAGAGTCTCGGGTTCATCACATTCACCGTCTCCGATGAAGCACCACACCCGGCTGTCCGAAGTGTCGTGCAGGCGGCGGTTGAGCAGGTAGCGGCTGAAGCGGGCCTGGTAGATGGCGTTGATCGGGCCCAGGCCCATCGAGACCGTCGGGAACTCCCAGAAGTCCGGCATCGCTCGGGGGTGCGGGTAGGAGGTCAGGCCCCGGCCGCCCTCCTCGGCGGCGGCTATCTCCCGCCGGTAGAAGTCGAGGTCGGCTTCGTCCAGCCGGCCTTCCAGGAAGGCCCGGGCGTAGACGCCGGGAGCGGCGTGGCCCTGGAAGTAGACGAGGTCACCGGGGCCGCCGTCGTCCGGGCCTCGGAAGAAGTGGTTGAAGCCCACCTCGTAGAGGGACGCCGAGGAGGCGAAGGTGGCCAGGTGGCCACCGATGCCGGGGGAGCGGGAGTTGGCCCGGGTGACCATGACGGCCGCGTTCCAGCGGATGTAGGCCCGGATGCGCCGCTCCATGTGCTCGTCCCCTGGGAACCACGGCTCCTGGTCCGGGGGGATGGTGTTGGCGTAGGGCGAAGACACGGTGGCGGGGAAGCCGACCTGGGACTCCCGGGCCCGCTCCAGGAGCTTCATCAACAGGAAGCGGGCCCGGGTCCGGCCGTGGACCTCGACCACCTGATCGAAGGAGTCGGTCCACTCCCGGGTCTCGTCCGGATCGATATCGGGCAGCTGGTGCGAGAACCCGTCGAAGATCACTGCCACCATGCTAGGTACCAATGACCGAGACTCCAACCCCCGTGTACACCGACGGCGCCTGCCTGGGGAACCCCGGCCCGGGGGGCTGGGCCTGGGCCGTGCCGGGAGGGCGGTACCGGGCCGGCCCCGAGGCCAGGAGCACCAACCAGCGCATGGAGATTCACGCCGTGCTCGACGCCCTGGGGGCGCTGGAGGGTCCGGTGGAGGTAGTCAGCGACTCCACCTACGTCGTCAACTGCTTCCGGGACCGCTGGTACGAGTCCTGGCTGCGCAAGGGCTGGAAGAACTCCCAGCGCAAGCCGGTGGCCAACCAGGATCTCTGGGTCCCCCTGCTCAGGGTGTACCTGGACCGCCAGGACGAGATCAGCTTCCGGTGGGTGAAGGGCCACAGCGGGGATGTGATGAACGACCTGGTCGACCGCCTGGCCGTAGAGGCGGCCACCACCCAGCGCCTCCGGGAGGGCGACGGACCCCCCTAGAGTCCTGGCCATGGAGATCAACGGTTCATCTGCGGTAGTGACGGGCGGGGCTTCGGGCCTGGGCGAGGCCACGGCTCGCCTGCTGGCCGAGCGGGGAGTGAAGGTGGTCGTGGCCGACCTCCAGGCCGATAAGGGCGAGGCCCTGGCCAAGGAGATCAACGGCGTCTTCGCCAAGACCGACGTCACCAACACCGACCAGATCATCTCGGCGGTCGACGCCGCCAGGGAGCTCGGCCCCCTCAAGTCGCTGGTCAACTGCGCCGGCATCGGCTGGGCCTCCCGTACCGTCGGCAAGGACGGGGAGTACTCCAGCGCCCACGACCTGGGTGCCTACCGCCGGGTGATCGAGATCAACCTGATCGGCACCTTCGACTGCATCCGCATAGCCGCCACGGCCATGAGCGCCAACGAGCCGGATGAGGACGGTCAGCGGGGCGCCATCGTCAACACTGCCTCGGTGGCGGCCGAGGACGGCCAGATCGGCCAGGCCGCCTACTCCTCCTCCAAGGGCGGCGTGGTCGGTATGACCCTGCCCGTGGCCCGTGACCTGGCCGCCATCGGGGTGCGGGTCAACACCATCCTGCCCGGGCTGATCGACACGCCCATCTACGGGGCGGGGGACTTCGCCGATCAGTTCAAGGAGCGCCTGGGCGCCGGTGTCCTGTTCCCCAAGCGGCTGGGGAAGTCCTCCGAGTTCGCCACCCTGGCCGTGGAGCTGCTCACCAACAACTACATGAACGCCGAGAGCATCCGCCTCGACGCCGGCATCCGGATGCAGCCGAAGTAGACCGCCGATCCCCCCGGCCCCGGCGGCGCCGGGCTGTGACCGATGACGTGACCGGGAGCGGGCCGGGCCCTCGTAGTGTTGGACCCCGGAACGAGGAGGTTTCGTCTTGGCCGAGCAGTTCGACATCGTGGTCGTGGGCGGAGGCCCGGGGGGCTACGCCGCCGCCCTGTACGGAGCGAACGCCGGCCTCTCCATAGCCGTGGTCGAGGCGGACAAGGTCGGGGGCACCTGCCTGCACCGGGGGTGCATCCCGGCCAAGGAGTTCCTGGAGACGGCGTCGGTGTACCGCACCGTGGGCGGATCCGACGCCTTCGGCGTCAAGGCCGGGGCACCGGACCTGGACTTCTCGGTCAGCCAGGCCCGCAAGGCCAAGGTGGTCGACGGCCTCTGGAAGGGCCTGGCCGGCCTGATGCGGTCCCGGAAGATCAAGACCTTCGAGGGCGCCGGCCGCCTGGACGGGGATGGCGTGGTCCGGGTCGACGACGGCACCGAGCTGGCCGGCACCCACACCGTTCTGGCCGCCGGCTCGATCCCCCGGACGCTGCCCGGTTTCGAGGTGGACGGTCGCTACGTGATGACCTCGGACGAGGTGTTGATGCTCGAATCGCTGCCCGCCACCGTGGCCGTGATCGGCGGTGGAGCCATTGGCTGTGAGTTCGCCTCGATGATGTCGGACCTGGGCACCCAGGTCACCGTGCTGGAGGCCTTGCCCCAGATCCTCACCGGTTGTGACAAGGAAGCCGTAGACGTAGTGCTGCGCTCGTTCAAGAAGCGGGGCCTGGACGTGCGCACCGGCGTCACCGTGCACGGGCACACCCCAGATGACAGCGGCACCACCGTCAGCTTCGGTGAGGGTGAGTCCGTCCACGTCGAAGCCGTGGTCATGTCGGTGGGCCGGGTCCCCCGCAGCGCCTTCCTGCTGGGAGAGGGCACCGGCGTCGCCCTGGACGAGCGGGGGTATGTGCCGGTCGATGGGCAGATGCGCACTTCGGCCCCGGGTGTCTACGCCGTGGGCGATCTGGTGTCGGTCCCGGGCCTGGCCCATCCGCAGCTGGCCCACGTGGGCTTCGCTGAGGGGATCAACGTGATCAAGGACATCCTGGGCGAACCGGTCCTGCCCATCGACTACACCCGCGTCCCGTGGTGCATCTACTGCCACCCGGAAGTGGCCTTCTGCGGGCTGACCGAGGAGGCCGCCCGCAGCGCCGGACACGACGTGGTGACCAAGAAGATGCCGGTGGGCCACAACGGCCGGGCCATGATCCTGGGTGAGGCCGAGGGGATGATCAAGGTGGTGGCGGCCAAGGGTCCCGACGGCCGGGCCGGCCAGGTCCTCGGCGTTCACATGGTCGGGCCCTGGGTGACCGAGCAGCTCGGTCAGGCCTACCTGTCCGTCAACTGGGAGGCCACCGTGGACGAGGTGGCATCCTTCATCCAGCCTCATCCGACTCTCTCGGAGGTATTCGGTGAAACGATGCTGGCGCTGACCGGCAGGGGGTTGCACGGCTGATGTCAGACGTCACGATGCCGCAGCTGGGAGAGACGGTCACCGAGGGGACCATCACCCGGTGGGCCAAGGCCATCGGGGACCGGGTCGAGGCCGATGAGGTCCTCTTCGAGGTATCCACCGATAAAGTCGACTCCGAGGTGCCTTCACCGGCTGCCGGGTTCCTGGCCGAGATCCTGGTCCCGGAGGGCGAGACGGTTGACGTCGGGACCCGGCTGGCCGTGATCAGCGACCAGCCCGGCGCGCCGGCGGTCGAGGCGGCCGCCCCTCCGGAGACTCCTGCCGTCGCCGAGGCACCCGCCGCCGGGGTACCCGCCGCCGAGGCTCCCGCTCCCGCCGCTGTGGCCCCGGCCCAGGCGCCCGCATCCACACCGGCGCCAGCCGCTCCGGACCCGGCCGGCTCCGATAACGGCGCCGGGGACCGGGTTCTGTCCCCCGTGGTCCGCCGGCTGCTCAACGAGCATGGGCTGGACCCGTCGCGGATCGATGGCACCGGGGTCGGCGGTCGCATCACCCGGGCCGACGTCCTGGCGGCCGTGGACCGCCAGGGCCGCCCAAGCGCCGGCGGCCAGCCGGCGGCCTCGGCACCGGCGGCACCGGCGGCGTCCGCCCCGGCCGCGCCGTCGGCTCAGGCCGCCGCCCCCGCCGCGCCGGCCGCGCCTGCCGCCCCTCGTAGTGCACCCGGTCCGGCCACCACACCCGAGGGCGATGACGAGATCATCCCCTTCACCAACATCCGCCGCCGCACGGCCGAGCACATGGTCCGCTCCAAGGCGACCAGCGCCCACACCTTCAGCGCCGTAGAGGTCGACTTCCATGCCGTGGATCAGGCTCGAAGGGGGGTGCAGGAGTCCTTCCGGGCGACGGAGGGCTTCGCCGTCTCGTATCTGCCGTTCATCGCCCGGGCCGTCATCGACGCCATCGGGGACTACCCGAGGATCAACGCCTCGGTGGGGGAGGACCAGCTCATCATTCACAAGCGCGTCCATCTGGGCGTGGCCGTGGACCTCGACCTGGAGGGCCTGATCGTCCCGGTCATCCGAGATGCCGATTCCAAGCGGCTGCGGGCCATCGCCCGGGAGGTGCGCGACCTGGCCGAGCGGGCCCGCACCCGGCGCCTGTCGGCCGATGAGATTGCCGGGGGGACCTTCACCGTCACCAACCCCGGTCCGTTCGGGACGATGATGACGGTGCCGATCATCAACCAGCCCCAGGTGGCCATCATGTCCACCGACGGCATCAAGCGCCGCCCGGTGGTGGTCGAGACCGCCGACGGCGGTGAGGGGATCGTCATCCACCCGGTGGGCCTGCTCGGCCTGTCCTACGACCACCGGGCCATCGACGGCGCCTACGCCTCCGCCTTCCTGGCCCGCTGCCGGGAGTACCTCGAGACCCGGGACTGGGCTCAGGAACTGTGAGCGGGCCGCCGCCGCTGCGCGTTCGGTGGCTGGGCCGGGTCCGATACCGCGACGCCCACGCCCTGCAGCACGCCCTGCACGCCGGGACCTCCCGCCACCTGCTCCTGATGGAGCATCCCCACGTCTACACCCTCGGGGTGCGGGCCGACCTGTCCCATCTGCTGGCCGAGCCGGGGTCGGTGGGGGCCGAGCTGGTCCATACCGACCGGGGTGGGGACATCACCTATCACGGCCCCGGCCAGCTGGTGGGCTACCCGATCCTGGACGTCCCCTCCGGTCCCGCCGCCGTGCCCGCCCACGTGCACCGGGTTGAGCAGGTCGTCATCGACACCCTGGCCGGCTTCGGTCTCCGCGCCGGCCGCCTGGAGGGCTACCCGGGGGTGTGGGTGGATCCCGACGGGCCCGAGCCCCGCAAGATTGCCGCCGTGGGGATCCGCATCACCCGGGAGCGGTCGATGCACGGCTTCGCTCTCAACGTCGATCCGGACATGGCCATGTTCGGCCACATGGTGCCCTGCGGCATCGCCGACCGACCGGTGACGTCCCTGGCGGCGGAGGGAGTCAGGGCGGGGATGGACGAGGTGGTGACCGCCCTGACCGCCCACGCCGGCCGCCACTGGGGCCCGGAGTTGGACGTGGCCGAGGCGGCCTGGACGCTCCCGGCCGCGCCGGCCCGCCCGACCCCGGGCCGGCCCGAGACCCCCGGAGCGGTGGCGCTGGCCGAGCGCAAGCCGGCCTGGCTGCGGGTGAAGGCGGACATGGGCCCGGACTACCGCCGCATCCGGTCGGTCATGCGCAGCCATGAGCTCGTGACCGTGTGCGAGGAGGCGGGCTGTCCCAACATCTTCGAGTGCTGGGCCGACGGCACCGCCACGTTCATGATCAACGGGGATCGCTGCACCCGGGCATGCGGTTTCTGCCTGGTCGACACCCGAAAGCCTCTACCGCTCGACGCGGGAGAGCCCGAGCGGGTGGCCGAAGCGGTGGAACGCCTGGGCCTGGCCCATGCCGTGATCACCTGCGTGGCCCGTGATGACCTGACCGATGGGGGAGCATCCGGGTTCGTCGCTACGGTGGACTCCATCCGCCGCCGGTCTCCGGGAACCGCGGTAGAGCTGCTCATCTCCGACTGCAAGGGCGAACCCGCCGCCCTCGATGCCATCTTCGCCGCCCGGCCCGATGTGCTCAACCACAACGTCGAGACGGTTCCCCGCCTGCAGCGGGCGGTCCGCCCCTCTGCCTCCTACGCCCGCAGCCTGGCCGTCCTGGCCCGGGCCAAGGCGGCCGGGCTCGTGACCAAGTCCGGGATGGTGGTGGGCATGGGGGAGACATTCGACGAGGTGGTCTCCACCCTCGCCGACCTGCACGGCATCGGCGTGGACATCGTCACGATCGGCCAGTACCTGCGCCCCACC
>DAHUYE010000069.1 GCA_027315345.1 Actinomycetota bacterium
TGTTCGCCGAGGAGGGCTTCGACGACGTCAAGATCTCGGTCAAGGCCTCCAACGTCCCGCTGATGATCGAGGCCTACCGCCAGCTGTCGGAGGTGACCGACCACCCGCTCCACCTGGGCGTGACCGAGGCCGGCCCGCCCCCGGCGGGGACCATCAAGGCCACCGCCGGCATCGCCACCCTCCTGTCGGAAGGCATCGGCGACACCATCCGCTACTCGCTGACCGCCGATCCGGTGGAAGAGGCCAAGGCCGGCCGGGTGCTGCTCGAATCCCTGGGTCTGCGGGAGCGCAGCAACGTGGACCTGATCGCCTGCCCCGCGTGCGGGCGAGCCGAGATCGACGTGTACAAGGTGGCCCAGGACGCGCAGGCCGCGCTCGAGAACAAGGAGATCCCGCTGCAGGTCGCGGTGATGGGCTGCGTGGTCAACGGCCCGGGCGAGGCCCGCTCCGCCGATCTCGGGATCGCGGCCGGCAAGCACCGCGGCCACCTCTTCATCCGGGGGCAGATCGTGCGGGTCGTGCCCGAGGACGAGATGGTAGCGGCCCTGGTCGACGAGGCCGAGAAGCTGGTCAAGGAGGGGGTGGCCGCCCGCCTGGCCGCCGCCGACCGGGGCGCGGCGGCCGAGGCCGAGGCCGACCGCCGGGCCCTGCTCGAGGACCAGGGCGACGCCAACCGTAGCGAGGCCAAGGTCGAGCTGATCCGCCAGCACCGGGCCGACCGCGGCTAGCTGCCAGCTCGCCATCAATAGGCCCGGGCCACCACCGCCACCAGATCGGAGTCGGGGTCGTCCGGGCCGGGCAGGCCGCCGTCCCGGCGCTGGACACAGCGCACCGTCACCCCGGAGGAGTTGAGGGCGGCTTCCCCCTCGGCCCCGAGCACCTCGAGGCCCATCACCGCGAATCCCCCCTCCGCCGCCTCCCGTCCCTCCTCCACGGAAGCCACCTCCCGGGTCCGGGAAAGGCGCATCTCCTCCGCCTCCCGGGCCAGCTGGGCGCCCACCCCTTCCAGGGCGGCCCGGGCCCGGGCCCCGGCCTCGGACAGCGGGACGGGCACCTTGGCCCCGTCGTGGCGGGTGACCAGGGTGGCGGTGCCGGCGGCCACGTCCCGGGGTCCCAGCTCCAGGCGGACGGGGACGCCCTTGACTTCCCACTCCACCGCCCGGCGCCCGAAGGACGTGGCGGTGCGGTCATCGATCTGCACCCGCACCGAGGCCGCCCCCAATTCGGCGGCCAGGCGGTTGGCCTCGGCCACCACCTCGGGCTCGTCCCGGACCACCAGCACGACCACCTGGACCGGGGCCAGGTCGGGGGGCAGGCGCAGCCCGTTGTCGTCCCCGTGGGCCATGATCAGCGCCCCGATCATCCGGGTCGACGCCCCCCAGGAGGTCTGCCAGGCGTAGGACTGGCCCCCCTCGGCATCGGCGAAGGTGATGTCGAAGGCCTTGGCGAAGTTCTGCCCCAGCTCATGGCTGGTGGCCATCTGCAGGGCCTTGCCGTCGCGCATCATTCCCTCACACGTCCAGGTGGTGGTGGCCCCGGCAAAGCGCTCCTTCGGCGTCTTGCGCCCCACCAGCACCGGCACGGCCATGACCGAGCGCATGAAATCGGCGTAGACCGACTGCAGGATGCGCAGGGCGTAGGCGCCGGCGTCGGCCTCGCTGACATGGGCGGTGTGGCCCTCCTGCCAGAGGAACTCGGTGGTGCGCAGGAACAACCGGGGGCGCAGCTCCCAGCGGACCACGTTGGCCCACTGGTTGATGAGCAGCGGCAGCTCGCGGTAGCTCTGCACCCACTTGGAGAAGTAGGCGTTGATGATCGTCTCGCTGGTGGGCCGCACCACCACCGGCTCCTCCAGTTCCTTGCCCCCACCGTGGGTGACCACGGCCAACTCGGGGCTGAAGCCCTCGACGTGCTCGGCCTCCTTGTGCAGGTAGCTCTCCGGGATGAAAAGGGGGAAGTAGGCGTTGAGGGCGCCGGTGTCCTTGATGCGCCGGTCGAGGTCGGCCTGCATCCGCTCCCAGATGGCGTAACCCCACGGCCGGATGACCATGGTGCCCCGCACCGGGCCGTTGTCGGCCATCTCGGCCCGAGCCACCACGTCCTGATACCAGGCGGGGAAATCCTCGGACTGGGGGGTCAGGATGCTCTGGGGGGACATGCCGGTAGCTTCCCATGCGGTGAGGATGAGCCGTCTACTGCTGCGCACCCTTCGGGAGGCCCCGGCCGATGCCGAGGCGGCCAGCCACCGGCTGCTGGTCCGGGCCGGCTACATCCGGCGTACCTCCTCCGGGGTCTACGCCTTTCTCCCGCTGGGCCGGCGGGTGCTGGCCAACGTCGAGCGCCTGGTGCGGGAGGAGCTGGGCGGGGCCGGGGTCCAGGAGATCCTCCTGCCCGCCCTACAGCCCCGCGAGCTCTGGGAGGCCTCGGGGCGGATCTCGGTCTACGAGGACATCCTCTTCGGCCTCGAGGGCCGGGGCGGGCGGATGGTGCTGGGGCCTACCCACGAGGAGCTGGCAACCGTCACCGTGTCGGCCGACGTCGAATCGTGGCGGGACCTCCCGGTCAGCGTGTACCAGGTGCAGACCAAGTTCCGGGACGAGGCCAGGCCCCGCTTCGGGCTGCTCCGGGGGCGGGAGTTCCTCATGGCCGACGCCTACAGCTTCGACGCCGATGAGGCCTCCATGGCCGCGTCGTACGAGCGGATTCACGCCGCCGTCGGCCGGGTCTTCGACCGCTGTGGCGTCCAATACCGGGCGGTGGAAGCCGATTCGGGCGGAATGGGTGGCTCGGTCAGCCATGAGATCATGGTCCCGAGCCCCATCGGCGAGGACCACTTCGCCCACTGCGCCGCCTGTGGCTGGGCCGCCAATGTGGAGACGGCCGCCGCCGGGGCTCGTGATCCCGCCGCCGACTCCGCCGGACCCAGCGGCCCCGGAGGGGCCGCGGAAGAGATGGTCCTGCACCACACGCCGGGGGCGCCGGGCATCGAGGCGGTGGTCGAGCACTTCCAGGACCAGGGCCTGACGGCCAAGGGAATGCTCAAATGCATCGCCCTCCTCGACGCCCACGGCGGCGTGGTCCTGGCCCTGGTGCCCGGGGACCGGGAGGTTCTGGTCTCCCGGGCCGCGCCGGGGGGCCGGACCTTCGAAGAGGCCGACTTCATCGCCCACCCCGAACTGGTCAAGGGCTACATCGGGCCCATGGGCATGCTGGAGAAGGGCATCCGGGTGGTGGCCGACCCGTCGGTGGGCCGGCCGGGGGCCTGGGTGACCGGGGCCAACCGGGCCGACCACCATGTCAGCGGAGCCGTGGCCGGCCGTGACTTCCAGGTCGGGGAGTGGGTCTCCATCGCCACCATTTCCGCCGGTGACCCGTGCCCGGCCTGCGGCGGCCCGGTGGAGTTGATCCGGTCGGTGGAGGCGGCCCATACCTTCCAGCTGGGCCGGCGCTACTCCGACGTGCTGCCGGGGGCGGTCTTCACCGATGAATCGGGCGCCGAGGCGCCCTTCTGGATGGGTTGCTACGGGATTGGGGTGAGCCGGTTGGTGGCCATCGTGGCCGAGGCCACCCACGATGACGCCGGCCTGTCCTGGCCCCTGGCCCTGGCCCCCTACGCCGTCCATCTGATCTCCCTGGGCACCGACCCGGAGGTGCTGGAGGCGTCCGAGGCGCTCTATGGGGACCTGGCCGGAGCCGGGACCAGCGTCCTGTGGGACGACCGGCCGGTGCGGGCGGGGGTGAAGTTTGCCGATGCGGATCTGATCGGGATCCCGGCCCAGGTCCTGGTGGGGGCCCGGGGCCTGGCCGGCGGGGTGGTGGAGGTCAAGATCCGGGCCACGGGGGAGCGATCGGAGGTGGCCCCCGGGGAGTTGGCCGCAGCCCTTCCGTTATAATCATCGGGCCGGTCCCTCGGGACGGTGAGCGTGGGCTTGGCCCACGCTTTTGTTTGCTTTCCGGTCCCTTGAATGCTCGAGGAGGTGCGATGGGCCAGTCCGAACTGGTGCGTGAATTGGTCGAGCCCTTGCTGGCCTCCACCGACCTGGAGTTGGTTGACGTCGAGATTCAGGGCCCCATCCTGCGCCTGAGCCTGGACCGGCCCGGGGGCATCGATCTGGAGGCCATCGCCCGGATCAGCCCGGTCATCACCGCCGCCCTGGACGAGTCCGACCCCATGCCGGACAGCTACCAGCTGGAGATATCCAGCCCCGGGCTGGAGCGGCCCCTGCGCACCCCGGAGCACTTTGCTCGTTTCATCGGCTCCAAGATCTCGGTCCGGACCCTGCCCGGCACGCCCGGGGAGCGCCGCCTGACCGGTCTGCTCACCGGGGCTGACCCCGACGGCGTCGAGGTCGATGCCGAGGGCGCCGGCCCGACCCGGATCGGCTACGGGCAGATCGAGCGGGCCCGAACCGTCTTCGAGTGGGGCCCGGCCCCCAAGCCCGGCAAGGCGGGCGGCGGTCCGGCCCGCAAGAAGAAGACCTCCGCATCCAAGACACCTGACGTACACGAAGAGGCGACACCCCGATGAGCAAGACCAATTTCGAGTTCCTGGAGGCGCTGCAGCTGATCGCCCGGGACAAGGGCATCTCGGTCGACACCCTGCTCGATGCCCTGGCCAACGCCCTGGTGGCGGCCTACAAGCGCCTGCCCGACGCCGCCGAGGAGGCGGTGGTCACGGTGGACCCCGACACGGGGGAGATCCGGGTCTACGGCCAGGAGCTGGACGAGGACGGAAACGTCATCCGGGAGTGGGACGACACCCCGGACGACTTCGGCCGCATAGCCGCCCAGACGGCCAAGCAGGTCATCCTGCAGCGCATCCGGGAGGCCGAGCGCGACCTCAAGTACGAGGAGTACGCCGGCCGGGAGGGCGACATCGTCACCGGCATCATCCAGCAGAGCGACAACCGCTACACCCTGCTCGACCTGGGCAAGGTGGAGGCCCTCCTGCCCCAGGCCGAGCAGGTCCCCTACGAGCGCTACGAGCACGGCGCCCGGCTCAAGGCCTACATCGTCGAGGTCCGCAAGACCTCCAAGGGGCCCCAGATCGTGGTCAGCCGGACCCATCCCGGTCTGATCAAGCGCCTCTTCGAGATGGAGGTGCCCGAGATCGGCGGGGGAATCGTGGAGATCCGGGCCTGCGCCCGGGAGCCAGGCCACCGCACCAAGATCGCGGTTTGGTCCAACGACTCCAACGTGGACCCGGTGGGGGCCTGCGTCGGCGCCCGGGGGGCCCGGGTCCGGATGGTCACCAATGAGTTGCGGGGCGAAAAGGTGGACATCGTCCCCTTCAGCGAGGACCCGGCCCAGTTCGTGGCCCGAGCCCTCCAGCCGGCCCGGGTCAAGGAGGTGCGCCTCGATGACGAGACGGGCACGGCCACGGTCGTGGTCCATGACTTCCAGCTCTCCCTGGCCATCGGCAAGGAGGGGCAGAACGCCCGCCTGGCCGCCCGGCTGACCGGGTGGCGGATCGACATCAAGAGCGAAACCCAGCTGGCCGAGGAAGAGGCCGCCTACGCCAACCAGGAGTGGGCCGAGGGCGAATGGATCGAGAACGAGGCGGGCGAGATGGTCTGGCAGCCCGCCGAGGGCGGTGAGGCCCTCTCGGCCGAGCAGTGGGCTGTGGCCGGGGAGGCCCCCGATGCCGCCGCCGTGCCGGCGCCTCCGGCTGCTGCGGCCGCCGGAACCACCGAAGCCCCGGCCGAGTAGCGGCTCCCGACCGGGTGGGTGCTCCCTTGTGGGAGAATGTAGGGCTCGCGTCCAAAGGACGTCTGAATATGTAGGAAAGGTTGATTCGGCAGTTGGCCAAGAAGATCAGGGTCTACGAGCTCGCCCGAGAGCTCGGCCTCGAGAACAAGGAAGCGCTCGACCTCTGTTTGGCGCTGGGAATAGGCGTCAAGAGCCACTCCTCCAGCATCGAGGACGCCCAGGCGGACCGCGTCCGCCGTAAGGCCGACGCCGAGGGTCTCCGGCGGGCCCCGATCACCGACGACGCCCCGGCCCCGGCCGAGCCGCCGGCCAGCTCCCGGGTGGTCCGGGCCTCGACCTCCGGCGTCGCGGCCTCCTCCTCCTCACCCACCCTGAGCCCGGACCGGGGCTCGTCTGAGCCCGGTCTGGTTCGCTCCGAGCCCGGAGTGGTCCGCTCCTCGCCCGAACCGGCCTCCCGCCCGGCCGCCGCCGCCCCGGCCCCGGCCTCCCCCCCGGCTCCGACGGCCCCCGCGGCCGCCCCCCGGCCGCC
>DAHUYE010000075.1 GCA_027315345.1 Actinomycetota bacterium
TGACGCAGGCCCTCCTCGACGTAGCGCTGGGCCAGGGTGCGCTCGGCGAGTCCGGAGTGGCGCGCTCGCTCCCCGAGCCGGCGGCGCGTCCCAGAGGCCAGGCGCAGGGTGTAGTGGTCAGCCACCTGAGCACTGTACCACCGCGTGGTACCTCGTGGCACGAAAAAGGTTGTGCCTCATGGCTCCCAAGCGCCGGATTCCCCCTACGGTCAGGGCAGTGTTCGTCTCCGGCCTGCGTCACTTCCTGGGAATGCCCGAGGACGCCCCAAGCCCAGCCAAGCGGATGGCCTGACTGATCTCCATGTGTGTTCAGCTCTCGACGTCCCGGTCTGAGCCAACTCTGCCACCCCCGGTAGATCGCTCGCAGGGCGCGCCATGCAGATGCCTCCCCGGTGCCGGCCGGACCGCCCGCAAAACGCCCGGTCATCGAAAGGGGTAGTTCGCGATACCAAACTCCGTCACTCATTGTGCAGACACCTTTCGCAAGGACGGAAGGGAAGGGAAAGCGGCGGAAGAATCACTCGGATTCGTGTGACGCCAACAAGCCGGTCATCAGGTCGTGGAGTTGATCGCTCAATCTCTCTCCGTACTCGACGATCATCTCGACGAATTGGCTCTGCGTATTCGGGGCGAGTTGGGTGCCCTTCTCCTGGAGGGTCCAGGCGGCCCCGACTACGACGGCCACTGTGTTCAGCATCCGGTGGACGAGGACACAGGCGGTTCCGTCATCGAGGGCGCCGACAGCCGGCGCCCTCCGCAGGGAAGGTCGGGTCTCGACCATCCCTGCGGAGTGATTGTGCGCCGCTTTCACAGATTGGCCGAGATGGAGGTGAAGATGGATTCGACCAGCTGAACCCCAGCGCTGACGGCCGACCTTTGAGAGCCCGAGTCGGATGAGCCCTGGACCGAACCGGACAGGCCAACGCTGGCCGAACCGTTCGCGCTCAGTCCCGCCGAGGGAGCTGAGTCGTCATCAGATTGCGACGCAGTGGGCTGACCAGAGGAGGCAGGAGGGTCAGTCGTTGCCCTCGTCGGCGAGGGGTCGGCCTTCTCGGTGCGGCGCTGGAGGGTGGTTCGAGTCGCGACATGGCCGGTCACCCGGATGGAGTCGCTGTGCGCCGGCCGGTAGACAACCGCCTTACGGGCCGTGGACGCCGTGGCGGCGGCGTTGGCAGTGACCAGGGCCTCGGCGTGAGCCCGAATCCGGTTGGCGTCGGACTCGGTCATCCCGACCAGGACGGTGGCGGTCTGCTTGGCCCGACTGGCCACGGAGAAGTCAGGGCGATGGACCTGGGCCTTCACCGCGGCCCGAGCCGAGGCGTTGATACCCAGATCGCTCTGGGCGTAGGCGGCGCTGCCGGTGGAGATGACAAGCAGTCCAACGGACGCCGCAGCCAGCTTCGAGGTGAGCTTCATTTCTAGGTTCCTTTCAGGTTCGGTGGCCCCACTGACCACCTGCGCCCCTACCAACGAAGCTGCGCTCCAGTTCCGCTGTGAGTAGTTGAATCACCACCAGACGTGGCATGTTGCTCACCGAACGGGGGACAGAAGGCAGGGGGACGACACAATCGGATGACAGCCAAGTCTCCGATCGTGACGTCGGTTTGATCTTCAGCCCGATGTCGAGCAGGTCGAGCATCACTGCATCACCACCATCACCAAGGGAGCCCTCTCGTGACGATCTGCACCGACCAAGACTGGGATGAGGACACCAGCACCCTGATTGATTGCTTCGATGAGCTGGTATCCCAGTACGACGTCAAAGTCCGCAGGGCCATCCGCTCTGTCCAGGGCCATACCTCCGACGAGGACGACCTGGTGCAGGAGGTCTTCGTCCGTCTCCTGATCCGTCTCCGCCGACCTGGCTCGCTCAGGGTCGGCGCCTGGCTATGGCGGGTGGCGCGAAATGTCGCCATCGATGATCTGCGGCAAAAGACTGTCCGTAGCCGGGCCCGAAGCGAACTGGAACTGTCCCAAGCGGTCAGCTTCGAATGTCGACACGAAGAGGGTCTGCACCAATGTTTGTCAGAGACGTTTGGGTCCATGCCTGAGCGCCAGCGCGCTGCCCTGTTGGAGATGGCCGATCAGGGCGCTCGAAGCTCCGGGAGCTGCCAGGCCGTGGCGGCCGCCTTGGGCGTGACCACCTCGGTGGCCGAAGGCCTGTTGGCCAGAGGTCGCAGACGGCTTACGCTGGCATTGTCCAGTTCGGGCTTCGGGTTCCGAGACGGATCGCTGGTGGCCTCCCTGGGACTCGGAGTGACGGGCTGGCTCCGATGGGTCCGTCGGACTGGAGCGGGTCACGCCGTGGCATTGACAGGGGTAGCCGGTGCCGCCTTGGCCCCGCTGGCGGTTGCAACCTTCTACATCGGCGCACAACCTGGGTCCGCCCCAGGGAGCCGGCCGGCCGAGAGCGCCAGGTCAGCAAGCATCAGCCATGGTGCCGGGCCTGCTGGGCGTGACGTCAAGACCCCTGCCGCGAGCGTGCTGCCCGGCCGGAAGCGATTCAACGCGTCGGGTCACGGTCAGACTCCTGTGCTCTCCTCACCTGGTCAGGTGATGTCGGAGAGCGATGGCCCGGATCCGATTACTGAACTGGGGTCCATCAGGTCCGCCAAGCTGGTAGGGGATGTGGCCGCCGCCGCCAGTCTCGACATCCACCAGTTGGTCGGAACAACTGAAGCTGCTACAGCTCAGTCGGGGAAGTCCGGCCCTGTCCAGGCGCCGCTCGTCAACGCTCAGCTACGACAGACGGTGGGAGCAAACACCGCTCAGCCGCCCCAGGTCGTAGCTCAGGACAGCCAACCTCTCCTCATAGCCGTTGCCACCGCCGCACCCTTATCGTTTACACCCAGTCGCTGATACACCCGGCGGAGATAGGTCTTCACGGTGGCCTCGGAAACGAACATCGCCCGACCAATCTCCCGCGCCGTCATTCCGTCGGCCACGCGGCGTAGCGCCTCGAGCTCACGCTCCGTCGGCCAGTCAGCCCCCCGCGGTCGGGACACCACCGCCTCGGCCAGGGCGGCGCCGATGGAGTCGGCCATGATCACTTCTCCCTGAAAGATCCGCCACAACTGTTCCAGCATGACGGCCCCGTCTTCCCGATCGCTTAGAAAGCCGCGGGCGCCTGCAGACATGACGCCGTAGACGTCGGTAGGGGTCGGATCATGGCCGACCAGAACCACGCGGAGGGCGGGAAGAGCTTCCTTGGCCGTAGTTACCAGGGAAGATCCCTGCAGTCCTTCAACCAACGGGCCAGCTATGAGCATGCTGGCTCCGGTCCGAACGCACGCTGCCACCGCGTCCAGTCCGGACCTCGTGGCCCCGGCTAGGGCGAAGCGATGATCACTGGCTAAGAGAGCGTCATAGGCGCGGACGCAAAGAGGCATTGAGCACGCCACCTGTACCGAGATCAGATCGGCGCTCCGTAGATCGGTCGTGTCTCGACGCGCTACTTCGGATATGGCCATCAGGACGCCTCCTCGAGAGCGGGGTCGTGGATCACACGGCTCACCGAATTTCAACGGGCATGGCTAGACTCTTCAATCGGCATGGCTAGTTCCGGCCGGTCGGCGCTGCTCGGAGCAAACGTCAACGCAGAGGGCAGCCACCGGCCAGTCGGTTTGTAATCTCTAATTTGTCCGGATTTGTGGCGTTTGTCAAGGGCCTATTTCGCCGGCGGGGCTAGGGAGGCTTGCGAGGGAGTGGCTATTCAGGGTGGCACTAACAGCAATCATCAGGTGACCAGATATAGAGCGGAGGCGACCCGAACCGATACCGGGTGGCTGATCAAGGTACGGGGGGCACGCGGCTTGACGATTGCGGCCCGAACCCTGGCGGGAGCCGAAGCGGACGTGGCCGAGGCTCTGGCCGCCCGGCTGGATACTTCGCCCAGAGGCCTGGATCTGGCCATTCGCGTTCTCATCCCCGAGTCGATCTCGGACCGGCTGAAAGCGGCTCTCGAACTGTCAGCGGAGGCCGACACCCTCCGCGATGCAGCCGCCACCGCGTGGCGGGAGGTGGCCGTCGCCCTGGCCACAGAGCTCGGGCTCAGCCAGCAGGACGCCGCGGCGGTGATGGGAATCTCGCGCCAGAGAGTCGGTCAGTTGTTACGAAACGTAGAAGGACCGAGAGAGGATCGCGAAACTCCACTGCCGGCGGGGCGCAGGAGGCGCATGAGCTCGCCAGTTCGCTGAGGAGCCAGGGGGAGCGCCGGTATCAAAGTCGGGGGGTTGTAAGTGGCTTGAGTACCCAAGGCCCGCCATCCGAGCTCAGCCACCGCAGCTACACTGGTGCCGGCTGACCAGGGCGGAGATTGTGATGGCCCAGGGCCGGCAAAGCCCCCTTGCCCGGGTTCGATCCCGACACTGCCTCCGATAAATCGAACGTCGTCAGGAAAGACCGTAGCCGGTCGTTATGGAAACGAACACCGCAAACTCCACCCGGCCCGCCGTAGTCCTCCTGTCGGGGGGGCTGGATTCGGCCACCACTCTGGCCGTCTGCCGCCACGAGGGCTTCGCCCCTTACGCCTTGAGCTTCCGATACGGACAGCGCCACGAAGTCGAGTTGTCGGCGGCCCGGGCCGTGGCCGACGCCATCGGTGTCGAGCGTCACGTAGTGACCGAGATCGATCTGCGGCTCTTCGGTGGATCGGCTCTCACCGCCGACATGGATGTCCCTCACCGCCGAAGGGTCAGCAGTGACGATTCGGGGATACCCGTCACCTATGTACCGGCCCGGAACACAATTTTCCTGTCCTTTGCCCTGGCCTGGGCCGAGACTCTCGGAACCTCGGACATCTTCATCGGCGTGAATGCCCTCGACTACAGCGGCTATCCGGACTGCCGTCCGGAATACATCGAGTCCTTCGAGCGTATGGCCGACCTGGCCACCAAGGCCGGCGTCGAAGGCCGCCAGCGGATCCGCATCCACGCCCCGCTGATCGATCTGAGCAAAGCCGAGATCATCCGGCTCGGAATGTCCCTCGGGGTCGACTACGCCCTGACCCACAGCTGCTATGACCCCGATGTGGCGGGACGGGCCTGCGGGACCTGCGATTCGTGCCTACTACGGGCCAAGGGATTCGCGGAGGCGGGTTGGGTGGACCCGCTGTCGCGTCCGGCCTGACATGTCCTACCGCGTGAAGGAGATCTTCTATACCCTTCAAGGTGAAGGCACCCAGGTCGGACGTCCGGCGGTGTTCTGCCGTTTCAGCGGGTGCAATCTCTGGACCGGCCGCGAGCGGCACAGAACGTCGGCCGTATGCCGCTTCTGTGACACCGACTTCGTCGGTATCGACGGCCCGGGGGGCGGCCGGTTCCCCGACGCCGTGGCCCTGGCCCGGGCCGTAGGGGCGGCCTGGACCGGCACTGAGCATCCCCGGGCCCGTCCCTACGTGGTGTGCACGGGCGGGGAGCCCCTCCTGCAGTTGGACGGGCCGGCGGTGGACGCCCTGCACGAGGCGGGCTTCACGGTGGCGGTGGAAACCAACGGCACCGTGGCGGCCCCGGCCGGTCTCGACTGGATCTGCGTCAGCCCCAAGGCCGGGACGGCCCTTGTGCTCGATCGTGCCGATGAGCTCAAGCTGATCTTCCCCCAAGAGGGTGCGCCCCCCTCCGCCTTTGAAGATTCCGGCATCGAAAGGCTCCTCCTCCAGCCCATGGACGGGCCGGACCTGGTGGAGAACACCCGGCTGGCGGTGCAGTACTGCCTGGAGCATCCGATCTGGCGCTTGAGTCTCCAGACCCACAAATTTCTGGGGATCCCGTAGTGGAAATCTTCCGTCAGTTCAGCTTCGAGGCTGCCCATCTCCTGCCCCATGTGCCCGAAGGCCACAAGTGCGGACGCCTGCACGGACACTCCTTCCGCTTCGAGGTGCACCTGAGTGGGGAGGTGGGGCCGAGCGGGATGGTGATGGACTTCGCCGATCTGTCCGCGGCGGTTCGACCTCTCCTCGACCAGCTCGATCATCGATATCTCAACGAGATCGACGGCCTGGAGAATCCGACCAGCGAGAACCTGGTCCGTTGGTTATGGGTGAGATTGGCCGAGTCCCTGCCGCTGTGCCGGATAGTGGTGCGCGAGACCTGTACCTCGGGTGTCTCCTACTCCGGGGTGTGAAGCCTCCCGCTAAGTTCGCTGTCATGCCCAGTCAGCCGAGCCGCGAGTTGGTGGCCATCCCCAATCCGCACCCAGGCCGGGATTACGAGGTGCGCTGCGAGTCCCCGGAGTTCACCTGCGTCTGCCCGATGACCGGCCAGCCCGACTTCGCCAGCGTGCAGATCTCCTACATCCCGGGACCTTCTATCGTGGAACTGAAGTCCCTCAAGCTCTACCTCTGGAGCTACCGCAACGAGGGCGCCTATCACGAAGATGTCACCAACCGAATCCTCGACGATCTGGTGGCGGCCCTGGCGCCGAGGCGGATCACGGTGCGTACCGACTGGTTGGTTCGGGGGGGAATCCACACCGTGGTGGAGGCCACCCACCCCTGAGCCGCGGTCGGGGCCGGACTCCGCATCGGGGCCGGTCCGTCAGTGGTGGTGGCGGTGCTCCTCGGCCAGATGGGAGTGACCCACTCCGACCGGTTGACCAACCCGTGCGGCCAGACCGGGCCAGGCCGCACGGTAGGCACAGGTGTCGCAGTTCACCACGGGTCTGCCGTCCAGAGCCTCCCGGTAACGCTCCAGTATCAGGGGGACAATCTGCGGGCGGGGGCCGAAATAGCCGGCGTCGATCAGGTCTATTCCATGCCGGGAGGCCAGTTCCCCCAGCTGCGTTCGGGCCCGCTCAACCAACCGGCCGGTGCAGAGGAACCAGAAGGCCACGGCCAGGCGGCGGTGGCCGAGGACGGCGGTCATCTCCACCGCCTCGGTGACCGAGGGCCCGGTGACGCCGGTGAAAGCCACCAGGTGGAACTGCGACCGGTTCCACTCAGCCAGGAGCCGGCCCGCCTTGGCCGCGTCCCCGTTGGCGTCGGGGTCCGATGTGCCCCGGGCCACCACTAAGAGGGGCCATTGGGCCGCTCCGGAAGCCTCCAGCGAGTCCCCCAGCACCGACACCAGCGGCCTTGACAGGCCCAGTGGACTGCCGAAGAGGATGTCCACCCCGGCGTGGCGGGATCGGGCTTCGACCACGATGGCGGGCACATCGCTCTTGGCGTGCCCGGCCCCGAAAAGGACGAGGGGCTGCACCACCACCCGGGTGGCGCCGGCGGCCACCAGGCGGTCAATGACCGGCCCGGCGGGAGGGTCGCTCATCTCCAGGAAGCCGAGGGCGACGTCGACTCCGGGCCGGGCGGCGGCCACCAGCCCGTGCAAGGCCCGCATCTCCGCGTCGCTGGCATCGGACCGAGAGCCGTGACCAACCAGGAGGAGGGCCTCCTTGGGCGCCGTCATCCTCGGGCCTGGCGGACGGCGGCCTCCACGGCCACCGGGGTCATGTCGTCCAGACGGACGCATTCGCCTCCGGCCTCTGCCGCCACCCTGGCGGCCAGGCCCAACGGTCGGGATGAGCCCTCGGCGTCGAGGACCAGGGTCCGAATGGCGGCTTGACGCAGGGTCCGGGCCGAGGCCAGGGCCCGCTCCAGTGCTCCGGCCCCGGCCGTGGCGCGCCCGTCGCTGACCACCACGACCAGAGGCTCGTCCAGATCCCGGCGGACCTGCTCGGCCAGTCGCCCGGCCAACTCGAGGGCCTCGGCCAAGGGTGTGGCTCCGCCGGTCGGGAGCGCTTCGAGGTGGGCTCGGGCCAGCTCCACACTGGCGGTCGGGGAGAGGACCACCTGGGCTTCGGTGCCACGACAGGCGATCAGGGCCACCCGGCTGCGTGACCGGTAGGCATCGGCCAGCAGCCCGAGCACGGCGCCGGTGGCCGCCCGGACCCGCTCGGCCGCGCCCATGGAGCCGCTGGTGTCGACCACCAGGATGGTGCACTGCCGGGACGGGCGGACCCGAACGGCTTCGCGCAGATCGGCTGCCGTGAGCCGGTTGGGCCCGGCGTCCTCCCGGGCCTGGCGCTGGAGGCTGGCCCTCAGGCTTGCCACCGGCGCAATCGCCACCGGGCCGCTGCTTCCGGGCGCCCGGTCCCTGATCATCCGGCCCCGTACGGTGGGCCCCGTGACCGTAGCTTTTCCCGGCGGCAGCAGGGGCAGCGAGCTCCGGCTCGGGTCCCCTTCGACCAGATCGCCCCAGGCTCCGTCCTGGCGATCGGAGTTGCTCTGTTCCGCCCGGTCCGCCACCCCCCCCGTCGATGCACCGGTGTGCGCGGGGTCCGGGTCGTCTTGGTTGTTGTCGTCGTTGTTGTGGTCTTGGTTGGGGTAGTCCTCGTTGCGCCCCGGCGGTTGGTCCGCCCGGGCCTGGTCCAGGGCCCGCTGGAGTTCCTCGGGGGGGAACGTGGGTGGATCGAAGGGCCGGCGGCGTCGTCGGTGGGCCAGAGCCAGGGGGGCGACCCGCTCGATATCCGATGGCGTGGTCAGGTCCCGGCCCTCCCAGCCGGCCAGGGCCGCACCGGCCCGGCAGAGGACCAGGTCCCCCCGCAGACCCTCGACCCCGGCCGCCAGGGCCAGGCGGCAGGCGAAATCCACCACCTCATCGGGCAGTTCCGCCGGCCGGGCGTGGGCCAACCGATCGGCCCAGGCCCGGTCCGGGTGGGCAGAGCCCTGACCTCGGTCGAAGCCGAGGCGGGCCCGCACCGCCGCGGCCCGTTCCGCGGCCCCGGTGGGAGCCTTGATCTCCACCGCCAGCCCGAAACGGTCGAGGAGTTGGGGGCGGAGTTCTCCCTCCTCGGGGTTCATGGAACCGACCAGCACGAAGCGGGCTGCGCTCGCCTGGCTCAGACCGTCCCGCTCGGTCTGGGCCGTTCCGGATGCCGCCGCATCCAGGAGCAGGTCCACCAGGTGGTCGGGGAGAAGGTTGACTTCGTCGACGTAGAGGACGCCGCCGTCAGCGGCCGCCAGCAGTCCGGGCCTCAACTCGGCCCGGCCGGCCATGGCTGCGCCCAGGTCGAGTCCGCCCGAGACCCGGTCCTCAGTGGCGCCGATCGGCAGCTCGATGAAAGGCGCCCCCCCGGGCAACACCGCGGCCAGACCCCGAGCCAGGGTGGACTTGGCCGTGCCCTTCTCCCCGCGGAGCAGGACGCCGCCGATGCCGGGGTCGACGGCGGCCAGAACCAGCGCCAGGCGGGCCGTTTCCTGTCCGACCACGGCGCCAAAGGGGAAGGCCCTGCTCACCGGCTCTCGTCCCATTGCTCAGATTCCAGCACGGCTTCGACCAGGGCCTTGCGGGCCGCCTCGCTCGGGGCGGCCCACAGACCTCGCTCGGCCGCTTCCAGCAGCCGTTCGGCTATGGAGCGCAGAGCGGTCGGATTGGACCGGCCGAAGAAAGCCCGCACCTCCGGGTCGGAGACATAGGCCTCGGTGACCCGCTCGTACATCCAGTCCTCGACCACCCCGGTGGTGGCGTCGTAGCCGAACAGGTAGTCCACGGTGGCGGCCAGCTCGAAGGCGCCCTTGTAGCCGTGCCGGCCCATGGCCGTTATCCACTTGGGATTGATCACCCGGGAGCGGACGACCCGAGCCGCCTCCTCGGCCAGAGCCCTCACCTGGGGCCGGCTGGGATCGGCGGTGTCCCCGAACCAGGCCTTGGGGGCATGACCGTTGAGGAGCCGGACGGCGGCCACCATGCCGCCGTGGTCCTGGAGGTAGTCATCACTGTCGAAGATGTCGTGTTCCCGGTTGTCCTGATTCTTGATGGCCACCTCGATAGCGGCGAAGCGGCGCCGCATGGCCTCAGGGGCGGCCGCCCCCACCACCTCCCGGCGGTAGGCGAACCCCGACCAGGCCAGGTAGATCTCACCCAGGTCGGCCCCGGTCCGCCAGGAACCGGCTTCGAGCACTGGGAGGATGCCCGAGCCGTAGCCTCCCGGTGGGGGCCCGTAGATGCGGGCGTCTTCGGATCCGGCCACCCGGATCGGGTTGATGTCCCCGTCCTCATCCAGCGAGGCGGCCAGGACCACGGCGTCGTCGAGCAGGGCTATGAGGTGAGGAAAAGCGTCCCGGAAGAAGCCCGAGATGCGCAGGGTGACGTCCACCCGCGGCCGGCCGAGTTCGGTGGGGGAGACGGGCTCCAGTCCGGTGACCCGCCCCGACTCGGCGTCCCACGTGGGCCGGATGCCCATGAGGGCCAGGGCCTGAGCCGCGTCGTCGCCCCCGGTGCGCATGGCCGCCGTCCCCCACAGGACCAGACCCACCGTTCTGGGGGCCACCCCCGTCTCGGCCACGTGGCGTTCGACCACCGCATCGGCCAAGGCCCGGCCCACTTCCCACGACAGCGGGCTGGGTAGAGCCCTCGGATCGACGGAGTAGAAGTTGCGACCGGTCGGTAGGACGTGGGCCGCTCCCCGGCTGGGGGCTCCGCTCGGGCCGGGGGGAACGAATCGCCCCTCGAGAGCCGCCACAGTGGCCTCCAACTCGTCGCCGGTCCGCCCCAGGTTGGGCACCAGCCGGTCGGCCACCCAGGCCATGACCGGATCCTCCCCGACGGTGGCCGGGTTCCAGCCGGAAGCAGCCAGGGCCTCCACCTGGGTCCGGCACAGGGCCTCCACCTGATCCAACTCCAGCCGGCCGGCGGAGCCGAGGTCGATGCCGGCCGAGGCCGCCACCACCGCCCGCAGGGAGGGCACCGGGCCCTGGGGCAGGCGGGTTATGGCCAGAACGTTGTCGATCAGGTTCTCGCCCTCGGGAGGCTGACCGAGGATGTGCAGGCCGCCGCGGATCTGAGCGTCCTTGAGGGCGCAGAGGTAACCGTCGACGTGGAGCACCAACTCGTCGAACTCCTCCTCCCCGGGATCGGCCGCCAGACCCAGATCCCGGTGGATCTCGGCCTCTACCAGCAAATTCCATACTTGAGCCCGCAGGGCCGGCAGCTTGGCCGGGTCCATGGCCTGGGCGGAGGCGTAGGCATCGAGGAGCTGCTCCAGGCGGGCCAGATCGTCATAGGTGTCCGCCCGCGTCATGGGCGGAGGCAGGTGGTCGATGATGACGGCATGGGCCCGGCGCTTGGCCTGGGTTCCCTCTCCCGGATCGTTCACCACGAACGGGTACACGAGGGGCATGGAGCCCAGCGCCGCATCCGGGAAGCAGTCCGGCCCCAGGGCGTTGGCCCGTCCGGGCAGCCACTCCAGGGTTCCGTGCTTGCCGATGTGGATGACAGCGTCGGCCCGCCAAACTGCGTCGAGCCAGTGGTAGAAGCCGAGGTAGTGGTGCGGGGGCGGGAGATCAGGGGAGTGGTAGGTCCCGATGGGATCGGGCCCGAAGCCCCGGGGCGGCTGGATGACCACCACCACACCGCCTAGATCCAGTCCGGCGAAGCAGAGGGCGCTCCCATCCAGGTACACCTGTCCAGGCGCCGGGCCCCACACCTGTTCCACCTGCCGGCGGGCCGAGCCGGGCAGGGTGCTGTACCAATCGAGATAATCCGAGGTCTCCAGGCGTCCCACCGATCGGTCCACCTGCTCGGGGGTCAGCTCCGCCGTCTCGTAGGTGAGCCGGTCGGAAAGCTCGGCCATGAGACTGTCCCCGTCGGGTGGTATCCGGTCCACCGGGACGCCGGCCCGCTTCAGGCGGTGGAGCAAGGCGATGGCCGAGGCGGGGGTGTCCAGCCCCACGGCGTTTCCGAGACGGCTGCGTTTGGTGGGATAGGCCGACAGCACCACGGCTATGCGCTTGTCCGGGTTGGCCAGGCGGCGCAGGCGGGCCAGGCGCAGGGCCAGTGCCGCCACCCGATGCGTCCGCTCCGGGTCAGCCCGGGTGGCCGTTATCGGAACCCCAAGCTCGCCTCCGTCGTCTACAACCTCTTTGAAGGCGAAGGCGGGCCCGATGATGCGCCCGTCGAACTCCGGCCAGGCCACGCCCAAGGCCACGTCGAGGGGGGCCAGGCCCATGTCGTCGCTGCGCCACTCCTCCTGTGACCGGTTGGACGATGGAGCCTGGAGGATGGGCACGCCCAGGCGCTCCAGGTCCGGGACTTCCCAGCCGGAACCCTCCTCGGCTCCCGCCGACCCCATGGCCAACACGGTGGTCACCACCACGTCGACGCCGTTGTCCTCCAGGAGGTCGATGGCCGGCACCCGTCCGGAGGCATCCGGGCGCAGGGAGTAGCAGTAGACGCAGACGACGTCGGCTCCGGCCTCATCCAGGGCCCGGCCCAGGTCCTCCACGAAGGTCGTGTTCCCCGCGATCAGATGGGCCCGGTAGAACACGACCCCCACCCGGGGCCGTTCCCGGCGCGGAGTGGAGGCTCCGGCGAAGATCCCCGTCAGGGGCAGCTCCCGGGGCAACTCGAAGCCGAAGCCGGTGAGGAGCAGGGTGTCGGACAGGAACCGCAGCAGTCCGGCCATGTTGTCCGGACCGCCGGCGGCCAGGTAGCGGTGCGCCTCCCGGGCTATGCCCACCGGCACGGTGGACAACCGCACCATCTCGGCGTCCACCTCGGCCTCGCCTCCGACGGCCACCAGGTGTACGCCACCCTGGAGGCAGCCTTCCCGCAATCGGTCGAAAGGTTCCTCCCAGGCCCGACGCCCGCCCAGAAGCCGGACCACCACCACGCTGACCCCACTGAGGTCGACCGCACCGTCCACGCGGGTGGGACTGGCCGCCCGCACGGGGGGGAACCCGGCCGGCAGGAGGTGGAGCACGGAGCGGATGGCCAAGAGCTCCGTGTCGGCGTTACTGAGGACCAGGATCATCCGCTTTTCTCCATGACTTCCTGGTTCCGTGGCCCCGGCAGCGTAGTCCCCACCCTGTCAGGCGCCTCCCGGCCATCGGGCCGCTTACGCCCGGACCGCTACCTTCCGGGCGGTGACAGGCGTGATCGGTCCCCGCCTGATCGTGGCCGGCACCCACTCGAACGTGGGCAAGACCACGGTCACCACCGGTCTGCTGGCGGCCCTGGCCCGGCGGGGCCTGGACGTGGCCGGGGCCAAGGTCGGGCCCGATTTCATCGACCCCGGCTACCACGCACTGGCCAGCGGCCGGCCACCGCGCAACCTCGACGCCTGGATGTGCGGCCCCGAGGCCATCCGTCCCCTGGCCGCCCGGGCCGCCTCGGGGGCCGATGTCTTGATCATCGAAGGCGTGATGGGTCTCTTCGATGGTGCCGCCGACAGCACGCCGTCTTCCACCGCCGATGTCGCCCGTCTCCTGGAGGCGCCGGTGATTTTGGTGGTGGACGGCTCGTCCCTGTCCTCCTCGGTGGCCGCCCTGGTCCACGGGTATGTGAGCTATCGCCCCGAGATCCGAGTGGCCGGGGTGATCCTCAACCGGGTCGGCTCGGCCGTTCATGAGGCCCTGCTGAGAGAGGCGTTGGCCGACCAGCCGGTACAGGTTCTCGGCGCTCTGCCCCGGGACCCACGCTTCGTCTGGCGCGACCGGCACCTCGGCCTGGTGCCGGTCATCGAGGAGGCGACCGCGGTGGGATCTTCCCTGGAATCCCTGGCCGCGGCCGTGAGCGAGCATGTGGATCTGGAGGGGGTGGTCCGCCTGGCTCGCAGCGCCCCCACCCTCCGGGCCGCCCTGCCCCTGCTGCCCTCCCTCCAGGGCCGGTCCCGGGTGGCGATGGCGGCCGGGGCCGCCTTCAGCTTCGCCTACACCGACACAGCGGAGGCCCTGGCCGCCGCCGGTGCCGAGGTGGTCCCCTTTGACCCGCTCCAGGACGAGCACCTGCCGGAGGCAGTCGACGGCCTGATGGTCGGAGGCGGGTTCCCCGAGGAGTACGCCGTTCGGCTGTCCGCCAATCGAGGTCTGCTCGAAGAACTGCGGGCGATGGTTGGCCAGGGTCTTCCTACCTGGGCCGAATGCGGCGGTCTCCTGCTGCTGTGCCGAAGCCTGGACGGCCACGCCATGGCCGGGGTGGTGCCGGCCGATGGGGAGATGACCGGGCGTCTCACCCTGGGCTACCGCACGGCCAGGTTGGAAGCGGACTGCGTGGCCGGGCCGGCCGGAGCCCAGATCCGGGGCCACGAGTTCCACTACTCGCGGGTCGCACCCGCCGGGGACGGGCTCTTGCTCGCCAGCCGCTTCTCCACCCGGGCCGAGGGATGGGCCCGGCCCGGCCTGCTGGCCACCTACCTCCACTACCACCCTGGGGGCGACCCGGCCCCGGTGGCCCGGTTTGCGGCCCGGGCGGCTCAGTTCGGCGGGCAGCGCGACTCCCACCCGTCCCGATCCGGAGGGTAGGGCCCGCGGAGCGGAGCCGCCCTGCCCTACGTCTACCCTACGTGGGTGCGCAAGACCAGTGTCTACCTGCCGGAGGGGCTGAAGCGCTCGCTGGCCGAGGTGGCCGCCCGATCCGGGCTCTCCGAGGCCCAGGTCGTCCGCCTGGCCATAGAACGGGAGTTGGCCAGCTCCGACCGTGACCGCCGGCCCCCCGACCGGCCCGTGCCCGGGCGCCTGGTCGGGATCGGGGTCGGGCCGGGCGACCCTGGCCTGGTGACCATCTCCGCCTTGGCGGCCCTGCGCCGGGCCGACCGGGTGGTGGCGCCCTCGACCTCCGTCGATGCCGTTGGGCGGGCGGAGATGATCGTCCGCCAGGCGGCCCCCGACGTGGTGGTGGAGCGGCTGGTCTTCGAGATGGCCCCGGACCGGGCGGCCCGGGACGGGGCGGTCGTCCGAGCCGCCGAGCGGGTGGCCGCCTGCCTCCAGAGCGGGGAGGAGGTGGCCTTCATAACCCTGGGCGACCCACTCGTGTACTCCACCTTCGCCGGCGTGAGCCGGGCCGTTCGTGATCTGCGCCCCGGGACGGTGGTGGAGCACCAGCCCGGCATCATGGCCTTCCAGGCCCTGGCGGCGCGAACCGGGACCGTCCTGGCCGATGAGCGCCAGGCGATCCTGGTGCGCACCGCCCTCAGCCAGGACGACCTGGAGGCTGACCTGCACCGCCGGGACGTGACGCTGGTGGCCTACAAGGGCGGAAAGCGGCTGCCCGAGGTGGCGGCGGCGGTGGAGCGGGCCGGCCGCAGCCGCGCCGCGGTGGCCGGAGAGTTGTTGGGCATGGGGGGAGAGCGCCTCGGCGCCCTGGCCGAGATGTCGGCCGGCCCGGCTTCCTACCTGGCCACCGTCATCGTCCCCGCCGAGGAGGACGGCCAGTGATCAGCTTCGTGGGCGCCGGTCCGGGCGCGGAGGATCTCATCACCCTGAGGGGAGCCAACCGCCTGGCCTCGGCGGCGGTGGTGGTCTGGGCGTCGTCGCTGGTGCCCGAAGCCGTGCTCGGACACTGCGGGCCGGGCGTGGAGGTACATGACTCGGCCACCATGACCCTCGAGGACGTCGTAGCCGTCTACGCCTCCCAGCCCCCGGACACCCCCATCGTCCGCCTGCACTCGGGCGACCCATCCCTGTACGGCGCGCTTACCGAACAGATGGCGTGGTGTGACGCCAACGGCCGGGAGTGGGAGATCGTGCCTGGGGTGTCCTCCCTGGCGGCGGCGGCGGCCTCCGCCCGCAAGGAGTTGACGGTTCCGGCCCTGTCCCAGAGCGTCGTGATCACACGTCTGGCCGGGCGGACGGCCGCCTCCATGCCCGACGGGGAGGGGGTGGCCGCCTACGCCGCCCACGGCGGCACCCTGGCCGTCTTCCTCTCGGCGGCCCGGCCGGACGAGCTGCAGGCCGAGCTCCTGGGGCCCGACTCGGCCTTCCGGCAGGAGACGCCGGCGGTCATCGTGGTGCGGGCGAGTTGGCCTGACGAGCAGGTGGTTCCGACCACGGTGGGCCGGCTGGCCGAGACGCTGCGCTCCACCGGAGCCACCATGACCACTCTGGTCCTGGTCGGTGAGTCACTGGCCGACGGGGCACCCCCGCGGCGGACCCATCTGTACGCCCCGGACTACACCACCGCCTATCGCCTGCGGTCATCCTCCGGTTCGACCCGCGGTCGTCCCTCGGCCCGGCGCCGATAGAGATGGGTGGCCCTCCCCCCCACGAGCCGCCCCTGGCTCCGGAGGTCGCCCGGGCCAAGGGCCTGCGCACGGGCTTCACCACCGGCGCCTGCTCGGCGGCGGCGTCCAAGGCGGCTGTGCTGTGGCTGACTACCGGCCAGATCCCGGCCCGGGTGGACATCGCCCTGCCGGCCGGGCGCCGGGTCGGCTTCGATGTCCTGATTGTCGATGCCACCAGAGGCATCTGCGCGGTGGTAAAGGACGCCGGGGACGACCCCGATGTGACCCACGGGGCCCACCTGACGGCTCGGGCGGCCTGGGCCGAGGCGGGGGACCGGCCGGTGGTGCTGAGCGCGGGGGACGGTGTTGGTACGGTCACCCTGCCCGGGCTGGGCATCCCGGTGGGAGAGCCGGCCATCACCGAGGTCCCCCGGGCGATGATCTCCGCCGCCGTGGCTGAGGTGACCGACCGACCTGTTCGCATCGAGCTCTCGGTGCCCGGCGGTCAGGCCATGGCGGCCAAGACATCCAACGCCCGACTCGGCATCCAAGGTGGAATCTCCATACTCGGGACCACCGGGATCGTAAGACCGTTCTCCACGGCCGCTTGGCGGGCCAGCGTCGTTCAGCAGGTCGATGTTGCCGCTGCCCAGGGCCAGGACCACATGGTCCTCTCCACCGGGGGCCGTACCGATGCCGCCGCCCAGCGTCTGTTTCCCGAACTGCCGGCCGTCTGCTTCGTCGAAGTCGGGGACTTCACCGGAATCGCTCTGCGCCGGGCCCGGCACCACGGCATGGAACAGGTCACCTTCGTCGGCATGGCGGGCAAGATCGCCAAGCTGGCCGCCGGTGTGCTGATGACCCACTACCGCCGTTCCAAAGTGGACGGGGACCTACTGGCCGAAGTCGCCCGAGCCACCGGGGCGCCGGCCGAGGTCATCGGGGCGGCCACGGCCACGGCCACGGCCCGTCACTTCGCCGAAGTCTGCATGGCGGCGGGGGCGATGGCTCCGCTGGAGGAGTTGTGCCGGCGGGCGGGTGCGGCCTGTGCTCAATACGCCGAGGGGCTGGCCGTGCAGGTGATCATGGTGGACTTCGAGGGCGCCGAGGTGCTGGCCCGTGGCTGACCCGAGGATCGACGTGGTCGGACTCCACGGCGGTGAGCCCTGGGGTCATGGGGCCATGACGGCTCTGGCCGACGCCCAGATCGTGGCCGGCTCCGCCCGCCATCTGGCCCAGGTCCGTGTTCGGCTGGGTCCCGGGGCGGAGGAGGTCACTCTGTCGGGGCCACTCCCGGCCTTCCTGGACGAGCTGGACACCCTTAGTCGGGAGGGCCGGCGGGTCTGCCTGCTCGCATCCGGGGACCCGGGCTTCTTCGGGATCGCCCACCTGGCGGCGGCCCGGCTCGGGGCGGCCCGCCTGCGCGTGCATCCGGCCCCCAGTTCGGTTTCCCTCGCCTTTTCCCGGGTGGCGGAGCGGTGGGATGACGCCGTGGTCGTTTCCGCCCATGGCCGGCCTCTGGACCTGGCCGTCTCCACGGCGCTGGCCAACCCCAAGGTGGCCGTTCTCACCGCTCCGGACCAACCCCCCGAAGCCCTGGGCCGGGCCCTGCGCCAGAACGGCATCGGTCCACGCCGCGTGGTGGTGGCCAGCCGGCTGGGCGAGGCGGATGAGAGGGTGGTCCACTGTGACGTTGACGGACTGGCCCAGGGGCAGTTCGACGGCCTGTCGGTGGTGCTGCTCCTGAGTCCCGAACGAGGTGACCACCAGGGGGCGGGTCTGCGCTGGGGAAGGGAGGAGGCCGCCTTCCAGCACCGGGCCGGGATGATCACCAAGGGGGAGGTCAGGGCTGTCGCCCTGGGAAAACTGGGTCTGCCCGCCACCGGCACCCTCTGGGATGTAGGGGCCGGGTCGGGCTCCGTGGCCGTGGAGGCGGCCCGCATCTCTCCGGCCCTTTCCGTTCTGGCCGTGGAGCGCCGCGCTGACGACGCAGCCCGCATACGAGCCAACGCGGCCGGGCTGAGCGTGACCGTGGTGGAGGGGGAGGCCCCGGCGGCGCTGGTGGACCTGCCCGATCCCGACCGGGTCTTTGTCGGCGGCGGTGGACTCTTCGTCCTCGACGCCGTTCTGGACCGGCTTCGTCCCGGTGGCACCGTGGTGGCGACCTGGGCATCTCTGGACCGGGCGGTGGCGGCGGCGGAGCGGTTGGGGAATCTGGTTCAGGTGGCGGTGAGCCGGGGTGTCCGATTCGGTGAGGACGACGCCTTGCGCCTGGCGGCGGAGAATCCGGTGTTCATCACCTGGGGTCCCACCGACCGGGAGGCCCGGTGAGAGTGCTGTGCTGCTCGGTGACCGAGCGGGGGGCGGCGTTGGCGCGGCGGCTCCCCTTCGAGCACCGTCACGGCGCCCTGGTGGCCACGGTACGGGAGGGGTGGGGTCGGTACGACGCCTTCGTGCTCATCTGCGCCACCGGAGTGGCCGTCCGGGCCGCGGCCCCCATGCTGGTTGACAAGGCCACCGACCCGGCCGTGGTCTGCCTGGATGACACGGCTCGCTGGGCCGTCGCCCTGACCGGGGGTCACGCCGGGGGGGCCAACCGGCTGGCGCGGGAGCTGGCGGCCCTGACCGGCGCCGAGGCCGTAGTAACCACGGCCAGTGACGAGGCCGGCCTCCCAGCGCTGGATGCCCTGGAAGGGGTCAAAGCAGAGGGCGACGTGACCGGAGTGATGCGGCGCTGGCTGGACGGCCAGGCGCCCCGGCTGCTCACTGACCCCGAGTTGGCGGCCTGGCCCCTCCCGCCGGCTCTGGCTCGGTTGGCCGGTCCCGACCGTTGGTCAGGCTCGGACGAGGGACTCGAACCCCCTCGTGTGCGCCTGACCGATCGGGACAGCGAAGCCGAAGAGGGTGAGGTGCTCCTGCATCCCCCGTCCCTGGTCATCGGAGTGGGGACCAGCCGCGGTGCTTCGGTCCCCGGTCTACGCCAGCTGGTCGAGAATGTTCTGCGGGGGGCCGGGCTGCACCCGGCGGCAGTGGGGCGGGTGGTGACCCACGAGTTGAAAGTGTCCGAGCCGGCCATCACCGAACTCGCCCGGGGGTTCGGCGTGCCACTCGGCGTCTTCCCCGCTGCCGAGCTGGCCGCGGTGGCGGTGCCCAACCCCAACCCGGTGGTCCAGGCTGCCGTCGGCACTCCGTCGGTGGCCGAGGCGGCCGCCCTGCTGGGAGCGGGTCCCGGGGGCGAGCTGGTGGTGGCGAAGCAGAAAAGCGCCGATTCCACCGTGGCCGTCGCCCGTCGCCACCTTCCCATCGGCGCCCTGGCGGTGGTGGGCCTCGGACCGGGGGACGCGGCCTGGCGGACCCAAGCCGCGGCCGCGGCCGTGCGCTCCGCGGCGGTGGTCATCGGTTACGGCCCCTACGTGGACCTGGCGGCCGACCTGTTGTCCTCCTCCCAGGAGGTCCTGCGCTACCCGATCGGAGAGGAGGCGGAGCGTTGTGCCGAAGCTCTCCGGCGGGCCGCCGGGGGTCAGCGGGTGGCGCTGGTCTGTTCAGGCGATCCCGGGGTGTACGCCATGGCCGGCCTCGTACTGGAGATGGCGCCGCAATTCGGTGACCCTCCGGTGCGGATTGAACCCGGTGTGACCGCAGCCCTGAGCGCGGCCGGCGTGCTGGGGGCGCCTTTGGGCCATGACCACGCCGCCATTTCCCTCTCCGATCTGCTTACCCCTTGGCCGGTCATCCGTCGACGGTTGGAGGCGGCCCGAGATGGCGACTTCGTGGTCTCCCTCTACAACCCGCGCTCCCGGCGGAGGACCACGCAGCTGGTGGAGGCCATGACCATCCTGTCCGGCCAGCGTCTACCGGACACCCCCGTGGCGGTGGTGACTAATGCCGGCCGCCCAACCCAGAAGGTGGTCAGGACCACTCTGGCCGCCCTGGATCCCGGCGTGGTCGACATGGTCTCGATGGTGATCGTGGGCTCCTCCACCACCCGCTGGATCGGTACCCGGATGGTCACCCCGCGGGGTTACAACCCGTGAGCGTCCTGATCACCCGGCGCTGCACGGCCTGTGGTTCCTGCATCATCACCTGCCCCGAGTCTGCGCTCACCTCGGCCCCCCTGATGCCGGCCGTCGACCCTGATCGCTGTACGGATTGTCTTGCCTGCCTGGAGGTCTGCCCCGTGGATGCCATACAACCGTCGGCCCACCCGATCCACCCCATCGAGGTCGAGAGCTACCGGATCATGAATTCCGAGGTGGACTTCTCATCCTGGCCGGCCGGCCAACGGGAGGTGGTGGCCCGCATGGTCCACGCCACGGCCGATGACAGCTTCGCCTCCTCGGCCCGGATCGGTTCTGAGGCGGTGGAGGGCGCCATATCGGCCCTCCGATCGGGTGCGCCGGTCATCTGCGACGCCCGAATGGTGATGGCGGGCATCCCTTCGGTGCCAACCGCCCGCTGTTATCTCGACCAGGTGGAAAGATCGCCGGAGGCAGGGACCCGCTCGGCCGCGGCGATGACTGCGGCGGCGGCGGACCATCCCGACGGTGCCGTGTGGGTGATCGGCAACGCCCCCACTGCCCTGATGGCTCTGATCGAACTTCATCCCCGGATCCGCCCGGCCGCCATTATCGGACTGCCGGTCGGATACGTAGGTGCCGCCGCGGCCAAAGTCGATCTCTGGGCGGGCCCGTGGCGCGAGCTCGCCATCACCAACGTGGGCCGGAAGGGAGGCAGTGCCGTAGCCGCCGCCGCCGTCAATGCTCTGGTGCGCATGGCCGTCGACGGGGAGTGGGGGAGCGACGGTGGGACCGGCCCAGGCCGCAGGGTGGGCAAGTGACGGTCCATCGGGTGGGGGCCGGGCCTGGGGACCCGGGGCTGTTGAACCTCCGGGCTCCCCGTCCCCTGACCCAGGCCGAGGTGGTGTCAGTGCAGCCCTGGCGGCTCAGCATGGGCTAACGGCGCGGGACCGGGTGATCCTGGGTCAGGCTTTCGAGAGCCGAAGTGATCAGGCGACCCGCTTCGGCCGCCACGTCTGCCAAGTCAGGGTTACCGGTGAGCGTCCCCATGATCGAGGGGTCCATGGCCTCGACCAAGCTGTGGCCGCTACGGGCCCGGACCACAACATTGCACGGAAGGAGGACCGCCACGCTGGGCTCGATGGCCAGGGCCCGGTGGGCCAGGGAGGGGTTGCAGGCTCCGATGATCAGGCATGCCTCGGTCTCCTCCCCGAGTTTGTCCCTGAGCGTGGCCCGGACGTCGATCTCGGTGAGCGTGCCGAAGCCCCTGGCCTTGAGGGACTCCTTGACCGCGCCGACGGCCCGGTCGTAGGGAAGTGCGATCTCGACTGACTTGCTATAGCCCAATTGAACTCCTCAGTTCTCGACTGCCTCAGGCGAATGCGAGGAGCATCCGCTCGAATTTCGGGCCCGGACCAGCACGTCGACGGCTGTGCGCTCACCCGCCTCCGTATCCACACGGCGGCTCACTCGCTCGGCGCGCTCGACGGCCAGATCCCCCAGGTCGGGCATGAGGTCCTCGGGACCGTAGAGAACCTCAGGATCCTGGGGGCCGCCGTAACCGTCAGTGAGGTTGGTGGAGTCGTGGCCCACCACGAGTAGGAGCGCACCCGGGGCCAGGGCGGCCCGGGCATGGCTCAGGACCAGGTGCCGCTGGGCTGGCGGGAGGTGCAGGTAGAAGACAATCACCAGGTCGAAAGCCTGGCCGGGCGGCTCCCAGTCGACGACGTCGGCCTCGAAGAAGTCCGCCGTCACGCCCCGCTCGGCAGCGAGCGAGCGGGCCCGATCGACGGCGACCCGGGAGAAGTCCACACCGGTCACCTGCCAGCCCCGCTCGGCCAGCCACAGGGCGTTGCGACCCTCCCCACAGGCCAGGTCCAGTGCCCGCCCGGTCGGAAGCGCGGCCGCCTCCTCGGCGAGGAACCGGTTGGGCTTGGCGCCCCAGACCAGGACCTGGCTCCGGTAGCGGTCGTCCCATGCGGAGGGGTCCATGGCCCTCAACTCGCCAATTCGGCTGGTTGGGCAGCCCGGCGGGCCGGCACCTGGACTGGGATGACGTGTTGGGGGCTGTCGTTGTAAAGGGCGGCGCTGGCCACGGGCTACCTCCTAAGTGAACCCACGGGGGTATCTCATCCAACAGTCATCGAAGGACTGCCATTCCCACTCACTGCCGGTCCCCGCCCACGTCTGCTAACCACGTCAGCGCATCGAACGTGAGCGGCTGGCTGCCACCCGTCGATCCGTTCGTAACGACGGAAGATGATAAGCCGACATCATTCCGAGTCATGGGCGGTCAACAGACCTGTCATGAGGTCGCGAAGCTGATCGCTGAGGCTCTCTCCGTGTGCGACGATCATCTCGACAAATTCCCTTTGCATGTAGGGGGCCAGCTGCGGGCCCTGTTCCCGGAGCGTCCAGGCTGCTCCCACTACGACGGCCACCGTCTTCAGCATTCGGTGGACGAGGACACACGTCGTTTCGTCATCGATGGCGCGGCTGTCCGGCGCCCTCCGCAGGGAAGGTCGGGGCTCGACCGTCCCTGCGGAGTGATGGTGCGCCGGTTTCACAGATTGGCCGAGATGGAGCTGAAGATTGACTGGATAAGCCGGACCCCGGCACTGGCCGCCGATCCGCCTGACTCAGAGTCAGCTGAACTATGAACGGAGCCCGTCAGCTCAACACTGGCGGAGCCGTTCACGCTCAGCCCTCCACGCGATGTCGAGTCGGGCCGATTCGGTGCCGGGGCGTCCCGCTCCGGAGAGACGGGAGGGCCAGTGTTGACCGTGCTCGGGGAGGGGTCCGCTTCGGCCGTACGGCGGTGGAGCGTGGTGTGAGTAGCGGCATGGCCGGTTACCTGGATTGATCCGCTGGAACATGCCGGCCGGTAGGCGGCCGTCTTATGGACCGTCGACGCCGTGGCGTCGGCCTTGGCAGAGATCAGGGCCTGGGCGTGGCTCCGAATCCGGTTGGCGTCGGATTCGGTGGTCCCGACCAGGACGCCCGTTGCCTCCTTGACTCGGCCGACGACCGAGAAGTCAGGCCGATGGACCTCGGCCCGCACCGCGGCCCGCGCCGCGGCGTTGAGCCCCAGATCAGTCTGGGCGTAAGCGGCACTGCCTGTGGAGACGACCAGCAGTCCGAGAGACGCCGCCGCCAGCTTCGAGGTGAGTTTCATTTTGGTGTTTCCTTTCCGGTTCGGCGGCCCCACTGGCCACCTTCACCCGCTCACCAACGAAGCTGGGGACCACTTCCGCTGTGAGTAGTGAAATCACCACCGAAAGTGGTCGATGGCGCACCGAACGGGGGACACAACCGATGTACCTGGCGCTACCGAGGCGAGGTCTCCGTGGTTGGCGAGAAGAGGCGGCGGACTCGTTCCAAATCCTCTTCTCTGGTCAGGATCCCGAGACCGTCTTCCGCTTCGACGATGGTGCTTCCTCTCGGCAGAAGCTGATCAGCGTCGCGCTGGAGGGTCATCACGATGGTCCCAGGCGGAAGCCCGAGCCGGCCGAGGGCAAGGCCGACGGTCGGAGAGCGGCTGGAGACTCTGACATCCAGCGCCACGGCCCGGGGCGAGATCCGGGAGACCTGGCTGAGCCCAGCGGTCAGACCGGCGCGATAGCCCCGCACGACCGCCGAAATCGAAAGAATTCCGGCCACGCGGCGGTCCGCGTCGAGGACCGGGATCCAATTGGTGCCGGCGTTCATGAGGGACTCGAGTGCGCTGGACAGCCGATCGGCTTCCAGCACGGTCGGAGCGGTGGGATCGGCCAGGCGGCCCACATCGGTGCCCTGGTGGGCGTCCAAACTCTCTTCGGAGGCCGGCGTCGGAGCTGCATCCCGAAGCGCCCGGGTGCTGACCGTGCCGATGAAAACACCGTTCTCATCGACGACGGGAGCCCCGGGGAGGTTGTCCCGCTGGAGCTTGGCGGCCGCCTCGGCGGCACCGTTCCGGGCATCTAGAACCACTCTGGGTGCGCTCATGGCCTCCGCCACCGTGATGGATCCCAGCAGGGGCATGCCGGCCTGGAGCCGGTGGGCGGGTGAGTCGTCCCGGTTGGCCAGTTGGCTGCGGTAGATGGTGTCGTCGGCCCGGCGCACGATGAGGGTGGACAGGCCTACCGCCACCATGGCCGGGGCCAGTACGGCCAGGCTGCCGGTCATCTCCGCCGTCATCAGCATCACCGCCAGGGGAGCTCGTGATATCCCTCCGAAACAGGCCATCATCCCCACGATCACGAACGGGGCGGGGCTGTGGGGAATGTCCGGTGCGATCGGCTCCAGGAGCCGCCATACCGAGGCACCGGTGAATGCTCCGATGACCATCCCCGGACCGAAGATGCCCCCGGAGCCACCCGAGCCGATGGATAGGGATGTCGTGAGGATCTTGGCCGCCGGCAGGGCCAGCACCACCCACAGGGGCAGTCCGAGCAACTGCGCGCCGAGGGACTTCTGGATCCAGCCGTAGCCGGTGCCGAGGACGCCGGGCAGGCCCAGGGCGATCAATCCGACGAGCACCCCGCCGAGGGCCGGCTTGAGGGGCCGGGCGACGGACAGGCCGGAGAACAATCCGGCGGTGGCGTAGAAGACCTTGGCGTAAAGGAGGCCGATCAGGCCGCCCATCACTCCGATGATGGCGTACCAGAGCAAGGCCAAGGGGTGGAGGAACTGATAGGAGCCCGAGGCGAAGCCGAAGAGGGGGGCGAAGCCGAAAACGGCGGCGAAGACCGTGTAGCCGATGACGGCGGCAATGATCCCGGGCACGATGGCGTCGACCTCGATGTCGTCCCGGTAGAGGATCTCGGCTGACAGGAGCGCACCGCCCAGGGGGGCGCCGAATATGGATCCGATGCCTGAACCGATCCCGATGGACACCAGGATCCGACCGTCGGAAGGCTCCAGGTTCAGGACCCTGGCCAGGAAAGAGCCGAACCCGGCCGAGATCTGGGCGGTGGGACCCTCCCGGCCTCCGGAGCCGCCCGAGCCGATGGTGATGGCCGAGGCCAGGATCTTCACGACCACGGCCCGGGCCCGGACGCCCCGGGGGTTGTCGTGAACGGCGGCAATGGCGGCGTCGGTGCCGTGTCCTTCCGCCTCGGGGGCGAAGTTGAACACGATCAGACCCGATAACAGCCCGCCCAGCCCGACCACCAGGGGAATGGCCCAGGGCCGGGTGAAGTGAGATGAGCCGGCCAGGGCCCCCTCCCCCGTCGGCGTCGGAGGTTGGTAGCCGCCCAGGTCGTGCAGGAGAAGGTGGGTGGCCAGATTCAGGGCGTCGTAGAACACCAAGGCCCCCAACCCGGCGATGACGCCGACCAGAACGCCTAAGACCAGCCACTTGCGCAGGTAGGTGGTGGACCGCAGCCGCCGGGATCCGGCCGTGGCAACCCCGCGCAGCCGGGTCCGCAGTGAAACGGGAAGACCCGGACCGGAAGCCACCGATCCACCTCCAGTCTCGGTGGTACCGGGTCTCCGGCGCCTCAGAGTGACCACCCGGCGGCCCAGTCCTGCTCGGCCAGCTCACCGGCCGCGGCCGAGAAGGCATCCAGGGCCGCGATCAGCTGGACAGCTCTCCTACAGGCGACGCTTCCTGCACATGGCAACTATCGCATAAGGCAGGAAGGCCAACTCTGGACCAGGCCCGCAGCGCCGACGGCCTTCGACCTGGGTCGGCCTTGGCTTAGGCTGTGGCGCCGGAGCGCCGGGAAGCCTGGTCGGCACGTCATCCGTCCGCGGAAGGAGCCGACTTGGGAGCTAGGCCTGGCACTCGACTGGGCCTGAGCGGCGGCCCGGGCCGACGGCGGGTCGTCCGCACAGGCGGGACGGGACCCCGGTGAGCCCCGGGCCGGCAACGGCCGCCTTCGTGGTCGGCGCGGCGGTGAGTCTCGGCACCAGCTGGCTGCTCGTGTCCAGGTTGGAGCGGCTCGGGGAGCGGCTTGGACTATCCGAGGCGCTGCTCGGACTCCTGGCTGCCCTGGCCGCTGACGCCCCGGAGATAACCGCCTCGATCACGGCCGTCTCCCACCACCAGCGAAGTGTCGGCGCCGGGGTCGTCCTGGGCTCGAACGTCTTCAACCTCGCGGCCCTGCTCGGGCTGGGTGCCGTGGTTGCGGGGCGGATCGGGCTGCACCGGCGGGTCGTCCTTCTCGGGGGCGGAGTGGCTATCTGGACAGCGGCGGTCTGCCTCTGCGCAGTTGACGGAGTGATCGAGGACCCGGTGGCCCTGGTCCTGGTCATGGTGGTCCTGGTCCCTTACGTTGTGCTCCTGGGCGGACGTTCCCCGCTAGGGCCCCTGCCCCTGCCCAGAGGGTGGTTGACCTGGCTGGCCTCCGCGGTAGCCGAAGAGGAGCTCGAGCTGGTGGTGGCCATTCGGCCCCGGCGCGGAAGGCCGAAGGATGTTTTGGTAGCGGCGTTGGCCCTAGCGGTGGTGGTGGGTGCCGGCGCGGTCATGGAGAGGGGAGCCTCAACCCTCGGAGGGCACTACCGGGTCGCGGATGCCGTGGTGGGCGGTCTGGTCCTGGCGGCGGTGACCAGCCTGCCCAATGCGGTGGCCGCCGTTTATCTGGCCCGCAAGGGCAGGGGGGCGGCCGCACTGAGCACCGCCCTCAGTAGTAACACCCTGAACGTGGTCGCCGGCCTGCTGGCGCCGGGCATCGTGGTCGGCCTGGCCCGGCCGCCGGGCCAGGGGCTCCTCATCGCCGCGTGGTACATGGGCCTCACGGTCCTGACCCTGATTTTCGCCTTCTTCGCACGTGGGCTCCAAAGGTGGCAGGGCGTCTTGATAATCGCCGGCTACGGTGCCTTTGCGGCGTGGCTGCTGGCCCTCTCGTGAAGGTGTGCTGACCCCGGCGGTGGGCGGGGAGACGAGGGCCGCGGTCGTTGGTCCTCAGTCAAAGAGCAGGTCTGAATTCCCTGAGCTCTGTTAATTTCAGTCAATATGGCGGATGTGGTCCGCAGGACGTTGTCATCGCTTCAACGGACGAGGCGGCCGGCCCATCCGGACCCTTTGCAACTGTTCTATCAAGACGAGCAGGCCGATCTCGAACGGTTCATGCGGCGGGTCTTCTACATGCTCTTCTACAACAACATCGCCGGGGACTACGCGGAGTTTGGCTGCCACGGAGCCAGGACCTTCACGCTGGCCGCCCGTACCAGCCAGATGATCGGACACGGAGCACACCTGTGGGCCCTTGACTCCTTTGAGGGACTTCCCTCGTCGGGGGACCCCCGTGATCAACACAGCGGCTGGACGCCCGGCGCCATGGCCATGAGCGAGTCGGCCTTTATCGAGGCATGTCTCGCTCAGGGAGTGGAGCGCGATGCCTTCACGACTGTGCCTGGTTTCTACTCCGACTCCCTCTCAGCCGCGGCACCCGGTCCCCGCCCTGAGCGGGTCTGCTTTGCCTACGTCGACTGTGACCTCTACACCTCCACTCTCGAGGCCCTCCGCTTCCTGGACGGCCGGCTCTGCCACGGCGGCGTGCTGGCCCTGGACGACTACTACTGCTACAGCGAGACCCACCCCTCCGGGGAGCGCCTGGCGGCCCTCGAGGTCTTCGAGGACCACCCCCGCTGGCGCCTGGTGCCGTACCACCATTGGGGCTGGAACGGCCAGTCGTTCGTGATCGAGGACCGCTTCACAGGTCCAGGTGGTCCGACCCTCTAAGCGAGTTCAACAGCTCCGCGGTCCGCCTCGCCCGCCGCTCGTGACCGGCGCCTACTGTGGGCCACGCCGTCAGGGGGGCCACATGGCTGTGCCCGGAAGCGATCCGAACCGATTCACCCGGGCGCTGTTCGACGGTCTGGGCCGGCGCTACGACGCCCTGGCCGAACTTCTCTCCTTCGGCCAGAACGGCCGGTGGCGGACAGAGGCGGTCCGAAGGGTCCTGATGGCCGAGTCGATCACCAGCCCAACCCCGGCCGCCTCCCAGGCTCGCCCGGCCCCGCTGGTTCTCGACGTCGCCTCCGGCACCGCCGGTATCGCCCTGGAGCTTTCGGCCCGCGGCGCCGGCGGGGTGGTGGGTGTGGACCTCACCGAGGCGATGTTGCGCCGCGGCCTCGAGAACATCCAGCGCGCCGGCGCCCAGGCAGCCGTGCAGCTGCTGGTCGGCCGGGCCGAGCAGCTCCCCTTCCCGGATGGGTGTTTCGACGGGCTCAGCTTCAGCTACCTGTTGCGGTACGTGGCCGATCCAGCTGCCACCCTGGCCGAGTTGGCCCGGGTCGTCCGCCCCGGCGGTCGCGTCGCCAGTCTCGAATTCGCTGTGCCGCCCAGCCGCTTCTGGCGCTTCTGGTGGTGGATGTACACCAGGTTGGTCCTGCCGGCGGCGGGCATGGTCACCGGCGGGCCCGAGTGGTACCGGGTCGGCCGGTTCCTCGGACCGAACATCACCGGGCACTACCGGCGCTACCCCGTCGAGTCGACGGTGAAGGCGTGGGAGGCAGCCGGCCTGGCTGAGGTGGGTTTCAAGCGGATGAGTCTGGGGGGCGGCCTGGTCATGTGGGGGCACAAGCCGGGTGGTTGAGCGCCGACCCGCCTTCTACGCCGCCGCCCCCGGGGGGTGGCGGGACTGGTGGAGCCTCCTGCACCCTCCCTACACGGTCTGGCACCTCTCCTACGTGGCCATCGGGGCCGGTCTCGCCCCTCACCTGAACATGGCCAGACTGGGCGCCACCCTGCTGGCCTTCCTGGCTGCCGTGGGGATCAGCGCCCACGCCATCGATGAGTTGGGTGGCCGCCCCCTGGGCACGTCCATCTCCGGACCGGCACTGGTCGGGGCGGCGGCGGCGGGCCTGATCATCGCCCTGGGCCTGGGCGTGGCCGGCGTTGTCGATGTGGGCTGGGTGCTCACCCCCTTCATGGTCATCGGCCCGCTTCTGGTGGTGGCCTACAACGCCGAACTGTTCGGTGGGATCGTCCACACCGACGCCGGATTCGCGGCGGCCTGGGGCTCCTTTCCGGTGCTGACCGCCTACGTGGCCCAGACCGGACGATTGAGCTGGGCCGCCCTGGCCGGGGCGGCCGGCGCCTTCGGACTGTCATTCGCCCAGCGCAGCCTGAGCACGCCGGCCCGGATGCTGCGCCGGCGGGCCGTGGGCGTTCAAGGGACGGTGGACCTCTCCGACGGCACCTCGGTCCAGCTCGATCACGCTGCCCTCCTGGGGCCCTTGGAGCGGGGCCTCCGGGCTCTGTCCTGGGCCATGGCCCTCATCGCCGCGGCGGTGGTCCTGTCCCGGTGGTAGTCAGGGATCCGGACGCCGATGGGCCCGAGCCGAGGTCAGCGGGTCAGCTGGCGGCGGAAGCCCCTCACGGTCATCTCCACCACCCGGTCGTGACCCCAGCGCAGTAGAGGGCCGGCCAGCAGGGAGGCAACTCTCATTCGGCGTTGGGTCATCTCGATGCGCCAGGAGACATCGGCACGGGTCCCGTCAGCCGTCGGTTCCAGGGTGAGGCGGGCGGGACCTTCCAGGTCCCCGTGCACGGTGGCCTCGACCCGGCGGGCCGGCTCACAGCGGTCCAGTTGGACCCGAACCGTCATCCGGTACGGCACCGGGGGAGACACGACGCCCCGCAGGACCGAGCCGGCCTGCAGGCCGGGTCCGTCCAATTGGAAGTCGGACAGCCAGCTCCACCAGCCTTCGAAGTGCTCCATCTCCTCGATGGCCGACCACAGGGCCTCAGGCGGGACCGGAAAGAGGAAGGAACCGGAGTACTCGATGACGTAGGGAGAGGCCACCATTGGTGGACGCTACGACCGTGGTCTTGGCTCATGGCGCCGGAGCGCTTCCGTCCCGACCCAGCACCACCACCACCAGGTCGTCATGGAGGGCCTCGACGGCGGCTTCAAGGCCCCGGCCCAGACTGAGGGCTAGCTCCCAGGGCCGGGTACCCGGAGCCACCTCGGCCAGCATCGATTGGAGGACCCCCTCCCCGAACTGGCGCCCGTCAGGGAGGCGGGCCTCGGTCAGGCCGTCCGAGAAGAGCAGCACCAGGTCACCGTCTGACACCGTCACGGTGCTGACCTGGGACCGGGGCCGGCCTCCCAGGGCGTCGCGCAGCCCGAAGAGCGGGTTGGGATGCAGGGGAATCTCCTCGGCCTGGCCGGCGTGGACCAGCCAGGGTGGGGGATGCCCCACCGATACCAGCCGTACGTCGGGGCCGGCGTCGAGTTCGACATAGATGAACGACACCAGGGTGGAGGAGAGTTCCTCCTCCAGGGCCACCTCCAGGGTGGTGATGGCGTCCTCCATCTCCAGGCCGGCATAGGCCAGGGCCTTGAGTCCCTTGCGGATGGACATGCCCAGGGCGGCGGCCAGTGAGCCCTTCCCGGACACGTCCCCGATCAACAGAGCCAGGCCACCGTCGGGACGGCGAAACCAGTCGTAGAAGTCGCCCCCCACCAACAGATCGGCCCCGGCCGGTTGATACAGGGTGGCAAAGGACCAGCCCGGGATGTCAGGCAGGTGGCTGGGGAGCAGAGCCCGCTGCACCGCCTCGGAGAGTTCTGGACCGCCCGCCACTGACGTACGCTATCGGCCGGCGGGCACAGTCCGGCCAGTACGGAGGTCGACGCGATGAAGGTTTTGCATTGCCGGGATGCCGGGTTTGATTGTGACGCCATCGTGAGAGGCGTCACCGCCGATGAGATTCTGGCTCAGGTCAGGCCGCACGCCGCCGAGGTCCACGACACCGAGGTCACCCCCGAACTCGAGGCCGGCCTGCTCACGCTGATCAAAGAGGACGCCTAACTCAGGCCGGGTCGGGCCGGCCGGCCGGTCGAGCCGGCCCATAGGCGTGGCTGTTGCAGCCGGCCGCTCAGGCCGACTGGCGGGCTTCGTTCTTCACCACCGGCGCCGGCCGGCCCAACAGGTAGCCCTGGCCGAGGTTGACGCCCAGCTCCCGCACCGCCGTCAACTCGGCTTCGGTCTCGATGCCTTCCGCAATGAGTTCACAGCCGGTCTTGGAGGCGTAGCTCTGCAGTCCGGCTATGAGGGCCATCTTGGCCGGGTCGGACTCCAGGCCATGGACCCACGACCGGTCCAGCTTCATGAAGGCGGGCTTGAGGATGAGGACATGGCGTAGAGAGGCGAAGCCGGCTCCGGCGTCGTCCACCGACAGCAGCACCTCCCCATCGAGCCGGTCCAGGGCGGCCCGCAGGGCGTTGTAGTCGCTGACCGGCTCGTGTTCGGACAGCTCCAGCACCAGGGTCCGGTCCGGCTCCTCCAGGAGAGGTAGAAGGCAGTCGCTGGTCATGATCATCTGCGGTGAGGCGTTGAGCCCCAGCCAGGTGTCGGGGGGCAGATCTGCCGCGGCCTGGATGGAGCGGGCCATGGTGGACTCCTCCAGGCGCAGGCCCATGCCCACCGCGCTGGCCTGGGCGAAGCGGGACTCGGGATCAGCGCCGTCATCGAAGCGGGTCAGGGCCTCATGGCCGACCACGGACCGCTCGTTCAGGCGGATGATGGGCTGGTAGTGCACCCGGAAGCTGCCGTCGGCCAGCAGGGATGAGATCTGCATCTGGGCGGCGTGGTGGCCGGGCCCGCTGCTCAGCGCCGAGCGCAACATCTCCTCGGCGGCCCCGGCGAAGTCGATGGTGGCGGACAGCAAGCTGCGGGCGGCCCGCATGGACGAGTCGGCGTCGATGGCGACCATCAGCAGGCCGATGCAGCCCTGCCGGGCGCCCAGAGGTGCACAGGCCAGGGCCTCGGCGGACAGGAGGAGCCCGGGCCGGTCGGACTCGGCGCCGGAATGGTCGGCCATCTCGATCCAGGGACCCAGGGTGGCCTTCACCTCGAGATACCGACTGAGGGCGCCGGAGAGGGTCTGGCCGTCACGGATGGAGCCGGGCAGGGTCCCGGCCGTGGAGAGGGGTACGGCCCGGCCCTGGTCAAACCAGACCACGGCCGCCCCGGCCACCCCGTCCAGTTCCAGAAGTCCGTCACAGATCCCGGCGGCGGTGGCCTCCGGGCCGCTCTGGCCGGCGGCCTGGCCCAGGTGGCGGAGGAGCCGGGCCCGCTCGCCCAGCAGGTCCGCCACCGTCTCGCCCCAGGACTCCTGTTGGCGGATCTGGGCCCGGACCCGGGCCAGGAGCTCATCGGGCTCGAAGGGCTTGGTGATGTAGTCGCTGGCCCCGGAGTCCAGCCCGGCCACCCGGTCATCGAGCTGGTCGGCCCCGGTGACGATGATGACCGGCAGCTGGGCCGTATCCGGGTCGGAGCGGATGCGGCCCAGGACGTCCAGACCGCTCATGCCGGCCAGCCCCAGATCAAGCAGGACCAGGTCGATCTCGTCCCGGGCCAGCGCCGCCAGGGCGGCCGGGCCGTCAGATGCCTCCACGGCCCGGTAGCCCCCGGTCGTTATCAAGGTGGTCAGGAAACGACGAACCGAATCGTCATCCTCAACCACCAGTACCCGGGCTGGGCCCGAGTTGCGCGCCTCGTTCATCGGTGGCCGCCTCCTTCATAGGACCCGGCCGGGTCAGCGGGGATCGGGCTGATAAGCGAAGGTTAGACCTACTTGGCCGATTTGTCACTACTTAAAGTCAGGGATAAACCGCGCTGAGTGGTCGAACCTCCGAACCAGTGGTCGCCGGCTGGCCGCCTGGAACAAACCGTATCCTCGGGTTACAGTTCCCGTCGTGACGGGGCGGACCGAATCACCAGCCCGGTCCCGGGCCGCGGTCAGTCGGCCCCCGGCGCCGGTGGGCCGGCCCCCGGCGGCCGAGCGGGACTCCCGGCGCCAGGCCCGGGTGGAGGTGCTCCTGGACGCGGCCGAATCGGCGGTGCGGGACCGGGGCGAGACGGTGACCATGGCCGAGATGGCGGCCCGGGCCGGGGTGACCAAGCCGGTGCTGTACCGCTACTTCGGCCACCGCTTCGGGCTCTACCAGGCCCTGGCCGTGCGCTACGCCACCGGACTGTTGGGCGAGTTGCGCCAGGCCATGGCCCAGCGCCCGGCCGGCCGGGCCACCCTGGAGGAGGGCATCGATGCCTACTTCCGTTACACCGAGGCCAATGCCCATCTCTATCGCTTCCTGGCCACCCGCCTGCCCAGCGGGGACCCGGCCGGCCAGGAGCTGGTTTCGGGGTTCCTGACCGGCATGGCCGAGGAGGTGAGCCGCATTCTGGGCGAATCGTTGGCCGTGGCCGGCCTGGAGGCCCGGGCCACCCGGCTGTTCGGCTACGCCATCACCGGTTCGGTGCAGATGGGAGCCGAAGCCTGGATCAACGAGCAGGGCCGGATGGAGAGGAGCGAGGCGGTGGCCAGCCTCACCGATCTGGTCTGGTTCGGGCTCATCGGGACATTGACCCACCGGGGGCGGGCCGCTCCCGGAGAGAAACCGGAGGAGAAGCATTGAGCACCCAGGCCAACCGGTCGGTGGCGGCGCTGGACCTGGGATTCGATCCCGCCGATCCGGCCTTCCGGCGCGATCCCTATCCGATTTATGACCGCATCCGGGCCTCGGCGTCGATCCCCGACGCCGAGGGTTCCTGGTTCCTCTCCCGCCACGCCGACGTGATGGTCGCCCTGCGCGACGCCAAGCTGTCCAGCAATCCCGCCCACCGCCGGGAGGAGGAGCGGATGAGCCTGAGCAGCATCCCGTTCCTGTCCGACGGCACCCTCCAGCTGATGCTGCTGGCCGATCCCCCCGACCACACCCGCCTGCGCCGCCTGGCCAACCGGGCCTTCACCCCCCGGGCGGTGGAAGGGCTGCGGCCCCGGGTGGGGGAACTGGTGGACGGGCTGTTGGACCGGGCCGTGGAGGCCGGGCCGCAGATCGATGTGATGTCCGCTCTGGCCGAGCCTCTGCCGGTCATGGTCATCTGTGACCTGCTGGGAGTGCCGGCCGGGGACTGGGACCAGTTCAAGCCGTGGTCCACGGCCATCGCCCGGGTCCTCGACCGGGCGGCCGGACCGGACGCCATGAACGAGGCCCTGCCGGCCGTGATCGGCTTCGTCCAGTACTTCGCCGCTCTGGTGGAGGAGCGCCGGGCCCAACCCGCCGATGATCTGCTCAGCCGGCTCATAGCCGCCGAGGAAGAGGGCGACAGCCTCTCTCGGGGCGAGCTGTTCGCCATGATCATCCTGCTGTTCGTGGCCGGGCACGAGACGACCACCAACCTGATCGGCAACGGCACCCTGGCTCTGCTGCGCCATCCCGACCAGATGGCGGCCTGGCGGCGGGACCCGGGTCTGGCTGGGCCGGCGGTGGAGGAGCTCCTGCGCTACGACGCCCCCGTCCAGGTCACCGCCCGCACCGCCACCGCCACCACCGAGATCAACAATCTGGTGTTGCAGCCGGGGGACTCGGTGGTCTGCGGTCTGGCCGCCGCCAACCGGGACCCGGACTACACCGAGGACCCGGGGACGCTGCTCCTGAAGCGGGGAGTAGCCGGCCACGCCGCCTTCGGCCACGGCATGCACCACTGCCTGGGGGCACCCCTGGCCCGGCTGGAGGGTCAGGAGGCGCTGGGCCGGCTGGTGGCGCGCTTCCCCGGGCTCACCCTGGCCCAGGACGACCCTCCCTATCGGGACCACTTCGTGTTGAGGGGCCTGGCCGCCCTGCCGGTCAGCCTGGCTCGCTGATGGCGCCCCGGGATGAGGAGAGTTGGCGTCTGCCCGGCTCGCCCAACAGCCGGCGGGCGGCCATCTACGGGACGGCGGCCCGGGTGGCGGCCCGGTACGGAGCGGGCCAGCTGCCGGCGTCGGTGCGGCCCGGCCTGGACTGGGCCCATGAGGCCGGGGCCAGGGACATCTACCGCACGGCCGTGAAGCTGCGGGGTGGCTTTTTGAAGTTCGGCCAGTTCGTCTCGGCTCGGCCCGACCTGTTGCCGGAGCCCTACATCCGGGAACTGTCCAAGCTGCAGGACCGGGTGCCGCCCGCTCCCATCGCCGCCGTGCGCCGGGTGGTGGAAAGGGAGTTGGGCCCAACCGGGGAGATCTTCAACCACTTCGACCCGGCCGCCTCGGCCGCCTCCCTGGCCCAGGTGCATCGGGCCGAGCTTCGGGACGGCCGGACGGTGGCGGTCAAGGTGCAGTACCCGGGGGTGGCCGAGATCGTCCCCCGGGAGACCGCCGATACCCGCCGCCTGCTCGGCCTGTTGGACCGGGTGGTGAAGGGCTTGGATCTGTCCACCATCGCCCGGGAGTTGGAGCGGGTCATCCTGTCCGAACTCGACTACGCCAATGAGGCAGACAACATCGAGCGGTTCGGGGCCAATTTCGCCGGGGAGGATGGGATCGAGGTGCCCGTCGTCCATCGGCACCTGTCCGGGCCGCGGGTCCTGGTCATGGACTGGGTCGAGGGCCGCAACCTGGGCCACGCCCTGCGGGACTCCGATCGGGAGACCTGTGAGGAGGCCCTGCGCCTGCTGGTCGACGCCTTCCTCAAGCAGATCCTGGTGGACGGGTTCGTCCATGCCGATCCGCATCCGGGCAACTTCCTGCTCCAGCCCGGTCCCCGCCTCGGCATCGTCGATTTCGGCGCCTGTGTGGCCCTGTCCGATCCGACCCGGCTGGCCCTGTGCGAGTTGTACGCCGCCGGGGTGGAGGGCGACATCCACCGGTCGGTCGGCGCCCTGGACGCCCTCGGGTTCAAGACCCGCTCCGGGGACCTGTCCTCCCTGGTGGCCTGGGCCAGCCTGTTCGACTCCGGCGCCACCGAGGACGACCGGGAGGCCGCCTGGGCCCGGCTCATGGAGGCGGCCCGGAGCGACCCGCTGGTGAGCCTGCCCGAGGAGTTGATCATGGTGGGCCGGGTGGTCATGGTCCAGACCGGCATGGTCGCCAACCTGAAGCCGTCCTGGTCCATGCCGGACCTGATCGCCAACCGGTTGGCCCAGGCCACATGTTGAGCCTGGCCCGCCGCCTCCCGGCCCCGGTGGCCTGGGGGCTGGGCGCCATCGGCCTGATGGCCGGCTGGGCCGTGGCCGGCGCCCTCCTGCCCAACGGGCTGCCCTTCGGGGTGGTGCTGCTCGGCCTGGTGTTGGGCGGGTTGTCCGCCCTGACGGCCATGGGCCTGGTGATCGTCTACCGCTCGGCCCGCATCATCAACTTCGCCCAGGCCGAGATCGGCGGGCTGTCGGCGGCGGTGGCAGTGGTGATGGTGACCGGGTCGCACCTGCCGTACTTTGCCGCTCTGCCGGTCGGGCTGGTCGTGGCCCTGCTGACCGGACTGGTGGTGGATCTGTCGGTCATGCGCCGGCTCTTCTCCGCCCCCCGCCTCATCGTCACGGTGGCCACCATCGGGGTGGCGCAGATCCTGGGCGCCGTGGAACTGGTGGTGCCCGAGCTGTTCAGCCACCTGGGCCCGACCACCACCTTCACCACCCCGTTCGGCTTCCACTTCGACGTGGGCCCCATCGTCTTCAACGGGAACCACATCGTGGCCATGGTCGTCATCCCGGTGGTGCTCACGGCCCTGGCCTGGTTCTTCACCCGCACTGACTTCGGCATCGCCATCCGGGGCGCGGCCGACTCCACCGAACGGGCCCAGCTGCTCGGCATCCCGGTCCTGCGCCTGTCCAGCCTGACCTGGATGCTGGCCGCCGGCCTGTCCGGGATCGGGGCGATGCTGTCCGGCCCCATCCTCGGTCCTCAGCTGGGCGCCCTGGCCGGCCCGGAGGCGTTGCTGGCCCCGTTGGCCGCGGCCGTCATCGCCCGGATGGAGAGCCTGACCACCGCCGTGGTGGCGTCCCTGGTGATCGGCATCTTCGAACAGGCCGTGTTCTGGTCCTATCCCCGGGCCACCACCGTGGACGTGGCCCTGTTCCTGGTCGTGCTCATCGCCCTGTTGCTGCAGCGGCGCCGGCTCAGCCGCACCGACGACGCCGGCCTGGGCAGTTACGTGGCCCAGCGCGAGACCCGTCCCATCCCCACCCTCCTGCGCCGCCTGCCCGAGGTCCGCATCGGCCGGGTCGTTCTCATGACCGCCATGGCGGCGGTGGTCGTCCTGGTTCCCTTGGGCATGTCCGACTCCCAGCGGACGCTGATCGCCTACATGGCCATCTACGGGATCATCGCCGTATCCCTGGTGGTACTGACGGGCTGGTCGGGCCAGATCAGCCTGGGCCAGTTCGCCTTTGTGGGCCTGGGGGCGGGGACGACGGCGTCGCTGTTCGTGAACGCCCATGCCGACCTCTTCTTCGGGCTGGCCGCCTCGGTCCTGATCGGCGCCTTGGCCGCCGTCATCGTGGGAGTGCCGGCCCTGCGGGTGCAGGGCCTGTTCCTGGCCGTGGTGACCCTGGCCTTTGCCGTGCCGGCCAACGACTTCTTTCTGGACTCGACCTATTTCCCCTGGTTCACCCCCAGCCAGCTCAACCGCCCGGCCCTGCTCAGCCGCTTCGACCTCAACTCGGCCGGGACCTTCTATTACTTCTGCCTGTTGGTGCTGGCGGCGGTGGTGCTGCTGGCCTGGAACTACCGCCGCAGCCGGCCGGGCCGGGCGGCCCTGTCGGTGCGGGACAACGCCCGGGGGGCGGCCAGCTTCGGCATCAGTCCCAACCGGACCCGGCTGGTGGCCTTCGCCCTGTCCGGGGCCCTGGCCGGCCTGGCCGGGGGTCTCTACGTCATCGGCCTGCGGGGCGTGGGCTTCGGGGGTTACCCGGCCGAGACCAGCCTGCAGGTCTTCACCATGGTGGTCATCGGTGGACTGGGCAGCCTGACCGGGGGACTGGTGGGCGCCGTCTATGTGCAGGGGGTCACCTACTTCCTGTCCGGCGCCGCCCAGTTGCTGGCCACCGGGGCCGGCATCCTGCTGGTGGTCCTGATCCTGCCCGGGGGCCTGGCTGCGGTCGTCTACTGGTTCCGGGACCGGGGCCTGCGGCTCATCGCCGCCCGGCGGGGCCTGTCCGTGCCCAGCCTGGCCGAACGGGCCGCCTTCACCGAAGACGAGGCTGACGGGTCGGCACCGGCCCGGGCCGGCCGGTCGGGGCCGGCCGGCGGGGACGACGCGGCTCACCCCGGGGCGGACGGCGCCGTGTTGGTGTTGCGCGACGTGGACGCCGCCTACGGACAGGTCCAGGTGCTCTTCGGGGTCAACCTGGCCGTGCGCCGGGGTGAGGTCCTCGGCCTTCTCGGGACCAATGGCTCGGGCAAGTCCACCTCCCTGAAGGTGGCCTCCGGGCTGCTGGGGGCCAAGGCGGGGAGGGTCATCTTCGAGGGTGACGACGTGACCGGGCTGGATCCGGTGGCCCGGGTCAAGCGGGGCCTGGCCATGGTGCCCAGCGGCCGGGGCGTCTTTCCCTCCCTGACCGTGGCCGAGAACCTGCGCCTGGGGGGCTGGCTGGCCCGGCGCCAACCGGAGTTCCTGGCCGCCACCACCGAACGCATCCTCGGACTGTTCCCGGCCCTGCAGAGTCGGATGGGGACCCTGGCCGGCTCACTGTCGGGCGGGGAGCAGCAGATGCTCACCATCGCCCAGGCCCTCTACAGCCGGCCCAGGCTGCTCATGATCGATGAGCTGTCCCTGGGCCTGGCCCCCACCGTGGTCAGCGAGTTGCTGCGGGTGGTGCGGGAGCTGGCCGAGTCGGGCGTGACGGTGGTGGTGGTGGAGCAGTCCCTCAACCTGGCCGTGTCCATCACCGACCGGGCCGTGTTCATGGAGCGGGGCCAGGTCCGCTTCAGCGGCGCCACCGCCGAGCTGTCGCAACGCCCGGACCTGGTGCGTTCGGTGTTCCTCGGTGGCCCGGCGGCGGCCGGAGGAGGACCCGCCGCGTCCCGGGCCGATGGCCGGCCGCCGGTCGGGCGTTCCAACCGCACCGCCGCCGACGGAAGACGGGACGGCGCCGAGGAGGCTCCGGTCGTCTTTTCCGTTCTGGACGTCCACCGGCGTTTCGGCGGGGTGGCCGCCCTGGACGGGGTGGACCTGGCCGCCCACCAGGGCGAGATCCTCGGCATCATCGGCGCCAACGGGGCCGGTAAGACAACCCTGTTCGACATCTGCTCGGGCTTCCTGGCCCCCAGCTCGGGTCGCATTCAACTCTCGGGGGCGGACATCACCGACCTGCCGGCCGAGGACAGGGCGATCCTGGGCCTGGGTCGGGTCTTCCAGGACGCCCGGCTGTTCCCGTCCCTGACCGTGACCGAGACGCTGGCCGTGGCCCACGAGCGTCATCTGGATGTCCGCGACCCCTTCCTCAGCCTGATGCGCACCGAGGCGGTGCGGCGTTCGGAGAAGGCCACCGCCGATTCGGTGGAGGAACTGGTCGAGCGGTTGGGCCTGGGCCGCTACCGGGACGCCTTCATATCCGAACTGTCCACCGGCACCCGCCGGGTGGTGGAACTCGGCTGCCTGCTGGCCCATCAACCCGAGGTCGTCCTCCTGGACGAGCCCACTTCCGGCATCGCCCAGCGGGAAAGCGAAGCCCTGGGCGCGCTGCTGGTCGACCTGCGGGCCCAGACCGGGGCCACATTCATCATCATCGAGCACGACGTTCCGCTGGTGTCGTCCATATCCGACCGGCTGGTGTGCCTGCACCTGGGCCGGGTGCTCTCCGAGGGTATGCCGTCGGCCGTGCTGGCCGATCCGCTGGTGATCGAGGCCTACCTGGGTGCCGACGCCGTGGCCGCCAGCCGCTCCGGAGCGTCGGCGGCGCCCAAGCCGCCGGCGCCCAAGCGGGGGGCTCCCAAGCGGCCGGCCCGGCGCCGGAGCCCGACCACGACCACCACCGCCACCACCACTACCACCACCACCACCGATCGAGTGACCCGACGTCCGAAACCGGCCGCCACCGTCAAGGCCGTAGCCCAGCAGGGGGGAAAGAAATGAGCATGGACCGAAGTCAGATGTCCCAGGACGAGTTCGAGACCATGTTGCGGCGCTGGCTACTCAAGATGGGGGCCCGGTATGTCCCGGTGCTGGCCGCCATCCTGGCCATCGCCCTGCTCCTAGTGTTCGTGCCCACCACCCAGCCGTTCAGCAACTCGGGGCTGGCCACGGGCACCAGCGCAAACGGGACGGGCTCCTCGGCCTCGGCCGGTAACTCGGGACCGGCGGCTTCGGCCTCGTCCGGCTCGACGGCCGGAGCCGGGGCGGGACAGTCCGGTTCGGCCTCGGGATCGACCGGCAGCACCGGCGCCGGCGCCGTGTCCGGGGGAGGGGGCACGGCGGTGGCCGCCACCGGCTCCGGGGGTGCCGTCGGCGGCGGGGACGTGGCCAAGACCGGAGTGCGCTGCACCAACGGCGCCCGCCAGTTCGCCTGGTCCGACTTCGCTCCCAACTGCGTGCCGGCCTTCACCGGTAACAACGGGGGAGCCACCGGCCAGGGCGTCACTCCTTCCACCATCACCCTCACCTACCGGCTGGCCAACTCCTCCCAGCAGTCGGCCGTCAATGCCCTGGCCGGTTCGGCCAACATCAACCAGACCGATCTGGTGGCCGACATGCAGACCTACGTCAACTACTTCAACACCCAGTTCGAGTTGTACGGACGCAAGGTGGTGCTCAAGACCTATCAGGGCCAGGGCGACTACTTGGAGGAGGACCAGGGCCAGAACCTCGGCGCCACCCAGGCCGACGCCGTCACCGCCCACGACATGGGCGCCTTCGGGGATGTCACCTTCGCCCTGGAGGCGTCCGAACCCTACGAGCAGGACCTGGCCCAGGAGCATGTGGTCAGCTTCTCCTCGGTGGGGATGCCCCAGTCCTTCTACCAGCAGTACGCCCCCTACGAGTACTCGGTGGAAGGCCCGAGCGGAACGGTCGGACTGCAGGAAGCCTCGGCGGTGATCTGCGACCGGCTGGCGGGCATGCCGGCCATCTATGCCGGGGATGTCACCTACCAACACGAGAACCGGAAGTTCGGGATCATCTACCCCCAGACGCCGTACTACCAGCAGGAGGTGGACACGGCCGAGGCCGGTCTGGCTGCCTGCGGGGTCAAGCCGGCCAAGGTGATCGGTTATTCGATCAACGTCTCGGAGTACGAGCAGGAGGCGGTGTCGTCCATGGCCGAGATGAAAGCGGCCGGGGTCACGACCCTGCTGTGCGCCTGTGATCCCATCTACCCGATCCTGTTGACCCAAGCCGCGTCACAGCAAAACTGGAATCCGGAATGGTTCGCCATCTCCTACGGAGATCCGGTGTCGCGTGACTATCAGCAGTCGGAGTGGGCCCACAGCGTGGCCGGGGGTGTGCAGTTCCCGGTGCCGTCAACGACCCAGGCCTACCAGGCCTATCAACGGGCCAACCCGGGCCACCAGCCGGCCGAGACGCCGCCGTCCTCACCGCCCTACTACTACGTGGCCTACTACGAGCTGATGGAGGTCTTCGCCGGTCTGCAGGCGGCCGGGCCCGACCTGACCGCAGCCAGCTTCGAGCGAGGGGAGTTCAACCTGCCCCCGTCCATACCCGGGGACCCGGTGGGGGGACGCTGGATATACGGCCAGAACGTCTTCGACCCGGTCAGTTCCTTTTCCCTGGTGTGGTGGGACCCCAATGCGCTGAGCAAGTTCGACAACACCAAGGGCGCCTATCAGTGGTGCAATGGGGGTCAGGTCTACCTGGACAGTGACCTGTCCGCCCTGGGTTCCCACCAGCAGCTGCACTGCTTTGGCCACTGAGTGGCCCGTTTGATCACACGATCCGGTAGGTCTGCACGGCATGGGCCACCGGCCGTCCCTCGGCATCGGTGGCGCTCATCTCGGTGAAGATGAGCTCCCGGGCCCGCCGGACGGTCCGGGCCGTGCAGACCAGGTCCGAACTGCGGGCCGCTCCCACGTACTGCACGCTCATAGACACCGTCGAGGCCCGCAGCCCCTTGGCCAGGTCGTGATCGGACCAGGCCGCCCCGGCGCCGGCCGTGTCCAGCACCGAGGCCACCACCCCGCCGTGGTAGACGGTCCCGTCATTGGTGAGGTCGGCCCGGAAGGGGAGGCGCAGGATCACCTCGTCGGGCTCGAAGCGCTCGAAGACGACGCCCAGGCCGGCCAGAAAGGGCGTCTCCAGCATGGCCCGGGCCAGGCCCTGGCGCCGGCGGGCGCCCTCTTCTTCCTCGGCCATCCCTGCTCTCCTTCCCGGTCCCAGCGCCGGCATCGGCATGTTGACTGATGCATCAGTTTGCTACCCTAACCGGGTGGCGGAACGGGTTGGGGAAGAGGCCGGCGGGGGCTGTGGCGCGGCCTGAGCTGCTCACCGCCGAGGCGGCCCGGGCCGCCGCTGAGCAGGCCGGCGTGCCCGAGCGCCTGGCCCGGCTGAACGTGTTCCGCCTGCTGTTGAACCGGACCCGGCTGGCCAAGGCCAGTTCGGATCTCCTGCTCTCCCTGCTCTTCGGGGCCGAGCTAGACCCCCGCTTGCGGGAGCTGGTCATCATGCGGGTGGCCTGGAACACCGGCTCGGCCTACGAGTGGGCGCAACATTGGCGGATGGCCATCGGCGCCGGGGTCGAGCCAGGAGATCTGGTGGGGGTGAGGGACTGGGGGGGCCACGGCTTCGAGCCGGCGGCGGCCGCCGTGCTGGCCGCCACCGATGAGGTCACCGGCCAGGGTGAGGTGGCGACCGCGACGCTGGAGCGCATGAGCAGCCTCCTGGGTGAGGATGCCGCCCTGGAGATGGTGGCCACGGCGGCGGCGTGGACGATGCTGTCCACTCTGTTGCGCAGCTTCGCCGTCCCGCTGGAGGACGATCTGGCCGCCTGGCCCCCCGACGGAGCCACGCCGGACGGCGCCCGGTGAACACGACTCTCCAGTCTGTGACCACGGCACCGGACGCAGCGCGGTGAGCACGGCGGCGGCGCCGGCCGGGCCGGGGCGGCGGGCGGTCGGGGACGCCCAGAAGGAGGCCAGACGGGGCCAGATCCTGGCCGCGGCCAAGTCCGTCTTCGCTGAGGCCGGGTTCCAGACCTCGACCATGGCCGACGTAGCCAGGGCGGCCGAGCTGTCCTACGGAGCGGTGTACTGGTACTTCACCTCCAAGGAGGAACTGTTCCACGCCCTCATGGAACTGGAGGAGGAAGCCCTGCGGCTTCGCATCCTGGCGAGCCTGGCCGGGCTCTCCCTGGAGGAGCCGGACCAGGCCCTGCGGGGCGCCATCCGGGCCACCTTCGAGTTCTTCGAGGAGGACCGGGCCGCCGTCAAGCTCCTCTTCCGCGACTCATACGCCATGGGCGGGCGCTTCGAGTCCCACCTGTCGGGCATCTACGAGCGCTTCATAGATGACTTGGCCGAAGTCCTTTCCGCCGCCCAGCGCCGGGGCCAGGTGATAGCCGTGCCGGCTCGGGTGGCCGCTTTCAGTGTGGCCGCCCTGGTGGGCCAGCTGGCCTACCGCCGGCTCACCACCGATGACGGGCTGGACGCCGGAGTCGTGGCGGACTTCGTGGTCCATCTGATCATGGACGGACTGAGGCCCCGGTGAGCGCCCGGGTCATCATCATCGGGGCCGGCATGGCCGGGGTGGCGGCCGCCATCCGCTTGGGCCAGGCCGGTTACGAGGACCTGGTCATCTATGAGAAGGCCGACGGGCTGGGAGGAACCTGGCGGGACAACACCTATCCCGGCGTGGCTTGTGACGTCCCCTCCCACCTCTACAGCTACTCCTTCGCCCCCAACCCGGAGTGGACCCACGTCTTCTCGCCCGGGGCCGAGATCCGCTCCTACCTGGAGCGGGTGGCGGACGACCACGGCGTCACCGGGCGGATCGTCTTCGGGGCCGAGGTCACCGGGCTGGAACGGCGGGGAAACCTCTGGCACCTCAGCACCGCCGACGGCCGCTCGGATCAGGCGGCGGTGGTCATAGGCGCCACCGGGGTACTGCACCAACCCGCCTATCCGGACATCGACGGGTTGGGTGATTTCGCCGGCCCGGTCTTCCACTCCGCCCGCTGGGACCACGGGGTCAACCTGGACGGGGCCCGAGTGGGGGTGATCGGGACCGGCTCCAGCGCCGTGCAGATAACCGGGGCTCTGGTGAAGCGGGTGGGGGAGTACGTGCTGTTCCAGCGCACCGCCCAGTGGATCCTGCCCGTACCCAACCCGCCCATCTCCGAGGCCGACCGGACCCGGTACCGGGCCGAGCCAGGGGCCATGGTGGCTCTCAAGGACGAGCTGGCGGCCCAGTTCACAGCCGGCTTCGCCGACGCCGTGGTCGACGCCGAATCGGAGGCGGCCCGCCACCTGGAGGAGATCTGCGGGGCCCACCTGGAAGCCAGCGTGGCCGACCCGGGGCTGCGGGCCAAGTTGCTGCCGCCCTATCGCGCCGCCTGTAAACGCCTGGTGGTATCCCCTGACTTCTACGCCGCCATCCAGGCGCCCAGCGCCCGGCTGGTCACAGCCGCCATCGAGCGGGTCGAGCCCGGCGGTATCCGGACCGCCGACGGGGTGCTGCACGAAGTGGATGTGCTGGTGCTGGCCACCGGTTTCCGGGTCGACCGGTTCCTGCGGCCCATCTCCGTGACCGGGTCGGGCGGCCTGGAGTTGGACCAGGTCTGGGCCAAACGACCCTCGGCCTACCTGTCCGTATCCGTGCCGGGCTTCCCCAACCTGTTCCTGCTCAACGGGCCGAACGGGCCGGTGGGCAACTTCTCCCTCATCGACGTGGCCGAACGGCAGATCGACTACATCCTCCAGCTCCTGGGCCGGTTGGGCGATCCGGAGGCGGCGGCGGTCTGCGCCCGGGCCGACGCGGCCGAGCGCTTCGAGGCGGAGCGGGTGGAAGCAGCCGGGCGCACCATCTGGGTCACCGGCTGTCGCAGCTGGTACCTGGACGACCGGGGCGTGCCGGCGGCCTGGCCCTGGACCATGCAGCGGTTCCAGGAGGCCATGGCCGAGCCGGCCCTCGAGGATTTCGAGTTCGAGACGACGTGAGAGAAAAGGAGCAGGAATGCTGGCGGTAGATGTCCCCCAAGCGGTGGCGGAACGGCTCAACACGGCCAGTGCCAAGCGGCGCTGGTACCCCTTCGACCACGATGTCATCGACTGGTCCGTGCCGCTGGGGGGCGAGTGGGCCTACATGCCCGCCCGCCGGTCCATCTTCACGGCCAGCGACATCCTCGACCGCCTGGACCCGGCCGGGCGCAGCTTCGTGGAGCGCTGGGAGATGACCCAGCGCATGCGCAACACAGCCCATGGTGAGCACCTGCTCAACCAGGGGATCCTGGCCATGCTCTGGACCATCGACCCCTATGACCCGAGCTACCGGTATCTCCTGCACGAGGTGGCCGAGGAGTGCCAGCACATGGCCATGTTCAACCAGTGGGTGCGGCTCAACTCCGACATCGAGACGGCCGGAGCGGGGGAGGCCATGTGGGGCAAGACCATGGCCGACTTCACCGAGGACCTGGCTGTCGCTCAGCCGGAGGCCTTCTGGGTCAACGTGTTGCTCTTCGAGTTCGTGGGGGACGACTTCAACCAGGCCATGCGGGCCGAGGGCGGTCACGTGAAGGGCAACGACGGCCGGCCCCTGCACCCGATCCTGGTCCAGATCGGCCAGACCCACGCCGCCGAGGAGGCTCGCCACATCATGTACGCCCGGCGCTGGCTGCAGGAGGGCATGCCCAAGCTGGACGACGAGGCCGTGGCCAGGGTGCAGCGGGTGGCCGAACTGGGCGCCCAGGTCCTCATCGGGCAGAAGTCGGAGATCCTGCCGGTGGCCTACGCCCGCCAGCTGGAGCCGTACATGACCGAGGCCGAGTTCAAGGCGGCC
>DAHUYE010000076.1 GCA_027315345.1 Actinomycetota bacterium
TCCAATCCGACTACCACCCTGCCGCCCCTGACGGTCACCATCGCCGGTTACTCGGTCACCGCCTCGGCCGCCATCAGCTCGTACACGTGGGCCTTCGGAGACGGGGAGACCTCCCCTGCCTACGGGCCCGGTTCCCGGTCCGCACCGGCGGCCATCTACACCTACCAGCAGAAGGGCAGCTACCAGGTCAGTGTGATCGCCCACTATGTGGGGAGCTACACCTTCGCCGGGAACGGGTTGGCACCGCAGACCGTCCCTCTCGATGTCGACGTCACCATGGGCACTCTCTCCTACGCCGTCCAGGAGGCGCGGTCGGTGCTGGTTGAGCCGGGGAGCCGGAACCAGTGAGTGTCTGCGGGACCCGGGTCAGCCGGAGGTATCGGTGGCTCTGATCCGGCTGCGGGCCTCCTCCATTCCCAGGCGCCCTGGCTGTCTGGCCCTGTCCGGCCTGGCTGTCCGGGCCTTTGTTGATCAGCCGCAATCCAGGATGCAGTGGCCCCTGGCCCGCCGGTTCTGCCTACGGGCCCTGGTGCTCATCTCGGTCCTCACCTCCGACGTCCGGGTCCACCCGGACGGGTCTGCGTTCTGCCTTCTCTCCCGGCCGTCGCTGCGCCGGGATGTGCTGGCCGCCACTCTCCTACTGGGTGGGCTGGCCACCCTGGTCGGGTTGGTGGTGGCGGCGCCCATCCTGTTCTGGGTGGTGGTGGCGACGCTCCTGGTCCTGGTGGTGCCTTCGCTTCGGCTGAGCATCGTCGCCAACCGGGCTCACACGGTCCTGGCCCAGTCGTCTCCGGCCAAGCCCTACGTGGGGGTGCACACCGTCACCAGTGTCCGCCGGGGAGCCGGCCGGGAACTGATGGTTGAACTGGGTCGGGAGGCGGACGCCAAGAGTTGGACCCTGGTGCTGGATGCCGCCAACGAGAGGCTGGCTGACTACTACGCCGGCCTGGGGTACTCCCGGCGCTGTCCGCCGGTCCTGATGCCCTGGGGTGAGCGGGCGGTGCGCATGTCGCGCATTCCGACGATGGATCAGGAGGGCTGAGCTATGGCCGGACACCCGATGGGGCTCCGCTACTGGGCCCGGTTGTCAGGCTTGATCTTGATCGAGGCGGCCATCTTCCTGGTGCTGCTCAGAGCGGCACCGTTGACGGGCTCGGTCGATTTCAGCCATCTGCGCTCCTGGTTGTCGGACACGCCCCCTTCTAACGTCCTCACCGGACTGATCCGTTCGGGTGGTCTGGTGGTGTCGGGCTGGTTGACGGTCAGCACGGGCCTCTATGGCGTGACGACCGTGGCAGCGGGGCCGGCCGCCCGCCGGCACGTAGGTCGACTCACGTTTGCTCCTCTTCGGGGCTTGATCGACAGCGCCGCCGCCTTCTCCATCCTGGTCTCGGCGGCCACGACATCCGCGGCCGTGGCCGGGAGCGCACCGTCCGCCTCCGCCGCCACGGTCGTCACGGGTGAACCGGGTGTTCCAACGGCGACGGCACCGCCAAAGCCGCCCCTGCCCGGCCTGCCGGGTCCCAGCGTCACCGTTATCGGCCGGCATCTGCCCCATCCTGGCCTGGCCGATCACAATCAGGTCCCCCCGGGGACCGGATCGGGCCCGGCTCACCTGGACACGGGCGCGGCCACGGGAGCTATGGGCCTCGCGCTCGGGACCCAGGTCTACGTGGTTCAGCCCGGTGACTGTCTTTCGGTCATAGCTGAACGGCATCTGGGCGACTGGCGCCGGGATCAGGAGATCGATGCTCTGAACCGGGGCCGTCTCCAGCCCGACGGCCGGACTCTGGTCGATGACCATTGGATTTATCCGGGCTGGATCCTGGTCATGCCCGCCGACGCCGTAGACACCCAGACGGTGGGGGCCGAGGTTCTCAGCCCGGCCATTGCCCCTGTGGCGGCCCCGGACGTGGTGACCCCCGACCCGGAGACATCGCCAGCGGTTCAAGCCGATCACGCCGCCTTACCGTTGGGCCCGTCGGCCTCCGCTCGGGTGCGCCACTCGGAGTCGGACCACGGGGCTCGGAAGGACGCCGAGGCCGCCCTGACAGCGCTGGCGGCGGGAGCCTTTGTCTGGGGCCTCCGCCGCCGGCGTCGGGAGGCGATGCACGACCGGCCCTCGGGCCGGGCCATCCGGCGAAACCGCCCCTCTGTCGAGCAGGCCGACGCCCACGCCCGTTCCGTGGCCCAGGAGGACACCGTCCGTTGGGTCGACGCCGGACTGCGCTACCTGGGCCGGGCCCTGTTGGAGCGGGAGGAGAGCAAGGTTCCCTCCATCGCCATGGTTCGAGGCGCCCCGGAGGGCATGGAGGTCATGGTCTCTCCGCCGGATCTCAGTCCTCCCCGGCATTTCGAGGCCATCGAGGGCGGAGCCATCTGGGTGCTTGATCCGACTCTGGATCTGGCCGAGATCGAACAGCTGGCGTCCCCCTGCTGGCCGTTCCTCCCTGCCCTGGTCAGTCTCGGGGAGGCCCCGGGAGGGACCGTCCTGGTCAATCTGGAACACGCCGGGGCTCTCGGCCTCGAGGGTGATCCGGACCGGGTAGCGGGACTGATGGCGCAGATGGCCCTCGAGTTGCGCACCCAGCCCTGGGCGGAGGAGATGCTGGCCTCACTGGATCTGGTCGGACGGCCGTTCCCCGCCTCAGAGGGTGGGTCGGAACTCCAGTCTGTGATCGAGTCGGCCTCCCGGGTGGCGGGTCGCTATCAGGCCGAGTTGGCGCCGGCGCCCTCCGTGGCCATCCGGCGGGCGGGTGCCTGCCAGTGGCTTCCGGCCGTTGCTCTGCTGGGGGAAGGCGTGCCTCCGGCCGACCGGGCCCAGCTGGCCGCCTTGGCCTGTCCTGACCGCTCCGGGGTGGCCGTGGTCGGGTGGGGCCCGATGCCGGAGGCGCCTTGGCGGATGACCATCAGTCCGGAGGGGGCGGCAACTCTGTCCGGCCTCCTCGACGGCCGTCCGTTCGAGATGCAGCTCCGGGTGACCGCCGACGCCGACCAGATCGCCCTCCTGGAGGAGGCTCTGCGGGCGCCGCTCGGGGAGAGCCGGCCGGCCGGCGCAGAGGAGTCAGGCGGCGGGGGGCAGTCAGGCGGCGCAGAGCAGTCAGGCGGCGGGGAGCAGTCAGGCGGCGGGGAGTGGCTGGGTGACGGGGACATCGACCCCGATCTGGTGGTCGATGCCGAGCAGCTGGGCGAGTTGGAGGACTGGATGGCCGGGGCGGCGGAGTGCGAGTCGGAAGACTGGGGAGAGGTTTCCATGGACGCAGTGCCGCCCGGCGGTCGATCAGTGGGCTTCCGCGCCGGCGCCCCGGCCGTCATAGACCTCCGGGTCGACACCGTCGAGCCGGGGCCGCCGCCGGCGGCGCCACCCGTCGAACTTCGGGTCCTCGGTCCGGTCGAGTTGGCAGGAGGGCCCGTCCCGGAGCCCGTCCCGGCCAGCCGGCGGGCTTCGGCCCTGGCCGTCATCTGTTATCTGGCCACCCGGTCCAGGCCGGTGAGCGCGGATCAGATCGCCTCGGCCCTGTGGCCGGCCGACACGTCCAAGGACAACTTCGGGGAGCCGAGGCGCAAGACGGTGATGAACGTCATCTCCCGGGCCCGCCTGCTCCTGGGGGAATCGACCGTCTCCTCCTCCCGGCTCCTGTTGACCGACCGGGGCTACGTCCTCTCCGAGGAGGTGGCGTGTGACTGGAGCCGGTTCCAGGGGCTGGTGGATGAACGGGGCGGGTCGCCCTCGGAGGTGGGGGCTCGGCTGAAGGAGGCGCTGGAGCTGGTGGAGGGGGAGCCCTTCGCCGGGAGCCTGAGCCGGCCCTTCTACGAGTGGGTCAGCGCCGAGCACCTCGACCTGGCTATTACGGCCCGGGTGGTTGACGCGGCCGAGTCACTGGGCCGGGTGTCCCTGGAGCTGGAGGACCTGGCCACGGCGGAGTGGGCGGTGCACCAGGGGCTCCAGCTCGACCCGGCCCGAGAGGAGTTGTTCCAGGTCTGGATGCACATCGCCGGCCGGAGCGGACGGCCGGACCGGGTGGAGGAGATCTACCGCCGGCTCTGCCGGGCCCTGCAGCGCCACCTCGACGCCGGGCTGTCCCCGAGCGAGGCCAGCGAGGCGGTCCGTTCCGCCTACTGCGCCCACCCCACCCGGGTCTGACCCTCCTCGGGAGAGGAATTTCGGCCACCGCGACAGTGGGGAACCGGTTGGGGAAGGCGGTGGGGAACTCCCGGCGCAGGCTTGGCCTACGCCTGCCGAGCAAGGAGCCAGCCGTGTCCGACCTGTTACCCAGAGTCCAGTCCGAGCGCCTGTCCATCCCCGGGGTGTGGTCGCCCAACGACCAGCTCCTGGCCACCCTGGAGGCCCACGGGGAGCTGGCCAACCCGGCGGTGGTTTCGCTGGCGCTGGGGATGAGCCTGAGCCGTGATCACGTCTCCGCCTTCATCCCGTCCACCTGGCTGGCCGGTGCCCGGCTGCTGGTGCCCACCACCGGCGGCGTCCCTCTGCGGGCCGGCCGGCTCAAGGTGATGCCGGTGTTCAGCGATGCCGAGGCCCTCCGGGCCTGGCTCCCGCCCGGTCCCGGGTCGGATCATCCCTGCTTCGGGCCCCCGGCCGACGGGGTGGTCGAGGTGGACGTGGCCACCGGGCTGGACGACGCCCGGGAGGCGGCCGGGGCGGCCATGGTCGTCCTCAATCCGGCCGGCCCCGGCGGGTACCAGATCGACCCCGGAGGGGACGGGCCGGACCCGGCCGGGTGGGCCATCCCGGCCCCGGCCGCAGAGTTGGTCGACCCCTCCGGACGGGTGAACGTACGGGCCCGGATGGCAAGTGCCTCCGCCCGGGCGGCAGAGCTGGCCACCGCCGGGCGGCACCAGGAGGCGGTGAGCATGCTGGCCGCCGCCGACCGGCTGGGCGAGCTGATGGGGGACTACGTCCACCGGGCCGAGATGATGACGGCGGCGGCCCACTCCCTGCGGGCCACGGGGCACGACTATGCCGCCGGCCGTCTGGCCCGCTACGCCGAGCTGGCCGCCGGGCTGTGTGCCCGAGGCCGGCTGGAGATGGAGGCGACCCGCCTCCGGGCCGAGCTCTCCTGAGGACCGGCCCGCCCGGCCGTTGACCTCCGGAGCTGGGGAGCGGAGGTCAACGCCGGGCGGTGCTGGTTCATAGGATCAGGCGGTGAGCGGGGAGGGGATGCCGGCGGAGGGGCTGAGCGCCGAGGAGGTTCTGGCCGCCATCCGGGCCCGGCGGGACCGTGACGCCGACTGGCGGGGTGGGCGGACCTTCAGCCTGGTCTACAACCCCGATCACCCGGAGCTGGAGAAGCTCCAGGAGCAGGTCGCCCTGGAGTTCCTCCACGAGAACGCCCTGAATCCCTTCGCCTTCCCCAGCCTGACCGAGATGGATGCCGAGGTGGTGGCCTGGGGGTCCGAACTGGTTCACGGCCCGGGCCCGGGCCGGATGACCAGCGGGGGGACCGAGTCCATTTTCCTGGCCGTGCAGACGGCCCGGGACGAGGCCGTCGAGGGGCGGGGCGTGACCGCCCCCGTCCTGCTCACCGCCGATACCGTCCATCCCGCCTTCGCCAAGGCGGCCAAGTACCTCGGGGTCGAACACGTGAAGGTCCCGGTGGGCGCCGACGGGCGGGCCGACCCGGTGGCCATGACCGAGCGGATGGACGCCCTGACCGGACGGGTCGCCCTGGTGGTGGGCTCGGCGCCCTGTTACCCGTACGGGGTGATCGACCCCATAGCCGAGCTGGCCGGGGCGGCCGCCCGCCGCGGCCTCCTCTTTCACACCGATGCCTGCCTGGGGGGCTGGCTCCTGCCCTTCTGGGAGGAGTTGGGCCGGGCCGTCCCGCCGTGGGACTTCCGGGTCGAGGGGGTGACCTCCCTGTCCGCCGACGTGCACAAATACGGCTGGACCATCAAGGGAGCTTCCCTGGTCCTCTACCGGGACAAAGCCCTGCTCAACCGGCAGTTCTTCCTCTACGACGGCTGGCCCGGCGGCCTCTACGGCTCGGCCACCACGGCCGGCACCCGCCCGGCGGCACCTATCGCCGTAGCCTGGGCGACCATTCGGCACCTGGGTCGGGCCGGTTATCTCGAGCTGGCCGGCCGGGTGGCCGCCGCCACCGACCGGTTCCGGGATGGCATCACCGCCATCGACGGGCTGCACCTCACCCACCCCCCGGACATGTCGGTGATGGAGATCGGCACCTCCGGCGGGGCGGGGGTCGGGGCGGTGGGGGATTTCATGGACGACCGGGGCTGGCATCTGGACCGCCAGCAGGGCGGCCTGCACCTAATGCTGTGGCCCTATCACCTCAAGGTGGCCGATCAGTTCCTGGCCGACCTTGGCCAAGCGGCGCTGACCACGGCGGCGGACCGGGGCAGGACGGCCGGCTACGGGGGCATCGCGTGAGCGTCTTCCTTCCTCTGGTCGATCCCCCCGGTCCGCCGGACGGTCCGGCCCTGGTCTTCTCGGTGCGCGATCGGGACGTGAGCGTGGGGGAGGGCGAGGCTCCGGAGGGGGGTCTCTTCGTCGGCATTCTCGACGGGCGGCACTGCTGGGCGGTGGAGGTGGGCCCGGATGATCAGGCGGATCCGGACGCCTTCTTCGTCGATCTGCGCCGGCTCTGGGGCATGGTCAAGAACCCGGTGTGGGTCCTGGCCGGGCGGTCCGTCCAACTGGTGGACTGGGCCCGGACCCATCGCTACTGCGGCCGCTGCGGGACACCCACCGAGCTGGCCCCGGGCGAGCGGGCCAGGCGCTGTCCGGACTGTGGGCTGCTGGCCTTCCCCCGCCTGGCCCCGGCCGTGATCGTGCTCATCGAGCGGGACGATGGGTGCGCCCTTTTGGCCCGCAACGTCCGCTTCCCCGGGAACATGTACTCCTGCCTGGCCGGCTTTGTGGAGCCGGGGGAGACCCTGGAGGAGGCCGTCCGGCGCGAGGTCAAAGAGGAGGTGGGCGTGGAGTTGGGCGACGTGTCCTACTGGGGCAGCCAGCCCTGGCCCTTCCCGCACTCCCTGATGCTGGGGTTCCTGGCCCGCTACTCCTCCGGCGAAATCATCTGCGCCCCCGACGAGATAGCCGACGCCCGCTGGTTCTCCCGGGAGGAGCTGCCGGCCATCCCGCCCGGCATCAGCATCGCCCGGCGGCTGATCGACGACTGGCTGGGGCGGGGGCCGCTCTAGGTTCTAGCCGGAACTTGATCCTCAAAGCCCAGCAGGTTGAGGCAAGTTTCAAGCTATGGGGCCGGCCAGCAGAGCGGACGGACCGCTAACAGCGGAAGTGGAGTTGGTCGTTCGAACACGACGGGAGGTGGAAGCCCTCAAGTC
>DAHUYE010000080.1 GCA_027315345.1 Actinomycetota bacterium
CCTGGGCTCTTTCCCAGCCCGGGGCTCGGCTGGAGGACGTGTCCCGCCTGCTCGGGCACTCCTCGGTGCGCATCACCCAGGAGATCTACGTCTCTCCCGACGGGGACCTCTATGACCGGTTCTACCGGGCCACGGAGTAGGACGAGGGGGCGAGGGAGCCCTCGTAACGTCTCGGGCGGCGGGCGACTCCCTGTAACCTCCAACCGATGTCCAGCCTGGTCACCGGGGACCGCAGCGCCACCCGAACTGAGGTGCTGGCGGCGCGTAAGGTGCTTCGCCAGCTGGCCGGTCAGTACGGGCTCAGCCGTCCCCGCGTCGACGTAACTGGCACCGTCGTGGTGCACAGCGACGAGCTGGGCTATGCCGCCGTGCGGCGCTACGCCACAGCTGCTGCCCACCAGCTCGGCGTCTGGGTCAATGTCATCACAGACGACGCTTCCGCGGCACAGGTCGACACCGACCCGTTGTGAGCCTCCTGGGCGAGTTGGCCCAGGTTCTCGGCCAGCTCGGTGAGCTGGTGGCGAACGGCCGGGATGCATTCGACTCCGACCCTCGCCAGCGTTGGTCGATCGAGCGGCTATGGATCTACGCAGGCAACCTGGCCGAGGCCCATTGCCGCTCCGAGGGGATCGACGACGGTGTCGACCCGTGGGCCGAGCTGATCGCGGCCCGCAATGTCTACGCCCATCACCGACCTTCACAGATCGTCCCCGGCCGCCTCTGGGCCGACACCGTCGAAGCCATAGGCCGGCTGCGCCAGGCGGTCGGGTCGTCTGAGGCCTGACCGACCGGGCGCAGGTTCACCCGGGCCGCCTCCTCGTAGCAGTTTCGCCGTCCTCGGCCGTCTGATCGGCCGCATGACACGCCCGTGACACGCGATTGTGGTCAATCCTGGCCGCTGCTGGCCGGTTTCGTCATCGCCGCCTTGGTCATCATGACCTTCTTGCCGGTGCTGATCAGGACAAACAGCGATCAGGTCGCGCGACCCGACAGGGCTTTGCAGGCGTCGGGGGGGTGGTCCGCAGAGGTTCGCCTCGGTCCGGAGGATGCCGCTGACCTGCAGCTTCGCGGCCGGGCAGACCGGCCCGAACAGCCCTGACCGGCCCCGGATGTGGGCCAAAAGTGGGCCACCCGGGCGGGACACCGCCAACATCGTCGCGGTCAAGCGATCACGGCTCTCGAAAGATGTCGTGGGCCCCGACGCGCCGCCAGGTCACATGTACCTCCCCCGATGTCAGGGCTCCCCGTAGCGGAAGGTGACTCGACCGTCCGGCGCCCACGTTCATCTCGAAGATGCCGGGCGCGCACCTTGACGGCCTTGACCCGCAGGCCCTTGCGAAACTCCCCGCCGGTGCTCAGGTCGTCGATTATCTGAGCGACCGCCGCCAGGAGCGCCGCCTGTTTGGCCGGGGGCCCATCCGCGCCGACCTCGGCCCCGTGCTCGCCGCCGGAGAGACCGGCAAGGTCCAGGCGGAGCCCGCACTGGCCGAAGCCGCCACCCGGTCCGGGGGCGCTGATCCCGACAACCCCGGCCCCTCACCCACAACCAAGTGAGCACCGTGCTCCGCAGCGCCGTCGGGCTCGTCGGGCTAATCGAGAACGCCGACCGAAGTCGGCGGGCAGGGCTCTCCGCCGAGCACTAACGCGAAACTGCGATCGAACGTGTACACGTTCGGTCGCAGCTTGAGGTGGTGGCGGGGGCCTGATACCTGGCCCAGCTACAACCGTCGTCGGGCTTGAAGCGTGGTTGACACTATGACCGCCACTGGCGTGGGGGGTTCAAGTGGCGACAACCGCACAATCGCGAGACCCTTGGCCGCGCCGGGTAGACCCTATGGCTGGAGCCCGCTCCTGCGCCGCCCCCAGCCTCATCGCGTACAAGCCGTTCAAGTCGGAGGAGGGAACCCTCTGGTTAGTTTAGTTAGATACCCGGCCGGTCAGCGAACAAGCGACAGGGAGATCTGGTGGCCAGCCCATCGGGGATTCTCGTGGCCGCCAGCCGGGACTTTCGTATCCGCTCACAAGGAGAATCTCCTGGCCGCCGACAGTGACGGCGGGTCGACGGCCAGGAATCAGCAGAGACTAGACTTGGGCGGAGCCCAGGTAAGCGGGGTTCCTTACTCAGGCCCTGAAGTGGCAAGGTGCTTGGCAACTTCTAGCGCTTGATCCTTCCAACGAACATCACGTTGAGTAAGGAACGCTATGCTACCCAAACACAACGGATATTGCCGCGTCTCCGCGCGGGATTTGTGTATGTCCTCCTTGCGGATCTTACAAACGTGACCGTCGGTTCGCTTTCAACCGATCTCGCATTGTCAGTAGCCATACTAAACCGCCCAATCCGCCCAATACCCAGGCTACCACCAGCCACCGACTTTTCGACGCTCCGACAGTCCTGTACTCGTCCTCTGAATACCGGGTCACGGCCAGCAAACTCAGTGCCCAAGCTCCGACCATCAAGAGTAGAAAGAGTAGGCTCACCCAGGCGGGCGCGCGGTGGGCCTCTGGTATTTGGGTGGCCAAGATAGGAGCCTCATGAACCATCCGCAAACTGGTGATCAAAAGGACCATTTACCCATCCTCGCTTTGGTTGTGACGTTGAGTCCTGCGCACCACGATTCGTCAGTGCGCCTTTTGGCCCCTGAAATCGGAATGAAGGGCTCTATGTAGGGCCAAACCGGCCCCACATAGACCCTACCTATCCAACACACAGAGCTAATAAGGTGGTGCGTACTGCTCCAACGGCTTCTCTAAGTCAAAAATGGACTGCTTTGCCCTCGACGGGTTGGGGATCAGGCCCATTAGGTTTCTTTGAGCGGTACCGTCGTCGTAGTTCCAGTGAGGTTCTTGATCGCTGGCCAGTTGACGCCAACTTCGCGTCGGTGGTCTTGGGTAGTTCAGCAGACCTCACTTCCAGATACTGGAAATGGTTCCAACTGGACTGTTATCTTCGGGCTGCACGAGCCAGGAAGGTCCTGACTTAGCAGTTGTCCGAATTGGCAACGGGATTGTACTGCGAATTCGGATCATTTTGATGAATTATGCAGGGCCCGGTATTGTAGTCCCGATACGAGGTATAGCCGCCTGTAATTTCACCTCCGAAGCTGCCGTAGAATGGAACATATAGTACTGGGGTTTCGGTCTGATAACAGGTGTCGAGATACCAGTTCTCCGAGGGGACACTATAATCGTTTACGCCCTGTGCCCCAACGTCTGCAGAAAAGCCCAGTGCTCCAGTCCCAATTGCCCCGTTTCGGCTGAACCTGGAGGGACAACTCCATCCCAACAAGCACTGGAGGAATACGCGAATGCTGGCGCACTGCTCAGGATTGCGAAGGCACCAACGCCACCAGTCGCGATTACCCCCGCCACTGCTGTGCGTATCAGGACATGCTTCATGTTCTCTCCTTCATGGCCCCAACAGAATTTCGGGGAATTAACAAGCTGTACCTGTAGCTCATTGCTCGAGCTATTTATTCTCTTCCGAGTACCCAGTAGAGTAGGTTCGACGTAGAATCTGAGATCCCTGCAGTTTTGGAAGTGAATTAGTAGACGTCGGTACAATTAGGACGTGTCGGCACAAACGGATTCGGCGAAATTAGGGCTTGACATGGCCGGACGTTCATCTCGATCCGAGCGACCGCCGGTCGCTTTCCGACAAAATTCCGGGACTGTCCAGGTCTCGCTGTCCGTTCAATGGAGGGCAGAGTGGCGTTCGCTCTCGGAGGCAGTCGTCGTCGCCACAAGGAGCCTCATGGCGATGACTTCCCGACTTGCTCAATCAGGTTGCGACTGCCTGAGAGAGCCGGATCCAAAGAACTCCGCCGCCCGCATCTCGCCCATCCGTGGCTTCGTGGCGGGGTAGTGGACCGCTCATTGGAGTCAGCTCCTCCTGTTCGTCATCCTCGGCCTCCGGGTGTGTTCTACTGCCGCCTCCTGCGGTGATGCGGGAGGTTTTGTCTCTTGGTGAACCCTCGGCATCGGAGCGCTGAGACCCTGGGGGCTCGGGGGGACACTGGGGAGAAACTCGGCGCCACCGGGCGTAGGGCAGCCGGGACGTGACATGCTGAACCACCCGATTCGGGAAAGGGCGTTCTCATGGACTCTAGGCAAGCCGGCGCTCATCGGAGGAAGAGGACCTTTGGGGTTGGTCTGGTGGCCATGGCCTTTGCAGTCGGAGCCTGTGGCGGTGGATCGAACCAGGGCGGCCCCCGACTGTCGACATCAGGGCCACCCAAGGGTGACCCGATGAAGGTTCTAACTGCCGCCGCCACTGCCACCGACACCATCGGGACGGCTCGCATGGAAATGCTCGTCCGGCTCGATTTTTCCGGCATGCCTGGCCAGCCCGCCCAGAACCTCACGATCTCCGGAACCGGTGCTTTCGACGTGGCTCACAAGGCCGTCCAGCTCGAGATGAATCTGGGAAAGCTGGCCGGCGACAAGAACCTCAGGATGATTGTCATCGGCAACACGGTCTATCTGGACACCTCCACGCTGGGCCTCGCAGGGGTCAAGCGCTGGATCATGGAGCCCACCAGCGCGATCAGCAGCGGCTTGGACTACACGCAGCTGGCCCAAGCTGCCTTCAATGGCCCCAAGCTCCTGTCCCAGCTACAAGGGGTCACCGTTGTCGGCAGCGAATCGGTCAAGGGAGCGGCCACGACCCACTATCGGGGCACGCTTGACCTGGGGAAGGCGCTCAGCGCTTTGGGCAACTCGGACCAGAGCCTGAGCCAGCTGGGCTCCGCCGGGGGCTCGCTAATGAACGCCCTGGCCAGCATCAACGTTCCCATGAACGTCTGGATCGACGGTCAGGACCGGCTCCGGCGCTTCACCATGTTGATGGACCTGGCCCCCGCATTTCAGTCGGTGATGGGATCGATGGGGGAATCGAACCCTTCCCCCACGGCGCTACCCACCGATCTGAAGGCCAGCGTCGACCTCGATTACACCCTCTACGACTTCGGAGCCAGCATCTCCGTCGCTGCACCACCGGCGAACGAGGTTGGGCCCGTGCCGGCCAATTTCAGGCTTCCGGGAACGAGCCCGACTTAAAGACAGGGCTGCGCCCAGGGGCCAAATCGGACAACGTCGTCCGCGTGACCGCCAACAGACCGCGTTCGGGGGACTCCCTCCAGCGGAGGAGTTTCTGGAGGTCAACTTCGACAAGGTCGCCCTCGGAGGGGAACACCTATCTCTCACCCAACGCCCCCACCCCGACGCGACACCTAGGGTCGTGCCCTCCGCGTGCTAAATTTAAGTGCCCATACGGAGGACACGCAGTGGCAACTGGGGGGCACGGGCAACGGGCACCAGGATGGTTCCCACCGCATGCACCTTGAGCATCCGCGGACCCCGCCACCGCTCCCACACCCGAGCGCCGACTTCGAGCAGCACCCATCCACGGAACCCGTGCGGTGCACGACCGGAGGGTTTCTGACGTGACCGTCCCGGCCTCACCGGCGCGGGCTCGGTCCCTTGATCCTCGGCGCCGGCGGCGCCGGGGCCGGATGGGCCTGGGGCGCCGCCTGTCGGACCGCCTCGGCCTTCATGTACTCGGCGTGGCGGGCCGATCCCGGGCGCAGCTCGAATGCCTCGGCCTTGACCTCGACCATGGAAGGGCCGTTCAGCGTCTCCACCGCCCCGAGGGCGGTGTCGGGGACCGCTCGCCGCACGGCGGGGATGGGCCAGCGCCCCTCGCGCGTGGCTCGGGCCAGGCGCGGCGCGGCTCGGGGATGGGCCTGCTCAAACTCGGCCCGGGCCACCGCCGTCTCCTGGAGTCCGACCAGCTCGGCCCGCGCCGCGGTGATCTCGGCCTCCAGGTCGGCTCGGTGGGGAGCGGCGACCGTCTCCAGGTGGTCCCTGGCCGCGTCCAGCTCCCGGCCCATGCGCTGGGCCCGGAGGTGATGCCGGGCCCGGGCGAGCGGGGAGCGGGCCCAGTCGGCGGCCTGGTTGGCGGACTGCTGGGCCACCTCTTTGACCCTGACCGCCTCGGCGGCATCGTCCAGGGCCGGATCGGCCCAGCGACCCTGGCCCCAGGCGATCCGCTTCTCCATCGCCTCCAGTTCCTCCAGGTGCCGGTCGGCCAGGCGGATCTGGTCGTCGGAGACCGCGGCGGGGATGACGGCGGCGATGGCTTCGCCGGTGGCTTTGACCGCGGCCCGTCCCAGGCCGGGATAGATGAGATGCAGGGGCGCCTCTCTGGCCTCGGTCGCCTCGGCCGGCCAGGTGGTGTCGATGGCCCAGCGGACGCGACGGGAGGTGCTCCAGTCCCGGACCAGGTCCTCTCTGGCCTGGGCCTGGTCATCGGCGGCCAGGTACACGTGAGTTTGCTCCCGGGCCCGGCTCATGGCCACATAGCCCAGCTCTCGTCCTCCCCCGTCGCCCAGCACGTGGGCGGTATCCACCGTGGCGCCCTGGCAACGATGAACGGTCATGGCGTAGGCATGGGCCAGATGGGCGGCGTCGATGGCGTCACCTTCCAGGCGCACCCGGCGACCGTCGCCCAGCTCGAGGATCAGGGCCGGGGTGGGACCGGCGTCATCGGTCAGATACACGGTGGCGATCTGGGAGGTGACCACCTCGGCGTCGTGGTTGGGGGCGGTAAAGACCACCCGGTCGTCGGCGGCATAGCGGGCTCCCCCGGGGGCGGTCATCTCCACCCGGGACAGGCGCCCGGTGTCCTGGAGTCTCTTTCGGGCCAGGGCGTTCATCTCGGCCACGTGGTCCCTGTGCCAGGCCAGCAGGAGAGCATCCCGGCCGGCGGAGCGGTCGGCGAGGTAGGCATCCACGGCCGCCCCCATGGCCGCCTGGCCATCCGGCTCGGTACGGATGCGCCCGGCGCGGGCGTAGTAGTCCACCGCCTTTTCCACCTCCCCGTGGCGCAGCTCGGCCAGGGCGGCTCGTTCGGCCGCATCGGACTGCCGGCGGTTCTCGGTAAGGGTGTGCAGGCCGGGGTGGCGGGCGGCCACCGCCTCCATAGCCCCACCGGAACCGACGGCGGCCAGCTGCAAAGGGTCACCGACCATGACCACCTTGGCTCGGGCCGCCCCGGCCGCGTTGAGGAGCTTGAGCAGGTCCCGATCCTCTGTCATCCCGGCCTCGTCCAGGATGATCAAATCCGTCGGGCCGAG
>DAHUYE010000089.1 GCA_027315345.1 Actinomycetota bacterium
CAGCCTTGAGGTGCCTGGAGACGGTCTTTCTGTCGACCCTGAACGCAGTCGCCAAGTCGTACACGGTGGCTCCGGCCTGGTACTGCTCGATGAGCCTGGCATGCTGTGCGTTATTGAGTCGATTGGCGTATTTTGGTAGTATTCGGGTTGGTCGCCCTGTACCTGGCTTGGTGAGATCGAGCCTCCTGTAGGCCCTAAGAGCGCGCTTCAACGGTGTCGAGTACGGGTTCGACAAGAGTCGCTGCAGGACCACTCGACTCGACTCGACTCGCGAAAAGCAGCCCAGGTCAAAAGGCCTTTTGGCCTCTCAAGCCTCGGCGCCAGAGGCCGCCGTTCCCTTTCGTGCCCTCGGCGAGCGGACTTTGGAGGACGCTTCGGTCTCCCCAAATCGAGCAGATGGGCAACGCGACAATCCGATCCTCAAGCTGAAAAGGTAAGGGGCCCGTGTGGAGCACGGCACCGGCCCGAAACCGATCTCCGAGACGGTCTCGGAGCCAAATCAGGTGTTGGGCATCAGCGGTTGAGGGGCTGGCGGTCGCCTTGGCTTCAATGGCGAGCACGCCTCCACCGGCCAGCTCAACCAAAAGATCCACCTCGTGGCGACCCTCCTTGTCCCTGAGGTGGAAAGACCTTGGCCGAAGCGGACTCAGTTCGGCCTCGGGCCGCAACTGAGCGAGCACAAATGTGTCGATCAGCCGGCCCAGCAGATCCCCGTCGGCCAGCACCCCGGCGCCATCCAATCGGAGGGCCGCCGCGACCAGCGACGGGTCGGTGATGTAGCGCTTGGAGGCCTTGACGAGCCGGGAGATCCGGTTGCTGCTCCAGGCCGGCAGCGCCTCGAAGACGAACAGGTCGGTGAGCAGCCGCTCGTACGCCCCAGCAGTATCCCGGGTGATGCCGGCCGCGTCGTAGAGAGTCTTGTCGGTGGCCGTACCGGCCGTGTTCAGGGACAGCGCCTCGAAGTAACGCCTCAGCAAGACCGGGTCGCGCCGACCGGCGAGGGCTTCTGCGTCTCGGGTGACGAGCTGGTCAACGTAGCCCTCCAGCCAGGCGTCCCGCCCCGGCCCAGTGAGGCGCAGTACCGCCTCTGGGAAGCCCCCCAAGAGGGCCAGGTCTACGTACTCTCCGAGGTCAGGAGGGTTGGGCACGGACGGGAAAGCGGCCAGGTCTCCTGCCGCCAGTCGCTCGAGGAAGCCGGGCGTCGTGAGCGCACCTGTCTGCTCTCGCACGGTGAGCCCGTACATCCTCACGTTGACGACTCGACCGATGCCCGACCAGGCATCGGAGTTCCGCCGCGCCCGGGCGCTCCCGGTCAGGAGGAACCTTCCGGGCCGGGGATCTTCGTCCACCGCCCGGCGAACGGCTCCCATGACCTCGGGTACCTCCTGCCATTCGTCCAGCAAGACAGGCTTCTCCGCCCGTCGGAGGGCGGCGTCGGCATCGAAGCGGTAGGCGGCGGCCTGGGCCGGTACGTCGAGGCGGATGACGCTTCGGGCCAGCCGGCGGGCGGTTGTGGTCTTGCCCGTCGCCCGGGGTCCGACGACCAGCAGGGCGGGCAGTTGATCGAAGAGCGTTTCCAGGTGCTGGTCGATCAACCGAGGGACGTACCCAGGGGCCGACATGGTCATAGACTAGCGCTTTGGCCCACTCGTCAATCGTGTTTTAGACCGATTGTCAGTCGTGTTCTGGCCCACCTGCTTCAGATGGCCAGACCGGGCCGCCGGCCCGAAGTTCGGCTGTACGGGCCCGCAATCCATGAGCGTCCAGCGGCGGTCCGAGGCCGGCCGTTCGGGCCGCCAGGAACCACCAAATTACTTACCCAAGGTAAGAAGTCGTGGGTTCGAGTCCCATCGTCTCCACCGGGCCGACCAACACCAGGTCCAGGGTGCACCCCGCCCCGGCGCCTCTGCCCGGGTCTTACCTGATCGTCCCGGTCGTCCTCCGAACCTCCACCCGCCTGCTGGCCCCTATCCTGAAGGCGGCATCGCATGACCGCACTGTCACCCCCCGACGCCCCCGCCGGCCTCGACTCACTCAACGGTCCCGCCCGATCCATAGGCGGAGGACTCCACGGCTGGAGGCAGCGGGGAAGAGACGCTGTCATCGTCACAATGAGCCATTGCCGAATGGCTGCGCTCTCCTTACAGCCAGGAAAAGGCATCGGCGGGCCCGGGCGGGCACCAGTGGTCGGTCGGGCAGACAGACGGGAGGCTCCCCCAGTGTCCGCGACCGCGCTGTTCCCGACGATGTCTGCGCGGCGGCGCCAGCTAGCCGTCGGATCCGCCCTAGTCCTCGGTCTCTGCATGGCGCTGGTCCCGAGCCAGGCCCGGGCGGCCACGGTGGGCACCTATGTGATCGGGGTGGGAGCCGTGCCTCCATCGGGCCAGAACATCGAGTACGACGACTTCTTCCCGCGCAGCGGAATCAGCGTCCACAACGGTGACGTGATCGATCTGCAGGAACCGGCCGGGGCGTCGACGGATGACACCCACATCCCAGCCCTGCTGCCCCAGAACCAGACCGTCCAACAGGCCTTCGCCGATCCGGCCAACGCCCTGATCGTACCGGACAGCGATGAGCCCGGGTCCAACCCGCTGGAGAACTTCTCCGTCTTCGGCCCGACCTTCCCGCCGGCGGGCAGCGGAGCGCCCGGACAATGCGGTGACCAGACCACGCCCTGCGTGTACAACGGCACCGCCCTCCTCAGCGCCGGCCTGGAGAGCCCCGGCAACGACTTTTTCGTCAAGCTGAGCCTGGCATCCGGGTTCACGGGGACCGTGACAGTCGTGGACTTCGGTCACCCCATCAGCGATCCCTCGGCTTCCGTGTCGGTGGTGGCTGACTCCGCTGCCACCTCGACCCAGTCGGCCCTCGACTCGGCGGCGGCGGCCCAGTACCAGTCCGACAATGCCGAGGCCAACTCGGCCATTGCCGCCGCGTCCACCCCCACCGTCACGACCAATGCCAACGGGACTCACAACTACGTGGTCAGCGCGGGGGCGTCCTCGGCCCACACCGAGGTCATGGAGATGCTGCCTTCGACCATCCATGTGAGCCCGGGTGACAACATCACATGGAAGTACGGCGGCACCAGTGATCCCCATACGGTCCAGTTCCCTGGAGTCGGTATGGAGTCGATAGACGTGACGCCCTTCGCGCTGCCCGCCTACTGCGAGGGGGCTTCGGCCGACACCCTCGCCGCTCCGAACCAGGGTCCGCCCACCTTCGGCTGCACCAATGCCGCTCCGGAGGCACCCCTGCTGACTTCGCCCCAGGGCAGCACCATGATCCAGGCCCCCGCCTACCGTCTGGCCACCGCCAACGGCGGGGTCTATGACTTCGGCCAGGCCCAGTCCTACGGCTCGGCCGCCTCGTCCCGGCTCATCTCCCCGGTGGTGCAGATGCTGCCCACGGGCAGCCAGCGCGGCTATTGGGAGGTGACCGCCAACGGTGGCGTCCACGCCTTCGGGGACGCCCCCTTCGATGGCTCGATGGCCGGCAAGGCGATCACGGCCCCCATAATCGGCCTGGTGACCGGACCCCAAGCCAACGGCTATGTGCTGGTGGGCTCGGATGCGAACACCTACTCCTTCGGCGGGGCTCCCCAGGTGGGCAAGGTGCTGCCCCACCTCGCCTCACCCCTGGTCGGCGTTGTGGCGGACCCGAACCCGAGCGCGAACGGCCCGGCGGCCTATGCCGTGTCGGCGGGGGGCGGCGTCTTCGCCATCCTGGCCGCCACCTACTACGGCTCCATGGGTGGCAAGCGCCTCAACTCGCCCATGGTGGGCATGGCCGCCACCGCCGACGGTGCCGGCTACTGGGAGGTGGCGGCCGACGGGGGGGTCTTCTCCTTCGGTGATGCCGCGTTCTACGGGTCCATGGGTGGCAAGCACCTCAACTCGCGCATCGTGGGCATCACGCCCACGCCGACCGGTCACGGCTACTGGCTACTGGCGGCCGACGGTGGCGTCTTCTCCTTCGGTGACGCCACCTTCGCGGGCTCTATGGGTGGCAAGGGTCTCTCCTCTCCAGCGGTGAGTATCAGCACCGTTTACTCGGAGGCATCGTCGGGGGTGCTGATCAACGTCCCCGCCGGTAATCCCAACGACCTCTCCACCCGGACCAGCTACACCTACAGTTTCCCCAACGCCGGCACCTACTCGTTCATGTGTGGCTTCCACCAGATGATGACCGGGACGGTGGTGGTGGGCTGAGCTTTCCCAGCTCGGCGGATCAGCAGAAGCTGCAGTTCTGGTTGAACCTGGAGGCGGGCAGCAGCATTGCCTCCAGGTAGGAGGGCGCCGCCGCGCTCGTGCTCACCTGGTACACCCCACCGGCCAGGTTGGCCAGCTGGGCGGGTGTGGGCAACAGGTGGGGCGTGTCCGCCGTGGAGAGGGTGACCCTCAATGAATCCCCCTTCGGGATCAGGGCGAAAGTCGGGAATACCTCGATGTCATAACGGGTCATGACCCCCGGGCTCACCGGAGACGAGCTGGCCGACGTGTAGGGATGCCAGGCCAGCAGGGGCCGGTTGTCCTGGCCCGCCCAGGTGCGGGCCGGATCAACGGCGCGCAAGGAGCCGAGAAGGGCGCCGGCGGCTATGGGCGTCGACCGGCCGCCTGGGGCGACCTCTTCAAGGTTGGCGATCCATTCGGCGTCAGGACGGTTGTCGGTGGCGTCCACACTGACGTTCATCGGCCCGCTCAGGACCGTGTCGGTAACCAAGGGCTGACTGGTGAAGGTGAGGGCACCCGGGCCGACTTGGATGTCATTGTCCTGGTTGGTGCAGGGATCGGACCCGAGTCCGGCCGATCCCAGGGCGAGGTTGTCGGCGCCCATCGACCACTGGGAGGTCTGGCGGTCACAGGCGGCCGACGCTCCGGTAAAGACGATGGTCTGGGAGGCTGAGGTCTTAGCCGGGCGGGCCTGGGACAGCGTTCCGCCGGCGCCCATCCACAGGGTGGTGGCCTGTGAAGCGGCGGCGGAGGGCCAGGTGGCGGTATCGATGTAGCGGCTGGTTCCCAGGATGTTGAGGTGCAGAGGGGTCCTGGTGTCGCCCATGCCGGTGGCCTCGTTCTTGAGCCAGGTGTCGAACCATTCCAACTCCAGGGCGTCGAGGTTCACCCCGTCGCCGGCGGTCAGGTGGTACCACGGCCCCATGAGCAGCTGGTAGCGCCCGCTCACCTTCTGGCCGGGCAGCATGGCCGAACCGGCCGGCCGGTGGTCGTAGAGGTTCTGGAGAGCCGTGTAGTTGAGGGGCTCCCCGTGCTGGAACAGGTCGTACCAGCCGCCGACCAGGAAGGCAGGGATCTGGTCGGCCACCACGTCGGAGAGATACTTGGTGGGCGAACGGTCCAGCCAGTAGGAACCGTCGTAGGCGGAGGTGCCGTTGAGCTCGATGTCGGTGGCCGACGGCGCGTAGTAGGACGCCAGGGCGCCGGCGTGCTCGGTCTGGGTCACGGCCAGATCGGAGCCGGAACCTGAGGATGGGGCCTGGGCTGTCTCCAGGGTCGGCTCGCTGGTCTGAACTCCCGCTTCCAGGCCGGTATAGGCGGTGTTGAACTCGGCGTCGAACAGGCCGCCCTGGAAGGCTGTATCCCGGTATATGTCGTTGGCCGAGATCACCGGGAAGATGGCCTTGACGGGGGAGTGGCGACCGAGGGCGCCTACGGTCAGGAACTGATTGATCCCCAGGTAGGACTCCCCGAACAACCCGACCCGGCCGTCGGAATGGGCCAGGCGGGCCGACCATTTGACGAGCTGGGCCCCGTCCCTGGCCTGAACCGGGTCGAACAGGCCGTAGGTGCCTTCGGAGTCCCCAGTTCCTCGGACATCGGCTACCACTTCGATGTACCCACGCGGTACGAAGTAGGTGTCAGCGCCCAGGGCGCTCTTGCCGTAGGGGGTCTGGGTCAGCAGGACCGGAAAGGGTCCCTTGGCTTCCCGGCCGGTCTCCGGGTCGGTGGGGGTGTAGACGTCGGCCCGGAGGATGGTCCCATCGGGCATCGTGACCGGGACGTTGGCCTTCTCCCCGATCCCGTAGCTGGCGGCTTCTGGTTTCCACGGGGTGGCAGCGTGGGCGCTGACGGTGGTCGTCGCCATCCAGGCCGGGCACAGGACGGCCACAAGGACGGCGGCCACCAGGGCCTGCCGGCGGAGTCGCATTCGCTTCTATTCGACGGCCGGGCCGCCTTCCCTTCTGCCAGGAAGGCTCAGTAGGGCAGCGTGTAGGTGTTCTCGAGCTCGTCCTGCAGCACGGTCGCCACGTGGTCGGAGGTGTCCACCACCAGCTCCTCATCGAGGATTCGGGTGCGGTAGGACCATCCCGGAGGTAGGTCCAAGCGGCCTCCCAGGTCAATCAGGCTTTCCTCGGTGAGGGTCGGATCCACGCCGACGCAGTAGGCCTGCATCACGAAGGCGGCGCCCTCGGCGTTCACGACCTCGTAGATGGGCTTACCGGCATCGAAGAAGAACACGGCGCCGCGGTTCACATGCCGCTCGGTGTACGGCACCTGCTGGGGATTGGTTCCCAGATCCAACTCGGCTATCCGCCGCATCATGATGCCGCCGAACTCCTTCATCACCGGCTCGGTGGTCTGCACCTTGGCGCCGAGGCCGTCGAGCACCCAATAGCGGGGGCCGTTCAGCTTGACCAGGAAGGCGCCGAGCTCCTCCCGGATGGCCTCGGGGTCGAGCCGTTCCCAGAGTTCCTGAGGGCAGTCATTGATCATCTGGGTGCCGTAGACGTGGGCCTGGATGCCCGCTTCGGTCACGTAGGCGGCCAGAACCTCCCCGTAGCGGGTGCCGCGATGGTCCGTGATCAGGCGTCGGGGACTCATGGTTCAAAGGACCAGGGGGGCGTCTTCGGCCGGGCTGAGGCGCTTGTGGACCGACAGCGTGCCCGGGCCTGCGCCTTCGAAGGTGCCCGACGTCGGCGCTACGTCGCAGTAGTCGCGACCCACGGCCACGGTGACGTAGCCGCGACCGGCCCGCCGGTTATGGGTGGGATCGAAGGCGACGGCCACCGACCGGGCCGGGCCGGCCGGGGACTGGTCTTGGATGATGACTTCGACCCAAGCGTGGGAGCCGCCCTCACCGACCAGATGTCCTGACACGTACCGGGCCAGCAGGTGGGCGGCATGGCACAGAGCCAGCATCACGTGGGGGTAGTCCTGACATACGCCCCGGCCGCCAGATGAGGGCTTGGCCCGGGCTGCGCCGCCGGTGACGCTCAGGCCGTGATCGAAGCGTTGCTGGGTGCCGTGGACGGCGCGGGGTACGACCAACAGGCGGTGACGGAGTCTTCGCACCGGGCTGGCGTAGGTGTAGCGGAACTGCTGCTCGAGCAGGTAAAGCTCATCCTGGTCGGCCTCAGCCAGCATCGGTGACCTGGTCGGCCCTCACGTCATGAGCTTAACTCTGGGGTTCAGTCGGCCCGGCTGGCCAGAAAGACCGGGATGCGCCGCTCGGTCTTTGTCTGGTACTCGGCATAGGGCGGATAGGCGGCTACGGCCCGGTCCCACCACTCCTCGCGCTCCGGGCCCTCCAGCTCCCGCACCGTGTAGCGGTGCGGCTCCGGGCCGTCCTGGATCAAGACGGTGGGTTCAGCCCGGAGGTTGTGGACCCAGCGAGGATGGGTCGGGGCCCCGCCCTGGGATCCAACCAGGGCATACCGGCCGTCGTGCTCCACCCTCATCAGCGGCGTCTTCCGCACCTTCCCGGTGCTGGCCCCCTTGGAAGTGACCACGATGATGGGCAGGCCCGTGTCCCGCAGGGTGTTGGCCCGGGTCCCTCCCGACGCCTCGTAGGCCGCCACCTGGTCCCGGACCCATCCGGCCGGGCTGGGCTCGTAATCCGCTTCTTTGGTCACCGGGTCAGCCTAAGCCCGGTACCCGCCTTCGGGGGTGGGGAGGCCCGGCCCGGGGAGGCAGCCTTCGCCGCTTGTAACTAGTCAGTTCACACTGGGTTAAAGCGCAGGACGATCTATCGAAACATGGGTTCCTTACCCTTATCCCAATGAGTATCCGCTTCGATGCCCACCATCAGAGGGCCGGCCTGCGGTCCGAAATCGAGTGCCCGTCCTGTGGCCGGGCCCTGGAGTCCGCCGGCCTGGCCCGGGTGGCCGACCTGATGACCGCCCACCTGCGCTTCTCCTGCCCCGCCTCCAAAGACTCCGGCGCCGTCTGAGGGCTCCACTCCGGGGCCCGCCGCTAGCGACTACACCCCCCTGTCGCTAGCGGCGGGAGCCCCTCGGGCCCCGGTCCTGCCCGGGCGCCGGTATCCACCCCCGCCGAGGGCACCCCCGATACCTTTTGCTCCATGGCCCGCCCCCGGTTGTACGACGAGCCGAGGATCGCCACCGCGGTCCGTTTGCCCACCGATCTGCACGAGAGACTGCGCCTGGAGGCCCTCCGCCGCCAGGTTTCCGCCAACCTCCTGGTGGAACGGGCCATAACCGTCTACCTGGAGCGGCTGCCCCCTCTTCTCGACGAGGCCTGATCCCAGTGCCCGCCCGGGCCACGTCGACCCGGAGCTTCGGGTCCGGCAAGCGCGAGAGTCACGACGCCAGCGCCTTCTACTCCCGCTTCAGCCCTCCCGTCCTTTCGGCGGCGGAGGAGATCAACCCGGCCCCACCCGGCCCCGGGGGCGAGACCCTCCTGGTAGGGGACTCCCGGTGCATGGATCTACCCGACAACTGTGTGGCCCTGGTCGTCACTTCCCCTCCCTACTTCGCCGGTAAGGCCTATGAACAAGCTCTGGGGGAGAACGGCATCCCGGCCGACTACCTCGAGTACTTGGGCCTGCTCCGCCAGGTGCTGGGAGAGTGTGTCCGGGTCCTGGAGCCGGGCGGACGCCTGGCCGTCAATGTGGCCAATCTGGGCCGGCGGCCCTACCGGTCCCTGGCCGCCGACGTGATCGGCATCCTCCAGGACGACCTCGGTCTCCTGCTCCGGGGCGAGATCGTCTGGGCCAAAGCCGAGGGGGCATCGGGTTCCTGCGCCTGGGGTTCGTTCCGCTCCGCTTCCAACCCGGTCCTGCGGGACGTGACCGAGCGGGTCATCGTGGCCTCCAAGGGCCGTTTCGAGCGCACCCCGGCCCCCGGGGTTCGTGAGCAGCAGGGTCTGCCGGCCCAGAGCTGGATCACCAGCGATGAGTTCATGGAGGCCACCCTCGACCTCTGGCACCTCGCCCCCGAGAGCGCCCGGCGGGTGGGTCACCCGGCGCCCTTCCCGGTCGAGCTCCCTCTTCGCCTCATCGACCTGTTCACCTACCGGGAAGACCTGGTCCTCGATCCCTTCCTCGGCTCGGGCACCACGGCGGTGGCCGCCGCCCGCCGGCAGCGGCGCTGGTGGGGTTACGACACCGACCCCGTCTACGTGGACATCGCCCGCCGCCGGGTGGCCGAGGAACTTGCCTCGGACGGAGGAGCGCCGGCCGAGCGCCAGCGCCTGGCCGTGGCGTCGGGGCAGGGAGTGGGGGCCGTGGCCGGGGCGGCCCTGGAGGAGGCCGGGTTCAGCCACGTGAGGCGGAATGTGAAGGTGCCGTCGGCCGGGGCCGAGGTGGCCCTGGCCGCCCGGGACGGTCTCGGGGGGCAGTGGCATTTCGATCTGAGCGGCACCTTTGCGGCCGGCAGCCGGGGCTTAGCCGGCTCGGCCTTGTGGACGACGTTGGGCCGGGCGGCGGCGCTGGCCGGAGCGGGCCAGGGTCCGGTGGTGCTTCTGACCACGGCCCTGCCTCCGCCCCGGAGCCCGGCCGACCGGGCCGTCCGGGCCCTGGGCCCGGCGGCGGTATTCGATGTCATCGAGCTGTTCGACCCGGCCGGGGCCGAACGGCTGCGTGCCTACGCCGCCGGAGCCTGTCAGCAGGCCCGGCCGGGATTCTGGCCCTGACCCGGCCGCTCCTCGGGCTCCGGTCCGGCCGGCGCCGCCGCCCGCGCGACGCTGGAGGAGATGAAACGGCGGCGGCGGCTCACTGATGCACTTGTCCTGATGGCTGCCTCGGCGGCCATGGTTGGAGTGTCGGCATTCGGCCCAACCGCCCGGCCCGCGCTGGCCGCCTCCGGTTCACCGCAGGTCGCCCGGGCGTCGTCCCCGGCGTCGGCCATGGACGCTCCCGATCCCGACGTCATGCTGGCCGGGTCGACCTACTACGCCTATACGACCGGCACCACCTGGGGCAACCACATCGGGGTGCTCGAGTCCTCCAGCCCTGACTCGGGCTACCACACCATCACCGGCAAGTCCTACGGCTCGACGGCGGTCGGTCCCCTGCCGGCCTGGGAGGAGAACAACACCCAGACCTCACCGGGTGTCTTCTATTACGGCGGCCACTACGTGATGTTCTATGACGCCACCGACACCCAGGCCGGTTACAACTGCATATCGGTGGCGGTGTCGGCCACCCCCCAGGGCCAGTTCGAGGACAACTCCGCCGGACCGGTCATCTGCCAGACCAACCTGGGCGGATCGGTCGACCCTCAGCCCTTCATCGATCCGGCCACCGGGCAGGCCTGGGTCGACTGGAAGTCCAATGACGGTTCGGCCTCCGGTTCTGCCTATCTCTGGGCCGCCCGCCTGAGTTCGGACGGCACCTCGCTCGTCTCGTCCCCGGCCCAGCTGCTGGCCCAGAACGAGGTCAGCTACCCGTGGGAGACCACGGTGGAGAACCCCGACATGGTCGTGATCGGTGGGACCTATTACCTCTTCTTTGCCGCTGGGAACTGGCAGTCGTCCAACTACTCCGAGGGTTACGCGGTGTGCTCCGGACCATCCGGGCCGTGCTCCCAACCGGACGGCTCGCCCATCCTCACCTCCTACGGCGCTGTGGCCGGGCCGGGGGCCGGCAACGTGTTCACCGACACATCCGGCCAGACCTGGATGTCCTATGCCGCCTGGACGTCGGGCTGCACCTCCTATTCGTGCGGAGGCCAGCGTCAGCTCTATGTCGGGCAACTGACCCTCGGAACCCCAGCCCCGTCCGGGCCCGCCTGCAGCCGGACGCTTCCGGCGGGCGCGGTGGTGGGCATGGCCTCCACCCCCAGCGGCGGGGGCTACTGGATGGCCGACTGGGCCGGGGACGTGGCCACCTGCGGTAACGCCGGCTTCTTCGGAGCGGCCGGCGGCGCCCCCCTGGCCCGGCCCATCGTGGGCATGGCCTCCACCCCCGACGGCGGGGGCTACTGGCTGGTGGCCAGTGACGGAGGAATCTTCACCTACGGGGACGCCGGCTTCTTCGGTTCGGCCGGGGCTGAGACCCTGGCCCGGCCGATAGTCGGGATGTCGTCCATGCCCGACGGCGGGGGCTACCGCTTCTGCGCCTCCGACGGCGGCATCTTCACCTACGGGGACGCCGGCTTCTACGGATCGGCGGCCTGAGCCGAGCCGTGGGCGCCCGGCCGGGCGCTGCTTCGGCGGGGCCCGCCGGCATCTCAGTCCCCGGGGTCCCCGCCGTCCTTGTTGCCCCAGGACTCCCAGTGCACGATGTGTTCCACCGGCGGGCGCTGGGCGGCCTTGAAGTCGGTGCCCTTGGTATAGGCCACCGGCAGCATGGCCACCTGGACCACGTCATCGGGGATGCCGAGGAGGCCGGCCGCCTCCTTCTCGAAGATCAGATGCAGGCTGGTGATGACCGACCCGAGGCCCCGGGACCGCAGGGCCAGCTGGAAGCTCCACACGGCCGGAAAGATGGAGCCCCCCATGGCTGCCCACATGATGGCCGGGGCGTTTTCCGGCGGCCGCCCCTTGACACAGGGAATGACCAGGACGGGGGCCTTCTCCATGTTGTCGGCCAGCCACAAGGCGGATTCGAGGACCCGACCGGTCTGCTCCTGACCGGGCTGGATGTTCTGCCGGGCGGAGTCCAGGTAGCCCCGCCCGCCCCGGCGGTACATGTCGGCCAGGGCCGTCTTCTTGTCGGGATCGGTCACGACCACCCAGCGCCAGCCCTGGTTGTTCGACCCGGTGGGGGCCTGCTGGGAGATGCGGATGCAGTCGAGGAGGACCTGCTTCTCCACCGGCCGGTCCAGGTCCAGGCGCTTGCGCACGGCCCGGGTGGTGGTGAGCAGCCGATCGGTCTCGGCCAGGTCGAAAGGTGGGTTCGATGCCATGGGCCCGCAGCGTAGGACTTAGCCTGGAGGATGACCCATGTGACCGAGGAACCAGTAACCGGGGAAGTCACCGAGCTCCTCCAGGCCCTCATCCGCAACACCTGCGTCAACGACGGCACGGACGAATCGGGCCACGAGGTGCGCAGCTCCGACCTCCTCCGGGGCTACCTGGAAGGCGCCAGCCATAGCATCGAGACCTACGAGCCGCTGCCGGGCCGGGCCTCGCTGGTGGCCCGCATCGAAGGCAGTGACCCGGCCGCCCCCACCCTGTGTCTGATGGGCCACACCGACGTGGTCCCGGTCACGGCCGAGGGCTGGAGTCGGGATCCCTTCGGAGGGGAGCTGGTGGACGGGGAGGTATGGGGCCGGGGGGCCATCGACATGCTCAACCTCACCTCCTCCATGGCGGTGGCCTTCCGCCGGCTGGCCGCCGAGGGGTGGCGGCCCCGGGGCACGCTCATCTACTTCGCCGTGGCTGATGAGGAGGCGGCCGGCACCCACGGGGCGGAGTGGATGGCTGACAATGAATACGACGCCATCCGGGCCGACTACGTCCTGTCCGAGTCGGGCGGGGTCTTCTCCGCCACCGACGTGGGCCAGACCGTGACCCTGACCACGGGGGAGAAGGGCGTCGCCTGGCGACGCCTGCGCATCCACGGGACTCCCGGTCACGGGTCCATGCCCTATGGGGCCGACAACGCCGTGGTGAAGGCGGCGGCGGTGGTGGCCAGGCTGGCCCAGTACCGGCCCGAGACCCGTATCACCGACACCTGGCGCTCCTTTGCCGCCACCCTCGATCTACCCGCCGACATCCGGGTCGACCTGGTGGACCCGGCCCGGGCCCTGGAGGCCGTGGGGCGCATCGATGACATTCGCATGGCCAAGCTGGCCCACGCCTGCACCCACATGACCTTCAGCCCCAATGTCGTCCACGGCGGGGTCAAGACCAACGTCATCCCCGACGTGGTCGACGTGGACGTGGACATCCGGGTCCTGCCCGGTGACACCCCGGCCGATGTCTCCCGGAACATCTCGGCCGCCCTGGGGGACCTGGCCGACGGGGTGGAGGTCACCACCCTGCACGAGTCCAACCCCACCTCCTCCGAGTTCGACTCCCGCCTGCGCGACGTGCTGGAGAAGGTGACCCGCCAGACCTATCCGGAGGCGACGCTGGTGCCCCGCATGACCACGGGCGGTACCGACCTGCGGTTCTTCCGGGAGAAGGGGGCCATCGGCTACGGGTTCGGCCTGTTCAGCTCCGGTTTCACCGCCTCCGACTTTGCCGCCCGTTTCCACGGCCACGATGAGCGCATCGACGTCGAGTCGCTCCGCCTCACCACCGAGATGTGGATACAGGTGGCCAAGGAGCTCCTGGGCTAATCGGCGGAGCCCCCGGCCCGGAGGTGCGACCATTGGGGCATGTGGTTGTGTCCCGCCCGGGTGGCCTGAGCGATGTTGGAGGCCCGCGGCCTGTCCGTGGAGGTGGGCGGCCGCCTGACCCTCGACGGGGCCAGCTTCAGCGTGCGCCACGGGGAGAAGGTGGGCCTGGTCGGGCGCAACGGGGCCGGTAAGACCAGCCTGCTCAAGGTTCTCGGGGGCGAGCAGCCCGCCTACGCCGGCCAGGTGATCCTCCGGGGCGGCGTCGGCTACCTGCGTCAGGACCCCCGCTCCCGGGCCGAACCGGACGGCACCACCGCCCTGTCCCACGTTCTGTCCGGCCGGGATCTGGACGAGGCCATGATCCGCCTGGAGAAGCTGCGTCTGACGGTGGAGGAGCGGCCCTCGGAGGAGAACGTGGCCCGCTACTCGAAGGCCGAGGAGCGCTTCAGCCAGGCCGGGGGCTACGCCGCCGAGTCCGAGGTGAGGCGGATCGTGGCCGGCCTGGGGCTCACCCCCGACCGGGTCGATCTCCCCCTCGGCGTCCTCTCCGGCGGGGAGAGGAGGCGGGTGGAACTGGCCCGCATCCTCTTTGCCGGCAGCGACGTGCTCATGCTGGACGAGCCCACCAACCACCTCGACACCGACGCCAAGTCCTGGCTCATCTCCTTCCTGCGCTCCTACCGGGGCGCCCTGCTGGTGGTCAGCCACGACCTGGATCTGCTGGACGAGGCCATCACCCGGGTCCTGCACCTGGATGAGGCCAGGATGGTCGAGTACAAGGGGACCTATTCCCAGTACCGGGCGGCCCGGAAGGCAGACGAGGAACGCCAGGCCAAGGTGGCCTCCCGCCAGGCGGCCGAGATCAAGCGCCTGGCCGACCTGGCCGACTCGATGCGGCACTCCACCGGAACCCGGGCCCGCAAGGCCCAGACCCTGGACACCCGGGTCGAGCGCCTGCGCCGGGACGCCGTCACCGGTCCGGCCCGGGAGCGCCGCTACGCCATCCGCCTGCCTCAGCCCCCTCACGCCCCCCGGACGGTGGTGGAGGTCACCGGCCTGGCCAAGTCCTATGGCGGCCCGCCCATTTTCGAGGACGTGGACTTCGCGGTCGAGCGGGGGGAACGGTTGCTGGTCATGGGACTCAACGGGGCCGGTAAGACCTCGTTGTTACGGGTGCTGGCCGGCCAGTCCGAGCCCGACCGGGGCCGGGTCGACTTCGGTTCGGGCGTCTCGGTGGGCTACTACGCCCAGAAGCACGAGGGCATCCACGCCGGCACCGACGTGCTGACCCACATGCGCCAGCAGATCACCACCAGCCGGGCCATCGGCCTGGCCACCGGCTCGGGCCGTTCCGGTGGTCGCGCCGGGGGGCCCGGTCCGGACCGGCCTCCCACCGAGGTGGAGTTGCGTTCCCTGCTGGGCATGTTCGCCCTCACCGGGGAGATGGCCTTCCAGGACGCCGGCACCCTTTCGGGTGGGGAGAAGACCAAGCTGGCCCTGGCCCAGCTGGTGGTGGGGCGCCACAACCTCCTGCTCCTGGACGAGCCGACCAACAACCTCGACCCGGCCTCCCGCCAGGCCGTGGCCGGGGCCCTGTCGTCCTGGGGCGGGACGATGATCGTGGTCAGCCACGACGCCGAGTTCGTCGAACTGCTGGAGCCGGACCGGGTCCTGATGATGCCCGAGGCGGTCCTGGACCACTGGAATGAGGAGCTTCTGGAACTGGTGTCGATGGCCTGAGGCCAGGTCTCGGGTCCGTGAACACCGGCACGGGATTCAGACCTATACTTAGCCTAAGTAAATGACTGCCCCCGCTCCCGCCCCCGAGGTTCCGGTCGATCTGGAGATGGTCAGCCGGGTCCGGCTGTCGGTGCTGCGCCTGTCGAGGCGGCTGCGCCAGAATGCCGCCGCCGGGCTGACCGCCTCCCAGCTGGCCCTGGTCTCGACCCTCGACCGCCACGGGGCCATGACCCTGGGCGACCTGGCCGCCCACGAGGGGGTCCAGCCCCCCAGCGTGACCCGCATGGTCGATGCCCTGGAGAAGGCCGGCCTGGTCAAGCGGGTGGACTCGCTCACGGACCGGCGGGCGGTCATGGCCAAGCTGACGGGCAAGGGCCGCCGGGCCATCGAGGACGTGCGCCAGCGGCGCAATGCCTGGCTGGCCGAGAGGATGGCCCGGCTGACACCCGAGGAGCAGCGGCTCCTGGAGGCGGCCCTCCCGGTGCTGGAGGCGCTGGCCGAGGTCCCGCCGTCGCCGGCCACTGCGGCCGGAAGGGCCGACCGGCGTTGAGGCTGCCTCTCATCGGGCGGCGCAACGGTCGGGAGGGGCCGGACCGGGCGGACGGGGGAGGCACCTTCGCCGCTCTGGGGGTGCGCAACTACAAGTTCTACTTCTACGGCCAGATCGTGTCGGTGTCGGGAACCTGGATGCAGTCCCTGGCCCAGATGTGGCTGGTCCTGGAGCTGACCCACAACGGGGTCTGGCTGGGCCTGGTCACCGCCACCCAGTTCCTGCCCATGATGCTGTTCGGCCCCTACGGGGGGCTGATAGCCGACCGGGTGGACAAGCGGAAGATGCTCCTCTTCACCCAGTCGGCGGCCGGCACCCTGGCCCTGGTCCTCGGCCTTTTGACCATCACCCACTCGGTGCATCTCTGGATGGTCTTCGCCCTGGCCTTCGGCCTGGGTTGTGTGAACACGGTGGACAACCCGACCCGGCAGGCCTTCGTGATGGAGATGGTGGGGGCGGGGATGATCACCAACGCCGTTACCCTCAACAGCGTCGTCATCAACGGAGCCCGCATCGTGGGCCCGGCCATAGCCGGTGTGCTGATCGGCACAGTGGGAGTGGGGCCCTGTTTCATCATCAACGCCGCCTCCTACCTGGCCGTGATCCTTGGGTTGTTCCTGATGCGGCCCCATGAGTTGCTCCCGGTGGACAAGGTCGTGCGGGCCAAAGGCCAGCTCATGGACGGGCTGCGCTACGCCTGGAAGACGCCGGCCCTGCGCACGCCCCTGCTGCTGGTGACCGTGGTCGGGACGCTGGCCTACAACTTCACCGTCACCCTGTCGCTGCTGTCGAGCCGGACCTTCCACGCCGGGGCCAGCGGGTTCGGGATCATGACTTCCTGCATGGGCGCCGGCGCCGTGGTCGGCGGGCTGATCACCGCCTCCCGGAGCCGCCCCACGGGCAAGCGCCTGGTGGCGGTGTCCTTCGCCCTCGGAATCACGTTGTTGACCTGCGCGGTCATGCCGGTCTATCCCGCCGAGCTGGCGGCCCTGGTCCTCATGGGGGTGGCCAACATCGGCTTCATCGCCACCGCCAACACCACTCTGCAGCTGGCCTCGGCCCCGGAGATGCGGGGACGGGTCATGGCCCTCTACGGCGTGGCCTTCCTGGGGACGACACCGATCGGCGGGCCGCTGGTGGGTTGGATCTCCCAGGTGGCCGGACCCCGGACCGGGATCGGCGTGGGTGGCGTCGCCTGCGTCTTGGCGGCGGCGGCCCTGCCTTCGCTCACCGGGGTGCGCCTGCCCTGGCGGCGCAGCCGGGGCGATGAGGTCGTGCTCAGCGTGCCGGCCCCGGAGGAGACGGTGGGCGCCATCTGAGCCGGTGGCGGTGGGAGCTGTTCGCACCTCGCGCTTAGCCTTGGATGGTGCGCCTCCCCCGTTCCGCCGGACCGCTCAGTTCCGCGGAGCTGGCCGAGGCCGCCGTCCTGGGGGACCTGACCGTCGCCCTCCTGTTCCTGGGCTGGCTGCTGCCCCTGGGCCCGGTCATCGAGGTCCTCTCCGTGGCTCCCATGGCCGCTTTGGCCTACCGCCGGCGGCTCCGGGCCGTGGTCGGGGCCGGCCTGGCCTCCAGTTCGGTGGCCTTCCTGCTGGGCGGGGTCAATCTGTGGAGCATCTGTCTGGTGGTGACCGATCTCGGCTTCGTGATCGGTCTGGCCATGCGCCGCCAGTGGGGCGTGGTCCGCCTCCTGCTCTGCGGGATGGTGGTGTGGTCCCTGGTGGCCGGGGTGACCATGGGCCAGCTCCTTGTCTTCGCCAGCTTCCGCAAATTGGCCTTCGACCAGATCCGCAACTCCTGGCACGGAATCCGCCGCATCCTGTCGACCCTGTTCACCTGGTTCCCCGGCATCGGGGCCATCGAACGGGGCGGAGACCGCGGTGTGAACTGGATGATCTCCCACTGGTGGGGGATCATCCCGGCCGGGGAGGTGCTCCTGGTCCAAGGCGTCCTCCTGGCCGCCTGGCGCATATCCCGCCCGACCATCCGTTCCCTGGAGCGCTCGATGGGCCAGCCGGAGTTCGGGCCGCCGGAGTTCGGGCCGCCGGAGCCGGCCGGGTCGGTGGCGCAGGGCGCGCCGGCCGTCCCCGCGCCGGTGCCGGTCCACTTCGATGACGTGTCGTTCCGCTACCCCGGCGCCGACGCCTACGCCCTGTCCGGTGTCGACCTTGACGTCCCCGAGGGCGTCTACGTGGCCGTGGTCGGGAGCAACGGTTCGGGTAAGTCGACCCTGGCCCGGATCACGGCCGGCATGCTGAGCCCGGAGGGCAGCGTCACCCGGCCCGGGACGGTGGGTCTGGGCCGGCCCGGGGGCACGGCGGTGGTGTTCCAGCGGCCCGAGAGCCAGGTCCTGGGGGTAAGGGTCCGGGACGACGTGGTGTGGGGCATGGACCCGGCCCACGCCGCCTCCATCGACGTGGCCGGGGTGCTGGACCGGGTCGGCCTGGCCGGCATGGAGGAGGAGGAGACCTCGACTCTCTCCGGGGGCCAACTCCAGCGCCTGGCCATTGCTTCGGCCCTGGCCCGTCACCCCCATCTGCTGGTGTCGGACGAGTCGACCAGCATGCTCGACCCGGCCGGCCGCCGGCAGGTGGCCGATCTGCTCGTCTCCCTGGCCGGAGAGGACGGCCTGACCGTGCTGCATGTGACCCACCGACCCGAGGAGGCGGCCGCCGCCACCACCGTGGTGAGGGTCGACGCCGGAACGGTCAGCGTGGCGTGATCGAGCTCCGTGGCGTCGGCCACGTCTACTCCCCCCGGACCCCCTGGGCCCGCCGGGCCCTGGAGGGGATCGACATCGATGTCGGCGTCGGTCAGGGCCTGTTGATCGTGGGGGCCAACGGCTCCGGCAAGTCCACCCTGGCCTGGATCCTGGCCGGGTTGACGGTGCCGACGGAGGGGACGGCCAGCCTGTCGGGCCAGCCCCTGGACCGGGCCGGGCCCAAGGTGGCCGTCTCCTTCCAGCACGCCCGGCTCCAGCTGTTCCGCTCCACGGTCGGTTCGGACGTGGCCTGGGGCCGGGGGGTGGAGGAGGCCGATGTCGATCCGGCCCTGATGGCGGTCGGCCTGGACCCGGGCGAGGTCCGGAACCGGCGGATCGATGAGCTTTCCGGAGGTCAGCAGCGCCGGGTGGCCCTGGCCGGACTGCTGGCCCGTCGTCCCGAACTGCTGGTGCTGGACGAGCCCTTTGCCGGCCTCGACCACGAGGGCCGGGAGACCCTGGTGGGTGTCCTGGGGCGGGTGCGGGCCAACGGCCTGGCCGTGGTGGTGGTGTCCCATGACTACGAGGACGCCGAGGAGTTTGCCGATCGGGTGGTGGCCCTGGAGGGGGGAAGGATCGCCATGGATGTCGGGGTCAGGGAGGGCATGGCCCGGCTGACGGAGCGGGACGCCCCGCCGGCGCCGCCAGCAGCGCGGCGGAAGGCCCGGCAGTGACCGCCACCGAGAGCCCCACCCGGGGGGGCCCGGCCCGGCCGTCGCGGTCCTCGCGACCCGAGCCCCGGCGGGCGTCGCGACGCCGGGGCCCGACCGTCACCGAGGTCAACCTGTTCCGCTACGTGCCGGTGGACAGCCCACTGCACCGCCTCTGGCCCGGCACCAAGGTCTCGGCCCTGATCGGGGTCGGCATAGCCGTGTCGCTCCGCCCCACCTGGGCCGGGGAGGGGATCGTCCTGGCCCTGCTGGTTCTGGGCATGGTGGTGGGCCGGATCCCCTTCGGGGCCCTGCCCCGCTTCCCCCGCTGGTTCTGGATCGGGGTGGTTATCACGGCGGTGGCCCCGGCCCTCTCGGGCGGCTCGCCCTATCTCCACCTCGGCGCCAGCCGCATCGGCCTGGGCGGATTCGATGAGTGGGCCCGCTTCAGCCTCCTGGTCATCGTCCTGATCGGATCGACCGCCCTGGTGGGCTGGACGACGCGGGCCGCCGACCTGGCCCCGGCCCTGGCCACCCTGGCCACCCCCGCCCGGCTGGTCCGGGCCCCGGTGGACGAGATGGTGGTGGTGGTGGCCCTGGCCGTGCGCTGCATGCCGCTGCTCATCGACGAGTTGCGCACCCTGTGGGCGGCCCGCCGGGTCCGCAACCCTCCCGAGCCGGACAGCTTCCGGGACATCGTGCGGGAGGTGCAGGACATCCTGGTCACCGCCCTGGTCAGCTCCACCCGCCGGGCAAGGGAGATGGCCGACGCCATCGACGCCCGGGGCGGAGTGGGCTCCATCCTGCGCAGCACGCCGGCCTGGCGCCCCGCCGAAGTGTCGGTCTGGATCCTGACCGCCGTCGCCATCACCGGCGTCGCCGTCGTCTGAGTGGTGACGCGCCCGACCCACCCCGGGCTCCGGTCCGGCGGGTCGGACCGCCGTAGCCTGGTGGGCGGTATGACCCGTCGGACCAGGCTCCGGGCCGCGCTGATCCTCAACGCCGCCCTGGTGGCGGGCGAGGCCGTGGCCGGAGTGCTGGCCCACTCCATGGGCCTGCTGTCCGAGGCCGGGCACAACCTCACCGATGTGGCCGGCCTGGTCCTGTCGCTGTTCGCCCTGCGCCTGACCCTGCGTCCGCCCACTCCCAGTCGTTCCTTCGGCTGGCACCGGTCGACCATCCTGGCCGCCCAGGGCAACGCCGCCGCCGTCATAGCCGTGGCCGTCCTGGTCGCCTACGGAGCCGTCAACCGCCTGCTGCATCCGCAGGTGGCCGACGGCGCCATCATGCTGGGCGTCTCCCTGGCCGCCCTGCTGATCAACGGGGCGGCGGCGGTGATGCTCCACGAGCACGAGGCCGGCCACGGTGATCTCAACATGCGGGCCAACCTCTTGCACATGGCCGGGGACGCCGCCGCCTCGGGCGGTGTGGCGGTGGCCGGTGCCCTGGTGCTGACGCTCGGGACGCGCTGGGCCGATCCGGCCATTTCCCTGGTGGTTGCCGGGCTGATCGGGGTGCAGGCCGTCCAGCTGGTGCGGGAGAGTTCGGCCGTCCTGCTCGAATCGACACCGGTCGACATCGACATCGGCCGGCTGTCGCGGACGGCCCGAGAGGTCCACGGGGTCGAGGACATCCACGATCTGCACGTCTGGAGCCTGTCTTCGGAGGTGCGGGCCTTGTCCGCCCACCTCGTCCTGTCCGGCCATCCCACCCTGGAGGAGGCCCAGGCCACCGGTTCGGTCGTCAAGGCTGCCCTGGCCCGCAGTTTCGGGATCGCCCACGCCACCTTGGAGCTGGAGTGTGAGACCTGCCTGGACGAAGCGGCCGTTCTACCCCATCTCGATCACGCTGACACCATTCACGCCGAGGCCGCCATGCGGGGCCACTTTCTGCACTCCTCCAGCGAGGGTGAGGGCTCGTGAAGGCCACCCCCTCTTAGGAACTTCGGGGGCTGGTCTGTAGCCTGGCTCGGTGCAAACCGGCACCGAAGCGCCCCGGATTGTCGCGGGCCGGTACCGGCTCGACGGCCTTATCGCCAGTGGCGGGATGGCCGAGGTGTGGCGCGCCCACGATGACCTTCTCGACCGGCAGGTGGCCGTAAAAGTCCCCCTCGGGCCGCTGCGTCTGCGCCCGGAGTTCATGGAACGCTTCCGCCAGGAGGCGGTGGCGGCGGCCCGGCTCAACCACCCGCGCGTGGTCCGCGTCTACGACACGGGCAGTGATCCCGACCTCGGGGCCTTCATCGTCATGGAGCTGGTGGACGGACCCAGCCTCAAGTCCGTCATGGCCGAACGCCGCCTCAGCACCGAGCAGGCGGTGGAGCTGACCGCCGATGTGGCCGGGGCCCTCGACTTCGCCCATCGGGCCGGGGTCGTGCACCGGGATATCAAGCCGGCCAATGTCCTGGTGGCGCCGGACGGCCCCAAGGTGGCCGACTTCGGGATCGCCAAGGGAGGCGCCCGCAGTTCGGACATGACCGAGACCGGGATCACCCTCGGCACGGCCCGCTATCTCTCCCCCGAGCAGGTGGAGGGCAAGGTCCTCGACCCCCGCTCGGACGTGTACTCCCTGGGGGTCGTCCTCTACGAGATGCTCTGTGGCCAGGCCCCTTTTGACGCTGACACCGATCTGGCCCTCGCCCTCAAGCACGTGACCGCCGACGCCACCCAGCCCACCCGGTGCGATCCGAGCCTGCCGGCCTGGTTGGACGAGGTGGTCATGAAGGCGCTGGCCAAGAACCCCGATGACCGCTACGCCTCGGCGGCCGAGTTCCGCCGGGCCCTCCTGGCCAAACCCGGGGCTGTCCGGCCCGACCGCAACCGCTTCTGGCTGCTGGGGGCGCTGGGGGCGCTGGGGGCGGCCATCGTGGTGGTGGCGGCCGTGGTGGGCCTGGTCAGCGCCCGCCTGGGTGACAACCATGGCAAGACGGTCTCATCGACGGCGGTGACCGCCCCCGGCCAGTCCTCGGTGCAGCTCCCGGTGGCGGCCGCCCACTCCTTCAACCCACCCCCGGGGTCCGGCACCGAACACGAGGAACTGGTGGGCAACCTGATCGACGGTAACCCGGCCACCGAATGGCACACCGAGCACTACGCCAACGCCAACTTCGGGAACCTCAAGGGCGGCGTCGGCGTGTACCTGCAGCTGCGGTCGGCCACCGAGGTGGGAGACCTGGTGATCTCCAGCCCGGACACCGGCTGGAACTTCCAGATATACGAGTCCAACTCGGCCCCGGCCACCCTGGCCGGGTGGGGTACCTCGGTCGCTCATGGGACGGTCAACTCCGCCACCACCTCGGTCGCCCTGGGCGGCCACAAGACCGGCTACGTACTGGTATGGATCACCCACCTCCCCCCCTCCGACGAAGTCAGCATCGGAGAGCTTTCGCTGTTCTCCTGACCGGCCCGCAGTGTTCGTCCCACCAGGCCCCGCTGGGCCGGCCGGGACGGGCGGTGACGATCCGGCCCAGCACGGCTATCCCCACCACCGTGGCCCCGCCCAGTGCCAGGGCCGAGGCGGCGCTCTGGGCCCGGGCGCCGGTGGTCCAGGTGTCATCCACCAACAGCACCCGAAGGCCGCCGACGCCGCCGGCCGTGACGGCAGCCGTGCCGGCGCCGTAGTCCCCGGTCACATCGGCGGCCACCCTGAAGACTTCGTCATCGGCCCTCCGGTGGCCCACCCGCCCCGCCCCGGCCCCGGGCCCGAGCAGCCCGGGCGCCAACTGGGGCGCCAGCCAGGCCGACCGGGCCAGGGCGGCCTCCAGGGGATGGGGTCCCTCCCGGCCGGCGGTGGAGGGGATCACGGCCAGAACGTCCCAGCCCTCCGGGGCCAGCCCGGGCCCGGCCCGCCACAGGAAGCGCCCGGCCAGGGCCGCCACCCGCTCTCCCAGGACCGCCCGGGTCCGGGCCGCTCCGTCCTTGTAGTCCCGCAGCAGGGTGTGCAGGGGAGCTCCAGCCCGGTACACACACATGACCTCCACCCGACCACAGGGATGGGACACCTGGCTCATGGTGAGGCCGCAGGGATAACAGACGGCGTAGCCGGGCCGGGCCCAGCCCCGGCACACCGAGCAGACCCCGGGCCCGGCCGGCGGGGTGGACGGGGCCAGACCCGGGAGCGAAGCCGCCGTCCGAACCGCCCAGGCGATGGAGCCCTCCATGGCGGCGACGGTAGGGCCCGCCTGTGACCGCCGGGTCGTCACCGGCCCCTGGCGTCTACTCCTCGGCCCGGTGGAGGAGAAAGGTGGCCGTGCATTTGCTCACCAGGTCACCGGCCGAGTCGGTGATCCGGGACTCGGCCCAGGCCACCTGGCGGGCTACCCGGACGACATCGCCCCGCAGTAGGTAGTGCTCGCCTTTTTTGGCCTGGCGCAGGTACTCGCACTTCATCTCCAGGGTGGCCCGGGTCCGGTCCCGGCCGGGCAGGCCGGAGTTGATGGCGAAGTTGATGGCGGCGTCGAGGAGGATGCTGTGAACGCCGGCCTGGACGAAGCCATGGGGGTTGCAGGCCAGGTCGGTGGGGTCCCAGGTGGCCGAGGCCCATCCGCCCCCCTCCCCACCGAAGCCGTCGAAGGCGCCGCCGATGGCCTCGATGATCGGCATTCCGCCGTCCCCCAGCCAACGCGACATGTCCCGGGCCATGACACGCAGATTTGCTGCTCCGCACCCGTGGCGCAAGACTTGACCGCACAGTCAAGACGATTTCGAGGAGCATTCACACATGGCCAATGCCGTGATCATCGACGCCCTGCGCACCGCAGGCGGTAAGCGCAACGGAAAGCTGCGGGGCTGGCACCCGGCCGACCTGGCCGGGGAGGTGCTCAAGGCCCTGGCCGAGCGCAACAACCTGGATCCGGCCCTGGTCGATGACGTGGTCATGGGCTGCGTCATGCAGGTGGGTGAGCAGGGGGTCAACATCGGCCGCAACGCCGTCCTGGCCGCCGGCTGGCCCGAGTCGGTTCCGGCCACCACGGTCGACCGGCAGTGTGGGAGTAGCCAGCAGGCGGCTCATTTCGCCGCTCAGGGTGTGCTGGCCGGGGCCTACGACGTGGTCGTGGCCGCCGGGGTGGAGTGCATGACCCGGACCCCCATGGGCTCGTCCATGGTCCAGGGCCTGGGCTTCCCCTTCGGGCCCAAGGTCATGGAGCGCTACGCCGGCGTGGGCGGGCTGGTGCCCCAGGGCATCTCGGCCGAGATGATCGCCGATAAGTGGGCCCTGTCCAGGGAGGACCTGGACGCCTTCGGGGCCCGGTCCCAGCAGTGGGCCGAGCGGGCCACCAACGAGGGCCGCTTCGAGCGGGAGATCCTGCCGATCGAGATCAAGGACGATGAGGGAAAGCCCACGGGTGAGTTCATCACCGCCGATGAGGGCATCCGCCCCGGCACCACCGCCGAGACCCTGGCCAAGCTCAAGCCCTCCTTCAAGCCTGATGGCAAGGTGACGGCCGGTAACTCCTCCCAGATCACCGACGGCGCCTCGGCCGTGCTCATCATGAGCGAGGAGAAGGCCAACCAGCTCGGTCTCACGCCCCGGGCCCGCTTCCACACCTTCGCCCTGGCCGGTGTGGACCCCATCACCATGCTCACCGGCCCCATCCCGGCCACCGCCAAGGCCCTGGAGCGGGCCAAGATGAAGATCGATGACATCGACCTGTTCGAGGTCAACGAAGCCTTCGCCTCGGTCGTGCTGGCCTGGGAGAAGGAGCACCACCCCGACATGAGCAAGGTCAACGTCAACGGCGGGGCCATCGCCATCGGCCACCCCCTGGGTTGCTCGGGCACCAAGCTCATGACCACCCTGCTCAACGAGCTGGAGCGCACCGGGGGCCGCTACGGGCTGCAGACCATGTGCGAGGGCGGCGGCCTGGCCAATGCCACCATCATCGAGCGCCTGGGGTAAGTCGGCGCCCCGCCTACACTGACCGACCGGTCCGTCGGAAGTGGAGCAGCGGTGGCGCGTGGTCAATCCTGGAAGCCCGGTCGAGGGCCGACTCCCAAGGGAGCCAAGGGGGGCCGGACCACGCCCAAGGGCGCCAGTGGGCGCTACACCCAGCCCATCCCCAGGGAGGAGAAGGTCAGCCCCCGCTGGGTGCCCTTCCTGATCCTGGGCATGCTCATCGCCGGCGTCGGCGTCATCATCGCCAATTACCTGCCCGGGGTCATGCCCGGGGGCACCTCGTCGTGGTACCTGCTGGTCGGCCTGGGCCTGATCGTGGCCGGCTTCGTGGTGGCGACCGGTTACCGGTGATACATCCATGGGTCACCCGGGGTACACCGGAACGCAAGGGTGTAACTACACAGCTGTGATTCTCCCCAGGCTTATCCACAGCCGGGGGATAACTACAGCCCGCCGGGATGGGCCCGGATGAGCGCCGGGCCCCGGGTCCTGGTGGTCGACAACTACGACTCGTTCGTCTACAACCTGGTCCAGGAAATGGGTGAGTTGGGGGCCGAGCCGGTCGTCTTCCGCAACGACCGGATCACGGTGGACGAGGCCCGGGGCCTGGAGCCGGACGGCATGGTCATCAGCCCCGGTCCGGGCCGGCCCGAGGGGGCGGGGGCGAGCATGGAGTTGATCCGGGCCCTGGCCGGGACGGTCCCGATCCTGGGGGTCTGTCTGGGCCACCAGGCCATCGGCGCCGTCTACGGCGGCCGGATCGTCCACGCCCCCGAGTTGATGCACGGCAAGACCTCCGCCGTCCATCACGACGGGGCCGGCTGGCTGGCCGGGCTGCCCTCTCCCTTCACCGCCACCCGCTACCACTCCTTGATGGTGGAGGCGCTGCCGGACGAGCTGGAGGTCACCGCCCGCACCGCCGACGGCACGGTCATGGCCATGCGCCACCGGGACCTGGCGGTGGAAGGGGTCCAGTTCCACCCCGAGTCCATCCTGACCACCGAGGGGCCCCGCCTGCTCGGGAACTTCCTGGCCAGTCTGGGCTGACGCCACCCGGGCCGGCCTAGGGCCGGGTGCTGGTGGTGGACCCGGGGGTCGTGGTGCTGGTGGTCGGGAAGATGGAGGTGGTGGTCGTGGACGACGTCGTAGTCGACGAGGTGGTGGTGGTCGAGGACGACGAAGTTGTGGTGGACTGGCCGGAGGAGACGTAGAGCACCACCGTCGATCCCTTGGGTTCCTGGGTGCCCGCCGCCGGGTTGGTGGAGATGACCTGGTCCTGAGGCTGGCTGCTCGGCTCGGAGACCACGCTGACGGTGAAGCCGGCCTGGCCCAGCTCGTTGGCGGCCTGGTCCTGGGAGATCCCGGTCACGTCGGGGACGGCCACGGTGGCCGGCCCGCTGGAGACGGTCAGCACCACCGTCGAGCCCTGGGCCACCTTGGTCCCGGCTGACGGGCTCTCGCTCAACACCGTGCCGGAGGCGGCGTTGTTGGTCACGTTGTTGGTCTGCTCGGTGAGCCCGGCGCCCTGGATGGTGTTGGTGGCCGTGTTGACGTTCTGGTTGACCACGTTGGGGACTTGGACGGTCCCCCCCTTGGCCACCTCGATGGTGACGGTCGAGCCCCGGGGCGCCGAGACCCCGCCCTGGGGTGACTGCTGGAAGACCTGGCCGGCCGTGCCCCCCGGGTTGGGCAGGGTCTGCTCGCTGACCTTGAAGCCCTGGCTGGACAAGATGCTGGCGGCCTGGCCGGCGTTGTCCCCGACCACGCTGGGCACGGTGACGGTCCCCGACCCGCTGTTGCCGAACAGGCCCAGGCTGTGGGCCAGCAGGGCCAGCAGGCCGGCCAGGACCAGGAGCAGCACCAGTAACAGGACCAGGTAGGCGCCCGAGCGGCCCCCGCCCCGGGGCGGGGCGGCCAGTTCCTCGACGGCCACGGCCCGGCTCAGGGTGGTGGGGGGCGAGACGGCCGCCCCCACCGTGGTACCCACCAGGGGCACCACCACCGTGCGTCCGGCGGCAAAGGCCAACAGGTCGGCCCGGAGGTCCTCGGCGGTCTGATAACGCTCGGCCGGGTTCTTGGCCATGGCCCGCATGACGATGTTCTCGAAGGTGGGAGGGATGGTCGCCACCCGGGAGGTGGGCAACTCGGGCTGCTCCCGCACGTGCTTGTAGGCGATGGAGACGGGGTTGTCCCCGCTGAAGGGGGGCTCCCCGGTGACCATCTCGTACAGGACGATGCCGAGCGAGTAGACGTCGCTGCGGGCGTCGACGGCGCCGCCTTCGGCCTGCTCGGGGCTGAAGTAGGTGGCCGTGCCCAGCACGGCGCCGGTCTGGGTCAGGTTGGCCTGGGCCGAGGCCCGGGCGGCCCGGGCGATGCCGAAGTCGGTGACCTTGACCTGGTCCTCATCGGTGATGAGGACGTTGCCCGGCTTCACGTCGCGGTGGACGACCCCGTTGCGGTGGGCGAAGGCCAGGGCGGCGGCTATGTCGGCCCCGATGGTGGCGGCTCGTTCTGCCGGTAGAGGGCCCTCGGCCCGGATCAGCTGCGACAGCGTCCGTCCGGCCACATACTCCATGACGATGAAGAAATGCGAGCCCTCGGCCTCGCCCCAGTCGTAGACGTTGACGATGTTGGGATGCGAGAGGTTGGCGGCCGCCTGGGCCTCCCGCCGGAAGCGCTCCACGAAGGCCTCGTCCCGAGAGAGTTCCGGGGCCAGCACCTTGAGGGCGACGGGCCGGTCCAGGCGAAGGTCTCGGCCCAGGTAGACCTCGGCCATACCCCCCCGGGCCAGCAGGCGCCCCGTTTCGTAGCGGTCGTTGTAGACGACAGACTCGTCCTCGGGCATCACGAACCTCCGAGAGCCGCTTTGAGGACGGCGAGGGTGATCGGCCCGGCTACGGAATCACCCGTGGCCGAGGTGACCTGGTTGGGTACGGCCACTGCCACCACGATCCTGGGGGCGTTGGCCGGGGCGAAGGCGACCATCCAGTCATCGGTGCTGTGATGACCGGTCTGGGCCGTTCCGGTCTTGGCCGCCACCTTGACGCCCGGAATGACGACGTCGGCGGCTGTGCCGTTGCCCTGGGTCACCAGTTCCATCATGCTGGTGACCTGGGCGGCAGTGGCGGCCGAGGTTGGGTGCAGCCATGCCTTCGGGTTGTAGCTCTCCAACACATTTCCCTGCTGGTCGGTGACCCGGGCCATGACGTGGGGAGTCATCATCGTCCCACCGTCGGCGATGGTCTCGCCCACCAGTGCCATCTGCAGCGGTGTGGCGGTGACCACGTCCTGGCCGATGGCGGCGTAGGCCAGGAGAGGCTCCTGCTGGCTGAAGAAGGAGGCGGCCGGAAAGGTCGAGGCGGCCACCCCGGGCAGGTCGATGGGGGGATACTGGTTGAACCCGAAGGCAGAGGCCTCTTCGGACATGTTGGAAGCGCCCAGGTCCAGGCCGACCTGGCCGAAGCCGGTGTCGCAGGAGACCTGAAGCAGCTGCGGGAGCAGGCCCCCGCAGGTTTCATAGTTGTAGTTGTGCAGTTTGTTGGTGGTCTGAGGCAGGCTGATGGAACTCACGGTCGGATACTGCTTCTGGGCCAGGGCCGGGTCGTGGTCGAACACCGCCGAGGAGACGACGATCTTGTAGGTCGAGCCGGGTGGATAGGTCTGCCGGTAGGACCGGGGCAGCATGGGATTGCTCGGGTTGAGGGTGTAGAGGCCCCAGGCGTTGCGTTCATCGTTGGCGTTGTGCGAGGCCAGGGGACTCGGGTCGTAGGTCGGGTTGGCGTACATGGCCAGGATGGCCCCGGTGGTCGGGTCCATGGCGATGACCGCCCCCGTCTTACCGGCCAGGGCGTTGGCGGCCGTCGTCTGCAGCTTGTTGGACAGGGTGAGAGTGACGTTGCCGACCACGTTGGTGTTGGAGAAAAGCTGCTTGATGCTGCGCAGGGGGAGGTTCTTACCGGTGAGCACGTTGTTGTAGGTGGCTTCCACGCCCCCGCCCACGCCGTAGATGAACGAGTCGTATCCGGTAATGCCGGCGAAGAGACCCCCCGTCGGGTACTGCCTCTGATACTTGAGGTCATCTTTGCTCGGTACCGAACGGGCCACCACCACCCCGTCCGAGGTCTGGATGAAGCCTCGGGGCTTGGAGTAGTCGGCCGTCAGGTTCCTTGAGTTGCCCGGGGCGTTGGCCAGCTTGGATGCCTCCACCACCTGGATGTAGTTGAGCTGGAGGAACAGAGCCGCGAAGCACACCATCAGGGCGATGCCCAGGCCCATGATGCGCCGGTTCATGGGGCCACCGTGGTGGTGCTGGGCGTGGTGGTGCTGGGGGTGGTGGCGCTGGGCGTGGTGGTGGTCGTGGTCGGGCTGGGGGTGGCCGCCTCATAGGCGCTGACCAGGTTGGCCACGTACTGATGAGCGCTGGCCAGGGACGGCTCCTCCATGCCCGACTGCAGCTGGGGCAGAGAAGAGGAGAGCACCTGGGCCGTGGTGACGTCGGTGCGCTGGCTGACGGTGGGCTTGAGCCATAGGACCCCACCCGGACGACCCTTGAAGATGGTGACCTGGGTGCCCTCCAGACCGACGTAGTAGCCACCCCGGGCGTACCAGACGACGGCCCCGACGGCCCCGCCCAGCACCACGATCAGGGCCACCACGAAAGCCGCCACCCGGAGCGTCACCCGGCGGCGCTTCACCACCGGGACCAGGCCGGTGACCTCCCGAGCCGTCGGGGGCGGGACCACCGGGGCCGGCGCCACCGGCTGGACCGGCGCCACCGGCTGGACTGGCGCCACCGGCTGGACCGGCGCCACCGGGGCGGGTCCAACCTCGGTGACCGAGGAGTCGACCACGTCCAGGAGGACGACGGTCACGTTGTCCGAGCCGCCGTGGTCGAGGGCGGTGGCGACCAGTCGGTCCACTGTGGCCTGGGTCGGCCCGCCCTCCCGGAGGATGGCGGCGATGGCGGCGTCGTCGACTTCGTCGATGAGGCCGTCCGAGCAGAGCAGGAACCGGTCGCCCGGGGCCGGGGTGATGTCCCAGGTGTCCACCCTGACCTCGGACTCCATCCCGAGGACCCGGGTCACCACGTGGCGATAGGGGTGGTGGGCGGCTTCCTCCCGGGAGATGAGCCCGTCCCGGACCATCTCCTCCACCTGACTGTGGTCCACCGACAGTTGGCTCAACTCGCCCTCTCGTAGCAGGTAGGTCCGGGAGTCCCCCACATTGGCCACGATGAGCTGGTCCCGGTCGTCGGCATCGAGGCGGGCGATGGCGGTGATGGTGGTGGCCATACCGGTCAGCTCCGGATCCGAGCCGGCCTTCTCCCAGACCGCCCGGTTGGCCTCCTCGATCACAGCCGCAAGCGGCCTTTCCCGGCCCGGGTCGAACTGGCTGGCGATGACGTCGACAGCGACACCGGCGGCAACTTCGCCGCCGGCATGGCCGCCGACCCCGTCGGCCACCGCCCAGACCCGGTCGGTGACCAGGTAGCGGTCCTCGTTGTTGGTTCGGCCCGGATTGCGCCCCACGTGGGTGGCGGCGCCGACGCTCAGTTCGATCAAGCCGGACCGCGCTTGAGCCGTTGCCGTCCCATATTGAGGCGAACCTTACCCAGAGAGGCGCAATTCGGCTCCCTCCGGCCTGGGTATAGACCGGTTGATGGGGACCGAGGCTGCACCAGCCATCAAACTGACCGGGATGTCCCCTGACCAACCTCCGTCCCCGCCCCCGGCGCCGGCCCCCATGATCGGCCGTTACCGGCTCGGGACCACTCTGGGTTCGGGGGGCATGGCGGAGGTGTTCCGAGCCGAGGACACCCGGCTGTCCCGGGTGGTGGCGCTCAAGGTTCTGCGCCCTGCACTGGCTGCCGATACGACCTTCCGAGCCCGATTCGAATCGGAGGCCCGGGCGGCGGCCGCCCTGGCTCACCCCAACGTGGTGTCCATCTTCGATGTGGGCGAGGAGGAAGACGGGCGGCCTTACATCGTCATGGAGCTGGTCGAAGGCGGGAACCTGGCCGAGCGAGCCGCCCGGCAGCCTCTGGTCACGGCCGAGGCGGCCGGCCTGATGCAGGGAGTGCTCAGCGGGCTGGGGGCTGCTCATGATGCCGGTCTGCTCCACCGGGACATCAAGCCCGGCAACATCCTCCTGACCCGGGACGGGACGGCCAAGGTGGCCGACTTCGGCATCGCCAAGGCCCTGACCGAGAGCCGGGGGGCTCTGGACCTGACCGGCACCAGCCTGGTCCTGGGCACGCCCCGATACCTGGCCCCGGAGCGGGCCATGGGCCAGCCCGCCACCGTCCAGTCCGACCTGTGGGCGGCAGGGGTGGTGCTCTACGAGCTGGTGGCCGGCCAACCTCCTTACCCGGGGTCCACCGCCTTCGAGTTGGTGGCGGCGGCCCAGTCCGGTCAGGTGGCCACCCCGCCCTCCAGCCTCACGCCGGCCGATCTGGCCGTCCTGGACGTGGCCATCCGGGCCATGGATCCGGACCCCGCCCAGCGGTTCGTCTCCGCCGCGGCCATGGCCTCGGAGCTGGCCGCCGCCGCGCCAATGGCCGCGGTCGACACGGCCCTAGCCGAGACGGCCACGGCCATCCCGCCAGCCCCGACCGTTGCCTACGGCCCCGGCTCCCGTCCACCCGGGCCCACGCCACCCGGTCCTCTGAACCGGCACTGGCGCCTGACCGCTCTTCTGGTGGCGGTGCTGTTGGTCGTCATCCTGGTCATGATCCTCGCCCTGGGATCGGGTTCCCCCCAGGCTCCGGTGCGGACCACGTCCACGACGCGGGCGGCTCCGACCACCTCCACCACGGCCGCTCCGACACCGGCCACGGCCTTGGCCAACCTGGTCCGGGATGCCACCGCCGGGGAGACATCGGGCGCGGTTGATCAGGGCAGTGCCCAGAACATCATCAACCAGGCCCAGCAGGCTGTGACCGACTCCGCCGCCGGCAGGTCCTCCCAGGCCGCCAACGATCTCCAACAGGCCGCCATGACCATTTCCCAGGGCCTCCAGCGCGGGTCCATCACCGGGGCGGCGGCCACCCTGCTCCAACAGGACCTGACCGCCCTGGCCGACGTCCTGGGCCTGGGAGCGGCGGCCACCCCGCCGGCCACGGCTCCGCCCGGCCCGGGCGGGGGCCACGGGGCGGGCAAGCCGGGCAAGGGCGACGGCTAAGGGTTCACTCCGGACAAGATCCCAAGCCGAGCTCAGGAGCCGGCTTCGGGGCTGGGCCGTACCTCAACGGGTGAAAAGAGCGACGGAAGCACGCTCCCATCACAAACCCTGGCGACACGGACAGAACGATGTACGACTCCCACGACGACGAACCCGTGGCTCCAGGATCGGTCGAATCGATTGCGGACCTCCACTTCGGTCCCTCGGCTGATCCCGGGAGCAGGGACCTCGGGGTACGCCAGCTTGGACATAGGGCTCCTCCTCATTTCGGAACTGATCGGGACATCGCCGGCACGATGCCGTGTGACGGGCGTGAACATCAGCGGGGGCCGCTCGTGGAGCCGATCTCAACCTTGCCCGGCGCCGGCTGGGTCATCGGCTGAGGTGAAGCGGGCTCTCTCCGGCGCCACATCAACCATCCTCGGGCGCCCAGGCCGACGATGACGGCCCCCAGCAAAACGGCACCGAGCTGGCCCGAAATGCTCTCCACCGTGGTGCCGACCAGGTACCCGAGCAGGGTGTAGCCGACGCCCCAGATCACCCCTCCCGCCACGTTGGCCGGGAGGAAGCGGGAATAGGTCACGCCCGACATGCCAGCCAGTCCGGGCACCATGGCCCGGAACACGGCGGTGAAGCGGCCCAGGAAGATCGCCAGCCCCCCGTGCCGCTGGATGAGGCTACGACCACGGTCTATGGCCCCGGCGCGCCTGGCCAGCGCCGGTCGGGCCAGGAACCAGGGCCCGAAGCGCCGGCCCATCTCGAATCCGACCGAGTCTCCCGCTATGGCCGCCGTCACGACCACGACCGCCATGACCGCCAGGGAGACCTTGTTCTGAGAGGCCAGTAGGCCCCCGGTGATGACCGCGGTCTCCCCGGGCAATACAAAGCCGACCAGGACGGCGGCCTCACCGAAACACAGCGCTCCGACGATGGCGTAGGCGGCCAGACCGTGGAGCACCAGGACATGGTCGATGATCGTCTTGGTGGTCATGACCAACGCAAACACGGGTTGAGCCTGCGCCCCATGGCTGTGTTACGCCTGGGACAGAGGCACGAATCGGCTGGATATATCCAGATAGAATGGTTAGGGCGCTCTAACCAAGTCAGGAACCTAGCCCTGGGGCGCCGCGACCTCCAGGACGGTGCGGCCGACCTGGACCCGGTCCCCGGGCCTCAGCCCGGTGGCGGCCGAGATGGCCTGGCCGTTCACCTGGGTTCCGTTGGTGGAGCCGAGGTCCTCGACCCACAGGCGGCCGGCGTCGACCCACAGCCGGGCGTGACGGGAGGACGTGAAGCTGTCACCGGGCAGGGCGATATCGGCACCGGCGGCCCGCCCGACGGTGATCTCCCGGTCAACGCTGAAGCTGGCTCCGGCGTGGTCGGGGCCCTCGACCACCCGAACGGCCGGGGGCCCGGTCGCCGGGGCGGCGGCCGTGGCCCGAGTGGGGGCGGCCGAGGCGACGGCGGGTTGGGCCGCCGGCCGGACCCCCGGCCCCGCCGGTACGGCCGGGCCGAGATCCCGGGCCCGCAGGTCAACCCATTGGGCCCGCAGGACACGCAGGAAGAACAGCCAGATGAGGGCCAGGAGAAAGAACTTGAGGACGGTCAGGATCGGTTCGGACATCGCTCCCTCAGGTCAACTCGATCAGATCAGCTCGTAGCGCAGGGCGGTGGCGCCGATGGTCACCTCGTCCCCGTCGGACAGGGGCACCTCGCTGACCTGTACCCCGTTGACCAGGGTCCCATTGGTCGAGCCCAGGTCGACCAATATCACCGCCCCGTCCCGCCGGACCAGCTCGGCATGGCGCCGGCTGACGTTGGGGTCATTTACGACCACCGCCGACTCGGGCAGGCGCCCGATGGTCAGGGGCTGGTCGCCCATGGTCACCCGGTGCCCGTCGGGCAGCACCAGGCTGGGGGTCATCCCCCCGGCTCCCGACTCGGTCCGGGCGCCCACCCGGAAGACCCCCGGGCTGAGGGAGGGGTCCGAGGTCATCTCCACCACCACCGAACCCAGGAACCGGTAGCCCTCCTCCCGGGCGTGTTCCCGGGCTCCTTCGGCCAGTTCCTGGGTCAGGGCCTCCCCGAAGGCCTCGAACCGCTCGGCATCCTGGGGGGACAATTCGATCACGAAGTGGTTGGGGGCGACCAAGCCCCTGACCCCGACCGTGCGCTCCAGGTCCATCTCCCGGGTCATCCGCCGGCCCAGTTCCACCGGCTGGAGGCCGCCCCGGGAGGCGCGGGCGAAGACCCCTTCGACGAGTTGCTCGAGCCTGCGCTCGAAGGCCTGGAGTCCCATAGTCAGCCGAACCTTACCCAGGGGGTCCCCGGACAGTCCCGCGCCCACTACCCTGTCGCCACTCGAGGGCGAGTGGCGGAATTGGCAGACGCGCAGGATTCAGGTTCCTGTGTCCGAAAGGATGTGGGGGTTCAAGTCCCCCCTCGCCCACCAGCACCAGCCAGGGATTCTGCGCACATTCGGGCTGGCCGATGTCCTGGACTGCACGTCGAGCCTGCGCCACCTGGGGGAAGGTGCCTCCTCCATGGAGGGATCGGCCCGGGCCGTGGTCGCCCTCTCCTTGGCGCCGCTCTAGACGAGGGCAGCCGGCCGGCCGAAGAGGTAACCCTGGGCCTTGTCGCAGCCCATCTGGCGGAGGGCGAGCATCTGCTCTTCGGTCTCCACCCCCTCGGCAATGACCAGCTTGCCCAGGCGGTGGGCCAGGTCCACCACCGTGGCCAGCACCTCGAACTCGCCGCGGCCCGGGCCGTCCAGGGCGGAGACGAAAGCCCGGTCGATCTTGATCTCCGCCGCCGGCAGCCGGCAGAGATAGGCCAGGGACGAGTAGCCCGTACCGAAGTCGTCGATGGACAGCCGGACGCCGAGGTCGGACAGGGCGTGGAGAGTGTTGAGGCAGGCCTCCACGTCGTGCATGAGGGTGGTCTCGGTTACCTCCAGGACCAGCCCCTCGGGGGCCAGTCCGCTCTCGGCCAGGCTGCGTTCGACCAGGCGCACCAGATCGTGGTGGGCCAGCTGGGCGGCGGACAGATTCACGCTGACGGTGGCCGCGCTCTGTCCGGACCGGCGCCAGGCGGCTGCACCCCGGCAGGCCTCGCCCAGGGCCCAGCTGCCCAGAGCCACGATCAAGCCGGTCTGCTCGGCCAGGGGGATGAACTCGGGGGCACCCAGCAGGCCGCGGACCGGATGCTGCCAGCGCAGCAGCGCTTCGGCCCCGACCTGGCAGAGGCTGTCCAGGGCAACTATCGGCTGGTAGTGGAGGCGGAGCTCGGCGTTGTGGAGAGCCAGGCGGAGTGAGGTCTCCTCCTGGGGATCCAGGTGCCCGGAGCGGCCGTCGCAGAGGGTGATCTCGAAGCGGTCCTTGCCCGCCCGCTTGGCCCGGTACATGGCGGCGTCGGCCAGGCGCAGTATGACATCGGCCTCCTCGGGGCACTCTCCTATCCGGACCACCGACACCCCGATGCTGGCGGTGAGGAAGAGGGGGTGGCCGGCCAGCTCGAAGGATGGATCGAGGGCCGTTTCCAGCCGGCGCACGATCGAGAGCACGTCATCGGGAGACGAAAGGTCGATGCAGAGGGCACAGAACTCGTCTCCGCCCAGGCGGGCCAGGGTGTCCTCGGGGCGGAGGGCGGTGGAGAGGCGGTGGGCCACCTCCTTGAGGACCGAGTCCCCCACGGCGTGGCCGTAGCCGTCGTTGATGGCCTTGAAGCCATCGAGGTCGACGAAGAACACGGCTACGCAGTTGCCCCGGCGGGTGGTGCGGACCAGTGACCGATCCAGCCGGTCCATGAACAGGGCCCGGTTGGGCAGGCCGGTGAGCCCGTCATGCATGGCTTGGTGGGCCAGCTGGGACTCGAGGTGCTTGCGCTCGATGGCGTAGCGGATGGAGCGGATGAGCAGGGCCGAGTCCAGCTTGGACTTGGGCAGGTAGTCCTGGGCCCCCTGCTGAACGCAGGTCAGGGCCACGTCCTCATCTATGCGCCCGGACAGGACCACCACTGGAACGTGGGGGGCGACATCGCGGAGGGCCTGGAGGGCTTCGAGGCCCACGGCGTCGGGAAGGGAGAGGTCGAGCAGGGCGCAGTCGGCCACGGCCGCATCCAGCACGGTCACCTGGCCCAGGCGGGTCCGGTGCTCCAGGGCGAAATCGGAGTCACCCTCAGCGAGGAGGGCGGTGACCAGGCGGGCGTGAGCCGGGTTGTCCTCCACCAGGAGGATGTTGCCCAGCCGGGTCGGGCGGCCCACCTGCGTGACGGGCTCGGGGACGGAGCCATCGGTGTCGTCCAGGGCGACGGCTTCAGCCTGTATCACCATGGCGACGTTCCCAGGGTCACGATGACGGCGGTGCCGCCCAGGTCGCTCTCCTCGATCCTGATGCCGCCGCCGTGCCGTTCGGCTATGGCCCGGCACTGAGCCAGCCCGACTCCGAAACCCGGGCGGGTGGTGTCGGTCCGCACGAACATGTCGAAGACCCGGGCCCGGTAGGCGGGCTCGATTCCGATGCCGTTGTCGGCCACGGCGATCTGGCTGACCCCGTCGAGATGGCGCGAGCTGACCCGGATGTGGGGGGCCACGCCATCGCGGCGGAACTTGATGGCGTTGGACAGCAGTTGGCGCAGGAGAAGGTCGAGGAGGCTCGGGTCGGCGCTGACCCGGGCCCCTTCGACCGTCTGGATGACGGCTCCGCTGTTGTCGATCGATGCCGTCAATGCAACCGACGCCCGCCCGACGGCTGATTCCAGGTCGATGAGTTCCAGGCTGGGCTCGATGGATCCGAGCCGGGCCTGGTCCACCACCCCCTCGATGCGCCCGACCATGTCGGCGGTGCACTGAAGGCACCACTCCACCAACTCGGCCCCTTCGGGGCCGAGCGAATCGGCGTAGCGGCGCTGGAGCAGACGCAGAAACCCGGTCACCGACGACAGTGGCTCCATAAGGTCATGGGCCATCACCGCCACCAGCTCCCCCGCCTTCCTCTCAGGAGGCAGCGAGGAGGCGGGGGGCTGGGCGGCGGTAGGCTCACGGGCCGGCTGGCCGGTCGGGTCTTGGATGGCGGTGGTGGTGAGGCTCATGGCGTCGTCCCGTCCCTTCTGGGTCTGACTCGGCTCTGGGGGGCCTCAGCCCACCGGCTGGTTCGGCTTGCGAGTCCTCGGGGTGGCGGCTTTGGCGGCCGGCTTGGCGGCGGTGGCCACGGTCGCCCGACCCCTCGTCTTGGTGGCCGGGGCTGCGCCGGCGGGCTTGGTCACCGGTCCCTTGGGGCGTGAGGCGTTCCCTCGGGGACCGGCGCTGAACTCCCCGACAGCGCCGGTCCCCTTGGAGATGAGTCGGGACCGCTGGGGCCCCGACAGCTTGGTCAGGCGGGGATTGGCCTGGATGCGTTCGGCCGGGTAGTCGGCCAGGGCATTCATGATCTTGGGGGTGCGCCCGTTGGCCACCGGCACCGACTCCAACAGGGCGTCGAGGGCGTCCCCGCCGGCCTCGTGAAGGGCGACGGCCAGCTCGGGCAGTGTCTCGAGGTGTCCCGTCCGCCGGGCCCGCTTGATGGCTGTCTCCATTGCCGCGACCGCCGCCGACTTGTCCTCGGCCTTGACCGGCGTGGTCCGGGTGGTGGCCGGCTGCATCGTGTCCGTGTCCTCCTCATCATCGAGGTGGCGAGCGACGTCGGGCTGGCTGACAGCCATGCCGGGCCGCTGCAGGACCATCTGCTCGAGTCTGCGCAGGTCGGCCCGCAGGCGCTTCGACTTGCGGACCCGGGCCCGAGCCAGCCGGTAGAGGCCGAAGATCAGGAGGCAGAGGGCCAGCAGGATGCCGAGCAGGCCGTAGGGGATCACAAACTGGGAGTGGGAGACCGACTTGGACAGCCAGGAGTAGTTGGTCTTCACCACCACGTTCTCGTTCACCGGGCCGCCGTAGATGGGCACCGGCACCTTGGCCGTGTAGATCTCGGTGGACTTGGCCAGGATCACCGCCGAGCCGGCCGCCTTCACTCCACCGATGGTCACTTTGGTGTCGAGGCGGATGCGCCCGGTGTTGTCCACCGGCACGCTCACCAGTGAGTAGTTGGGAAGCAGCGTCGAGTTGAGTTTCGGGGTGATGCGCCCGATCTGGAAGGACTTGGTAGCGATGCCGGGCACGGTGACGTAGAAGCGCACGGCCACGACCTTGACGACTCGGAGCGACTTCGAGCCCGGAAGCGATTCAGTCTCCGAGGTGGCCGTCACCACTCCGAAGTGGTCGCCCGGCTCGGCGCTGTTGGGCGCGTGGACCTGGAAGGGAACCAGGACCGACTGCCGCGGTCCTACCGTCACCGAGGCCTCATCGAAGTGGGCCCAGCTGCCCACATCGGTCTGGCGTCCGTGGTTGATGGACGGAGTCCCGTTGGGGGAGAACAGGAGATCGGCTATGCCGAGAGTGACGGTCTGGGCCACCGGGGCCGGGTTGGTGATCTTGGCCTCCGATGAGGCGGACTGGCCCGGCTTGAGACTGAAGTAGAACCACTGGCCGCCATCCGGATCGGAAGGGGTGGTGTTGGTCGGCGTGACCGTCACCGACTCGATGTCCTGGAGGAGGGTGGTGGCGGTGGCGCCGCCCTGGCCGGCGGCGGAAGCGGCGGGCTGGGTGCTGGCCGCCGGCGTACCGGGGGTAGTGGCTCCGGCGGGAGCGGCTCCGAGAAGGGCCCAGCTGGAAACTGCGATGACGAGAGAGGCTCCAGCCGAGCACACCGCCTCGAAGACGGTGTGCCGGCTGGCGCTACGAATGCGACGTGGGGAGTTGGAGTTCATCGGTTATCGATCCTCAGGTGAACAGGGTGACGGTCAGGGTGGCCGTGTACGGGCTGGTGGCACCGGCGGCGACCGTGCCGTTCGGCGGTGTCAGGGTCAGCGTGCTGCTGTTGGTGTAGGTGCCCGTGTACAGGGTGCCGGTGAGCTCACCGGTGTTGGTGAAGAAGGTCTGGGCGGCATCCAGTGCTCCGGCGGCGCCCTCGGCGATGGTTCCGCCTCCGCCCACGACAGTGGTGGCATTGCCGCTGTTGGCCAGGGCGCTGGCGGGGATGATGTTCGGTGTCGTGCCGCCGGTGCTGAACTGGCTCACCTGGCCGGTCACGTACCAGTTGGCGTCACCGGCGATGGCAGCCTCGGCCACTACGACCCCGAGGGGGGATGTCATGGTGGTGTTGCCGAGGATCGAAGTGAAGCTGCCCGGCGAAACCGACTGGATGGCCCGGGTACCGATGCTCCCGGCGGTCAGAGTTGCCGACAGGGTCGCTGTCGATGTCCCGCTGGCGGTGGCCGCAAAGCCGGTTCCTGGTGTGAACGCTACGAGTGCCCCGCCCATCCCCAGCGCAAGCAGAACCCCACTAAGTCGCCTACGCATTTCATTTTCTCCCTTCGGAGTGTTCAAGTCACGTTCAGCCTCTGCCGAACACTGAGCGTTATAAGCCCGAAGCGGTCGGTGACGTAACGACTAGGACGGGGCATATCTGTATCCGCATAACTGACGATGCGGTCTGTGGTCATGACCATGTCGTCATCCATCTGGCGGACTAGTCAAGATTTCGGCCCGGTTGACAGGCGGCCTCTGACGCCGTGGCCTGGTTAGGTCACGCTGGGCGTTTCAGCCGGTCGGGGCGACCTTCAATCTGATGCGGAATTCGGCGCCAACGGGATGATTCGGTACAGCCCGAATGGACCCCCCCATTCGGGCGAGCAACTGACTGCTGATGAAGAGCCCCATGCCCACTCCACCCTCATCGTGAACCCGCGCTTCGGGGGACTCGGACTGGGTGAGCATCTCGAAAATTCTCCGGCTGTTGCGCCACCGCCCGGCCGGAAGCCCGACACCTTGGTCCCGGATGATCACCTCGACCCGCCGACCGCGACGCCGCGCCTCGACCTCGACCGGCCCCCCGGCCGGTGAGTATTTGACCGCGTTCTCGATGACATGACCGAGCACCTGGTCGAGGGCGTCCGGGTCCCCGAGGACGGTCAGGCCCTCCTCGGCGTGCAGCTGGATGTGGTGAATCGGGGAGAGGGCCTGATGGTGTTCGATCACCCGTTCCAGATGGCGGTTGATGCCGACCGGCTGACGGCCCACGGACGGCGCGACTCCCGCCTCCAGCTGGGCCCCGGTCAGAAGTCGTTCCACCAGGTGCTCGAGGAGCTGGGCCTGCTGTCCGATGGAGTCGATCAGCTCCCGGCGCTGCGCCTCGGGCAGGCGTCCCCCGGCGCTGGTCAGCAGCTGGCTGAAGCCCCGGATGGTGGTCAACGGCGTGCGCAGTTCGTGCCCGGCGATGGTGAGGAAGGACCGCTTGGCCACTTCGACCTTCCGGGCCAGGCGGACCCGATCCAGCTCCGACAGCAGGATCACCAGGACCAGCAGCAGGAGGATGGCGGAGGCAGGAAAGACCGTTGCCCGCCAGGGGGAGTCGGCCGGCTGGGTCCAGGTGCTCAGCGGTTGGCTGACAGCCATCGTCCAGCCCCATCCGGCCGAGCTGTAGGCCACGGCCAGCCGGGCGCCACCCTCCCCGGAGAGGTCGGCCAGGCCCGACCCGCCGGCTGCGGCTCTGGCCATGGCGGCGGTGTACTGGGGCTCGGGCGGCACCCCGAGGGTGGGTAGGACGGTGGGGCTGACGACGTCTCCGGCCGGGTCGAGCAGGGCCAGGTTCGCTCCGGGAGCCCCCACCAGCCGGGCCAAGGTTCGGCCCAGGCTTCCCGACGGCAGCGTCGAACGGCCGACCAGGGTTCCTCCGCCCGGGCCGGGGATGGCGAGGCGAACCACCACGTCGGTGCTGTGCTGAAGGTTGTCGGCCGCCACCGTTACCGATCCCAGTCCCGGAGGAGGCGCTCCGTAGGTCCGGACCAGGCCGACCAGGTCGGCGTCGTTCGAGTCGGCGGCCACCACCACCCCGGCCGGGCTGGTCACGAAGACGCCGTGGTCGAGGTCATCGGCTCCGGCCAGGCCCCGGTCCAGAACGGCCGGCGCCGACCCGAGCTGTGAGCCCGAGCCCGTCCAGGGCGCCAACTGGGCGGCCAGGCCGGCCATCTGGCCCACGGTGGTGGACAGCCACGTCGAAACGGCCGCGGCATCGGCTCTGACCAGGGCGACCCGGGCGGCACTGCGCTGGGCGGTCAGGGCCGCATCGGCCTGCCTGACCTGCTGGGAGATCCACAGCCAGGAGCCGGCCCCGGCCGCCCCGGCCAGGACCACCACCAGAACGGCGGAGAGGACGGCTCGGCGGGGCGCGGTCAGGCTCCGGTCAGCAACCGATCGAGCAGGTCGACGAGGTCGTCCGGGTCGAAGGGCTTCTTGACGTACTCATCGGCCCCGGCGGCCTTTCCGGCGTCGATGTCGTCCATGCCGGTCCGGGCCGAGACCAGGACGACGGGGATGGCCTTGGTGGCCGGATCGGCTTTGAGCCGGCGGGCTACCTCGAGTCCGTCGATGCCGGGCATCATCACGTCCAACAGGACTACGTCGGGGTGGGTGGCGGCGGCCTGGTTGAGGCCCTCCTGCCCGTTGGAAGCCGTGACCACCTCGAAGCCGGCCCGCTCCAGGATCATCGACTGGAGCTTGACGATCATGGCATCGTCGTCCACGACCAGGGCTCGTCTGGTCATGCGGATCTCAGGTGTCTCGGGCGGATGCGGATGCGGCCATGGTACCGATGGCCCTGCGGGCCCGACCCGGGGTCTCACATCCCGAAGCTGGCTCCCACGGCCTGGTCGTTGGACTCGTAGGCGGCCCCGGCCTGGCTCATGAGCTGGCCCAGATCGGTGAGGGCCTGGTGGAGCTGGCGGGAGCTGGTCTGCCACTGCTCCCACAGGGCGATGAAGCGGGCCTGGCCCAGGCCGGCCCAGTCCGATCCGAGGGGGGCGACCTGGCCGGCCAGCTGGGTCAGGGTGGACTCGATGGTCCCGGCGCCGGCTCGCAGCTGGCCGGCCACGCCCGTCAACTGCTCGGGGGTGACGCGGATGAGACTGGTCATGGAGAGACTCCCTTCGTCGGAGCCCTGGTAGGGCGTTAATGGATCACTTCATGCTATTTGATGATATGTGGGTGTCAAGGGGTGACGTGACCGAGCGGTACGGTGCCCGATGGCCCTGAGCGTGTGGGGGGATCTGGCGGTGGCGGGGGCCGGGGTCCTGGCCGGGGGCATCAACACCATCGTCGGGTCCGGCTCCCTCATCACCTTTCCCACCCTGGTGGCCCTGGGCCTGCCGCCGCTGGTCGCCAACGTGACCAACACGGTCGGGTTGGTGCCGGGCTCGGTGAGCGGGGCGTGGGGCTACCGCCGGGAGCTGGCCGGCCAGCGGGGCCGGGCCATCCGGCTGGGCATTTTCTCGGCCCTGGGCGGGCTGGCCGGTGGCGTCTTGCTCCTGTCCTTGCCGGGATCGTTCCAGGAGGTGGTGCCCTGGCTGGTCCTGCTGGCCGTGGCCATGGTCGTGGTCCAGCCCCGGCTGGCCCGGTGGCTGGCCGACCGGGGCCGGGCCCCGGAAGGTCACGGGGGCTGGCTGCTGCGGGGCGGGGTGTTCACCACCGGCGTCTACGGGGGCTACTTCGGCGCCGCCCAGGGTGTCCTGCTGATCGGGATCCTGGGCTTGGGCGTGGACGATGACCTGCAGCGCCTGAACGCCCTCAAGAACGTCCTGGCCGCGCTGGTCAACGGGGTGGCCGGGGTGCTCTTCATAGTGGACGCCCCGGTCCGGTGGGAGCCGGCCCTGATCCTGGCGGCGGGGAGTATTGCCGGAGGGCAGTTGGGGGCCAGGGTCGGCCGGCGCCTCCCGGCGGCGGTACTGAGGGGCGTGATCGTCATCGGAGGAGTTGCCGTGGCTGTGAAACTGCTGGTTTGAGCCTTGGTTGACTATCCCGGCGTCAAGCGGGAGATAAGCCCCTCATGCCTGAGTTGCTCGAGCGGGACGAGTTCCGGATCAACCTGACTCTCCAACTGCCGCGGGACCGGGTCAGCATCCCGGTGGTCCGCCACCTGACCCGGGACGCCCTGGTGGAGGTGGGGGTGGTCGGAAACATCCGGGACGACGTCGAGCTGGCCGTGACCGAGGCCTGCGCCAATGTCCTGGATCACGCTGGTAATGGAGATGCCTATGACGTCGTAGTCTCGGTGGGAGGCCGGACGTGTGAAATCCGGGTGGTCGACGTTGGGAGGGGCTTCGACTACGAGAGTCTTTCCGGGAACGAGATTCGGACCGACGATGAAAGTGGTCGTGGCATCGCGCTCATGCGCGCTCTCATGGATACGGTGCGGTTCAGTTCCGAACCTGAACGCGGCACGATCGTCCACCTCGTAAAGGGCCTCGACTTCGATGACGCTTCCCCCGCCCGACGACTTCTGCAGCCGGACCCCGCCCCAGGGGAGTGACGGGTGAATCCGGCCGGCGGAGGCGCTGAGTTCCCGGCCGGAGGGCAGGCCTGGGATGCCGATGAGTCCGATGCGGCCATGGCCGTCATCGCCCACGGGCTGCTCAACTCGGTCAGCGCCATCCAGATGGGCGCCTACGCCCTGCGGGAGTCATGGGCCCAGATGACCGATGAGCAACGGGACCAGGTCCTCGGCATCGTGGCCGACCAGGCCGCCCACGTCCGGGGCATCCTCCAGGACATGATCCGGGGTCTGCCCAGCGATGTCATCCGGGCCCTCAACGGCCTGGAGCGCCGGCCCGAGGAGCCGATGGGCTGAATCTCTGAGGGCACCGGCGCTCAGGCCGGGTCGGACTCCGGCGCCGGCGTCGGAGTCGGCGCCGGACCGGGCGGCTGGCGGGACCACCATTCCGTCTCCGCCCGCCGGGCCACCTCCCGGGCCGGCAGGTTGTGCAGTACGGCTATGGCGGCCACATCGTCGTGTTCGGCCTTGGCCCGCCCCGGAGACACCTTGATCCGCACCGGGTGACCTTCCACCTCGACGGTTTCGGTGTCCCGGCCGGCCGGCCAGCGGGAGAGGATCGAGCCGCGGACCCCGAGGCTGCCCGTCTCCGAACGCATGACCGCCCGCACCTGGCCGGCCAGGGCCACGTCGGCCAGGGCGGAGACGATGTGTCCGGGCCGGCCCTTCTTCATGACCGCGCCGGTCACCCAGGCGTCATGCGCCCCGGCCCGGAGCAGGGCTTCGATGGTGTGGGCCAGCGTTTCCCCGGTGGCGTCGTCGACGTTGGTCTCCAGCAGGTAGACGGGCTGGCCGTCGAGGGGGGCGAGGCCGGAGGGATGCCCTTCGTCGTCTCCGTCGGGGCGGGGGGCGAGCCGGTCATGGTGGCCGGCCGGACTGGACGCCGGCCGGATCAGGGCCTCCCCGATGACGACCTGGGTGCAGTTGGGCAACTCCTCCAACTCCCGGGAGCCGGCCCCGTAGCCGGTCGAGGTGACCGTCATGGGCGGCAGGGGACCGTGGGCGCTGGCCAGGGCGGTCACCAGGGCGGCCCCGGTGGGCGTGGTCAACTCGATCGTGACGTCGCGCCCGTAGACGGGGACCTCGGCCAGCAGCTCCACCGCCGCCGGGGACGGGTTGGGCAGCATGCCGTGGGCGGAGCGGACCATGCCCGTCCCGGTGGCGATGGCGCTGGTCTCGACCCGGTCCACGCCGAGGATCTCCAGGGCGGCACAGGTGCCGACGATGTCCACGATGGCGTCGATCCCGCCCACCTCGTGGAAGTGGACCTGGGCGGTGTTCCGGTGGTGGAGGCGGCCCTCGACCTCGGCCAGGCCGGCGAAGGTGGCCAGGGCCCGGGCCCGGACCCGCTCCGGCAGGGCGGCGGCCTCGATCAGGCCGACGATGTTGGCGTAGGTGCGCACTACCCCGTCCTCGGGGGCGTGGACGACCACATGGGTGGCCGCTATCCCACCCCGCTGGACGGCTTCGGCCGTCACCGACCAGTCGCCCATGGGGATCGTCTCGAGCAGGGCCCGTACCGCGTCCAGGTCGGCGCCGGCATCGATGAGCGAGCCCAGGGCCATGTCCCCGGCGATGCCGGAGAAGCAGTGGAACCAGGCGATTCGGCTCACGCCGGGACGGTCGGGGCGCCGCTCGGGGCGCCGCTCGGGGCGTCGGTCGGGGCGTCGGTCGGGGCGTCGGGGGCCGGGAGAGGTCGCGCCGCGTCGAGCATGCGGCCGAGGGCGCTGGCGGCGCCGAAGCCGTTGTCGATCCCGACCACGGCCAGCCCGGCGGCGCAGGACGACAGCATGGCCAGCAGGGCGGTGACCCCCTCCAGGGCGGCGCCGTAGCCGACGCTGGTGGGTACGGCCACCACCGGGGCCCCGGTCAGGCCGCCGACTATGGAGGCCAGCGCCCCTTCCATGCCGGCCACCACGATCACGCCCTGGGCGGCCTGGAGGACATCGACCGAGCCGAGCAGCCGGTGCAGCCCGGCCACCCCGCAGTCGGCCAGCAGGCAGGGGACGAAGCCGTAGGCGGCCAGGGTGGCATGGGCCTCGGCCGCGACCGGGAGATCGGCGGTGCCCGCCGTGACCACCACCACCCGCTCGGGACGGGGCGGGTTGGGCCGCCAGGCCAGCGTCTTCAGCCGGGCCGGTTCGGTGGGGGTGACGGTGCCGCCGGGATTGGCGGCCAGGGCGGCCTCGACCTGTTCGGGGTCGGCCCGGGTCAGCAGCACCGGTCCACCGCTGGGATCGCCCAGCAGCTCGGCCACGATGGCGGCGGCCTGGGCCGGGGTCTTCCCCGGTCCGTAGACGGCCTCGGGCCGGCCCTGGCGCAGGTGACGGTGATGGTCGACCTTGGCGAAGCCGAGATCGGCGAAGGGCAACCGTCGCAGTCTCCCTGCCGCCTCATCCGCCGGGACCCGGCCGGCGGCGACGTCTTCGAATAGGCCCCGCAGGGTGGCTTCGTCCATGCTCCTAACTATCCTGCCCGATGTGAGTGCGGCCGCCCCCGTCCGGACGGTCGGCTACCTGGGCCCGCCCGGCACCTTCACCGAAGAGGCGCTCATGGGCCAGGCCGACCTGGTGGCCTCGGCCGAGCTGGTGTCGATGGCCTCGGTGGGCGACGTGCTGGCCGCCACCGAGGGCGGGGAGCTGGACCTGGGCTTCGTTCCGATCGAGAACGCCATCGAGGGGGCGGTGACCGCCACCCTGGACGCCTTGGTCTTCCAGCACCGCCTTCTCATCCAGCGGGAGGTGGTCATCCCCATCCACATGCAGCTGTTGGGCCCGGCCGGCCTGGAGCTGGAGGCGGTCCGGCGGGTGATGGCCTTCCCCTTCGCCGAGGCCCAGTGCCGTGCCTTCCTGGCCGCCAAGCTCCCCGGCGCCGAGGTGATCCCGGCCCACTCCAACGCCGAGGCCGCCCGCCGGCTGGCCGAGGACGGCCCCGAGGCCACCGCCGCCATCAGCACCTCGCTGGCCGCCGAGCTCTACGGCCTGGAGGTGATGGTGGCCGATGTGGAGGACCACCCCGATAACTCGACCCGCTTCGTGGCCGTGGCCCGGGAGGGGATACCGGCGCCCACCGGTCATGACCGCACCAGCATCGCCTGCTTCCAGCGGGCCGATGTACCGGGGAGCCTGCAGTCAATCCTGGGCAACTTCTCCGCTCGGGGGATCCAGCTGTCCAAGCTGGAGTCCCGACCCACCAAGAAGGGCCTGGGGGACTACTGCTTCATCATCGACCTGGACGGCCACGTGGCCGATGAGGTGGTGGCCGACTGCCTGCGCAGCCTCCACGCCGGCCTGGCCGAGCTCCGTTTCATGGGTTCCTACCCCGCCGCCGGGGCCCATTACGAGGCGGGTCGGAGGGACGTCAGCCAGGCCTGGCGGGCGGCCGAGGAGTGGGTCGAGGCGCTGCGGGCCCAGGTCCGGGACTGACCCTCAGCTTTTCCAGCTTTTCCAGCTTTTCCAGGCTTTTCTGCCATTTTCGGCGTCCGGCTGTCGGTACTATAGTGTAAACTATCGAACAAATGTTCGAATCGAACTTAGGGGGTTCGAATTGCTGATCGAGGAGCAGGGCATAGTCGCTGAGGACACCGCCGGCCCCGACGCCGGCCCCGACGCCAGCCCCGACGCCGGCCCCGACGCCGGCCCCGACGCCGACGTGTTCGAGCGCCTCGAGGCGCTCCTCGATGACCTGGCTGACCTGCCGGCCCGCTCCCTGGCCAACATGGCCTCGATGGGGACTCTGGCCAAGGCTTTCTCCCGGCTGGACGCCATCTACGCCCGGGCCGCCGGGACCTTCCGGGACTGGGGGGACTGGCCCGACAGCGGCGCCCTGAGCGCCGGCGCCTGGTTGGCCACCGAGGCCCGCCTGCCCATAGGTGAGGCGCGGCGGCGGGTGTGGATCGGCGCCACCCTGCGGGAGCTGAAGCTCACCGCGGCCGCTTGGGTCAGTGGGGAGATCAACTCCTCCCACGTCTCCCGGTTGGCCGGCGTCTACCGGCGGGGAACGGCCTGCGCCATGGAACGGGACGAGGAGGTCCTGATCGATAAGGCCAGGACCCTCAAGTACGAGTCCTTCTCCAAGGTGGTCGCCTACTGGGAGGGCCTGGCCGATGAGGATGGCGCCGACGCCTCCGCCCAGGCCAAGCGGGACCGGCGCGACGCCTACCTGGTCAAGTCGGTCAACGACATGTACCTGGGCCGCATGACACTCGATCCCATCTCCGGGGCCATCGTGGCCACCGAACTGGAGCGCATCGAGCGGATCCTTTTCGAAACCGATTGGGCCCGGGCCAAGGAGCGGCTCGGGCGCGACCCTCTGATCACCGAACTGGGCCGGACCGCCGCCCAGCGCCGGGCCGACGCCCTGGTCGAGATGGCCACCCGATCCGGGACGGCCCCGGCCGGCGGAGTACGACCGGCGCCACTGTTCACCGTGCTGGTGGGCTACGAAACCCTCCACGGCCGGATCTGTGAGTTGGCCGGCGGCACGGTCCTGAGCCCGGGCTCACTGCTGCCCTGGCTGGACAAGGCCTACATAGAACGGGCGGTGTTCAGCCCCAAGAACCGGATCGAGGTGTCCCACCGGGTCAGGCTGTTCACCGGGGCCACCCGGCGGGCGATTGAGATCCGGGATCACGAGGGCTGCACACACCCGTACTGCTACGCCCCGGCCTGGCGATGCCAGGCCGATCACATCCAGCCCTACTCCGAGGACGGGCCCACCACCCAGGAGAACGGCCGGTTGGCCTGCGGCACCCACAATCGGGCCCGCCGTTCCAAAGCCGATCCCCCGCTGTGGCGCCGGCCCCACTCCGGCCCGGACGATCCGGACGACGGCTGAGCCGGCCGGTACTCTGGCCCTCCCTGGAGGGGTGGCAGAGCGGCCGAATGCGAAGCTCTTGAAAAGCTTTGGGTTAATAGCCCCGTGGGTTCAAATCCCACCCCCTCCGCCCAGGCCAGAGCATGTTTCCGGGATCCGACGGACTTGACCTGTCACAGCCCTAGGCCATAATTGTCCATAACGACTCTCCTCTGTCCATAGGAGAATCGCCCGGGGAGGCCTGAGACGGTGCAGGGGAGCATCCGCAAGCGGAGCACGGACAGCTGGCAGCTGAGGGTCTCCCTCGGGAAGGACCGGGCCACCGGGAAGTACCGGTACGTGAGCCGCACGGTCCAGGGCGGCAAGCGCGACGCCCAGATGGCGCTGGCCCAGTTGGTGACCGAGGTTGGGAAGGGACAGCACCAGCACACCGAGCGCCACACCCTCGAGGAGTTGCTGGAGCGGTGGATGAAGCACCTCAAGGCCCAGGGGCGGGCGCCGGGGACCCTCGAGCGCTACCGGTCGGCCATCAACTCGACCATCGTCCCCGCTTTGGGGCATCAGAACATCGACCGCCTCACTGGCGCCGACATCGACGCCTTCTACGCCGCCCTGGCCGAGAAGGGCCGCAAGCCGACGACCATCCGCAAGTCCCACGCCATCCTGTCGGCATCGCTACGGCAGGCGGTCCGGTGGGGATGGCTGGACCAGACGCCGATGGTCCGGGCCACCCCGCCATCGTCCCGGGTGCCGGAGGTGAAGGTGCCCACGGTGGACGAGGTGCGCCGACTGCTGGAGGAGGCTCGAGCCATCAACCCCGATCTGGCTTCCCTCCTGCACGTGGCCGCTACCACGGGCCTTCGCCGGGGTGAGCTCGGTGCGCTCCGGTGGGAGGACATCGACTTCGAGGCCTCCACTTTGACGGTCCTGCGCTCGGCCTCGGACACCGACGGCATCGTGTTCATCAAGGACACCAAGACCCACGCTGCCCGGAGGCTCGCCCTAGATCCGGTCACCAAAGGGGTCCTGGAGGACCAGCGCCGGCGGGTGGAGGATCGGGCGACCAGGTCCCACGTCGAACTGGATCCCCATGCCTACATCTGGTCCCAGGAGCTGGACGGCTCGGAGCCCTACCGGCCCAACCGGATGACGTCGGCCTTCATTAGCCTGCGGGGCCGGATCGGTCTGGAGCACATCACCCTCCAGTCGCTACGGCACTTCGCCGCCACGGCGTTGGCCGGGAAGGGGGTAGGGATCCGGACCATTGCCGGACGGCTGGGCCATGTCGATCCGAACCTGACCTTGCGCACCTATGCCCACTTCCTCGACGTGGCCGACCGGGAGGCGGCTGTAGCGATGGAGGGTGTCGCAGCGCTACTCAGATGATGTCGGGACGTCGTATTGGTGGTGTACGAGTCTTAGCGAGCGAGCCTCAGACCGCCGAGCCCCCAGCGGCGCGCTTGGATGAGCTGACGGCGGGAGTCTGAGCCTCGCTCGGAAAGGCCGCCACTCGGTGCTGAATGAGTCGGCTGTCGGGCCGGCCAAGCCGGCCCTGTGCCCCTTCATCATCCTGCGTAGGTGACCACAGACGGCATCGGGGAGAGCCGCTGGCCCTCCCCGACGCCGGCCCCTTTATCGTCCTCTTGTCAAACCACACCAATGACTTGATGGGAGGCCGAGATGGGAACGGTGGCCAGAGTATTGGCCGAGAACGTGAGCCTGCGGATCACCTCTGCTGACCGCATCGGGATCGGCGCCTACATCCCCGCCCTGGTCCACGAGGGGGGCCTGGTGGCCTTCCTCCTAAACCGGGCCCGCCTGCGTACCCCGGCGGGGACCATTCCTTCCCCGGCGCTTCTGGATGCCAATCACCGCAGGATGATCGCCGACTTCGAGGACTTCCTGGCCCGCAGCGGAGTGCCGGTGGTGCGCTTCAGAAAGGGCCAGGTGAAGGAGGACATCGCACGGCCCTTCCAACTGGCCGCCGCGGCGGAGGGTCGGGCTGGGGTGGTGCTGGTGGGCAAGGCCCAGGAGCGCACGGAGGCCTGGGCCGGTTACAAGGACCCGACCAACCCACACTCGACCCCCCGTCATCCCCACTTCGTCTTCTCCCGCCAGTCCCGGGTCCCCGACCACTGGTATTTCTACGGCTGGGACGACAACTGGGGCCCCTTCTTCATCAAGCTCTGCCCCTATGCCCCTTATCCAGCCTGGATCGGAGCCAACGGACATGAGTGGGCCAAGGCCCAGCTGGCCAAGGCCGGCGTCGGCTTCTCCGCTTTGGACAACGGGCTGTGGCGGGTGGACGATCCGGGCGTCGCCCATCGGATCACCGCCCGGCTCGGCGCCGGGCACCTACAAGGCCTCATCGGGCGTTGGCTGCCAACTCTGCCCTCACCCCTGATCCCCGCCGATCGGGCCCGAGGCATCGACTGGGCCTTCTCCGTCCGACAGCTGGAGATCTCCGACACCGCCGTGTTCGACCGTCCCGCCGCCGGCCGGGCCCTCTTCGAAGCCGCCATCCGCGACCACCTCGACCTCGGCCGGCCCGATCGGATTCGCATCGTCTTTGACCGCCAGGTCGTCACCCGGGGACCACGCCCCACTCCGGGCCGGTTCTCCACCGAGGTCATCACCCGGGGCGTGTCGCCCACCATCCAGATCCACTACCGCTCCTCCAAGGCCAAGGCCTACTTCAAGGAGGGCCGCGCCCTGCGGGTGGAAACCACGTTCAACAACGCCAACGACGTCGGGGTGAAAAAGACGCTCAACGCGGATAACTGGCGGGCCCTACGCCGGGCCGGCTCGGCCATCAACGCCCGCTTCGCGGCGGCGCTGGGTGAGGGCGAGGCTGGCCTGCCCGACGCCTCGGTGCTCGAAGACATCGTCTTTCCCAGCCACCACGGAACCCAGCGGGCACCTGGCCTGCGCCTCGGGGACCCTCGGGTGACGGCTCTGTTCGGGGCGCTGTCGTCGTTCTCCACCTGCTGGGAGGGACTGACCAACCGCGCCCTGCGGGAAACGATGTCGGGCCTGCTCGACGCCGAATACAGCTCCGCGCAGGCCACTTACGACCTACGCCGCCTCCGCCTCAAGGGACTCATCGAGCGCATCCCGGGCTCCCAGCGCTACCAAGTCACCGCCTATGGGCGCCGAGTCGCCACCTTCTTCACCCGCCTCGTGGTCCGGGTGGTGACGCCAACCCTGACCGAGCTGGATGCTTTGAGTCGTCCGACGCGGCGAGCGCCCAGACCACTGGCCGCCGCCTGGCGTTCCTACGACCGCGAACTGACCACCCTCCTCAAACGATCAGGCTTGGCCGCCTGACAGCTTCCGACGTCAGAGCGTCGCCCCCATCTTTCCTCCCGAGTTCTGGCCTGGCGCGCGCCGTTGCTCCCCGCGGCCAGGACTTGAGGGCTTCCACCTCCCGTCGTGTTCGAACGACCAACTCCACTTCCGCTGTTAGCGGTCCGTCCGCTCTGCTGGCCGGCCCCATAGCTTGAAACTTGCCTCAACCTGCTGGGCTTTGAGGATCAAGTTCCGGCTAG